>NZ_AP017457.1:600000-1200000 GCF_002355535.1 Aurantimicrobium minutum
TCCAGCCGGTTAACGACAACTGGATGGCAAACGAGTTTCTAGACATTTCCGACATTCGCTGGTGGACGAAACCTGAGTTGGCTTCATCCAGCGAAAAATATTCGCCTGAACCTCTTTTTGAGCTCATCGATAAAGCTATCGCGCTCAGATAAGAAGAAAGGCCCTGGAATAAACCAGGGCCTTTCTTCTTCGATATTTCTAGATACCGGCCTTTTTGGCCTGTACACCGATCACGATTGCTCCAATTACCTGGATGATTGCAAGTGCAATCAAGAAAATTCCGGCAACCATTGTCAGAACAGCGACACCACCGAGCGGCACAAAGAGCATGACGATACCGGCCACAATGCCGATAATTCCTGCAAAGATTGCGAAACCGCGCGAGGCAGCACGTCCAGACTCGATAAGAGTCGCGATTCCATCGAGGATCCAAGAAAGACCGATCAGAATTCCAAGCAACTCAAGCGATGTTCCTGGGTTTCTCATTGCGAAGATACCTACGACTATAAGAAGAATGCCCAAAACAATACTGAGTACGCGTCCACCAGCAGTGAGGCCCGGGGCAAAGATTCCGACTACGAGACGAACTAGTCCACGGATCAGGAAGTACAGACCAAGCAATACCGCAATGACCAGAAGGGTCGCTCCGGGCCAAGCGAGGATCATGCCTCCAAATAAACCGGCTAGAACTGCACCGATCCAGAGACCAGTCTGAATAACTTTTACTGCTTGTTTAGAGTTTTCGTGGCCATCTCCGTAGAAGGCAAAACCCTGAAGATCTGGGGTTGGGGTAGACATGTTTCTCCTTAATTTCGCGATAATCGCCTTCACACTATAAAGCTGTTTGAGGAACACAACTGGGATTTCGCGCTGATTTTGAGTTACAACAGGTGTTTCTACCTTCCAAATATTTTTATGTCAGTCGCAACAATGTAAAAGGTGAAACTCGATCAAAACAATGCTGAAAACTTCATTCAGGTACCAGAGAGTGCTTCAGGATCAGAAATTCAGTGCTATTACTCCTGTTGTATTGGGGTTGGCTTGAGAGATCACCAAACTGTCTATAAAGCGGATAATACACATTATGTCAGTTCATTCTTAGACTATTACATCCCCTACGCTAAAGAGGTGAGCAAACAGAGAATCTCGGGCAGAACCTGGTACTGGCTTACATTCGCGGCTTTTGGAGTGCAGGGTCTCTATTTCTCTACTTGGGTCAGCAGAACTCCAGAAATACAAAAGCTACTGAATTTAGACACAGCCCAGATGGGTTTATTTACCCTCGCGATGGCATTAGGTTCACTTTCAGGCTTACTTATTAGTGGTCCTATCATTGCCAGATTTGGGACAAGAATTGTCCTCATTTGTGCATATTCAGCAGGAGCAGTCTTTCTAGCAGCTCTCGGCTTATTTGCTGAGTTAGGGGCGCTTCCCCTGTCAACAATTGCGATTGTTCTGGTTGGCCTTTCTGGTGGATCAGGTGGCCTTGCAATCAATATCGAGGGCGCAAATGTTGACCGTGAATCACCAAAGAGTCTCCTCCCCTCGTTACACGGGGCATTTAGCCTTGGTTCATTGTTAGGTGGCGCCATTGGAACCATTGCAATCGTTGCAGGAATAAGCGTCTTTACTAACTTCCTGGTTATGTCAGTCCTGGTATTGATAGTCACTCTTGTTGTATGCACACCACTTCCCAGAACCTCTGGGAAGCATGTTCATGATGATATGAATACTGAAGAAATTCAGACAGTAGCAACTGCACGAGATCGTCGTCGGGTTTGGCGCGAACCACAGACCCTTATGGTTGCTTTCATTGTGATTGGCTTTAATCTCGCGGAAGGAACGGCAAGCACTTGGCTTCCCATCGCGCTTGTGGATGCTGGACTGTCAGCGGCGATTGCTACAGCTTCTTACACTGTTTTTGCTGGAGCAATGGCAGTAGGACGCCTTTCTGGCGGACCGATAGTTGACAAGTTAGGGCGTTCTAAGGCCCTGCTGGCATTCGCCGCAATAACCGCACTGGGTATTCTCATCGTGATTTTAACAGGATGGGTTGCACTCCCCTTGGTTGGAGCTGCTTTGTGGGGCCTTGGAAATTCAATTGGTTTCCCCCTGTGCGTCTCTGCAGTTTCAGAAGATTCGCGATTGGCTGGCACACGTGTTGGGGTCCTCGTTATCGCGAGTAACACTTCGGGTATTGCTGGTCCCCCGCTTCTGGGTTTCATTGGTCAGGTTGCGGGTCTTTTTACAGCATTCCTCGTGCCATTCTTCCTTCTGCTTTCTGGAATGTTATTCAATAAAGCAACAAGGCCCCACAAAGTTGTCGACGCGCGTCGATAGATGTGATTCAATACATCTATGAACACTGTCGTTCCACAGGTTAAATCGTTACGCGCGCAAGCAGTCATCCTTTTTTTATACTTTTTCGTTTTCGGTGTCGGCGGCGCTTCCTGGCTGGTCAGACTGCCAGATGTTCGAAGTTTCATTGATGTCTCTACGTCAATTTTGGGATGGGTTCTTTTTGCCGGCTCCGTAGGGGCAATGACTGCACTCATTGCCTCTGGTCGATTCGTTGCAAGATTTGGTGCTCGCACCGCCGTAGTAGTTGGTTTTACAACACTTGGAATCGGGCAAGTTGTCCAAGCGCTCTCCCTTATTGAAGGATCGGCTGTTGGTGTTGCTGTCGGTGGACTTATTGCAGGATTGGGATACGGTATCGGGGATGTCGGCATCAACGTAGAGGGTGCAGAACTAGAAAAACTCCGAGGCAAGAGCCTACTTCCCCAGCTTCATGGCGCCTATAGCTTGGGTGCACTCGCTGGAGCCGGCATAGGAACCTTGGCCATCGTCACGAATTTCTCCCTAGTTATCCAAATGATTGTTATTGCAGTTATTACAACTGCGATTGCATGGTTCACTTACAGGAATCTTCCTCTGTCCACGGGACGAACCCATGTTTCCAGCAGCGAGAAACAAGCACATCGTGAGCCAGTCGTGCTGTCCAAACGAATTGTGTTTCTGGGTCTTGGAATCATGGGGTTATCACTTGCCGAAGGTGGCTCGAATGACTGGTTAGCTCTATCAGTTGTTGACGACTACGGTCTTGATACAACAACTGCAGGTATCACATTTGCAATCATGACTCTGGCCATGGTAATTACTCGATTCTCTGGCGGTCGTTTAGTGGATCGATTTGGACGAGTATTCGCATTGCGCGTGTTGGGAACTGCTGGCGTTATCGGAATTTTGCTAGTCATCCTCTCCCCCACAATTTATTTGGCTTGGCTAGGAGCTGCTCTTTGGGGTGCGGGCGTTGCTCTGGGATTCCCTTTGTTTATTTCAGCTGCAGCCGACGGAGAAAATTCATCCCAACGCGTAGCAACTGTCACAGCTTTTGGATATGCCGCGTTTTTAGTAGGTCCTCCCCTTTTGGGATTTATCGGTCAGGCGTGGGGACTTCTCAACATGTTCTATTTACTCGCTTTATTTGTAGCTTGTGCGGTTTTTTTCGCAGGTGCAGCAAAGCCTTTAGAGCCACAAAAAAATCAGTAATTTACAGTCTTTACTGATAGTTTTCAGCCATGAGTGACTCTTATGTTCTTGCCATCGACAACGGAACGACCAGTACACGAGCAATAGTTTTCGATCGCATGGGTAATAAATGCGGCACTGGACAGTTAGAGACGACTCAAATCTTTCCTCACAGTGGATGGGTGGAGCACGACCCCCAGGAAATTTGGGCAAATACAAAAAAGGTCATTGAGCTTGCTGTCGAAGATGCAGGGGTAAAACCGGTGCAGATCCGCGCGATTGGTATTACAAACCAGCGTGAAACAACAGTTATTTGGGATAAAGAAACTGGCCTCCCGCTCTACAACGCGATTGTCTGGCAAGACACGAGAACTCAACAATTAGTTGATCGTCTAGCCGCAAATGCTGATGGTTCTTTTGATTTCAATAAGCTCAAAGAAAAAACGGGATTGCCTCTAGCTTCCTATTTCTCTGCCACGAAAATTATGTGGATTTTTGAGAATGTTCCTCATGCTCGTAAATTAGCGGCGCAAAACAAGCTCGCGTTTGGCACTATCGATTCTTGGTTGCTCTGGAATCTCACCGGCGTCCATGCAACTGATGTAACTAATGCTTCTCGGACACTTTTGATGAATCTTCACACACTTAAATGGGATGCGGAATTACTGAGATTCTTTGATATTCCTCAAGAAATACTGCCGGAGATTAAATCTTCTTCTGAAATATATGGGATTTCACAAGAGGTTCTTCCTGGTGTGCCAGTATCAGGAATTCTTGGAGATCAGCAAGCAGCCACTTTTGGCCAAGCAGCGTTTTCCTCTGGAGAAGCTAAGAACACTTACGGAACTGGTAATTTTCTGATTTTTAACACCGGGCACGACATTGTGCATTCACGTAATGGTCTTCTCACAACTGTTGCTTATAAGTTGGGAGAACAACCTGCCAATTACGCTTTAGAGGGCTCAATAGCGGTAACCGGGTCTCTGATTCAATGGTTGCGTGACAACCTCGGCATAATCTCGAGTGCAAGTGAAATCGAGGAATTGGCTTCAAGCGTTGAAGACAACGGGGGCGCATATTTTGTTCCCGCGTTTAGTGGTTTATTCGCCCCACACTGGAGACCTGACGCGCGAGGAGTCATCGTCGGTCTCACCCGCTATGTCAACAAAGCACATATTGCACGTGCAGCTTTGGAAGCAGTTGCATTCCAGACTCGAGAAGTTCTTGATGCTACAAATGCAGATACAGGTCTTCCACTCAAAGAAGTACGGGTTGATGGTGGGATGATTGCCAACAATTTGTTAATGCAGTTCCAAGCAGACATTCTGGGTGTTCCCGTCGTGAGACCGGTCATTGCAGAAACAACAGCACTCGGAGCAGCCTATGCTGCTGGTTTAGCAGTTGGTTATTGGCAGAGCACTGATGAACTTCGATCCCTGTGGCAAGAACAATCTAGGTGGGAACCTAGATTCTCCGAGGAGGAGAGATCCCGTCGTCTGCGTGTGTGGAACAAAGCAGTAGAGAAGAGTCTGAACTGGGTAGATATTGACTCTCCGCAAAATTAAATCTGTGTTGCCTGAACCCAGTCTTTGAGTTTGGACGTGGCAGCACCAGAATCAATTGCTTGTGAAGCAAGCTCTATTTTTTCGTGCAGTCTTTCCGCGATGGGTCTTAGGACTTGTGATGAATCTTGGGCAAGCTCATAGGAAACTAAACCAGCTGCCGCGTTGAGCAACACAATATCTCTCACTGGCCCTGTTTCTCCGGCAAGGGTGTTCTTGAGCACCTGTGCGTTGTAACTGGGTTCACCACCTCGAATGTCCTCTAGTCGGGCGCGTGGGATACCTAAATCAGATGGGTCGAGGTCGTGCTCAACAATTTGACCTCGTGATATTTCCCAGATGTGACTGTGACCAGTGGTCGTCAACTCATCGAGACCATCATCACCACGGAAGACAAGAGCTGTTGCATCACGTGTGCGAAATACTCCAGTGATCAGGGGAACCCTATCCAAATGGGCAACTCCTACAGCAGATGCTTCCGGACGTGCGGGGTTACACAAGGGGCCAAGGATATTGAAAATTGTAGGTACACCAAGATCACGTCGCGCTTCTGCTACGTGCCGGAAACCTGGATGGAAAGCTGCCGCGTACGCAAAAGTGATTCCTACTTTGTCTAGTACCTGAGCCACTTGGGTATTGGTCAGACCAAGATTAATTCCGAGTTCAGAGAGAACATCTGAGGAACCAGAGGCACTACTTGCTGCACGGTTTCCATGCTTAACGACTGGAACACCTGCTGCAGAACACACAATGGCTGCTGTACTCGAGATGTTAACTGTGTTGTGACGGTCTCCGCCCGTACCAACGATATCTAGTGCCATTGCAGGCACGGGTAGTTCGAGGGCATTAGAGAGGACAGCGTCGCGGAATCCAACTAGCTCGTGTACCGCTTCACCTTTGGAGCGCAATGCAATCAAAAATCCAGCAATTTGGGCATTCGTTGCATTTCCAGTAATTATTTGGTTCATTGACCATTCCGCTTCAGAAATGGTCAAATCAGTGTCTTCAAGAAGTGAAGTGAGGATTTGTGGCCACGAGTAGTTTTCGCTCATAGGTAACAGGCTACTTGTACAGCGTGGCGGTCGTCGATTGCGCCCACGCCACTTGTCATTTCCGCCATAATAGAAAGGTGACAGCAGCCACTATGAACTCAGCATCCATTACTCCAACTGTGAGTCGACCCAACCCTGTTGCGGTCGGAACTATCGTCTGGCTTGGCAGCGAAGTTATGTTCTTCGCAGGCTTGTTTGCGATTTACTTCACACTGCGTACTGCAGCCCCAGAACAGTGGGCAGCAGGGTCAGAAGTTCTCAATTTTCCCTACTCACTCACCAACACCATCATCCTGGTTCTTTCATCAGTAACCGCTCAATTTGGTGTTTTTGCTGCTGAACGCATGCAACCCCGTTCGACTGGATGGAAACTTTCGCAATGGGGAATGGTTGAGTGGTTCTTCCTCACATATGTTCTTGGAGCGATATTCGTCACTGGCCAGGTCTATGAATATGCTGTGCTCGTGAGCGAAGGAATTACGCTCAACGGAAATGCTTACGGAACCGCGTTCTATCTCACCACTGGTTTCCATGGTCTGCACGTGACCGGTGGATTGATTGCATTCTTGTTGGTCATTGGTCGTGCCTTTGCCGTCAAGAACTTCGGTCACAAAGAGGCAACCAGTGCAATCGTTGTCTCGTACTACTGGCACTTTGTGGACGTTGTCTGGATCGGCCTGTTCCTCGTCATCTACGTACTCAAATAAATAACGGACGGTAAATAGTTCATGTTTAAGAAGAAGACTGCACAAACAGCTCGTCAAGGACGCCGTGGCCCTCTTGCCTCTGTTGCCTTGATTCTGATTGGCCTTGTCGCAACTGGAGGTGCTTATGCTGCCTTCAGCACCGGCACAGCCAACGCAAACACTGACTTAAGCTCACCCGCTGTTATCGAAGAGGGACAAAAGCTTTTTGCAGCTAACTGTGCAACGTGCCACGGCAAGCAAGCACAAGGTACTGAAAATGGACCGACTCTGATTGGTGTCGGCTCCGCATCTGTCGACTTCCAGGTTGGTACTGGCCGCATGCCAATGCAGATGTCTGGTCCCCAGGCAGAGCAAAAGCCAGTTCAATTTACCGATGAGCAAACCAAAGCACTCGCAGCATATGTAGCGTCATTGGCTCCCGGCCCTGCAATTCCAAGCCAGTCGATGCTTGAAGGAGGCGACGTTGCCAACGGTGGTGAGCTCTTTCGCATCAACTGTGCAATGTGCCACAACGTCGCTGGAGCTAGCGGTGCTCTTACTGAAGGTAAATATGCCCCTGAACTCAAGGGTGTAGCTGCAGTTCACGTATATGAAGCAATGTTGACTGGTCCCCAGAACATGCCCGTTTTCAATGACCTGAATCTCACCCCCGAAGAGAAGAAGGACATCATCTCTTACCTGACCTACATCCAAGAAAACCCATCAGCTGGAGGTCTTGAACTTGGAAGTCTTGGTCCAGTATCAGAAGGTCTCTTCCTCTGGGTCTTCGGTCTCGGTGCAATCGTTGCGCTGACTGTCTGGGTTACTGCTAAGTCGAACTAAGACTTCACCAAAGTTTAGAAAGAATCTAAAGGAGAAACATGGCTAAGAACGAGAACGGCAAAGCCGACATCGTTCCTGCAGACAATGCAGAAGTAACCGGGACTGGTGTAGTTGCACCCGACGCATTCACCAACCCAGGTCTTCCCCCACACCGCCCACGCATAACAGACCTTGATCCCAAGGCAGCCAAGCGAGCCGAACGTGTTGTCTACGGACTCTTCTACTTCTCTATTGCAGCAAGTGTGTTTGCTGTATGGGCGTACATGTTTGTTCCCATCGAACCTGAAAACGTTCATTCAGTTCGAATGAACACGCTCTACCTCGGCCTCGGAATTGCATTCTCACTCCTTGCTATCGGTATCGCTGCCGTTCACTGGGGTAAGGCATTAATGGCCGACAAAGAAGCCATTGATCACCGACACCCAGTGCGCGGCACGGAGGAAACACGAGCTCGTGCGGTAGAAATTTTCCGTGAGTCTGATGAAGAATCTGGTTTCAGCCGCAGAACTCTCATTCGCAATGGTCTCATCGGTGCGTTGATTGCATTCCCGCTTCCAGCAATTGCTTTGTTCCGCGGTCTAGCTCCAATGGATGTTGACCCAAATAATGAACTGAAGCACACCATGTGGAAAAAGGGTCTTCGACTGACTCGTGACCCTCAAGGAACACCGATTAAGGCATCTGACCTCACCATTGGCTCAGCATTCCAGGTAATCCCCGAAGGCCTTGTTGATCTTCCAGAACACGAAATGCTCAACGCAAAGGCTAAAGCTGCTGTTCTTCTTGTTCGTTTGAAGAAGGAAGACCTGAACTGGACGAGTAAAGAACGTGAATCGTGGTCTTACGACGGAATCGTTGCATATTCAAAGATTTGTACGCACGTTGGTTGTCCAGTTGCTCTCTATGAACAACAAACACACCACCTACTGTGCCCTTGTCACCAGTCACAGTTCGACATTGCCAACGAATGTGCCGTGATTTTTGGCCCCGCAGCCCGCCCTCTCCCCCAGCTTCCTATCACTGTGGATGACGAAGGCTACCTTATTGCACGTAGTGACTTTACTGAACCTGTTGGACCTAGCTTCTGGGAGCGCGCTAAATGAGTAATGTAACGGCACCTGCACAAAGTGGCGTTGTAGGAAAGTTCTCCAACTACCTTGACGAGCGCACTAGTATTTCTGGCGCCGTAAAGGAATTCGGTCGCAAAGTTTTCCCCGACCACTGGTCCTTCCTGCTCGGTGAAGTCGCTCTGTACAGCTTCGTCATCATCTTGCTTTCTGGAAGCTTCTTAACCTTCTTTTTCCAAGCGTCCATGACTCCAGTTCACTATGAGGGTTCCTATGTACCCCTCAAGGGAATTGAAATGTCAGCGGCTATGGCGTCAACACTAGATATCTCTTTTGATATCCGCGGTGGATTGCTTATGCGCCAAGTCCACCACTGGGCGGCTCTTCTTTTCGTAGCAAGTATCGGTTTGCACATGTTGCGCGTGTTCTTCACTGGTGCTTTCCGCAAGCCACGCGAACTGAACTGGTCTATTGGATTCGTTCTGTTTGTGCTCGCTATGGCAGAGGGATTTACTGGATATTCACTTCCCGATGATCTGCTCTCTGGAAACGGTCTCCGTATTATCGACGGAATGATCCTCGGTTTGCCTGTAGTGGGTACCTGGATCACATTCCTCCTCTTCGGTGGCGAATTCCCCGGTGACGACATTGTTGGTCGTCTCTACTCTTTGCACATCCTCCTGTTGCCTGCTTTCGTGCTGATTTTCATCGTGCTTCACCTGATGTTCGTCATCATTCACAAGCACACTCAGTATCCTGGCCCAGGTAAGACCGAAGAGAATGTTGTTGGCTTCCCCATCCTTCCTGTTTACGCAGCGAAGGCAGGCGGATTCTTCTTCCTGGTATTCGGTGTTGTCATGCTCATGGCTGCAACCGTAACAATCAACCCAATTTGGAACTATGGACCATATGACCCCTCCCCTGTTTCTGCAGGTACTCAGCCGGACTGGTACATCGGTTTTGCCGATGGTGCTCTGCGTCTGATCCCACCCCACCTAGAAACATACTGGTTCGGTTACACATGGTCCTGGAACATCATCATTCCGGTACTAATTCTGGTTGTGTTCCTTGCTGCTGCATTCGCTTACCCCTTCGTTGAGGCTTGGGTAACGGGTGACAAGCGCGAGCACCACCTACTCGATCGTCCTCGAAACGCTCCCGTACGTACCGCTATCGGTGCTGCTGGTGTGACCTTCTACGCAGTTCTATGGGCAGCAGCGTCCTCCGACATCATTGCTACTCACTTCAAGGTGACTATGGAGGGTGTCATTAACACACTCCAAATTCTCCTGATCGTTGGCCCAATTATTGCGTTTGTCGTAACAAAGCGAATTGCTCTGGCACTACAGAAGAAGGATCGTGAGATTCTGCTTCACGGTTATGAGACTGGTCGCATTGTTCGTCTTCCAGGCGGAGAATTCATTGAAGTTCACCAACAGTTGGACGCTTATGACCGTTGGCAGCTTGTCTCCTATAACGACAACGCACCCATTATGTTGCGACCTAACCCACAGGGAAAGATTACAACAGGTATGCGACTGCGAGCATCGCTCTCACGCTTCTTCTTTGAGGACCGTATTGCTCCTGTAACACAGGAAGAGTACAAGCTAGCTCTCGAGCACGCACACCACTAAATTCACACGAAAGAGAACCCCTCTCCGGAGGGGTTCTCTTTTTATGCTCATTTTCGAGACAAAATGTGTCACACGCGTATCGATAAGGGCTGTCTAGCGAACATTCATACGTTTCAAGACAGAAATGAATACCGCTGAACGATCAAAAGAGAAATTTCAACGAGTTGAAGTTTGTTTTCTGATTCTTTACTCAACAGTTAGTCAGCAACCACTGGGGGGGGTATTCAGGGCAGCTGTGTAGCTCTGTAGCTCTGTAGCTCTGTAGCTCTGTAGCTCTGTAGCTCTGTAGCTCTGTAGCTCTGTAGCTCTGTAGCTCTGTAGCTCTGTAGCTCTGTAGCTCTGTAGCTCTGTAGCGTCACAATAACCTCCGGTAGGCACATAAAAGAGTAATTCGTTATGAAATTGTCCACAGAAAAATCTCAGGGTCTAAATCGCATCTGTTCAGAGCTCATAGTCTTCTGGGGGAATCGTGATTATGCTGTACAGATCACGCAGGTATTCAGTACTCAATGGATTGATCTGGATTCATCTGTAGTGCGGTTCTTCACGATACTTGTGCACAAACAAAAAGGCCCCAGAAATAGATCTGGGGCCCGTAAATTTGTTGTGAGTTAGTGACCGAAGTTTCCTCGGTAGTACTCGTATGTCCAACCTGTCACTGCAATCAATACAAATGGAATAGCTAAGAAAATAATCCAGAAGCCGACAGCGAGACCGAGGAATACAAGTCCAATGGCTGCACCAAGGATGAGTGGCCACCAGCTCCACGGACTGAAGTGTCCCAGATCAGGATCTGCATCATCAATGTCTGCATTAGGAGTGTCTTCAGGTAGCAGGATTCCGCCTTGTGAGCGGTTCACCATGTTGAGGAAGAACGCTACGAAACCTGCGAGAACAGCCGAAAGAAGCAGACCTATGGATCCCGTAGCTTCAAATTCCTGACCAGCTAGATGGTTCCAGATGATGTAAACGATTCCTGAAAGTAGGAAGTATGCCCCCAAAACGAGGAGCATGACGACATTGCTTTTCATATTTAGGTTATGCCTTTCCAGCTAGAGCAGGAGCGCTGGTGTAACCGCTAGGTGCAAGTTCTGGGTGATTGAGATCGAACGCAGGAGACTCGCTACGGATACGTGGAATAGAAGTGAAGTTGTGACGTGGGGGTGGGCAAGAAGTAGCCCACTCCAGAGAGCGGCCGTAACCCCAAGGGTCGTTGACCGTCACCTTAGCTCCATAACGAGCGGTGAGGTAGACATTGAGAACCCACGGAAGAAGAGATACAGCCATCAAGAAAGCGCCAACTGTGGAGAGCTGGTTCATCCAGGTGAAACCATCTTCTGGCAAATAAGTGGCGTAACGACGTGGCATACCGATGACACCTAGCCAGTGCTGAACGAGGAATGTCATGTGGAAGCTGATGAAGAACAGCCAGAAGTGCCACATTCCGAGGCGTTCGTTGAGCATCTTTCCGGTCCACTTTGGCCACCAGAAGTAGAAGGCACCAAATAGAGCGAAGATCAAAGCGCCAACAATGACGTAGTGGAAGTGAGCGACGACGAAGTAGGAATCAGACATGTGGAAGTCGAGCACTGGCGAAGCCAGGATGATTCCGGTAAGACCACCAAATACGAAATTGAATACGAAAGCTAATGCAAACATCATTGGTGTTTCGAATGTGACAGATCCACGGAAGATGGTTCCAATCCAGTTGAAAATCTTCACACCTGTGGGTACCGCAATAAGCATGGTCAGCAGAGCGAAGAATGGAAGTAGAACCGAACCGGTGACATACATGTGGTGAGCCCAGACAGTCATGGACAGAGCACCAATAGCAATGGTTGCGTATACCAAAGTCTTGTAACCGAAGATGGGCTTGCGGCTAAAGACTGGAATTATTTCCGAGACAACACCAAAGAATGGCAGCGCGAGGATGTAAACCTCAGGGTGACCAAAGAACCAGAACATGTGTTGCCAGAGAATTGCCCCGCCGGTTGCCGCATCGAATACGTGTGCGTCAAAGATTCTGTCAGCAGCTAAACCAAAGAGAGCTACAGCGAGAATTGGGAATACCAGGAGAACAAGGATCGATGTAATCAGAATGTTCCACGAGAAGATCGACATGCGGAACATGGTCATGCCGGGTGCGCGCATGGTGATGATGGTTGTGATGAAGTTCACAGCACCAAGAATGGTTCCGAAACCACCCATTGCGAGACCGAGTACCCACATGTTGGAGCCAATACCTGGTGAGAAGGTGGTGTCGGACAATGGCGCATAGGCAAACCAACCGAAGCTCGCAGCACCTTGAGGAGTCAAGAATCCACCTACGGTGATAAGCGCACCGAAAAAGTAGAGCCAGAACGAGAGCATGTTCAGACGTGGGAAAGCAACGTCAGGAGCTCCAATTTGAAGCGGAAGAATTGCGTTTGCTAGACCAGCGAACAATGGAGTGGCCACTAACAGAAGCATGATTGTTCCGTGCATGGTGAACATCTGGTTGTACTGCTCTTTAGTCTGCAGAACATTGAGACCAGGTGCAAATAGTTGTGCACGAATAATCAGTGCCATCACACCTGCAAGCAGGAAGTACAAAATCGAGGTGATGTTGTACATGTGACCAATGATTTTGTGGTCAGTGGAGGTAAGCCACTTAACGACGATGTTTCCCTTTTTGACAGGACGAGTCACTCCTACTGTCTGAGGCTTCTCAGTAGTAGTAACGACGGGCGTTGGAGTCAGAGTTGAGCTCATCACAGTTCCTTACTTCGACTCTGTAGCGGATGCAACAACATTCGCTTGGTTTGTAACACGGTCATATTCGTTGCCAAGCTGGCCCTCGAAGCCCTGTTCGCGGAGGCTTTCAATATAAGCATCGTATTCTGCCTGAGAGACAACCTTTACCTGGAAGAGCATCTGTGAGTGGAATTCTCCACACAGTTCAGCACACTTTCCAGCGTAAGTACCTTCACGCTGAGGAATGATGGACATGTAGTTGGTCTTACCCGGAATCATGTCCTTTTTGTATAAGAAGTCAATTACCCAGAACGAGTGAATAACGTCACGGGCATTGAGTTGAATTTCAACAGTTTTACCAACAGGTAAGTAAAGGGTTGGTAATGATTCAGGAAGAATCGCCCCTTGAGGAGCATCTGGAGAAAGATCAGGCTGGACCTGGATGCCAGAGTAGTAAACATCTTCGTTGGTGTAGTTGAAGTCCCAGGCCCATTGCTTACCAAAAGCCTGAATAGTGACTTCAGGGTTATCAAATCGCTTTTCGATAATTGCTTCATCACGAGCTGTGAATGCGAAGAAACCCAGGATAAGGATGAGTGGCACGACTGTGAAGAAAACTTCGATCGGCATGTTGTAACGCAGCTGTACTGGGAGCCCAGTGTCAGTCTTGCGACGGCGGTAAACAACCATCGACCAAAGCATTAAGCCCCAAGCAATGAAACCAACTGCGAAGAGAACAATCCAGCTGTTTACCCAGAAATCGGTGATGAGTTTTGTGTGATTGGTTACTGGCTCTGCACCAGAAACGAAACCAGGCATGTAGCCTGCGAGTTCTTGATCTGTACACGCCGTCATGGCAAGTACCAGCGTTGCTGCTAACGGAATGGCAGCCCATCGGATTCGACGTGTAGAACGCACTTTTGGCCTTTCACAAACACTTTTCAAAGTTCGAATCACACAGAAACGAACATGTTCAACTCTACCCTCAGTAGAGAGGTTGTTTGTGTAACAAACGGCCTAATTTTCGCTCTGGTGAAGCAAAAATGAAAGTTCTTTAGTGGAATGAATCCCCACATGCACAGCTACCCTCAGCATTAGGGTTGTCAATGGTAAATCCTTGCTTTTGGATGGTGTCTTCGAAGTCGATAGTGGCACCATCTAGATAGGGAACGCTCATTTTGTCGACAGCGACCTCTACTCCCCCAAAATCAACGACTGCGTCGCCCTCGAGCGAGCGTTCATCAAAGTAAAGCTGGTAAATCAAACCGGAACAACCACCGGGCTGAACGGCAATCCGAAGACGGAGATCATCTCGCCCTTCTTGTGCAAGAAGAGTTTTAACCTTTTCAGCAGCAGCATCGGTCAAACCAACACCGTGTGCACGAGATTGCGTGGTTGTCGTTTCATTCATTTCCGCTCCTTGGAAGGTGATTCTTCGCTTGTTTAGATTCTATTCTGACAACGTGCTGGGGTGCTGAAGTATTCCTGTGCATTAAGTCGATTGCTGATTACACCGAAGCAAAAAAAGTGACTGAGCAGTAATTGCCTTTTGGAATGAGCTGAGGTCCAACGATTCATTGGGACTGTGAGCGCAGGAATCAGGATCTTCCACACCTGTCACGAGTACCTGGGCGCCTGGGAAAACATCAACAAAACTTGAAATAAATGGAATTGAACCGCCGACGCCCATCTCAACGCATTCTGTACCAAACGCCTCAGAAAGACATTTCTCCATAGATTTCGCAGCCCAACCTTGAATATCTGTAACAAATCCTTCCCCGGTACTGACATCGGTTATGGAATAAACAGCCTTCGACTTCAAAAACGCTTCTGCGTAGCCAGAAAACGCTTGTAATGCATCCTGTGCACGTTGCCCAGGAGCGACGCGAAGACTGATGCGGGCCGAAATTTCTGGGACAAGAGTGTTTGAAGCATTTTCGATGGAGGGGAAATCAACACCAGTAACAGTTATAGAGGGTTGCGTCCAAAGCCTGGACAGAATGTCACCACTTCCAATCAGATCTACTTCAGGAAGCACACCACTTTCTTCTCGAATTCGCTTCTCAGAATATGACAGATCCGTAGTTAAAGTTTTGTCTAGACCTGGAATATCGACAGAACCAGACTTGTCATAGAAGCTAGAAACAAGTTGGCTAAATACAGTAAATGAATCGGGAACCACTCCCCCAAACATTCCAGAATGAAGCGCATGGTCGAGTGTTCTGAGACTGAGTTTGAACGTCACGTTTCCGCGCAAAGTTGTTGTCAGTGCAGGGGTCGAAGTGTCCCAATTTCCCGAGTCTGCAACAAGGATGACATCTGATTCAAGCTTGGCTCGGTAGAGCGAAAGAAAGTTATCAAACGAAGGTGATCCATATTCTTCTTCGCCCTCAATGAAAAGAACAACACCAAGATTCGGAGTGTTTTCCAGTTCTTTCAAGATTCGAATAGACGTCAAGTGAACAAGAATTCCAGCTTTGTCATCAGCACATCCTCGACCGAATAAACGCCCGTCTCGTTGCGTCGCTACAAAAGGTGGTGTTTCCCACAATGAAATATCACCAGGGGGCTGAACGTCATGGTGGGCATATAAAAGGATTGTGGGATATCCAGTCGAAGCTTCTCTTCTGGCAACAACCGCTGGTTGTCCAAGATCTTGTGTCTCACCGATAGAAGCCTTCAGAAGCTCAACAGAGTCAAAAAAATCAAGTTCGTCCACTAGAGAAACAATTTTCTCGGCGCTGCGCTCTACTTCAATTTGGTCAAAGGCAGGCCATGAGACTGAGGGAATTGCCACCAGTTCTGTCAAAGTATCGATTACTTGAGGGAAATGAGACGAAACTTTGAGCTCAACGTCAGGAAGTGAATCGGTCATGCCGGTAATCTTATGTTCGAACGTATCGATTGAAGGAATACCGTGGCGAAAAAGTCTGAAGAGGCCCCTGAAACTACTTCACAAGAAGTTGTAGGAAAAGGACATCCAACCCCTAGCCGTAAAGAGCGTGAAGCAGCCAACAAGCGCCCTTTGGTCCCTGACGACCGCAAAGAAGCTCGTCGACTAGAACGCGCACGCATGAACGAAGAACGTAACCGTGCTCGCATCGGTTTAGCTTCTGGAGATGAACGATACCTTCCACTACGCGACCGCGGACCTCAGAAGAAATATGCCCGTGACTATGTAGATGCTCGCTACAACGTCGGTGAATTAATGGTTCCTTTCATGTTCTTGGTCATCATCATGACCTTTATTCCGAGCTTGCCGGTCCAAGAAAGTTCATTCTTGGTGCTGTGGTCCTTCTTCTTTATTGCGCTTACTGATGTCATGATTTTGAGTATTCGTCTGCGCAAGAAGATGACTGAAAAGTTCGGCTCCATTGATAAGGGTGTTCGTTGGTATGCCGGCATGCGAAGCTTGCAAATGCGCCCTTTGCGCTTACCCAAGCCACAAGTTGGACGACGTCAGTTCCCCAGCTAAAGCTGTTCTTTGCGCATTTTGCGCAGACGTCTGTTTATAGACAAAGCCCATGCAGGGCCGTTGTAGATAAATCCCGAGTATCCCTGTACAAGGGTTGCACCAGCATCGAGACGTTCCTGAATTTGTTGTGCAGTTTCAATACCCCCGACCGAAATCACACACATTTCGGCAGGAACAACGTCACGAAGCTCTTTGAGTACCTCAAGGGATCTGTCATGAAGCGGTGCACCAGATAACCCTCCTGCACCGATTGCGTCCACTTTCTCTCGAGGAGTTAGCAAACCACTACGGCTGATGGTGGTGTTCGTCGCAATAATTCCATCTAGTTTGAGCGTGGTGACTAATTGAGCGATTTCACGGATTTCTTCAGAACTCAGATCAGGAGCAATCTTCACTAACAACGGAGTATTTCCTGAGGCTTCCTTCACAGCCGTCAATAACGGTGACAACGAAGAAATTTCTTGTAAACCCCTCAAACCTGGAGTGTTGGGGGAACTCACGTTGACAACGAGATAGTCAGCAAGCGGAGCAAGAAGGCGTGTACTGGTCAGGTAATCATCTATCGCATTCTCAACATCCACGATGCGTGATTTACCAATGTTCACTCCGATAACGGGGCGGTGTTTGAGTTTACGAAGTTTGTTGAGCCGTGGAACTGCCGCTGCTGCACCATGATTATTGAATCCCATCCGATTGATCAGGGCCCTATCAGGAATCAGACGGAATAGTCGAGGTTTCGGGTTGCCTGGCTGTGCGTGTGCTGTCAGAGTTCCGACTTCTACGTGACCAAATCCCAGCGCATAAAGGCCAGACACCATGTTGACATCCTTGTCAAAACCTGCAGCCATGCCGAAAGGCGAATCAAAGTTCAGGCCTAAAGCTTGGACATGGAGTTCTGGAGCAGGCCGGGTAAATGCATGTTTTACGTGGCGAATTCCGGGAAGTCCAGTAATCCGAATGACTAACGCGCCGAGATGATGAGCCTTTTCAGCATCAAGATGTTTGAAAAACGAATGAAAAATGAAATTGTAGAAACCGTGGCTACCGTTGTGCGTCGTCATCATTCGGAGGCAGGACCATTCGCTCGTTCTGCACGCAATGTTTGTACAGCGGCCTCAAAATCTTCTAGAGATTCAAAAGCTTGATAAACGCTCGCAAAACGCAGGTATGCAACTTCATCTAATTCACGAAGAGACGGCAAGATCGCTAAACCGATTTCATTTGCCTCAATTTGTGAAGCGCCAGTGGCACGGATTGTTTCTTCAACTTTCTGAGCCAAGACAGCTAAATCAGCATCTGTAACCGGACGACCTTGACACGCTTTACGGACTCCGAGAACGACTTTTTCGCGCGAGAAAGCTTCAACAACACCTGATCGTTTGATAACTGAGAGTGATGCGGTTTCAAGGGTCGAGAATCTGCCGTTGCATTCAGGACACTGTCTACGACGTCTAATCGACAAACCATCATCGCTTGTTCGAGAATCAATCACTCGAGAATCAGAATGACGGCAAAATGGGCAATACATTCGGCTAATTGTCCTCTTGTTGGAAACGAATATCTACAGCATCACCGTGAGCCGGTAAGTCCTCATCATCGGAGAGTGATCTGATGCCTTCGGCTACTGACGACAAGGCGTCCTTGGTATATTCCACAATTTGCTGAGGTCTCAAAAATGTATACGCTCCAAGGCCTGATGAAAAGAGAGCCTGTCCAGCCGTGGGCAAAACGTGATTAGACCCCGCTGAATAATCCCCCAGACTCACCGGAGTGAAATCACCAACAAAAATAGCTCCTGCATTATTGATCGAAGTAACAAGCTGATGTGCATTAGAGGTATGAATTGCTAAATGTTCTGGACCATATGCATTACTGAAATCAACAGCAATATCGAGGTCATCGACAATGACAAGCGCTGATTGATTGCCATTGAGTGAGGTCTCCACACGTTCTGCATGTTTTGTTAACGGCGCCTGCCGAGAAATTTCCTGCGCAGTTGCAGCAGCGAAAACTTCAGAATCTGTCACCAGGACTGCAGATGCCATTTCATCATGTTCTGCTTGGGAAATAAGATCAGCTGCAACGAAAGCGGGATTGGCAGAAGAGTCTGCGATGATCAATATTTCCGTTGGTCCAGCTTCAGAATCGATACCAACAGTTCCCCGGACCAAGCGTTTTGCGGCGGCAACATAAATATTTCCTGGACCGGTGACGACATTAACAGGTGTCAGTCCCAAATCTGGAACGCCAAATGCGAACGCTCCAACAGCTCCTGCACCGCCCATCGCATAAACCTCAGAAATTCCGAGGAGGCCAGCAGCAGCCAAGATGGTCGGATGAACTCTTCCGTCATATTGCGCTTGGGGCGGTGAGGCTAATGCGATAGAGGTCACGCCTGCTACCTGGGCAGGAACTACATTCATGATCACGCTGGATGGATAAACTGCCTTGCCGCCAGGTACGTATAAACCGACCCGTTCAACTGGTTGCCAGCGTTGAATGATGGTCGCACCGGGAGCAATCACTGTGGAAGTTTGAGAAGGAACCTGAGCTTGAGATCCGAGCCGAACGCGAGAAATAGTTTCTTCGAGTGAAGAGCGAAGTTGTGAGCTGAGTTCAGCAACAGCTTGGTCAATATGCTCTTGAGGGACACGAATATTGTGGCCTGAGACACCATCTAAATTGAACGCTTGCTCCTGTAATGCGAGAACGCCACGTTCACAAACGTCTGAGATTAACTCAGCAGCGATGCTTGAAGCGGTCTGAACATCAAGTGAATTACGTGGAATTAAGGCAAGTAATTCTTCTCGATTAGGTCGTGTTCCGCGAAGGTCTATAGTTCGAATCATGGCCAGTCCAGTCTATTTCGCTACCCGAGACAGCCAGGACCGAGAAGTGACTTGAGTTCACCGAATAAATCAGAATTCACGTTCACTCGTGCTGGCAATTCGAAAACACGGGCAACATCTCCTCGTGTGAGCTTGAGTCGAACTTCTGATTCACCTGGGTGTCTTTTGAGTACTTCTGATAGCTCTGACACTGTCGAAGATGTTGCTCTGATTTCCGGAAGCACAAGATTTAGCGGTGCATTGTTCGTGATGTTTGATCCGAGATCTGGAACAAACATGCTCATAGCTTGGATGTTGACACCGTCATCACGAACATTAACTCGACCCTTGACTGCAAGCACCATGTCAGTTTCGAGCATGGGGCCAAATTCTTGATACGTGCGCCCCAGCAGCATTATGTCAAGCTCTCCCCCGAAATCTTCGAGCTTGATTATTCCGTATGCGTTTCCTGACTTTTTAGCAATGCGCCGTTGAACTTCTGTCACCAGTCCAGCCAGAACAACAATGTCGCCATCATTTGTTTGATCGTTCGTAGTGAGCTCATTGATGGTGATAGTGGCGTGTTTCGCCAATTGGAGTTCTAGCCCTGCCAAAGGGTGATCAGATACGTAAAGACCCAACATTTCACGTTCAAAGGCGAGTTTGTCACGCTTTGTGAATTCGGGACGATCAGGAACTTGAGTGTGATCCTGCTCAAATTCAAACATGTCGCCGAAAAGGTCAACTTGCCCGTTTGCCTCGTTACGCTTCAGGCTGACTGCTGATTCGACCGCGTCTTCATGAATTTCGACCAGTGCTCTTCGGGTATTACCCATAGCGTCAAAAGCACCGGCTTTGATCAGTGATTCCAACGTCTTTTTATTTGCTACTGGAAGTGGAACTTTCTTCAAGAAGTCATGAAATGAATCGAATCTTCCTTTTTCCAAGCGTGCTGCTTTGATATGTTCAACGACTCCAAATCCCACGTTACGTATGGCACCCATGCCAAAACGGATATCTGTTCCAACTGCCGAAAAGACACCATCAGATTCGTTGACGTCGGGAGCGAGGACGTTCAGACCCATACGTCGACATTCAGAGAGATACATACCAAGTTTGTCCTTGGAATCACCCACAGAAGTCAACAGTGCAGCCATGTACTCTGCTGGGAAATTTGCCTTGAGATACGCGGTCCAATAACTCAAAACGCCATACCCTGCAGAATGAGCCTTGTTGAAGGCGTAGTCAGCGAATGGCATGAGGGTATCCCAGAGAATCTTGACGGCACTGGGCGAATATCCGTTGGAAATCATTCCCGCTTCGAAATCGGCAAACTGCTTATCCAGTTCCGACTTCTTCTTCTTTCCCATGGCGCGACGCAAAACATCTGCTTGCCCTAGTGTGAAGCCTGCGACTTTTTGCGCGACAGCCATCACTTGCTCTTGATAGACAATGAGGCCGTATGTTGTTCCCAGAATCTCAGAAAGTGGTTCTTCAAGCTCAGGATGAATGGGCTCAATTTCTTGCAGACCATTTTTGCGAAGCGCATAGTTTGTATGCGAATTCATTCCCATTGGACCTGGTCGGTAAAGGGCAATAACCGCGGAAATATCTTCGAAGTTTGTTGGTTTCAATTGCCTCAATAGTGCACGCATGGGACCGCCATCGAGCTGGAAAACTCCAAGTGTGTCCCCTCGAGAGAGGAGTTCGTACGTTGCAGGGTCTGCATCTAGGTCAAGTGTTTCAGGTTCTACGGTAATTCCACGGTTGTTCTTGATATTGACCAAAGCATCCTGAATAACCGTGAGGTTACGAAGACCCAAGAAGTCCATTTTGAGTAGCCCCAAAGACTCACAAGGGGGCTGGTCAAACTGGGTGATGATTGCTCCATCATCTTCGCGTTTCATGATGGGGATAACATCCATCAGCGGTTCAGCCGACATGATCACACCAGCAGCGTGAACACCCCATTGGCGTTTGAGATTTTCAATTCCCTGAGCTGTGTTGAACACTGTTTGCGCATCAACATCAGATTCCAAGACTGAGCGGAAATCATTTGCTTCTTTATATCGCGCTGACTGGGGATCCATGATCTCGGTAAGGGAGATATCTTTGCCCATAATCGAGGGCGGCATTGCCTTTGTCAGTTTTTCACCGACCGAATATGGCATACCAAGTACACGGGCAGAGTCTTTCAGTGCTTGTTTTGCCTTGATTGTGCCATAGGTCACGATTTGTGCAACACGATCATCACCATATTTTTCGGTGACGTATTTGATGACCTCACCGCGGCGACGATCATCAAAGTCAACGTCAACATCCGGCATAGAAACACGCTCAGGGTTGAGGAAACGCTCAAAAATAAGACCGTGATGCAGAGGGTCCAGTTCAGTAATTCCCATGGCATAAGAAGCGAGTGAACCTGCTGCCGAACCGCGGCCCGGTCCAACACGAATGCCTTGCTTTCGTGCCCATGCAATGAAATCCGCAACAACTAGGAAGTAGCCGGGGAAACCCATTTGAATAATGACATCAACTTCATACTTAGCTTGAGCTTGATGTGCTTCAGGAACGCCCTGAGGGAACCTTTTTTCCAACCCGGCAGCTACTTCTTTCGCAAACCAGCTGGCCTCAGTTTCTCCTTCAGGCACAGGAAAACGCGGCATGAGGTCACGCTTTTCGAAACTGGTTTCGCAACGTTCTGCGATGAGGAGAGTGTTGTCGCATGCCTCGGGGTAATCGGCAAAGAGTCGACGCATTTCTGCTGCAGATTTAAGATAGAACTCGTTAGATTCGAATTTAAATCTGTTTGGGTCATCAAGAGTAGAGCCCGACTGAACACATAACAATGCAGCATGCGCGTCTGCATCGTGTGCATGCGTGTAATGAAGATCATTCGTTGCTACAAGAGGCAATCCCAAGTCTTTGGAGAGCTTGATCAGATCAGTAACTACCCGTCGCTCAATATCTAACCCATGATCCATAATTTCAACAAAGAAATTCTCAGCTCCGAAAATGTCTCGGAACTCAGCTGCTGCTTCACGAGCTTCTGCGTATTGGCCTATACGCAAACGGGTTTGTATTTCACCACCTGGGCATCCTGTTGTCGCAATCAATCCTTTGCCGTAGGTATTGAGTAGTTCTCTGTCCATGCGAGGCTTGAAGTAATAGCCCTCTAGCGACGCAAGAGACGACATCTTGAAGAGGTTATGCATACCCTCCGTCGATGCCGATAGGAGCGTCATGTGGGTATAAGCGCCACCACCGGAGACGTCATCATCTCCCCCGTTGTTCCAACGAACACGAGTTTTGTCTGTACGGTGCGTTCCCGGAGTGAGGTAAGCCTCTGTACCAATGATGGGCTTAATTCCGGCATCGGTCGCGGTGTTCCAGAAGTCGTAGGCCCCAAACATGTTTCCATGGTCGGTAATCGCAATTGCCGGCATACCAGCATCAACAGCTGCCTGGATAAGTGGTTTGACGCGAGCAGCGCCATCAAGCATGGAGTATTCAGAATGTACGTGGAGATGAACGAACGAGTCGTTGTTCTTCGCCATCTTCACTCCAGTTAGTAACAGTCTCAGCTAGCCCATTCTATGGCTTACGTCGAATGAGAATGAGGAGCACGCCGGCTATGGCGACTGCTCCAATAGACCATTCAATAACACGGCCAAATGACATCGCAGGAGTGATAGTGGTACTCAAGGGAACAGTAGTCAACATCTCAGCAGGCTGGTAAGCAGGAATGCTATCTAAGGTTGAACCATCTGGACTGATAACAGCTGAAGTACCCACGGTTGAAATGTTCACAACAGATCGAGCTGTTTCAATAGCCCTAAGCCGAGCAATAGAAAGCTGTTGTAGATTCTCTGATGTTTTACCGAAATCAGCATTATTTGTCTGGGCAAGGATAATTTCTGCGCCATCACCAATCATCAAATAGGCCTGGTTATCATCTGTGATGTCGAAGCAGATAGATATGCCTGCAAGAACACCATTGATGTCGACAACATTTGGTCGTGTTCCAAAACTGTAATCTCGGGTGACGAGATCAACCAGATCAGGTTGAAATAGCCGCCAAAACTCTCGGTTTGGCATGTATTCGGCAAAAGGTACTGGGTGGATTTTGTCGTATTGCGCAAGGGCTTTATCGGTCCATACCAAGGAAGAGTTGAAGACTCTGTCCTGTTCATCAACAGTAATAGTGCCGGTAACAATGGGGGCATCTAACTTTGCAGACACCGCAGTAAGAACTTGTGCCGCCAAAACAGATTGCAGCGGGTTGAGATCACTTGCGTTCTCAGGCCACACAATCATGTCAATGTCTTGGCCCTGATAGGGCAAAGTACCGGAAACATGATCTTGCAGTATTGATCCGGGGGCGCCTCTATCGAATAATCCAGCGCGTGAATTGCCTTGAACAGAAAGGACGTTGGTGTATCCAGTAATTTCATGTGGAAATGCGGGTACAGCGAGTATTGACACAAAAAACAAAACTGGGAATGCCAAAAATTTCGTTTGTCGTTCACGAAGAGTTTGGAAAAGTAATGCAGAGCTGACTACAACGAGGAAAGTCAGCCCAGCAGTGCCAACCCACGCGACATTTTGAGCCAAAGGGCCCTCAGCTTGCGATTGAGCCATCCGGCCCCAAGAAAACCCCCCGTACGGCCAAACACTCGTGATTGACTCGCGAAGAGTCCACACTGAAGCCAGAACAATACTGACAACCCCAATTCGACCCCAACGTGATGGCCATCGTTGTGGGCCGCGGTTAATGACAATTCCTGAGACAGCAGCTCCGACACCAAAGAAGAGTGCCTGAAGTATTCCCAATGCAAGCCAGGGAACTGGGCCTAGATAGAGGGTGAGCCAATTAATGAGAGAAAGCCAGAATGTAGCTCCCGTGATTGTTCCGACAAGAAACCCAGTCCAGAAACTGCGACCAATGAGACTCAAATACAAAATGAAAACACCGACGAAAGCCAACGGCCAAAAGGCAGTTGCCGGGAAGGCAGCAGAAAGTGTAAAACCTGCTACGACAGCAAGTATTAGAGATATCCCAAAACTCATTCTCTTCATTCACACCACCGCAGAATAGGCAACGATGCCACGACGGACCTGGTCCAGTGAATCGCGAGCAGTTTTCTGAAGTTCACCGTCAGTAACCTGTGCAAGTTGATCTAGTAGATCGATGGTTTGTTTAGCCCAGCGAACAAAGTCACCGGCTGGCATATCAGCATCGAAGAGGACATTATCTAATCGGTCACCTTTGGCCCATTTATACATTGCTAAACACAGCCCTGTAGCTAGCGGAGATGTTCCAGGAAGCTTGTGATAGTTCTCTAACTCATCCAGGTCCGCCCAGAGACTTTGGGTTTCATGAAGTGCATCGAGAAATTTACCTCGAGGGAGATATCTTTCGTTGATCAGCCCCTCTTCACGACGTGGTTCAAAGACAATTGCACAAGCCATCGCAGCCAATGAGGGCACATCAAGTTCATTCCACAGCTGTAAACGAATGCTCTCGGCAATCAGAAGATCACGCTCTCCGTAGATCTTTCCGAGATACTCACCCTTAGGCGTGAGTGAGAACTCTGTACCCAGAGGATCTTTCATCAAATAGTCAATATCCACCAGAACATCGCAAACACGATCAAAAATTCGAGCAACAGCACCGGTGCGCGTATTGATTTGTTGGACAATTTTGTCGGTGTCGCGTTTGAGTCTCCACCATCGCTCTGCCCAGCGGGCATGCTGTTCGCGATCAGGGCAATGATGACATGCATGAGACTTCAATTGCTTTCGAAGGGAATTGAGTTCCGCACTCCGTTTTTCCTTAGCTGCTCGAGAACCTGACTCAGATTGCCTTTCGATGTCTGTCAGTTTGCGACGAAGCGCTGCATATTCAACAAAATCACCCAAATGGCAGGTCATTGGTTCTGCGTAACCAGCTAACGTTTCTTCTTGTTGCTTTACTTTTCTTGCTAAATCAACAACGGCACGGTCCGCCTGAAACTGGGCAAAACTACTTTCAAGAATGTCCCTAGTTCGTGCACGACCAAATTGTTCGATCAGGTTAATGGCCATGTTGTAGGTTGGGCGAAAGCTTGAGTTCAGCGGATACGTTCTCCTACTGGCCAAACTTGCGACTGTTTGTGGGTCCAAATTATTGGACCACTGAATCAGTGAGTGACCTTCGACATCAATACCGCGACGGCCTGCACGACCAGTGAGTTGAGTGTATTCGCCTGGAGTCAGAGGGAGACGAGCTTCACCGTTGAATTTCTCAAGTTTTTCCAGAACAACAGTCCTTGCCGGCATATTGATACCTAATGCAAGAGTTTCAGTGGCAAAAACCACTTTGACTAATTTCTTTTGAAATAACTCTTCAACTACTTCCTTGAATGCAGGCAAAAGTCCAGCATGGTGAGCTGCAACTCCGCGTTCCAAACCGTCAATCCAGTCCCAATACCCCAAGACACCCAAGTCTTCATCGGGAATAGGCGAACATCGTTGTTCAACTATTTCGCGAATTTCTTCTCTTTCTTCTGCTGTCGTCAGACGAATACCCGACCGCAAAACCTGTGAGACTGCTTGATCACAACCGGCTCGGCTGAAAATAAACGAAATCGCGGGAAGGAGATTCTTCTCTGCAAGTAGTTCAATAATTTGTGCACGGTCCATGCGACCTTGTAGAGGTGCATTCATCGCAT
Source organism: Aurantimicrobium minutum (assembly GCF_002355535.1). Taxonomy (NCBI): domain Bacteria; kingdom Bacillati; phylum Actinomycetota; class Actinomycetes; order Micrococcales; family Microbacteriaceae; genus Aurantimicrobium; species Aurantimicrobium minutum. The sequence goes on from NZ_AP017457.1 coordinate 626,125, forward strand.
AATTGGGTTTATTTCTTCCGCCGCGATGTGAATTGCGCCCTGCTGAGCGAATATGAGGAGCTCGTTGATGGGAATGTGCCAACCTCAGAAGTTCCGGGTTAACACGAATGGTTGCGCCTGACCCAGCTGAGTCAAAGAGGTCAATAAATTTGTTACCTACCAACACATGTTGATCTAACGGCACGGGACGATCTTCAGAAACAATGATTTCAGTGTTTCCGCGGACAGCTTGGAGCCAATCTCCGAACTCCTCTGCGTTTGACACGGTTGCACTCAAACCAACAAGACGAACATGTTGAGGTAAATGGATAATGACTTCTTCCCACACAGCACCACGGAATCTGTCCGCAAGGTAGTGAATTTCATCCATCACTACGAATTTGAGGTTTCTCAGTAAGTCACTGTCTGCATAGAGCATGTTTCTCAACACCTCTGTGGTCATCACCATGATGCGTGCAGTGGGATTGATGTTGGTGTCACCAGTGAGCAAACCAACGTTACTTGCGCCCCACTCGTCAACGAACTCGTTATATTTCTGGTTCGACAACGCTTTCATAGGCGTCGTGTAAAACAATTTGTCTGTCTCAGTAGACATCGCAAGAAAGACAGCAAATTCTGCAACAACTGTTTTGCCCGCACCAGTCGGTGCAGCAACTAGTACGGAGCTACCAGCTTCAAGAACGTTTGCCGCAGCGATTTGGAATGGATCAAGGTCAAAAGTTCTGCGTTCCCGGAATTCATTAACTAGAGGGGTCTTTTTGCGCGCCTGTGCAAGTGCGTAACGTTCAGCAGCTGTGAGCTCAACCATTGTTATGCAGACAATGGTTCTGTGGGCGGTAAGGCACTTGCTTCATCTGGATTCACGGAATCAGTTTTTTTTGCAACTCTTTTATCGTGTAGCCACGCGATGCCGGCGGCTAGGAAGAAAAGCATAATCATCGGAATTGCAAGCAAGAACATTGAGAGAACATCTGCTGCAGGTGTTGCAATTGCGGTGAACAACGTAATCATCAAAATAGCAATCCGCCACGACTTGAGGATGCTCTGAGCAGAGATGAGACCGGCGAAGTTAAACAACACGAGGAAGACCGGCAGCACGAAAGCCACGCCGACCACGATCACTAGTTTGAGCACAAAATCAAAATATGTCTTTGCTTCAATAATTGACGTATCTTCGCTTGGGGCAAAGCTTGTCATGAGGGCAACAATATGCGGATAGACATACCAACCTGCTGCGCTGCCCAAAAAGAACAGAGGAATCGCACTGAACATAAAGCCCAAGGTGTATTTCTTTTCTTTTTTTGTCAGTCCTGGAACAAAAAAAGCCCAAATTTGATATAGCCAAAACGGGCTAGAAATGACAATGCCGACTGTGAAAGCAATTTGTAGCTTGAGGTCGAAGGCGCTCGTAATTGAGTTGTAGTTGATAGTGGCGACTCGATCTTGTGTTTCTGCTACTGCGTAAATCGGATCACGCAACAGAGCTAGCAAGTAATCAGAGGCAAACCACCCCACTACTGCGCCCAGAACAATAAATAGTGCAGCTAAATAGAGTCGTTTACGCAACTCAACAAGATGCCCGCTTAAGGGCATTCTTGCTTCGCGTGCCGAGCTTCGGCGAGGACGTGTCGCCATGACCAATTTAGGAAGACTTGGAAGAGTCGTTATTTTCGTTACTGGGCTGGTCAGCAGGCTTGTCATCGTCCTTCATCTGCTTGACTTCACTCTTGAAGATACGCATTGACTGACCAAGAGAGCGTGCGAGACCAGGAAGTTTCGGTGCCCCAAACAACAGCAGGACAACAGCAATGATGATAAGCAGGTGCCAACCAGAGAGATTTCCAAGCATCAATTTGTCCTTAGTACACGAGGGATAGTTCTAGTTTAGGCGGTATATCTGGCAAGTGCCTGATTGGCCCAATCTTGAACGGCCGTTACAGCTTCTGACGGTGAAATCACACGAATGAGTCCGGGCACTTGAGCGACAAATATGGGGACAGATTCTAAGTTCGCGAAGGACACCTCTACGGCGACCGATTCTTCGTCTAATTGAGAAACAATCTGCGGGTTATACGCAGAGATGAGGGGCAAAGCCGCAGTGTCCACGTGGAATTGCACACGGAGATCTGTTTCAGAAACATCGAAAAGTTGATCTGTTAGCTCGTTTGTCGATACCGGCGAAGAAAACTTTTGCTCTGAAAGTTCGAGTTCAGAAATTCGGTCTAAACGAAAAGTTCGAAGTGCCTGCCGGTCATGACACCATGACCTTAAGTACCAGGTTGGCCCAACAAGATCTAGTCTCAATGGATCAACTGTGCGAACCTGTTCAATCCCTTGACCGTTCCTGTAACGAAAACGTATGGACTTCTCTGAAGCAACTGCAGTTGTGATGACATCAACATCAACAGGCATCTCTGCTGCACTGATTAGGAGATTCTCTGGTGCAGCTGAAGCTCCAGCGGATATTTTCTTCAGTAACGTCGAAATAATCTCTTTGTCAGAATCTGGAACAATCCCGGAAATGTACTGAAGTCCCGCAACGAGTGCCGCTGCTTCTCTCGCGGAGAACCTAGGGGTAGCTTCGACACCAACATGAGACCACAGCTCTACCTGTGCTTCATTTTCAAATAAATCCCAATTGATATCAAACAAGTCAGAATGCTGATAAAAACCGTTGTCTCCAGGAATTCCTGACATTGCCAAGAGTTGGACTATTTCCTCAACCTGAGTAGTCGTGATGTCAAAATGTTGCGCTAGTTCATCAATCGAAACAGGTCCATGTTCTAGAAGGTAAGGAACAAAAGACATTAATAATGTCACTCGGTCAGAGGCTTCGAGGCGGGATGAATTGACCATTATTTTCCCCCCTTATTGGATATTGACTCAAAACGGGAAATGACTGCGGAGATCAGTTCAGGAGGAGAAACAACTCTGAGTTGATGTCCAAATTTCACAAGATCATCAGCAAGAATCTCAAGATCTGAGAAACCAAAAGTCAGCGTTGTGAGTTCGGGACTTATCCCCTGCTCTGACGCGATACGAAGTTGCGCATCTGAACCAGGTTCAACCTCAATGACAGCTGTGTGCATTTTTGTGAGTTCTAAGAGTTCTAACTCGAGTTGTTTCGCATAGGAAGCTTCAACTCGTGGGAATGTTTTTTGTGGAACCCGAACGGGATTAGAGACAATTCGCTTGAGCAGAAAGGTACGTTGAGCATCAACCTCTAAGTCGTGAGCAAGTACATACCATAGCCCTCTCCACTGAAGCATTGCCAAAGGTGCAACAGTTCTTAGCTGCGGTTTGGCTATACCCGGTTTGAGGTAGTTGAAAGTCACTATGAGTTCTGCATCTAGTGCTTCCTCAATCGCTGTAAATGCCTTGTCATTTGTTCGAATGTGAGGGGCAACACCAATGAGTGGATCATTGGCAGAAATGCCCAAAGATTTGATTTTTGTCAGTGCATGGCGTGACTCATTCGAGAGAGAAGCTTCTCGCCAGGCTGTAGCAGCAAGGTTGATGAGAGTCATTTCATCTGAAGTGAAAGTCACATCGTCGGGGAAGTCATAATTCTTCCGAGAAATCGAGTATCTGATGTTGTGCGTTTGACCTTCCTCTTCTGGAAGCTCAAGGGTGTCAATAACAACACCCATCGCGCGAATTTCTTCTTTGTCTCGTTCGAACATTTTGTCGAGAGCTGTGTTTGCTTTGAAATCGTATATCTCTGCATAGCCTCGAACCGAGCGGAGAATCTCCGTCTTTGTCAGACCTTCTCGCGAAGAAACAAGGGCAAGAATCAGACTAAAAAGACGGTCTTCTTTCTTGACGCGAGTCCCAGCTTTTCCTGCCATACCTGACTACTTAGTTGTGCCCAATATGTCGATAACGAAAACCAGGGTCGAACCTGGAGGAATGGTTCCGTTGTCCTGGTCACCGTATGCAAGCTCAGGTGGGATGACTGCAAGAATTTGTGACCCGACAGTCTGGCCTTCAATTGCTTGAGCAAAACCTGGAACCACTCCATCAAGGCTAAATGTTGCTGAAGTATTTCGAGACCAACTCGAATCAAAGACAGTGCCATCACTCCATAAAACTCCGGTGTAGTGAACGGTGACGGATGCACCAGCTGAAACTACCGGACCGTCACCTTTGATGAGGACAGCAGTTTCAAGCTTGGTTGGAGGAGCAGTTTTGGGCACCGTGATACCAGGAACACCGTTAGCGTCGAGCACCACCGTAGGCATGCCATCTGGAGATGGCTGTGATTTACCGCTTGCTCGAGCAAGGCTCGTTGAAACCAGATCGGCAATGACAACGATTGAAGTATTTTCTCCTAAGTCCCCAATGGTATTTCCGTTAGGGTCTAGCAGATCACTTGGTGCGATGACAGAAACGATTTGGCTTCCAGCATTTGCACACTGAAGAGTTGCAATTAAGCCAGTGACGAGAGTGTTTTCAGAAAGAGTTGTGGTTTGAAGATCAGATCCGTCATAAGAGGTTTGACCGATAAGTTCCCCGGTTTCACCGTTATACAGTGTGAAGTCGACTGCTACTGCTCCACCTGGAAGAGCAGGGGCTCCATCTCCTTCAAGAAGAATTTTGCGTTCAGTTTTTGTGGCTTTGAGCGGAGTTGGGAAGGTCGCTGTCGGAATTTCACCAAAGCTTCCTTCTACCTTGACCGAGTCGACAACCGATCCGCTAGAAGCCAAAGGGGTGCACTCCGGAGTGTTCGAATTCGCACTCGAGCATCCGACAAGACCGGTGATAAGAGTGAGACTAGCTATAGCTGCAACAATTCGACGCATAATTCCTCAGAGTCCATTTGGAGAGTTGTCTCCCCCACCGTTCAAGCTTAGAGCTGAGTGTGCGTTCTAGACTTCAGGCTGGCTGTCTGAAGACTGTGAAAGTTCTGCGCTTTCTGTTGCGTTTCGAACTCGTTTACGAAGACTCTTTGGACTTATTTCGCGTCCACCCAAAATCCCCGGTGTCCAGGCTTCCATATCTTCATCGGAGAAGTCTGACTTAGACGCTCGACGCTTAAGGTCAGGTAAGTAGGCTCCTGGGGCGAGCTTTCGTGCTGTGACCAAAAAGGCTGTGTGCCCGATCATTCGATGTTCCGGACGTACTGCGAGTCCTTCAACGTGCCAGCCGCGAACAATTGTTTCGCTGGATTGGGGGTGTGTGAATTGACCAGTAGCACGTAAGGCTTCGACTACGCGTGAAAGCTGAGTCACCGTTGCCACATACATCAGTACTACACCGCCTGGAACAAGAGCCTCAGCAACCATGTCTACACACTCCCAAGGTGCGAGCATGTCAAGTACCACACGGTCGGCTTCGCCTGGTCGCACAGTTTTTGGCAAAGCATCTTGCAAATCACCTACTGTGACTGTCCAATTTTCAGGAGTGAACCCATGAAAAGTAGCTACGTTCAGTTCCGCAATTTCAGCAAACTCTTCACGACGTTCAAAGGAATACAAGTGACCCTGTGGCCCAATTGCGCGAAGTAACCACAGTGACAATGCACCGGAACCCACCCCGGCTTCGACAACACGTGCCCCTGGGAAAATGTCTGCCTGACCCAAAATCGCTTGAGCTTCCTTGGGATAGATAATCGCAGCACCTCGTGGCATCGACATGACAAAATCAACCAGCAAAGGTCGCATCACCAAATATTCAATGCCTGAGCTATTCAGCACAACTGAAGCATCAGGCAAGCCAATGATGTCGTCATGTTTGATCACGCCACGATGAGTATGGAATTCATCACCAGGTTTGAGGGAAACAGTGTTGATTTTTCCTTTGGGATCTGTCAGCTGGCATCGATCACCTGCTCGCAGGGGGCCGGGCAAATAACGCGGAGAGACGTCGTGGTTCATAATGCTGCCTGTGGTCGTTGGGCGAATAAGTTGAAAATCTGTTCCGCATCGACGCCAGCGAGGGTATCTAAAATCACGTCTGCTGGCTGATTCTTGAGCGGAACAATATTGGTGACTCCAACTGTGAATGCACCAGAAGCGGATGCAGAGCGAACCCCCGAGGGTGAATCTTCAAAAGCAACGCACTGGCGTGGGTCTACTGAAAGTTTTTCTGCACCAAGAAGATATGCCTCAGGATGTGGCTTGGAATCGACCACATTGTCACCGGCGACAACATCGTGAAGTGGGGTGCCCGGAATAAGTGCGATAACTGCACGAGCCATTCGTTCAATGGACATTGTCACAAGTAGCTGAGGCAAACCTGCAGCTTGAAACTGATGGATGAGTTCCACAGCGCCTGGGCGCCAAGGAACTGCAATCTCCAATTGCTCAAGTACGCGATTGGTAAGCGTTTGAATAATTTCATCCACCGATAGTGTGACGCCTCGTTCTTGGAGTTTCACCGCAGTGGTTGGCAAACCATTACCAACTAGGGCTAATCCGTCTTCGTGAGACCACGAACCGCCGAATAATTCAACTAGTTCTTGTTCAGCAATGATCCAATACTCTTCTGAATCGACAATTGTGCCGTCCATGTCCCACAGTATTGCTGCTGGACGAATCTGCATGTTGGGTTTGTCGGTACTCACTCGACTAGCCTACTTGTCCGTGGTGGGACGGTATTCTTATCAATTAACAGATCGGGGCAATACAGGTGAACAAAGACCGTCATCCTTTTCGCGGCAGACTGCTCGTCGTTGCTTTTGAAGGCTGGAATGACGCAGGAGAAGCTGCCAGCTCTGCTGTCCGAACTTTGCAAGAACAGCTTGATGTAGTTCCACTTCACACAGTAGACCCAGAAACCTATTACGACTTCCAGTTCAATCGACCAGTCATTGGTTTTGATGACGACGGAAATCGTTCTCTGACGTGGCCAACCTCGATTCTCTATGCCCCCATGGTTCCTAGCGATGTTATTGAGGAGATTGTCGAAGATAATCTGCTCGATGTCACTGGCACCAATTCAGGAAATATCTATCTCCTGCAGGGTGTAGAACCGAGTCGAAACTGGCTTACTTTCACCAATGAGATTTTAGATATTGCGCTCGCTGCAGACATTTCCGCGATAGTTCTTCTCGGAGCCATGCTAGCTGATGTGCCACACACCCGACCCATTTCAACATTTGTCAGTAGTGAAAACGCTGCTGTTCGACACGAACTAGATGTTGAACGAAGCAGTTATGAAGGCCCTGTCGGCATCTTGAGTGTGATTGCTGCCGCAGCAGAGGAAGCAGATATCCCCACTGTTGCAATCTGGGCTTCAGTCCCCCACTACGTTCATCAAAGTCCTAGCCCGAAGGCAACATTGGCCCTCATCGACAAGCTTGAAGAAATTGTTGATGTCGTGATTCCCCGAGGAGAGCTGGTCGAAGAGGCTGCAGCATGGGAAGAAAACATCAACAAACTTGCCGCCGAAGACGAAGATATGTCTGCCTACATTGCCCAACTTGAACAGGCACGAGACATGGTTGACTCCCCCGAAGCCACAGGAGAATCTTTGGCACAGGAGTTTGAACGTTTTCTGCGTTCAACTGATAAGCCTGGCCCTGACGGAAACGAGCCCCCTAAGGGCGTTTAGCCTTGAAGTACACCCGTGGCTAAGAGAACCAATATCGTTCCGCCGAGTAAAACCCTATAGACGACAAATGGCCAGAAGCTGTGTTTGCTGAGCCAGTTCATCAAGAAGGCAATCACGCCAATGCCCACAATAAATGCAACAACGGTTGCAGATAGCGTTTCCAGCGGCCCAACAACTTGCGGACCTGAAAAACTTTTGGCTAGCTGATAGAACCCACTTCCAAAAACTGCTGGAAGAGCTAAAAGAAACGAATATCTAGCTGCTGCAGTTCTGCTGAACCCCATAAACAACCCAGCAGTAATTGTTCCGCCAGAACGAGAAACCCCTGGGATCAAAGCGAGGGCCTGAGCGAAGCCAAAGACAACACCCCGACCGACGGTCAGTTGCTGGAGGCTGCGAGTCTTTTTTCCAACGACATCAGCAATACCCATCAGAATGCCGAAAATAATCAACATGCTTGCAACAAGCCACAATGACCTAAAAGTAGTCTCAATTTCGTCCTGAAAAACAAGGCCTAAAACAATGATGGGCAGAGAGCCCACAATAATGAGCCAGCCCATTCGTGCATCAGGGTCGTTTTTTGGTGCTTTACCGACTAGTGCACGTGACCATTGTTTAACGATACGAACAATGTCTCTCCAAAAGTAGACAACAACGGCTGCCTCTGTTCCGAGTTGAGTAATAGCAGTAAATGTTGCCCCAGGATCAGCTCCATTGGGCAAGAATTCGCCGATAATCCTCAGGTGTGCCGAGCTGGAAACGGGAATAAACTCTGTCAGACCTTGAATAAACCCGAGGAAAAGTGCGTCAAAAAAACCCATAACTTCGACAGTAGTTGTGTTGCACCTCAGCATGAGGAGGCACAGTGCACTTTGAAGATAATTCTTCGTGCTAATGTTGTTTCTCGGTAGTTATCTACCATCACCTGCGCGGGTGGCGGAATGGCAGACGCGCTAGCTTGAGGTGCTAGTGTCCGTAAGGACGTGGGGGTTCAAGTCCCCCTTCGCGCACAATAAGAAATCCCCGACAATCTCGGGGATTTCTTCGTTTAGCTTGCAGCTTGAAGTTCTTCTTCTGCAAGAGAGGCTTTCCATGCAACAAGCTTGCGAACGGATGCGCTCTTGTCGGATGCCAGAGTTTCCATGACGTCCTGCGGAACAAAAAAGTTCACAGCAACCCAACTGCGCACTTGTTCACTCTTGTCTGAAGCAAGGAAACGAAGAATGTCACAGGGTGTGGTTTCGTTTCGTGCAACACAAATACGAACACCTTCGTTCTTATCCTTTGCAAGCTTCCACATAACTTCTTCAGGTACGTGATAACTCAGAGCAACACTTTCACGAATTTTGGGATTTTTATCAACCGCCATGGTCCGAAGACGTTTGATCTTGGTTTCACCGAATTCTGGACCAAGGAACTGAGCAACAGCTGTTTCGTTGAGTTTCTTGTCGTTACGCAACATATCAAGCTGTGCACGCTGTGCTGGGGTGTTGAATCGTATGCAAGACATGAAGAAATAGTACTTCGAAAAAACCTTCAACTTATGATTGAAACACCTCATGTTGCGTGTATTTCAAAATTTAGGACTATATCTAGTTATTTCACGGGTGAAGAGATACGTCGCCTCATCAAATCAATACGTGCTTGAAGTTGAGCAACTGTTGCTTGTGCAACAGGCGGACCCCCGCATGTTTGACGAAGTTCAGTATGAATAATGCCGTGTGGCGTATTTGTCTGTTTACTCCATAACGCAACTAAGGAGTTCAACAAAGCCCGCTGCTCTTTCAAGCTTCTGTGCAGAGGGATGCTGCGGTTCTCGGCAACATCGCGAGAGCGACCACTTCCACGCTGAGCTTGGCGTCGCTGTCGAAAGCGCAGTAGGTCAGCAATTTGTTCTGGTTCTAATAAACCAGGAATACCGATGAAGTCATGTTCTTCTAGTGAACCTGGTTCAGCGTAACCACCAAACTCCTCCCCTTGAAACATGACCATGTCGAAGTTTGCATCTGAACCTAAGATCGCGAACTCATTGAATTCTTCGTCTATTTGTGAAGAAGCTTGTTCTTCCCTCTGCGAATGTTCAAAATCAGACATTTCAGGATAATCACTCTCAGCAGCACTGGACCTGCGTTCGAGAGCGTGATCACGTTGAAGTTCCAGCTCCTGAGCTAAAGCTAGGAGTGAAGGAACATTGGGCAAAAAGACTGACGCAGTTTCACCTCGGCGTCGAGCACGAACAAAGCGCCCGACAGCTTGGGCGAAATATAAGGGTGTAGATGCACTTGTTGCGTACACACCAACTGCAAGTCGAGGAACGTCTACTCCCTCAGAAACCATCCGAACAGCAACCATCCACCTGTTGTTCGAAGAAGAAAACTCTTCAATCTTCTGGCTTCCACCCACCTCGTCACTGAGCACGACGGTGGGTTGTTCGCCAGTGATTGTGTGAAGGATACGTGCATATGCTCTGGCGTCATCCTGATCTGTTGCGATAACAAGACCAGCTGCATCTGGTATGGAATGTCGGACTTCACTCAAGCGAGAATTAGCCGCAGTCAAAACTTGAGGAATCCAGTCACCGCCTGGATCAAGAGCTGCACGCCAGGCTTGAGAAGTCACATCCTTGGTATTGTCCTGCCCAAGACGCGCTTCCATTTCTTCCCCAGCTCGGGTCCGCCAGCGCATGGAACCGGCATAAACCATAAACATGACAGGACGGACAACACCGTCCTGCAATGCACGACCATATCCGTAGTCATAATCGGTTTGAGAAACTAATACCCCGTCACGATTGGGGAGATAACTCACGAACGGAATAGGTGCTGTGTCACTACGAAAAGGAGTCCCTGTGAGAGAAAGACGCCTCTCAGCTCGAGAAAAAGCTTCTCTGATACCGTCACCCCAACTGAGGGCATCTCCGCCATGATGAACCTCGTCAAGTATGACTAGTGTCCGAGCAGACTCTGTCAGATCTTTGTGAACATGCGGCTTCATCGCAATTTGTGCATAGGTCACAGCAACACCATGGAACTGTTTACCGTGACGTTTGTGCGCATTGGTGAAATGCGGATCAAGCCGAATGCCAACTTTATGCGCAGCATCAGCCCATTGTGTTTTCAGGTGTTCAGTTGGAGTGACCACTGTAATGCGATCAATCACACGGCGGCGTAACAGCTCTGTTGCGAGACGCAAAGCGAAGGTCGTCTTCCCTGCACCTGGTGTAGCTGCTGCAAGGAAATCTTTCGGCTCATGCGTGAAATATGCATCTAAAGCCTCGGTTTGCCACGCACGTAAGTTATCGGCAGTTCCCCATGGTGCGCGAGCGGGATATGCAGGAGAGAGATGTTCTGCGGCAAACGATCCAATGTGTGTCGTTTCCCCGGTCATAGTTTGTTTAGTCTATGAAATCGGACAGTAATGAGTGTGGAGTTCACTCGGTGAGTGCGTATAAAACGACAGCACTGGCTGAGGCGACATTGAGTGAATCAACACCGTGTTTCATCGGAATGGTCACGACCGAATCACATACCCCTAATGCCTCTCGCGAAAGTCCATCCCCCTCAGAACCAAAAACCAAGGCTATTTTTTCCGGCGGATGCGTTGCGAATTCTTTAAGTGAAATGGCCTGATCGGAAAGAGCTAGAGCTGAAATATGGAAACCATATTTGTGGAGAATCTCTCTCGCTTGTGCCCACTCTGGAAGTCTTGTCCACGGGACTTGGAGAACTGTGCCCATCGAGACACGAACAGATCGACGATAGAGCGGGTCAGCACAGCGAGGAGAGATGAGAACGGCATCAGCACCAAGGCCAGCTACTGCCCTGAATATTGCTCCAACATTCGTGTGGTCGACAATATCTTCCAAAACAACGACACGCTTTGCGCCTGAGAGAAGGTCACTCAGCTCGGGCAATCTGGGACGATTCATCGAAGCCATTGCACCCCTGTGCATGTCGTAACCAGTTAACTCTGCAATAAGTTCTGCCGGTGCAACAAAGATCGGACAGTCATCATTGGCAACTAACGGCTCAATGTCACTGAGCCACTGTTCTTGAATCAATACAGCCCGAGGGACGTGGCCTGCTGCAAGTGAGCGTTGAATGACTTTGAGTGATTCAGCTAAATACAGCCCACCTTCAGGTTCAAGAATCTTTCTCAAAGCAACGTCGGTGAGCTGAGTGAAATCTGCGAGCCGCGGATCAGATAGATCTGAGATTCTGAATACCGTGGACATAAGTTCAGTTTGCCAGTTTTCTGAAACATGAACGAAACGAAGATGACTTAGGCTTGCGGCCATGGCCGCAATTGTCCACGAGACCACCCACATTGAGGGGCTGGAATCTTTAGTGCAATTAGTAGCAGGTCGACGTGTTGCCGTTCTTACGGGTGCAGGTGTCTCTACCGATTCAGGAATCCCCGATTATCGCGGGCAAGGTGCTTCTAAACGAACACCGATGAACATTTCTGACTTTCTCAACAGTGAACTTGCCAGAAAACGTTATTGGGCCGGGGCGCACGTCGGATGGAAAAGTTTTTCACAAGCTGAACCCAACGAGGGCCACCTGGCTATCGCCGCCATGGAACAAGGTGGAATCATCGAAGGAGTAATCAGCCAAAACGTAGATGGATTGCATCGCCGTGCAGGAAATTCTCACGTAGTGGATCTGCATGGCTCACTCGATCGAGTGATTTGTTTGGAATGTAGTCAACAGTTCGATCGAGTCAGCATTGAACAACAACTCAGTGATGAGAATCCTTGGCTTGAAGAATTGAGCAATATTGTTCTTGCCCCCGATGGTGATGTCGATGTATCGAATTTCAACGAGGTAACGATTCCAGCGTGTACTGTCTGTGGCGGAATATTGAAGCCTGATGTTGTCTTTTTTGGGGAGTTTGTCCCAGCAAAGATCTTTGCCGCTGCTCAAAGTCTTGTGAAACGCGCAGATGCACTCATTGTGGCTGGATCTTCTTTAGCAGTGAATTCTGCTGTGCGATTAGTAGATCAAGCCAGGCGCGAGAAAATGCCGATAGCCATCATCAATAAGGGTGTGACAAAGGGCGATCGTAAGGCTGCAGTAAAACTTGACGGTGGTACGAGCCCAATTTTGACAGCTCTTGCTCATGAATTAGGTTCGGGCTACCTTTACGAGGACATCGAATAGTTCTTCAGCAGAACTTTCCCAGCTGAATTTGCTTGCTTGTCGGCGAGCTGCTTCAGATGCAGTGTTCCAGGTTTCGTGGTTTGTGAGAGTTCGAACTGCTTTCGCAAAAGATTGTGGATCCTCAGGATCAGCAAAAAGGGCAGCATTTCCACCAATTTCATGAAAAATGCCAATGTCTGAAATAACGACAGGAGTGCCTAGGCTCATCGCTTCCACAAGTGGAATACCAAAACCCTCGTCTTTAGAAGCCGAAACTAATGCTGTGGCGTGGGAGAGCAAATCAAAGTAATCCTCATCAGAAATTCCATTGTGAAAATGGATTTGAGCATCAGGAGCAATTTTTTGCAGTCGCGTGAGATCAGCATCAGTGATTTTGCTCAACAAATGAAGGGTGAAATCAGGAAGTAGAGCTGCTGCCCTGACGAGCGTTTCAACATTTTTATATGGCATGAAAGAGCCCATATATACAAGGGATTGTGATCTTTCGCTGGCAACCGCGACGTCAATGTCCTCAGTAATACTGTCTGCAGCGTTGTGGACAACATATACAGGCTTGGAAGTTAGTTTGTTCTCGTGGATGAGTTGTTTGGTTGTCTCTGAAACGGCAACAACTGCATCGCTGCGTGAAAGCAGAAAACGTTGAGGCCACCAGGCTGTGTGATACAGCCGCCACAATAAGCGAATGGGCCACGACAAATTTCGTGGCGGGGTGGGGTGCGCGTAATAGATCAAGTCGTGCACGGTCAAAACTAGTCGATACTTGCGCCCCCGGGAACCAATTGTCTGCATCGGGCTGAACACAATATCCGGAGAGATTGAGTTGATCTGTTTTGCGACACCACGTTCTTTGATACTCGTAGGCGAACTAACCAAGTGATGCGGAAGATTTGGCAACATAGCAAGCTGTCGAGGGTCACTGATGAGCATGATGAGCTCATCACCGTTGCGACTTACGAGTGGGATAAGGTGCTCAACAAGTCGAGCACTGAAGCGCGAAATTCCATCATGATGATCAATGCGCACATAACGACAGTCAAAAGCAATGCGCATTATTTTTTAGCCTCATTTAGGAAAGCTTGAATGTGCTTGGCTGCGAAATCTGGAGCCTCATAATGAACAAGGTGTCCAACACCTTCGACTACTTCAATCTGCGCTCCTGGAATTCGTGACGCGAGAAGTTTCTGTTCTGGCAGTGCAGTGATGTCGTCCTTATCAGCAACGAGCATGAGCAATTCCTGATGAATTTTAGGAGCAAACATGCTGACGTCATTAGAAACGGAAGTTTCGAATGCTTCCAAAACTGAGTCCCGGGAGTCAAACAGGCTGAAATATTGATCGTGCTGTTCGTGAATCCACTGACGTAAGTTTTTGTCTTCCGTCTTGGCCATGGTTTCACTCATGACCCGAACAATCAGTTTGTTTTTGAGTAACGCATAACCAGCACGTGCTGGCAGCGCAGCCGCTGCTTTGTAATAAAGAACTGCCAGACGAGTCATGATGCCGCGGGGACCTTTGAGTGCATTCGCAGCTATGGGATTAATCATTATTATTCTGCGCTGTGTAAGGCCCTGAGCGGTAGCACCACCAACAATAATTGAGCCAAAAGAATGCCCCAATACAACAACATCCTTGTCGGCACCGATTACCTCAAGAAACTGAATGAGCCATCTGCTGAATGAGTCAATATTTGCTGGTGAAGGTAGCGCTTCTGAAAGACCAAAACCAGGTAAATCAGGTATGACGGCATGAACTCCAGGCCCCAATTCGGCAACGATGGGCTCTAAGCCGTGATGATCTCCACGAAATCCATGTATCAAAACCAATTGAAGTGGAGATGATGAGTCACCATATTCCCAATAATCAGTTCTGAGGCCAGAGACGTCGACAGAAGCATGAACGGTTGGAATTTGTTCAAGCTTGTAAGCATAAGGAGATACAGCAGGCATTGCCTCAAGTGTAGGCGCACCGAGCCTCTAAAGCCTGCTTGTCCGTCGGAGAACCTAAAGTGAATGACGTGACCAACACTGGATTGCCCGAATGGGCTAACGTAATTGCTGTTTTTGACACCGAAACGACGGGAATTGCCCCTGAGACGACACGTATCGTCTCAGCGAACGTCAGTGTCCTCAACCCTTATGGCGAGGTGGAAGAAGAGCATAACTGGCTCATCGATTGTGGAATTGAAATTCCTGAGCAAGCAACGGCTGTGCATGGCATCACAACAGAACGCATGCGCTCAGAAGGCGCACCAGCTCCGGACAGCATTTATGAGCTACTGACGATTATTTCAAGCTTTATGGATCAGGGAATTGGCGTGGTTGCATATAACGCTTCGTATGACTTCACGATTCTTGACCGGGAAGCAAAAAGATATGGGTTTGATCCACTTGAACTCCCCCGTCCAGTGATCGATCCCCTCATTATTGACAAGCAGGTCGATAAATACCGCAAGGGCAAAAGAACGTTAGAAGCCGCCGCTGCTCATTATGGTGTTGCGCTCACTGATGCCCATGATGCTGCGGCAGATGCGATTGCAGCTGGGCGCGTTGCCCATGCAATTGGGAAAAAGTACGCTGCGGACCTGGCTTTTCCCGCTGAAGAGCTACATGACCTCCAAGTCACCTGGGCTAAGGAACAAGCTGAAAGTTACGCCAACTGGCGCCGGAGTCAGAACCTACCTGTTTACCCAGGAGATGGAATGTGGCCCGTCAGATAGCGCTCAACAGCAAAAAGCCCGGTCGCATGACCGGGCTTTTTAGTGAAAACTTGTGAATTACTGACCGAAACCAGCAAAGCGCTTGTTGAACTTCTCCACACGTCCTGCAGAGTCCATGATGCGCTGCTTACCTGTGTAGAACGGGTGGGATGCACTGGAGATTTCAACGTCGATGACGGGGTATTCGTTACCATCGGTCCACTTAACAGTCTTTGAGCTGGTAGCGGTAGAACGTGTCAGGAACGACTCGCCCGAAGCCAGGTCGTGAAAGACGACTGGTGCGTACTCGGGGTGGATGTCAGACTTCATCGATATTTCCTTTAATTGACGTTGTTCATCAGACGACGAACAAGAAGCTTTGTGCCAGCGCTTTTCAGCGGGCTGACTCACTATGTTATCAGAAACTAGAGGGTTGCCTGCGCCGAGTATCGACCATCATTGGTGAATAGAGAAATTTTGACTCCAAACACGTCTGAAAGGTTCGCTTCCGTCAGTGTGGAATCAATTGGTCCTGCGTGAGCTGCGGTTCCATCCTTCATCAGAAGAACATGGGTAAACCCACGTGGAATCTCTTCAACATGGTGGGTCACCATGATGATTGCGGGAGCTGAGGGGTTTCCAGCAAAGTACCCCAACATCTGCAAAATTTCTTCACGCGAGCCCATATCTAGTCCAGCAGTCGGCTCATCGAGTAAAAGCAATTCCGGGTCGGTCATGATCGAGCGTGCAATTTGCATTCTCTTTGCTTCACCTTCAGAAAGTGAAACAAGAGTGCGATCGCTGAAACCTTCGAGACGCCACTCAGCAAGAACGCGTCGGGCACGCCGGATATCAATGTCTTCGAACTGTTCACCACGACGTTCCGCAGCGGCATATGCCGCGGTGATAACAGCGTCCGAAACAGTTTCTGTTGGAGGGATTCGCTTGGCCATGCTTGAGGAGGCGTAGCCCACTCGAGGACGCAACCATTCGGGGTCTGCCGTGGCAAGATCTTCATCGAGAACGGTCACCTGTCCGCTGGTTGGGATGTCCCATCCAGCAGCCATATCCAAAAGTGACGTTTTCCCAGCACCGTTAGCGCCAAGAATGATCCAGCGTTGGTCACTTGTCACATCCCAATTAAGGTCAGAAACAACGGAATGTCCGTCGCGGACAAGAGACGCGTGCGAAAACTTAAGAACCTGGACCATGTCTCAATGCTAACGACTAGTTATGCGCGAACTAAGTTGTAAATAGACCGTGTTTGCTCTGCTATTGCCGCCCAGTCGAAGTGTGTGCGTGCTCGTTCGCGAGCAGCAACACCCATACGACGAGCCCGGTCAATATCCGAGACAGCATTAATCATTGCCCGGGCTAAATCAGAGACATATTTTTCCGGATTTAGAGGGGTACCAGTGCCATCTTGAAGTTGTTCAATAGGAACTAACCAACCCGTTTCTCCGTCTGCAATAACTTCCGGAATTCCTCCAGTAGCTGTTCCCACCACCGGTATTCCACAGGCCATGGCTTCTAAATTGACGATTCCGAGAGGTTCATAAATGGAGGGACATACGAAAGCAGTGGCTGAGGTCAAAATGGCTGCAAGCTCGTGTCGGGGCAGATGATCAGGAATCCAGATAACTCCAGAACGTTCCTTCTGCAGTAGAGAAACCCTGAGTTCTACTTCTTGCTTGATTTCCTCAGTGTCTGGTGCTCCTGCACACAAAATCAACTGAACATCCTCCGGAAGAGCTTGAGCTGCCTCTAGTAAATAGGGCAAACCCTTTTGGCGAGTAATTCTTCCAACAAAAACAATGGAAGGGCGGGACGAATCAATCCCCCACCTCTCCAAGAGTTCAGGATTAGATGTTGGAGCCCATGCCTGAACATCAATTCCGTTGTGAATGACGTGCACTTTGTTGGGATCGATATCGGGGTAACTTCGCAATATATCCAAACGCATGCCGCCGGAAACAGCAATTACCGCATTTGCACTCTCATATGCGCTGCGTTCTATGGAGCTGGAAACTTTGTATCCACCGCCGAGCTGTTCTGCTTTCCACGGCCTCAAAGGCTCCAGACTGTGGGCGGTGATGACGTGAGGAATTCCATGCAATTGTTGAGAAAGCCGTCCAGCTTCATTTGCATACCAGGTGTGCGAATGAACGATATCTGCACCCACGGTGTCATTTGCCATCAGGAGATTCACGCCAATGGTCTGCAATGCCGCATTAGCCGAATGAAGTTCTTGAGGAACCAGGTAGCTTGTCACATCAGCTTCATCACGAACCGAACCAAAGCAGCGAACGTGAATCTCATCACTTGCGCGCAAAGCCTTTACCAATTCAGCAACGTGAACACCGGCACCGCCATAAATCTCAGGCGGATATTCCTTGGTAAGCAAATCAACGCGCATGACAATGACGTTATCTCACCTTCAAATAGTTATCGAACGTAACGTTGAAAAATTTATGTTGCTAAACCGTTACCTTGTTGCCCTACTGTTGAGAAATGGCCAAGAAGGTTTTTGGAATTGTTCTCGCTGGCGGCGAGGGCAAAAGACTAATGCCCCTGACCGAGGACAGGGCAAAGCCCGCAGTCCCTTTTGGTGGGCAATACCGTCTCGTTGATTTTGCGATTTCGAATCTGATTAATTCAGGGCTTCGCCAAATTGTGGTCCTTACGCAATACAAATCACATTCACTGGACCGTCACGTCTCCCAAACGTGGAGAATGTCTGGTCTTCTTGGCTCTTACGTTGCCTCCGTTCCAGCACAACAACGCTTAGGAAAGAGATGGTTTTCGGGTAGCGCAGATGCCATCTTGCAAAGTTTGAACCTCATCCGTGACGAAAAACCTGACATTGTCGTTGTTGTTGGCGCCGATCACGTTTACCGCATGGATTTTGATCAGATGATTCAAGCCCACATTGAATCAGGACGCAAAGCCACTGTTGCCGCTATTCGCCAACCGATTCGTCTAGCTGATCAGTTCGGTGTCATCGAAGTCGATGACAAGGACGTGACAAAGATTTCCAGATTCCGTGAAAAGCCAACCGATGCAGTGGGGCTGCCAGACAATCCTGGTGAAGTTCTTGTATCCATGGGTAACTACGTGTTTGACGCAGATGCCCTTATTGAAGCCGTTGAACGAGATGGTGAATTATCAGATTCAAACCACGATATGGGTGGAGACATCATTCCCTATTTCGTGAGTGAAGATCAGGCCGGAGTCTACGACTTCCAACGTAATGATGTTCCAGGGTCGACTGATCGCGACAAGTATTACTGGCGCGATGTGGGAAGCATCGAAAGTTTCTTTGACGCACACATGGATTTGATCTCCACCCTGCCCGTCTTCAACCTATACAACACTGAGTGGCCGATTTACTCTATGCAGGTCAACTCTCCCCCAGCCAAGTTTGTTCGTGATGCACGAGGACGCGTCGGAGCAACAATTGATTCTGTCGTCTCATTGGGGTCTTTGTTATCTGGTGCTCACATTGAACGCAGTGTTCTGGGTCCTTGGTGTCAGGTTGATTCAGGTGCGAGTATCCACGACTCCATCGTTTTTGATCATGTCAATGTTGGTCAGGACGTTGAAATTCGCCGAGCTATTCTTGATAAGGAAGTCGTTGTTGAACCCGGTGCAAAAATCGGTGTTGATCACGAACGCGATAAAGCACGAGGGTTCACAGTTACTGAATCTGGAATCACCGTCGTGGGCAAGGGAGTACGAGTAACACCATGATTGAAGGCCGTATCGATTTCACCGCTACGGACTCAACTCGGTACCTCGTAGTTCTCGACGTTGACTCAACGTTGATAGAAAACGAAGCTATTGAACTGTTAGCTGAGGAAGCAGGTTCACTAGAGCTCGTCGCTGCTGTAACGGAGCGTGCAATGCGTGGCGAGCTTGATTTTGCTGAGAGTTTGCGAGAGAGAGTTGCCACTCTTGCAGGATTACCCTCCTCGGTCTTTGATACTGTCCGATCACGAATTACAGTCACCGCAGGTGCAGAGATACTCATTAAACGAATACAGGAACTCGGCGGCACAGTAGGAGTGGTAAGTGGTGGTTTTCACGAACTCCTCGATCCGCTCGCACAGCAACTTGGCTTAGATAAGTGGAAAGCAAATCGTTTAGAAGTTATAGATGGAGTTCTGACCGGCAACGTCCTAGGACACATCATTGACGCAGATGCTAAAGCGGATGCTCTGCGCCAATGGGCTGAAGAAACCTCAACTCCCCTATCGCACACTGTAGCCATCGGAGATGGGGCAAACGACCTCAAAATGATGGAAGCAGCTGGTCTGGGAATAGCTTTCTGCGCAAAGCCAATAGTTCAAGAAAGTGCTGATGTGTCCTTGAACGAACGAGACCTCAGCAAAGCCTTGGGGCTAATTGGGCTTTAGTGCCCCATACCTAATCCACCATCAACAGGAATCACAGCTCCAGAGATATAACCTGAGTCATCAGAAGCAAGCCAGGCACACACTTTGGCTACCTCAGAGGGTTGAGCAAAGCGTCCAGCGGGAATGTTCTTTTTATATTGTTCTTGCTGTTCCTCGGGTAGTGCTGCTGTCATATCCGTCTCAATGAAGCCAGGTGCAACAACGTTCGCGGTAATTCCACGTGCGCCTAATTCACGAGTAAGCGAACGTGCCATACCCACCAGTGCGCTCTTGGAAGAGGAGTAGTTAACCTGGCCGGCCGAGCCATAAAGTCCCACAACAGATGAAATCAAAATGATGCGACCGAAACGTGCCTTTAACATGCCCTTGATCGCACGCTTGACTACTTTGAAGGTTCCTCCGAGATTGGTATCAACGACGGAATCAAACTCTTCGTCCGTCATTCGCATCACAAGGGTGTCTTTAGTAATGCCAGCATTGGCAACGAGAACTTCTACTGGGCCAAGTTTCTCTTCAACTTCTGCATATGCAGAATCAAGTGAAGACCCATCAGTAACATCTGCTCGAACAGTAAGCGAACCGGCAGGACCTTCACCAGAACGTGCTGTGACAGCTACACGATGACCCTGGGCGATGAATTCCTCCGCAAGGGCATATCCAATGCCTCTGTTTCCACCAGTAATGAGCACTGTACGAACGGTCACATTTCCTCCTATTGGATGCATCGAATGCCAGCTTAGTCGTAGGCTAGTAGCACCACATCAACCTTGGAGTAGTGCTGGCAATGAAGAAGAAACTTCAGTCCGCAACAACCCTTCCACCATCCCCCGCTGACGAGCGGCGAATTCGGATGGTCAAGTACACCATCGCTATGAGTATTCGCATGGTTTGCATCATTGGAATGCTCTTTGTTTCAGGCTGGTGGCTTGTCGTCTTTGCAGCAGGAGCAATTGTGCTTCCCTATTTCGCCATGATTGCTGCAAACGTCAAGATGGCGCCTAAAACCTCTATTGTTGAGCGCCCTAGCACCATCGTGCTCTATCAAGAAAAGCAGTCTTGAACACAGTTCCCACCCCTTCAGAAGCACCAGAACGTGTTCCTTGGTATGCAGTTGCCCTCACCAAAAGGTGGTTGACATACCTTTTGTTGACAGCCATATTCGCAGGTACCTGCATAGCCCTATCAACATGGCAGTTCAACCGGCGTGAAGAAGCTCAGCAAGAAATTAGCAGGGTCTTATCGAACTACGAGGCGTCCCCAATAACCCTCAGTGAAGCTCTACCAACCCTGGATACATTCGAACCTGACGATAAGTGGATTCCAGTTACCGTAACTGGCACATATTTATCTGAAGACCAATTTATTGTTCGAAGTCGTCCGCGTGAACAACAAGCTGGTGTTGAAGTTCTGACTCCCCTGCTGACAGAGCAGGGCAATGTCTTTGTTATCAATCGTGGATGGCTACCAGTTTTGCCTGACGGCACAGAAAACTACACCTTGCCTGCACCACCGTCCGGTGAGGTCACTGTTATTGCCCGGCTGAAAGCAGGTGAACCGGCCATTCCAGGCCGCGAAGCAGCTGGAAACCAACTAGCAACAATTGAATTACCCCTCATCGCAGAAAGGATCGGATACCCTACATACACCGGTGCATACGGTGTACTGGACTCAGAGACGCCTCCACCAATTGAGAATCCACCACTGGCAGCCAAAAAGCCTTCACTGGATGAAGGCGCTCATCTGAGTTATGCCTACCAATGGATCATGTTTGGTCTACTGGCATTTATTGCTTTGGCGTGGGCAATACGCAACGAACTTCGTATACGAAATGCTGAGACTGACGAGGGTAAAGCTCGCGAACTTAAACGTCAGCAAAAACGCGCAGCACAACCTACAGAAGAGGACATCGAGGATGCTCTTCTTGATCAGGCCTCTCGCTAGCGAACTGCTCGGTTGATTGCAGAGACGACTGCTTTTAGCGACGCAGTTGAGATATCAGAGTCGATACCAACACCCCATAGTCGTGTGCCATTGACATTGAGCTCAACATAGGCAGCAGCCATGGCGTCACCACCGGCGGAAAGCGTGTGTTCCACATAATCAAAGAGCTCTACGTTGATTCCCTCTTCGTGCATGAGCTTTAGGAAGGCATCAATAGGACCGTTTCCGATGGCATCTTTGCGTGTGACACTCTCGCCATCTCGTAAGTCAACCGAGAGCTTCAGCGTGCCATTGAAATCGCTTTCGGTTCGGCTACCCGTGAGTTCAAACCGACCCCACTTGTTGACCGCGTCCTTAGCTGGCAAGTATTCATCTTGGAAAATTGCCCACAAATCATCACTGGAGACTTCGCCACCTTCAGCATCGGTTTTGTGTTGAACTACACCAGAGAATTCAATCTGAAGGCGTCGAGGAAGTTCGAGGTTGTGATCTTTCTTGAGAAGGTAGGCCACGCCACCCTTGCCCGACTGTGAGTTAACACGGATGACAGCTTCGTAGCTGCGTCCGAGGTCTTTGGGGTCCACCGGAAGGTAAGGGACAGCCCACACAAGGTTGTCAACATGTGTGCCTTGAGCTTCTGCATCTGCTGCCATACGCTCAAAGCCTTTTTTGATGGCATCTTGATGTGAGCCAGAGAAAGCAGTGTAGACAAGGTCACCAGCCCAGGGGCTGCGTTCGTGAACTTTGAGTTGGTTGCAGTACTCAGCAGTTCGCTTAATTTCATCGAGGTTACTGAAATCGATTTGAGGGTCGATTCCTTGAGTAAACATATTGATACCCAAAGCAACAAGGTCAACGTTCCCTGTGCGCTCACCATTACCGAACAGGCATCCCTCGATGCGGTCTGCACCTGCCATATACCCCAATTCAGCTGCAGCTACCGCTGTTCCTCGGTCATTGTGAGGGTGCAATGAGATAATGACGTTCTCGCGATGGGCAAGGTGGCGACCCATCCACTCAATTGAGTCTGCATATACATTGGGCGACGCCATTTCGACGGTGGCAGGAAGGTTGATGATGACCTTGCGCTCGGGTGTTGGCTCAAGGACTTCGAGAACTGCGTTGCACACCTCAACGGCGTATTCCAGCTCTGTACCAGTGAAGCTTTCAGGAGAGTATTCGTAAAAGACCTTCGTCTGCGGAATCTTCTTCTCCATTTCACGACAGAAACGCGCGCCATGAAGTGCAATGTCCATGATTCCTTGACGGTCTTCACGAAAGACAACATCACGCTGCAAAATACTGGTCGAGTTATAGAAGTGAACGATGGCCTGCTTGGCGCCCGCGATGGATTCGTAGGTGCGTTCAATGAGGTGATCACGCGCTTGAGTAAGCACCTGAATAGTGACATCGTCTGGAATAGCTTTTTCTTCAATCAGAGATCGCACGAAATCAAAGTCGGTCTGGCTCGCAGAAGGGAAACCTACTTCGATCTCTTTGTAACCCATTTTGACTAAGAGGTCGAACATGATGCGCTTGCGCTCAGGACTCATGGGGTCGATGAGTGCTTGGTTTCCGTCTCGTAAGTCAACTGCACACCAGATTGGTGCTTTTTCGATGCGCTTCGATGGCCACGTTCGATCTGGAAGATCTATTCCCAAGCTCTCGTGATACGGGCGGTATTTGTGCACTGGCATAGTGCTAGCAGTCTGGTTATTCTTCATCTGTCTTCTCCTCGCGAATGGTGTTCAGCCAACGGGCATCTCCGCGACGAGTGAGGCCTAATAAATGGACTCGTCGCGGCAACTAAGAAGAAGCAGACCAGTGGACATATTTCTAGGCTAGCACTTGCGCTTTAGAAGCCCAATCGCTGAAGTAGTTTGGGGTCTCGCTGCCAATCTTTGGCAACCTTTACTCGCAGAGATAAAAATACTTTCTTACCGACTACGGGCTCGATCGCTGCTCTGGAGCGTTGACCGATGTCTTTGAGTCGCTCTCCGCCAGAACCGATGATGATTCCTTTTTGACTGTCGCGCTCGACGAAAACATTGGCGTAAATTTCGAGAAGATCCTTATCCTCCCGTTCGATCATGTCGTCGATAGTTACAGCAAGGGAATGCGGGAGTTCTTCATGAACTCCTTCAAGAATGGTCTCTCGAATGAGTTCAGAAATACGCTTTTCAATCCCCTCATCTGTGTTGGTTTCATCAGGATAAAGTGGCTGCCCCAGTGGCAGGAGTTGAATGAGCTCATCTGCAAGAAGATCAACCTGATCGTTGCCAACAGCTGAAACTGGAATTATTGTTGCCCAGTCTCGCAGTTCTTGAACTTGCATGAGCCTTTCGGCTGTTTGCGCTTTGGAAGCAACATCTGTCTTAGTGATGACAGCTATTTTGATGGCCCGGGGATACTTGTCCAATTGTTCGTTGATAAAACGATCACCTGGGCCGATGGGTTCATCAGCCGGAAAACACATTCCAATCACATCAACATCCCCGAGTGTTGCCTGAACGAGGGCATTCAAGCGTTCACCCAGTAGTGTTCTAGGACGGTGAATTCCTGGGGTGTCTACCAGAATCAGTTGACCGGTTGGACGGTTCGTAATTCCTCTGATTGTGTGACGGGTAGTTTGTGGCTTGGAGGAGGTAATGGCGACCTTTTCACCGACAAGGGCGTTTGTCAATGTGGATTTGCCCACGTTAGGGCGTCCAACCAGGGAGACGAAACCAGATCGAAATTCACCTGAGCTTTCTTCACGCTTTGATGCTTTGGGTGGTCTCGCCATTATTCATCCTGTTCTGAAAATGCATTGAGGGCATCAATGAGATCTTGATCGCGTTCTACAACTACTCGGGTTACACGCTTTCTGTGTGAGCCACTCACATCAGCGGTAATGATCAATCCGCTCACGGTAACGCTATCTCCTACAACAGGGAGTCTGCCAAGCTCTTTTGCCAGCAATCCACCAACAGAGTCAACATCTTCATCATCGAGTTCAAGCCCAAAGAGTTCGCCTAATTCATCCAGTGGTAGACGTGTGGCCACGCGGTAAGTGTTCTCATGAATCTGCTCAACATCTGGGGCGCCTCGATCATGCTCATCAGAAATATCGCCAACGAGTTCCTCAATAAGATCCTCGAGAGTCACCAGGCCTGCAATGCCTCCGTGTTCGTCCACGACTAATGCCATGTGAATAGATTCGGTTTGCATCTGTTTGAGTGTGTCATCCACCTTCTTTGATTCAGGCACAAACATTGCAGGTCGTGCCAAATCAATAAGTTTGCCTTCTGCAAAGTTTTCAGGGTGTTCGAACATTCGACGAGAAACATCACGAAGATTGAGCACGCCGACAATGTCATCGATTTCTTCACCAATGATTGGCACTCGAGAGTAACCGGATTCATGGAACAACTTTGCAGCATCACTCAGTGATGCATGTGAGTCGATTGTGACCATATCTGTTCGAGGAATCATGACCTCTCGCGCAATGGTCTCTCCCCATTCGAAGATGGAATGAATGAGCTCCCGTTCGTCGCTCTCCAACACATCATGCTTCACGGCTTCGTCAACCATACTCAGAAGCTGTTCTTCAGAGGCAAAGGATGTTGTGCCTGGACGACCTGGAGTGACTTTATCTCCCATGGTGACAAGAAAGTTCGCCAAAGGCCCCAGAATGACGCGAAAGAAATGAATGAGTGGCGCAGAAACACTCAATACTTTTTCAGGATGCACTCGACCCACAGACCGTGGACTTGAACCGGCCAAAACAAAGCTGGCGATAGACATCACCAAAATAGCTAACAGCAGAGCTGCCCAATACGGCAGACCTAACGACACTAGAGCCAGTGTGACGATAACGGCGGCAGCTGTTTCGGCAAGAATTCTCACAAATGTTGTGACTGTCCGGTGAGGTCCTACATCACGTGAAATTGCGACAAGAGATCGTTGCGCACGACGTCCTTGAGCGGCTTGACGAAAATCTTCTGACGACATCACACCCATTGCAGATTCGCTGGCAGCCATCAACCCGCCGAAGCCAATCAGCGCAATCATGCCGAGAATGGTGAGGAAAATTGTCACGAAGTCTCTCGTTGTTTCTCTGCCATGGTGAACCCAATAATGAGGTCCCGTTGGAGGGCAAACATTTCTTTTTCTTCATCAGGTTCAGCATGGTCAAACCCGAGAAGATGCAATATTCCATGTGCGGTGAGATAGAGCAGCTCATCCATTGTGGAATGACCGGCACCCTCTGCTTGAACCTCTGCAACTTGAGGGCACAGCACAACATCACCGAGAACACCTGGTGGCGTCACGACATCGTCATTACCTGGACGTAACTCATCCATGGGGAAGCTCAATACATCTGTAGGGCCTGGTTCACCCATCCACTGAACGTGAAGTTGCTCCATCGCTCCCTCGTCAACAAGGACGAGGGCAAGATCTGCATCGGGATGAACGCGCATAGCGTCCAGGCAATACGTAGCTAATCTTTGGAGTGCTGCTTCATCAATGGCGAAGCTAGATTCATTGTTGACTTCGATACTCATTGACGAGCCTCCTGGGCTTGTTCGCGCTTATGACGAGCAGCTAAAGACTTTTCGTCATATTCGCTGTAGGCGTCAACGATACGTCCGACAAGAGAATGACGAACAACATCTGCGCTTGTCAGACGAGCAAAATGGATATCGTCGATGTCTTGAAGGATTCCCGTGACTAGTCTCAATCCGCTTGCAGAACTTGGTAAGTCCACCTGAGTGATGTCACCGGTGATGACCATCTTGGAGTCAAAACCCAGTCGAGTCAGGAACATTTTCATCTGTTCTGGAGTGGTGTTTTGAGCCTCATCCAAAATAATGAAGGAATTGTTGAGTGTACGACCTCGCATATAGGCCAGTGGTGCGACTTCAATAGTGCCTACGGCCATCAGCTTGGGTACTAGCTCAGGGTCGAGCATTTCGTTGAGCGCGTCGAAAAGTGGGCGCAGATACGGGTCTATCTTGTCTGTGAGAGTTCCTGGCAAAAATCCCAAGCGCTCCCCCGCTTCAACGGCAGGGCGGGTCAAAATAATTCGTTCGACTTCTTTGCGTTGCAAAGCTTGAACAGCTTTTGCCATAGCCAGATATGTTTTTCCCGTTCCGGCTGGGCCAATGCCGAAAGTAATGGTGTGATCTTCGATGGCGCGGACATATTCCTGCTGACCAACAGTTTTGGGGCGGAGAGTTTTTCCCCGCGTGGAGAGAATATCTTCACCCAAAACGGCCGATGGCGATGTGTGCGGGTGTACATCCTGTATGTGTTTCCCGCTTGCAACATCTGTCGGGGCAAGATCATGTCCTTGTCGAACCATGGTCAGTAGCTCGCGCACGAGATCCTGAGCCGCGAGTAGTTCTTTGTAAGCTTCGTCACTAGCGATTTTGGGGCTGAAACGAATCTCATTACCTCGAACGTGAACGTTAACAAGCGGGTACTGTTTCTCAACAGTGGTGAGTAATCGGTCTTGAGGCCCCAGCAATCGAACCATTTCAACACCATCAACAGTGATGACGTCTGAATGCGGCGCAGCAAATTCAGGCAAGTGTGTGCTCCTGAAGACCGCCGGAGAGTACATGTGCATGTACGTGAAAAACTGTCTGACCTGCGCTCTCACCAGTGTTGAAGACTAGGCGATACTCACCGTTGGAGTGCAAGGTTGCCAAGTTGTGAGCGGTGGAGACTATTTCAGCCAAAAGCTGAGGATCTCCCGCAGCCAATTCTGTGACGTTCTGGAAGTTTTCAGACTTAGGAATCACGAGTAAGTGCATAGGAGCTTGTGGAGCAATGTCTCTGATTGCAATGAGGCGATCATTCTCGAAGAGAATTTCTGCTGGTATTTCGCGATTAATGATTTTTGTGAAAATCGAAGGAGTCTGTTCGGACATAGCTCTAGCTTAACAGCGCCCTAGTTTGGCATTCATGATGGCCAGTGCAGCAGGTCCTGCGGTCGACGTTCGAAGAATATTGTTTCCCATCGTGACGATTGTGGCACCTGCATTACGGAACGTATCCAATTCAGTCTCTGTGATGCCGCCCTCTGGCCCAACAATGATCGCTATTTGATGCGATGTGGGATTGAAATAACTCAGTGGAACATCTCCTGTCGGATCTAATACGACGATGTCAGCACCTGACAACACCTGGGCAAGTTCGTTACTGGTTACTGGAGGGTGAACCTGTGGAATGAATGCACGAATGGATTGTTTGCTAGCTTCACGAACAATTGCTGACCACCTGGCAATGCCTTTTTCAATCTTGGGCCCGTCCCATTTGGAGATGCTCCGTGAGGCAGACCACGGGATGACGGTGTCAACACCCAGCTCTGTTGCGGCTTCGATAGCTCGTTCATCACGGTCTGTTTTGGCTAGCGCTTGGACAAGAATAATTTCTGGTTGAAGGCGTTCCTTGTGTTCAACGTGAAGTACACGAAGTTGAACGCAGTCTTTGGATACTGTTTCAGCTTCGACTGTAAGAACGAGACCGCGTCCATTGCCTACAGTGAGCTTCTCTCCTGGTCGCACCCGGGAGACAGTGGCAGCATGTTTCCCCTCCGAGCCATCTAAAACTACTTCGGATCCGACAGAAGCGGATTCCAGGCTTTCCAGAATGTAAAAGTGTGCCATTGATTTATGCGTTGAAGAATCGATCGCGCAACTTTGAGAACATACCCTGTTGGAAATGTGTCAGTGCTGGAGCGGATTGCTTTCGACCCTTGGCGAATGTTGAAATGAGTTCTTTTTCTTTAGAGCTCAACTTGGTGGGAGTAATTACGTGGATTCCCACTTTGAGATCACCGCGACCATTTCCGCGTAGGCGGGTTATGCCTCGATCTTTTACTGTCAGAACTTCGGAGCCTTGTGTTCCAGGTTTAATCTCTAGCGTGACCTCACCATCAAGCCCAGGAACCGTAACTGTGGTTCCTAGGATGGCATCTGTCATTTGAACTTCTAGAGTGCACAGCAAGTCATCATTGTCACGACTGAACACATCGTGGTGATTGACTTTTATTTCAAAATAGAGGTCGCCGGGGACGCCGCCTGCTTGACCAGCTTCTCCTGCTTGAGCCATGTGAAGTCGAACACCTGTATCAACACCTGCAGGAATGTCCAGGGGAATAGTTTTTGATGCTCTTACACGGCCTTGCCCTTGGCATGTTGTGCAGGGTGCGGGAATGGTGGTTCCATAACCTCTGCAGCTTCCACAAGGGTTGGAAGTCATGACGTTTCCCAGTAGGGAGCGAACTGCACGTTGAATTGTGCCTGATCCGCCACAGATGTCACAGGTTACAGGTGAAGTCCCTGGTTGACAGCAGTTTCCCGAACAGGTTTCGCACACCACTGCTGTATCAATTTCAATATCTTTGTGAACGCCAAAAATCACATCGGCGAGGTCTACCTCTACGCGCAGTAGAGCATCCTGACCACGTTCCATTCGTGAGCGGGGACCGCGTTGCTGGCCTCCACCGAAGAAGGTGTTGAAGATGTCTCCAAAGTCACTAAAACCTTGCCCGCCGAAATTTCCGCCAAAGCCGGCTTGTGGACCCAAATCATATTGTTGGCGTTGCACGGGGTCACTGAGAACTTCATAGGCGTGGGTGACGAGTTTGAATTTTTCTTGTGCAGCCTCGTCTGGATTCACATCAGGGTGAAGCTCACGTGCAAGTCTGCGATAGGCCTTCTTGATATCTTCAGCACTGGCATCACGTGAGATACCTAAAACGTCGTAATGATCAGCCACGAAGGCCATCTCCTTTGAATGAGGGTTTAGCGTGCATCGAGCACACGAGTGAGATATCGGGCAACAGCACGAATTGATGCGATGTTGGAGGAATAGTCCATTCGGGTTGGTCCGACCAACCCTAGCGTGGCCTTTTCACCAGCCGAGCTGTAGCCAGTGGAAAGCAAGCTTGCTTGCTCTAAGCCTGAATTACTGTGTTCACGGCCGATACTTACTGCCACCTCGTCAGCATCCGCCTTCATTTCGGTCAATAGTTTCAATAGGACTACTTGTTCTTCAATGGCATCGAGAACTGGGTAGATACTGTCGGAGAAATCTTCGCCCGTTCGCACCAAGTTTGCTGTGCCCGCCATCACTAACTTGTTTTGCCGATTAGCTTGAATGCTGTCACTCAGAGCGGAGGCTATGTGTGTGACTGCTGGAATCAGGGCTTTCGGCACCTGGGACGTGAGCGAAGTTATTGATTCAGAAAGCTCGCTGTGAAGCTTCCCTGCTACTTGAGCATTAATTCCAGAACATAACTGGGCAAGGTCTTGTTCACTGAGCTCAACTTCGAGGTCTATCAATTTCTGTTCGACCTGGCCGTTGTCGCTAATCACAACGCACAAAGCACGACGATTACCCAGTGAAACGAGCTCGATGTGACGAATTCGGGTAGAACCCAATGTCGGGTATTGGACGATAGCGACCTGGTTAGTCAATTGAGAAAGCAACCGAACTGTTCGACCAAGGAGTTCATCAAAATCTGCTGAATCATCGAGAAATTGATCGATGGCTTGCTTTTGCGTGGGCGTGATGTGTTTGACTTCGGCAAGGTGGTCAACGAAAAGGCGATATCCCTTGTCTGTGGGAACTCGACCGCTAGATGTGTGAGGGGCAACGATGAGCTCTTCTTCTTCCAACAAAGCCATATCGTTACGTATTGTCGCTGCAGATACTCCAAATTGATGACGGTCAACAATAGCTTTTGAACCGACGGGCTCACGTGAAGAAACGTAATCCTGAACGATGACGCGAAGAACTTCAAGCCCACGTTGTGAAACCATCGAATCCTCCTTTACACCACTAGCACTCAATGCTCCTGAGTGCTAATGATATCTGATTTTCCGCTGTCAATCCTGAGAACGAAAGAGTAATTCTCGAACAACTTCATCAGCACGAAGGCGGCCAGAAAGTGTTAATACAATTCGGCCCTCTATAGCTCGCTTACCGTCAATGAGACCCCGAGCAATCAGAGTAGAAATGGCTTGAGGATCGTGTCCTTGAGTAGGAATACCTGCCGCTAATCGTGACCCCAATAACACTTGTTCCAATGTGACTGCTTGCTGGTCGGGAGTTTCATAGGACAAGGCTGGGCTGTGAGCTTCGGCAAGACGTCCGGCATAGGCAGCTGGGTGTTTGACATTCCAGAAACGTGTGCCTCCGATAGCTGAGTGCGCACCAGGTCCATAGCCCCACCAGTCTTGATTATTCCAATAGGCAAGGTTGTGTTGCGACTGTTGCTGTTGCGACTTCGCCCAGTTGCTAATTTCGTACCACTGAAATCCAGCTTTGCTCAATAGTTCGTCAGCTAGTTCATACATTTCTGCTTGTAAATCATCATCTGGAGCATCCATTGCACCGGAACTAATTTTGCGCGCCAAAGCTGTTCCGTCTTCGACGATGAGGGCATACGCAGAAATATGCCCTGTGTTCACAGAGATAGCTTGTTCTAGAGACCTCCGCCAATCTGCCAGGCTCTCTCCCGGAGCTCCGTAGATTAAATCGATACTGGCTTCTAGCCCGGCAGATTGAATAGTTGAAACCGCTTGATCGACGGCTGCTGGATTGTGTGTCCTATCAAGTGCTGAAAGTACGTGAGGAACTGCAGACTGCATTCCCACACTCACACGTGTGAAACCAGCTCTGACTAATCCATCGACATATTCTGCAGTGAGGGTATCCGGATTGGCTTCAACCGTGATTTCAGCTTCTGGTTCAATTCCATGGCTGTCACGAAGAGCTTGTAACGCATCTGCAAGGTCAGAAACAGGAAGTAACGTCGGTGTACCACCGCCGAAAAAAACTGTGTGTAACTGTCTCAGTGAGACATCTGCTCGTTGAAGAACATCTATCGACAGAGCAATTTCTTTTTTGAGTTCCTCAACATATGAGGCTCGTGAAACGCCTCTGAGCTCAGTGGCTGTGTATGTGTTGAAATCGCAATAGCCACAACGAACCCGGCAAAAGGGAATGTGCACATAGGCGCTCATCGTTTTGCCCAAGGCGCCAACACCTACAGTGCTTGGCAATGCCCCATTGAGCGGCATTGCCAGACCATCTGGCAATTGGCTAGCCATTGTTTACACCGAACGGGCAGGAAGCAAAGCCCGCACGTAATGACGACGGAGCCACCACTGTCGCGCACGAATGAGCGGAGCACTCCAGGCGTATTTTCTACCTTCAGCAATTGAGGTGACAGAGCGAACTACAGCCCACACTGAATCATCTTCGCGCCATTCCACACCAAAGTATTCCTCGCCAATGACGGGCTCAAAATCAAGAGTTCCGAGTGCATAACCCATACGACGATCTTCGCGGACGACATAAATCACGCGATAGGAGGAAGAAATCTTTGACGGGGCCCACACACCCGCGAGTTCAATCGTGGTTCCCGCAGAAAGAAACGGGGTGCCATCTGAGGAATAGAGCTGATCTAACACGTCAGAAGTTGGTGCAATCGGGGCACCAAACTCATTGAATAACAAGCCTGCATAACCTTCAGAATCTGCTTGGTCTATCTTCAAGACCTCGAGACGTGAACCCCGTGGCACACCCCACGTCATCAGCGCGGCAGAAGCAGCGTCAAAACGTTCTTGACCGCTACCGAGGCGAAACTCTGATTGCGAGGAGGAGAAGCCTTGCGGAGGGAAAACCAAAACATCCGCTGCTTGGGTTGCTCCTACGCTGCCATAACTGACAGAGCGATCGGCAGAATAATTGCTTCTACGAGCTGATTCGGTCATTTCTTTTTCACCTCATCATCACCTTGTAACGCTGCAATGAATGCTTCTTGTGGAACCTCGACACGGCCAACCATTTTCATGCGCTTTTTACCCTCTTTTTGCTTTTCGAGGAGTTTGCGCTTACGAGTAATGTCACCGCCGTAGCATTTGGCAAGGACGTCCTTGCGGATAGCAGAAATGGTTTCTCGCGCAATGATACGTGCCCCAATAGCAGCCTGAATCGGCACCTCAAACTGTTGCCGCGGAATGAGTTTCTTCAAACGCTCCGTCATCATCAGTCCATAGGCATAAGCCTTATCTTTGTGGACAATCGCGCTGAAGGCATCGACCTGTTCACCTTGCAACAGAATGTCTACTTTCACCAGATCCGAATCTTGTTCACCGGCTTCCTCGTAGTCCAACGAGGCATAACCCTGGGTTCTGCTCTTGAGGTGATCAAAGAAATCAAAGACGATTTCGCCTAGAGGGATTTCGTATTTCATTTCTACACGATCTTCACCGAAGTACTCCATGCCTAGAAGATTTCCACGACGGCTTTGACACAATTCCATGATTGTTCCGACGTAGTCCTTGGGAGTCAGAATTCCAGCGCGAACTAAGGGTTCAGATACTTTAATGATCTTTCCCGAAGGGTATTCACTGGGGTTTGTCACGGTGACAGTCTTTTTATCTTCGGTTGTGACCTCGTAGGGAACAGAAGGAGCTGTGGCAATGAGATCAAGGCCAAATTCGCGTTCGAGACGTTCGGTAATGATTTCTAGATGCAACAGACCTAAGAAACCACATCGAAAACCAAACCCGAGGGCAACAGAGGTTTCTGGTTCATAATTCAAGGAAGCATCGGAGAGTTTGAGCTTGTCGAGAGCTTCACGAAGGACGGGATAGTCCGAGCCATCAATGGGGTACAGACCTGAGAACACCATTGCTTTGGGGTCGGTATATCCCGGGAGAGGCTCCGTAGCTGGTTTGACGAAGTCTGTAACAGTGTCACCAACTTTGGACTGACGGACATCTTTCACACCAGTGATGAGATATCCCACTTCACCAACCCCCAATCCTTCTGAGGGAATAGGCTCTGGTGAACTAACACCAATCTCAATCAGCTCATGCGAAGCTTTGGTACTCATCATTTGGATACGCTGACGAGGCTTCAACATGCCGTCAATGACGCGCACGTAGGTAATAACTCCTCGATATGCGTCGTACACCGAGTCAAAAATCATTGCTCGAGCAGGTGCTTCCGCCTGGCCGACTGGAGCAGGAATCTTCTCTACCACAAGATCTAACAATTCAGGAACACCCATACCGGTTTTACCGGATACGCGAAGGACATCTTCTGGCTTGCCACCGATCAAATCGGCAAGCTCTTTGGCATATTTTTCTGGGTCTGCAGCTGGCAAATCAATCTTGTTAAGCACAGGAATGATCGTTAGGTCATTTTCCATTGCCAGATACAAGTTCGCGAGAGTCTGAGCCTCAATACCTTGGGCAGCATCAACGAGAAGAATCGCTCCTTCACACGCAGCAAGTGAGCGTGAAACCTCGTAGGTAAAGTCAACGTGACCTGGGGTGTCAATCATGTTCAGGGCATATGTTTGACCGTCAACATCCCAGGGCATGCGTACTGCCTGACTTTTGATGGTGATGCCACGTTCACGTTCAATATCCATCCGGTCCAGGTACTGAGCACGCATAGAACGGTCATCAACGATGCCAGTAATTTGAAGCATGCGATCGGCAAGAGTCGACTTACCGTGGTCAATATGAGCGATGATGCAAAAATTGCGAATCTTCGCTGGGTCGGTTGACGCAGGCTGCAATGGTTTTGAGGAACGAGGAGACATAGAACCTCTAGTCTCCCACGAACTCAGGCACAGTTTTAGCAACGACAACTATTACTGGTAGTGTTGTCTATTGGCTTACGTGTAGT
Source organism: Aurantimicrobium minutum (assembly GCF_002355535.1). NCBI lineage: Bacteria > Bacillati > Actinomycetota > Actinomycetes > Micrococcales > Microbacteriaceae > Aurantimicrobium > Aurantimicrobium minutum. The sequence continues at coordinate 660,597 of NZ_AP017457.1, forward strand.
CCCACCTGCACGATTCGTCGCCGTGAGCCCTCTACCTCTAGTGCGACACAATCCAAACGTACGAATAACGAGTGAAAGACACGGTAAACGTGGCAAACATTAAGTCGCAAATCAAGCGAATTGGCACCAACGAGAAGGCTCACGAGCGTAACAAGGCAGTGAAGTCTGAAGTGAAGACCGCCGTTCGTGCAACCAAGACCGCTATCAGCGCTGGCGACAAGGCAGCAGCTGAAGCAGCACTAAAGAACGCAAGCAAGAAGCTTGACAAGGCAGTGAGCAAGGGTGTTCTTCACAAGAACAACGCCGCAAACCGCAAGTCATCAATTGCTAAGCAGGTTGCTGCTCTCTAAGCATCGCAATCAAATAAGGCCCCCGCAATGGGGGCCTTATTTAGTTAACGTCTCCCGTAACGTGCAACCACATTAACCATGCGTTCAAGTGAATAGATAGGGTCGCGCGAAGCCCCCTTAACATTTGCATCTGTTTCTGCGATGACCTCTATGGCATTGCCTAACCCGGTTTCGGTCCATCCTTGAAGATCCTTGCGTGCTCGATCTATCTGCCATGGAGCCGCTCCCAGCGCTCCCGCTAGCTCTCCTGCATTTCTGCGCTCACCGAAAAGTTTGGCCATCAAACGCAGTTTTGCCGCAAACGTCGCAACAATAGGAACAGGGTCAGCGCCGGTTTGCAGGGCATGGCGAAGAATGACAAGAGATTCTCCAAGCCGACCGGCAACAGCGTTATCAACGACTTTGAATGCCGTAGCTTCAACTCGTCCACCGTAATAATCTTCGACGGTACGGTCTGTTATTTCACCTTGGGCATCGGCAATAAGTTGTTGGCAGGCATTAGCAAGTTCCGAACCTGAACCTGAAAATGCTTGGACGAGCGAACGCAGTGCACTTGGTGAGATGTTTCGACCTGCGTGTCGAAATTCTTGGGCAGCAAAGTCATATTTGTCGTTATCGCTCTTGAGCTCAGCACATACAACCTCAACGGCTCCACCAGTTCCAGCTCGGAGAGTATCGAGAAGTTTTTTACCGCGTACTCCCCCGTTATGACGAAGAACTACAGTCGTGTCTCGATCAGGAGATGCGACATAGTCAAGCATTTCAAGGAGAAATTCGTCGTTACATTTTTCAACGTCACTTACTCGAATTAATCGTGGCTCCCCGAACAAAGAAGGACTTGCGAGAGTGAGGAGTTGGCCAGGGGTGTAGGAACTTGCATCAATATCACTGACTTCCAAGGAAGCATCTACTGCACGAAGTGATTCGCGTATTCGCTGCGTAGCACGATCTGCTAGGAAGCTTTCTGCTCCAGTGACGAGAACGAGAGGTGCGGGTTCGGCAGTTGACCACGTGAACTGTGGAATGGAATTCTTTGCCTTTGCTGCCATGATGCAAGCTTAATGCTCAGTCCAGACAGAGAGCCCTGTTTGATTCGGTATGACAAGAATCATTCCATCCTCATCGGTTCGAGGGGTAATAGCGTTCAGGCTTTTGAGTTCATTCAAGATTTCTTTTCTTGGGTGACCATATTCATTGCCTTTCCCTACAGAAAACAAGCCCACTGCAGGCTGGATGCGTTGATACAAAGTCCTGCTTTGATCTGCTGATCCATGATGCGCTACTTTCACAACGTCGATGTGAGGAAGTGAAACTGTTTTCATCAGTGCCAATTGAGATTCTTTTCCTAAATCTCCTAAAAACAGGCTTCGAAATTCAGGAAAACTAACTAACAGGGTCACAGATCCTGGGTTCCCCACAGTCATTTCTGGATGCAGTCCATCTGGCCACAGGATCTGCCACTTCGCAGCACCAAGATTCCCCGACAACCCGGTGATTCCGCGAGAAAGATGTGCCCCTGAGCGTGCGAGTTCTGACAAGAGGGATTCATCTTCTATGTTTTCGGGTTGCCCCACAATTGCTTTATCGACTTTTCCGATTACGGCTTGAAGACCGCCTACATGGTCTTTGTCGAAGTGTGTGAGAACAAGGTGATCAAGTCGAGAAATTCCTAATCTCATCAGACACTGCTCAAGCGAGTCCGGTTTTCGCCCGGTATCAATGAGAGCGAAAGACCCTTCTGAGGCAAGGACAATTGCATCTCCTTGACCTACATCACATACTGCGATGCTCCACTCTGTAGGGATAGAAGAAATACTTCGAAAGTTGATGACAAACAAAATAAGTACCCAGGACAAAACGAACACAGCTAGCAGTGTTGCGAAAATCCTCCTCACGCGCGGCGACCGAGCGAGTAAGGCTAAAAGTACGCACGTACTGACAAATGCCGCTAACAGTGCACCCGCTACACCCGAAACCCATCCGAGGGACGCAAAAGGGAATTGGGAAACTGTGATCGCAGTTGAACCAATCCACTGTGCAGGCAGCCAGCCGATCCACATCGCAAGCTGACCAAGCCAAGGTGCTGGCAGGGATATCAGACACGTGAGCAGCCCAAATACGGTGGCCAATGGCGCTGCTGGACCTGCAACCATATTTGCAAGAACACCATAAGTAGGCATCTGTGGCGAAAGCAGGATGATAAAGGGCTGGCAAAGCAACTGTGCGGAAAGTGGAGCAGCAATTGCCAGCGCACACCAATAGGGCATCCATTGAGCAAGTTTGTGGGATAGCGGAAGTGAAAAAAGCAATAATCCGGCAGTGGCAGACACAGAAAGTACGAAGCCTAATTCGATCGCCCACCAAGGATTCCACATCAGCAAACCCACAACCGCACCAGAAAGGAGAGGGATGCCGGCTGCGGGGCGTCCTAAGAACAAAGCGATCATCACAATAGTTGCCATCACCGCAGCTCGAACCACGCTCGGTTGAGGAGTCACAATAATCACAAACGCAACAAGTGCCGTCATGCCAGCAATCAATCGAAGTTTGCGCCCAGCTCCACACAAGGCAGCGAACATCATGACACCGGCCGTAACAATTGCACAGTTTGCACCCGAAACAGCAGTGATGTGGGTCAAAGAAACTGTTTTCATGGCGTGATCAAGTGATTCAGATAACCGCGAAGTATCCCCAATTGCTAAACCTGGCAACAATTCACCACCTACACCCGGAAGCTCGGAGGTCAACTCAAGAAATCTCTGCCTGAGATTGACCGCCCAGTCAGGAGATGCCTGTTGTTGAGAAGCGACTGTTTCCCAGGGCAGTGACTCTTTATGTGTTGGAAGACGAATCAGGTAAATCAAGAAAAAGGCCGCGGTAATCCATCCGCTCAGGAACAGCAACGAGTGCAGCCGTGGTCCAAAAATCACAGCACTAAAACCAACACAACAGCCGATCATTCCCCACAAGAAACTGTTGCCGAATACTTGACCAAGAAGTAACGCCGCGGCGAGCAGAATCCAGCTCGCCAGAACAGGTATAGCCAGACGAAGATCTATGGTTCGTGACGTGAAACTCACAAGCTGACAAGCTCGCGCAGAGTCTCAAATAATTTGTCTCCAATACCGGGGACGTCATTGATCTGATTTATGTCAACAAAACTTCCATTGGCCTCGCGCCACTCAAGGATTCGTTGAGCCAAAGTGGGACCGATACCCGGTAGTCCATCAAGTTCTTCAGCTGTTGCGTTATTAAGAGAGAGCAAAGCTCCGCCAGCATGTACTTGACCTTTTTCGGCACTACAGGCGGTGTCAACACTTATTACTATCTGCTCCCCATCAGATACCTGACGTGCAAGATTTATACCACAATCACTGGCACCAGGAGCTATTCCTCCAGCGGCCATGACTGCATCGATAACTCGTGAGCCTGGGGAAATTTGGTAAATTCCTGGGTGATTTACTCCACCGACTACATGGACCAGTACCCCAATGTCCTGCGCGGAGATTGTGGGTAAACCTTGTGTAGTTGATTTGAGCTCTACTGGTACTGAGTTACTGCTGGTAACTGAGCCCATAAATGACCAGCCCACGGCAACAAGAACGACCGCTAACCCTGCAATAAAAACAGCTGCTGTAGTCATCCTCCGTCTGAACATGGTGGGCTGTTGGAGCGAGATTTGGTCATTTCTCTCTAATCCGAATGTTTTCTTAAACAGCGTTTTCAGAATTTTCATCCACACAACATAAATACATTTGCCTAGTAAGAGAGATCGCTTTTCGCTCACTGTGGATGAATTGCCAGAAACCTGAGTGTGCATGTCTAGCAGTGTGTCTACGCGTGGCACTGAAGCCGACAGCGGCTTAACCCATACGGTGAGAGAGTGAGTATTGTCTCCAACGTCCAAACGAAGAAACGCATACCGTTTTTACAACTTGCCAAAACGATTATTGCCACTCTTCTGGCGTGGTTTTTCGCGTTACTCGTTTATCCCGATGAGCAACCTATCTTTGCTGCAATTGCGGCCATCATCGTTGTGCAACCAAGCATCAATCAATCTTTGGGTAAAGCCATTGAACGAAGCACCGGGGTAGTACTCGGCGTCGCAGTTGCTTTAGGCGCAAGCCTGATTTTTGGATCTCACAGTTGGCTTGTTCTTGTCGCGGTTATTGCCGCGTTCATTGCTGGATGGTTATTCAAATTCACTCCGGGAACATCGAATCAAATTGCTATTAGCGCCATGCTTGTCATCGCTATCGGTTCTGCAACACCGGAATATGCGCTCGGCCGGATTGTTGAAACCATCATCGGTGCAACAATCGCGTTCATTGTGAATGCGGTTATTGTTCCCCCAGTTGCCCTAGAACCATCTCAAAAAGCAGTTTCTGAACTTGGTGCAAATATTGCAGAGGTCCTCGAAGATATTGGAAGTGTTCTGCGACGTTCAACAAGCTACGAAGTGCTCTCCAACATCAACACACGCGCACGTGAACTTCGGAATCAACTCAACGTTGCTCAGGCAACAATTCAAACTGCTCAAGAAAGCCTTCGATTTAATGTCATCAAAGGAAAACACGAGAAAGAACTTGATGCAGAACAGCAATTACTCTCTCAATTAGCCGTACTCGTCACCCGAACTATTGGTGTTGCTCGCGCAGTTCGCGACAACTATGACGAATCAGTCATTGCTGAACCTGGTATTGCCCAGATTGCTGAAGAGTTTATGCGTTCAGCTCATGATCTGCGCATGTTGGTTCGTGATGCTGGTCTTCCGGCACACAACCAATCACACCCAGCAACCAATGAACTACCCGCCTTAACCGAACCGATTAGACTCACTCCGCCTTCAGGAGCTAACTGGATATTGATTGGTTTCCTGATGGAAAACCTTCGGCGTATTCGCGACGAAATTATCGGTGTTTCGGACTAATTAATAGGTCACCCAGATGAGACATCGCTCATCACACGGTGGTATCCACGTCTTCGCTTCAGGATAAAGCTCTCTGCGGAGAGAAAGTACACGAGCTACAGATTCATCAAGCTGTTCTGCTGATACTGTTCCCGCATTCACAGCATTCGTTACAGCAGAAACAATTGTTCCAACATCAAAATTCACACTCGGGACATACAACAAGAGATCGTTTCCAGCCCGCAGCGCTTCAACTGCATTGGCAGCAGGGTCTGAATATTCTGGAATGCCCGAGCTTTCCAGCATGGTCATATCGTCGGTGATGATGACACCGTCGAACCCCATATCCTCCCGCAAAATCTGATGCCATCGTTGTGAAAGCGATGACGGAACTGAATCGATTGCTGGGAAAGATAAATGCCCAAACATCACTAGAGGGTTCCCTGCAGCAATCCCCATGGCAAAAGGAATTCCGTCGCTCTGTTTCCAAGACTCATAGTCAAGCGGTGATGATGGAATGCCAATGTGAGAGTCTCCTGGCGCACTCCCATGACCGGGAAAATGTTTGAGAGTACTGAGTACATAAGGATTCTCGGCAGTCACTGCAGCTTGTACACGATCACCGGCGCTCAGGCCGTCAGAGCCAAATGATCTTCCATATATGAAAGATGAACTGTCTCCAGAAACATCAGCAACAACGCCAAAGTTGAGATTGATACCAACCGACTTCAACAGTTGAGCTCGTGAGGTGAAAGCTTGAGCTGTTGCCTCAAGGGGTTCATTGCGAAGCACATCAGCGCCCGCATAAGTGTCATAGGGAAGTCGCGTTACTTCCCCTCCTTCTTCATCAATGCCGATGAGACGTGGAATTTCTGGATTACCTTGTATCGCTGCTGTGATGCCGGAAAGCTCTTCAGGGGTCGCAGGAATATTGCTTCCCATGAGGATGAATCCACCCAATTGTTGAGACTCAACAAATCCCTGAAGCGAGGTTACGTCAATACCGGGTTGGTTGATGATGAGTAGTGATCTGATTTTCTGCTCAAGAGACATCTCAGACATGGTCTCGTGAACATAAAACTCAACAGGGTCTTCACCCCACACAGTGGGCTGCGCTACAGGGGTAACTCGATAAAACGTAACCGGGTCAGCTTCGACAGCTTTTGGCTGAGGCCACGTCACAAAGATCCACACAATGAAGACAGACGCAACAAACACTCCAAGTATCGTCCACCGACGGCGTACTTGTTTGAGTGTTCCCACCCTGCGAGTTTAGCTAGGAGAGGGAGAGAAAAAGCTTTTCTAATTCAGCAACCGTAGGAGCATCTTTATCTGATTTATCTCCATTGGCTATGCAATCCTGCATTGCCTTGGCAATGATGGCAAAGCCTGCTTTATCAATCGCTCCGGAAACAGCAGAAAGTTGGGTGACAACCGCACGGCAGTCACCTCCTGCCTCGATTGCTGTAATAACAGCGGCGAGCTGACCTTGTGCTCTTTTGAGACGATTAACGATGGCACGCTGTTCTGCGGCAGTCACATCAGTCATTTTTGATCTCCAATCGAAGCTAAACCAGCTTTATAGGTGAGATATCCACCATTGAGGTTGAAAACCTCAATGCCTTCTTGAGCTAGAACACGTGCAGCGGTATGACCGCGCTGACCAACTTGGCAGTACACAACTACCCTGTGGCCTTTGAGCTCTTGAATGTGATCTCGTAGGACATCCAGGGGGTAGTTCACGGAACCAGCAATGTGTCCGTATTTGTGTTCACCCTCAGTGCGAACGTCAACAATGGTGAAACCTTGTTGTGAAAGTGATTCAATTTCATGCCATTCAACAACCTGCGTGAGTCCCTGTGCGATATTTCTGTTCACATACCCCAACATGTTGATGGGATCCTTGGCAGAACCATGTTGAGGGTCATAGGCCAATTCCAGTTGTGCCAGTTGAGAGGCTGTAATGCCGGCAAACATGGCTGTAGAAATGACGTCAATTCGCTTGTCAACGCCATTGCCACCAACTGCTTGTGCGCCAAGAATGAGATCAGTGTCAGGATCCACCATGAGCTTGAACCTCATTGTTTGAGCGCCCGGGTAATAAGCGGCATGGTCTGCCGGGTGCGTGTGAATAACGCGAACTTTACGCCCTGATGCTCGCAAAGCTTTCTCGCTCCAACCAACTGTGGCTGCAACCAAGCCATCAAAACTGACGATTGATGTACCCAAACTCGGTGTTGCAGAAATAGTGTCAGCACCAGCAATGGCATTGGCAACGGAGTGCCCATGCCTGTTGGCCAGACCAGCTAGGGTTGCAAGTCTTTCATCGCCACTGATGGCATCAATCTTTTCTGCAGCATCTCCAACAGCAAAAATGTGTGGGTCACTGGTGCGCTGCAGGTCATCAACCCAGATTCCGCCGTTGGCGCCAATTCGAAGACCCGCCTCCACCGCAAGTGTGATTTCAGGCTTAACTCCCATGGCAGAAAAAATCACATCTGCTGGGACAACTTCGCCTCCGACCAGTGTCACCGACGTGCGCTGGAATGATTCAACAGCTGAGCCCAAACGTAAATCAACACCTGCAACACGCACACGTTGAGCTATTGCAATCGCGAGTTCTGGATCGAGATAACTCAGAAGTTGCTTTCCCCGGTGTATCAGTGTCACGCTCATTCCGCGCTTGAGAAGATTTTCAGCAAGCTCTAAACCGATGAAACCTCCGCCGACAATAACTGCCGACTTGGGATTGGGATATAACCAGGCGATTGCTTTATCCATGTCCTCCACCGTGCGCATTGCAAGAATCCATTTTGAATCAGCACCTTCGGGCATCACAGCTGCTGCGCCAGGAGAGAGAACGAGAAAGTCATATTTCTCGACGTAAGTTACCTTCCACACCCGATCAAAGATTGTGACTGTTTTTGCTTCACGGTCAATAGAGAGCACTTCGTGACGTACCCGAACGTCTAAATTGAATCGGGCACCTAAGCTGACTGGATTTTGCAGAATCAGTAAAGAACGTTTTTCTATGGTGTCACTGAGATGGTAGGGCAAGCCACAGTTCGCATAGGAAACAAAGCCGCTTCGTTCCAGGACAACAATATTGGCTTTCTCATCAAGGCGGCGAAGACGTGTCGCCGCGGACATACCCCCGGCTACACCACCGATGACTACGATTTTGCGAGGCCGAGACATATCTTCAGTTTATACCCCCCTGGGGTATGTTTACTCCGTGTTACTTTCCATTTCTGAAAGCAGTTCCCTCACACGTGGAACAACCACTTCACCATAAAGGCGAATGCTTTCCATCAAATGCTCATGTGGCAGTGTGCCCAAACTGTATTTGAGGTCAAAGCGAGAGATTCCCAAACCATGAATACTCCGAGCAAGTTTGATAGCGACAGTTTCTGGTGACCCGGCGAAAAGAGCGCCTTCAGGACCGGCCTCATGTTCGAACTGTGCCCGCGAAAGCGGAGGCCACCCTCGTGTACGACCAATGCGCTCATGCATGGTTGCGTAGTGAGGGAACATGAGATTCTTAGCTTCTTCGTCAGTTGCGGCAATAAAGCCAGGTGAATGCTGTCCAATCGGCAGAGATGGCAATTTCAGTTGTGCCAATGCTTGGTGATAGAGATCAACATACGGTCTAAACCGCAGCGGGTCTCCCCCAATGATGGCAAGCATCAATGGAAGACCATATTGGGCCGCACGAACAACAGACTGGGGGCTGCCCCCGACTCCAATCCAGGTCTTGAGTTTGCCCGAAGCAGTCGGTGGAAAAACTTCTTGCTCGACTAAAGCAGGTCGTATTGTGCCTTCCCAAGAAACTGGGCCGCCATTGACCAAATGAGCAAACAGATCGAGCTTCTCTTCAAAGAGCTTTTCGTAATCCTGAAGGTTGTATCCAAATATCGGGAAAGACTCAGTAAACGAACCGCGGCCAACGATGACTTCGGCTCGGCCATGAGAAACAGCATCCAGAGTAGAAAACTTTTGAAAAACACGAATGGGGTCGTCTGAACTCAACACAGTAACTGCTGAACCCAAGTGAATATTTTTAGTTTGAGTAGCAATCGCCCCGAGAAGAACCTCCGGTGAAGAAACCGCGAAGTCAGATCTGTGATGCTCCCCTATCCCAAAAAAAATTCAAACCAATTTGATCTGCAAGTACTGCCTCGGCCGCAACATTTCGAAGAACTTGGTCATAAGGTACGGGATTACCCTCTAAATCGACGGTGACATCACCAAAAGTGTCCAAACCAAATTCCACGTTTTGTGTCACGATGATCCTCATTCTCAAAAGTATTTGCTACAAGTAACAAGTCAGACAGGCTTTGTTCTATTCCCCAACCTGTATCTATGCCAGACTAGACAACGTGATATCCAAAGACGGGTATCACTTTCCATTCACGACGGATCGTCCGGCACGTACCTGCCGGTGAAGGAGCAGTATTCATCATGGCTACAGTTACATTTGATAACGCCACTCGCCTCTACCCAGGGACAAACAAGCCCGCAGTAGACAACATCAATCTTGAGGTTGCTGACGGCGAATTCCTCGTTCTCGTTGGCCCTTCCGGCTGCGGAAAGTCAACGACTTTGCGTATGCTCGCAGGACTTGAAGAGGTAAACAGCGGTCGCATTCTCATCGGTGATCGTGACGTTACGGATATGCCTCCTAAAGACCGCGACATCGCTATGGTCTTCCAGAACTATGCTCTTTACCCCCACATGACAGTGGCAGAAAATATGGGTTTCGCACTCAAGATTGCTGGCGTGGGTAAGGAAGAACGCGCAGAACGCGTGCTCGAAGCAGCAAAACTTCTCGACCTCGAACAGTACCTCGACCGTAAGCCCAAGGCGCTCTCAGGTGGTCAGCGTCAGCGTGTAGCCATGGGACGTGCAATCGTTCGTAAGCCGCAGGTATTCCTCATGGACGAGCCTCTGTCCAACTTGGACGCGAAACTGCGTGTACAGACTCGTACACAGATCTCCTCCTTGCAGCGCCGCCTAGGCGTCACAACTGTGTACGTTACCCACGACCAGATTGAAGCGCTCACCATGGGTGACCGCATTGCTGTTCTCAAGGACGGTGTGCTTCAGCAGGTTGGAACTCCTCGTGACCTTTACGAACGCCCTGCAAACAAGTTCGTCGCAGGCTTCATTGGTTCTCCTGCGATGAACCTTCTCCCTTCAACTATCGTCAGCGGTGGACTGGAGTTCGGAAACGCTACTGCAAAGGTCGACGCAGAAGTAACCAAGAAGGCTACCGGTCCTGTCACCATCGGCATTCGCCCCGAAGACCTCATCGTTACCAAAGACAAAGGCCTCAAGGTCAGTGTCGACGTTGTTGAAGAACTCGGTGCAGATGGGTACCTTTACGGCCGTTCAACAATCAATGGTGAAGAGCTCATGGTTACCGTCCGTGTAGACGGTCGTAACCACCCTCTCCGCGGTGACGAAATCTTCGTTATGCCCGAAGAGAAGCACATTCACGTATTTGACGCTGCTTCTGGTGAGCGTCTCTCAGGAGCTGTAAAGCTATAGATCACACCACAATGTGATTCATTGTTGCCCGCGATCCGGATGCGATCGCGGGCAACAGTATTTCACCTGAGTATCAACAAGGACATTCAATGAGTGGGTCACTCAACATCACTGCGTCATCGGTAGAGCCCGGATTGCTCACCTTGCCGTGGAATATTCCTTTGGAGATGTGGCCAGATGACACGATCACAGCTCTTCCCAAAGGTATTTCACGGCATATCGTGCGCTTTGCTCAACTTGACGGCTACGTCATCGCGATCAAAGAAACCACGGACGAAATGGCGCAAAGCGAATACGAGATGCTCCGGAATCTTCAGAAAATTGATGTTCCCTGCGTTGAACCGGTTGCTGTTGTTCAAGGACGCAAAGATGAGCAAGGCAATCCGCTTGCTGCCGCATTAGTCACCAGGCACCTCAAATTCTCAATGCCGTTTAGGGCTTTGTATTCAACTACTTTGCGACCAGAAACGACCCAACGTCTCGTTGACTCTCTTGCCCTTCTCCTCGTTCGACTCCACAACGTTGGGTTTTTCTGGGGAGATGTTTCTTTGTCAAACACCCTTTTTAGGCGCGATGCGGGATCGTTTGCTGCCTATCTAGTCGACGCTGAAACAGGCCGACTTTATGACAACCTCACCCCGGGGCAGCGAGAACATGATCTCGAGATTGCTCGTGTAAATATTGCTGGTGAGTTGATGGACATTCAGGCAGGTGGGAAACTCGATGCTTCAATCGATCCAGTTGCGACGAGCGAATCCATCATGGCCTCTTATGACACTTTGTGGCATGAGCTCAACGATCCTGAGTTATTGAAACAAAGCGAACTGTGGCGAATCAACAAAAGAGTTCAGAGACTCAATGAGCTCGGGTTCGATATTGAAGAGCTTTCTATCAAGACAGATGAAGACGGTACACACGTCAAAATTCAACCCAAGGTTGTTGACTCAGGTCACCATGCCAGGCGCCTTCTCCGTTTGACGGGACTAGACACTGAGGAAAACCAAGCTCGTAGGTTGCTCAACGATCTAGACGCGTACGCTGCAACAGTAAGCTTGCTCAATCTTGATGAAGAAGTAGTGGCACATTTATGGCTTACCCGTGTTTTCGAACCCGTCATTAGGGCGGTGCCAGAAAATCTCGACAGCAAACTAGAGCCAGCTGAAGTGTTCCACCAGGTCCTCGAACATCGTTGGTTTATGTCCCAAAAACAAGGACGAGATGTCCCACTTAACGAAGCTGTCCGCGACTACATCGACAATGTGTTGCAGTATCGCCGTGATGAGGAAGTGGTCATCAATCCTCCAACTGGAGCATTCACTGCATCAATTGGCATCCACACCGACAGCATCGGTTTTGGTGCTGAGGATGGCCCTCCCCCTCCACGAGGAGCAGATGAGCCAGAAGTGGACTGGAGAGACTTGGTTTAGAGGACTTTCTTCACTACGGAGGATTTGAGCTGCATCTGACCAAAGCCGTCAACCTTGCAGTCAATGTCGTGACCGTTAGCAGCATCAGGAACTAACCGAATATTGCGTACCTTCGTTCCTACTTTGATGTCCTGGGGAAAGCCCTTAACCTTCAAACCCTTAATCACAGTGACGGTATCGCCATCAGCGAGAATATTTCCGACAGCGTCTTTGATAATTGACGAATCTAGAATTTGATCCTCGTCAGGGTTCCATTCGTGTGCACACTCAGGGCACACCAACAAGGCGCCCATTTCATAGGTGTATTCAGATGAACATGCAGGGCATGCAGGCAAAGCGTCAGCCATGATTCTCCATAAGTATTAGATTAAAAAATCCCCGCCTGAGGCGGGGATTCTGGTGGATCTGAGGGGACTCGAACCCCTGACCCCCTGCATGCCATGCAGGTGCGCTACCAGCTGCGCCACAGACCCTTGTTCTCTGAGCTAAAGCTCAGTGACAACTTGTTTAGATTACTACACCTCAGAGGGGCGTGCTAATTCGAGCGGAATAGTGGGGCAGTCTTTCCATAAACGCTCGAGCCCGTAGTACATGCGCTCTTCCTCGTGGAATACGTGAACTACAAGATCCCCGAAGTCCAAGAGAATCCATCGTCCTTCTGCGCGGCCTTCGCGTCGGATTGTTTTGACGCCGGCCTCAATCATTTTGTCTTCAATCTCATTAGAAATTGCGATGACATTACGCTCGTTACGTCCAGTAACGAGCAAGAAAATATCAACTAATGGCAAAGGTTCGGAGATATCCAGTGCAACAAGATCTTCTCCGCCCTTGTCATCTGCAGCAGAAGCAGCAATAGCGAGCAGGCGAAGAGCGTTTTCAGTAGCAGCCAATTAGAACAGTCCTAAGAAATAACCGGCAACGAATAAAGCCACCACTCCCACAGCCAAACCGGCAGCTGTTACAGAGAGGATGAAAGGTAGTCGTTCGTTCATACCACGAGGCGTTGTGACGACTGTGTTGGAGATGTTGTAGGCGCTGACAGCAGAAGCTGCACTGACGGGAGCCATTCCCTGTGTCGGTGCGGGCTGATCCTCTTCGGCAATGATGTCGACCTCAGAGGTGTCAATTGCTTCAAGTGCACCAGTTTGAGAGACAGAGGAGGGAATCAAAATTGAACCCGTGATGACTATTTCTCCGGTAGGAACAATCGGTGCAATGCTTCCGGTTGTTTCGGGAAGATTAGGCAAGATGAGAGTGTTGGGAATGATGGAGATAGAGCCAGTTGTTGCGGGCACGGCGCTGGCAAGATTGCCATTGTCGACACTTACTTCACCGGCTTCAACAACAGCTTCAGCTGCAGCAACAGCTTCTGCGATGGCAATAGCAGCAGTAGCCTCCGAAATAGTTTGGGGCTCCAACTCAAATTCAAGGTCATCATCGGCATCATCAGACTCATCCTCGAGTTCTTCGACTGGAAGATTCTCGTGTGTTGATGCTGGCTCGGAAGTTTCAGCAATAGTTAATGTAGCTGCGACAGTAGCTGCAGCAGCGACCTCTGCCTGCAGCTGCTCTTCACGTTTCTTTTCTTCAGCTCGCGCTTGTTCTGCACGGCGCTCAGCTTCAGCAGACTCTGCTGCACGACGTTCCGTTTCAGCGATCTCTGCTGCGACACGCTCTGCCTCGAGACGCTCAGATTCTGCTCGCTCGGCAGCTAGTTGTGCTTCAGTAGCTCGTGCCTCTTCCTGCTCAGTAGCAATAACTGCCGCCGCGGCAGCAGCTGAAACTGCGGCTTCTTGGGCTTCACGTTGTGACGCTTCCTTAGCAGCGAGCTTTTCTGCCTTGACGGCTGCGGATTGAGCTTTCTTTTCTTTGCGAGCTAGTTTGCGAAGTTCACTCTTTGTGGGGCCTGTTGACACATTGTCGGTGTTTGTGGTGAGCAGAGAATCAAAGCCGGTAACAACTTCACCAGTGTGTTCAGAAACAGTTGCCAGAGTTTCTTCAACTGCAGTGAGGGAACCTGAATCGAGAGCTGGGGAAACGACAAGAGGTTCAATGGGCCCAGTTTCTGCAGCTGTGACAGGAACTGAGATGGGAGGAACCGTGGTTTGAGGCTCGATAGCGACTTGTTCGACGGGAGGAACAGCAAGTTCAGGCCTACTGGGAATGGGTTGTGCGGCAGAAGGTGCTAGAACTACTTCCTCGGCGCGTGATATCTCTGCTTCTACCTGTGCTTGGGCCTTGGCGGCAGCTGCTTCTTCGGGGGTTATGACAGGCATTTGGCCAGTTGCAGCGATGTATTCGACAACAGCAGTGTCCGGATCAATCCCGCGTGCTTCTAGTTCACGTCGGGCTTTACGAGAGAGGTCGCCGAATTCGTTGAGGACGATCTCGGGGGTGTCACCACTCACGTTGTTCTCCGATACAAATTCTTCTTCTCGATGTATTCAGCTACTCCTGCTGGAACAAGTCCCTCGAGAGAGTGACCTGCCATGATTCGTTCTCGGCATAGCGTGGACGAGATGGGTAAAGCTGACATTTCTAGCAAGTTTACGCTGGGTGAAAGCTTTGTGGGGACTTCTACAGGTGTTCCGTGCCGTGACACGACAACTATTGTGGCCAACTGGGCTAATTGTTCGTAATTTTTCCAGGAAGTAATTCCAGAAAAGGCATCATCCCCGAGGATAAAAAAGAGTTCTGCGCCGGGGTATAACCTTGCAAGATCCGTGAGGGTATCTATCGTGTAAGTGGGGCCTTCACGTTCAATATCGACGCTACTGACGGACATGCGGTCTTGCCCGAGTAGAGCTATTTCAACCATCTCAAAACGTTCCGCCGCTGGTGTCTGGACAGTTTTTTGCCAGGGATCTCCTGCTGGTACAAACAGGACATAATCGAGCTGTAGTCGCTCTAAAACGGCCTGAGCTACAGCTAAATGGCCGTTTTGGGGCGGGTCAAAAGTGCCGCCAAATACGCCGATTCGTGTGGTGTGACCGAGGACGGTCATGAAAACTTCTTTAGTGGTGGGCGCCGTGATCGGATGCCTCAGACCACTTTTGACGGTGACGCGCTGCCACGTTCTTGTAGCTGTAGGTAACTAAGCCAAGGAAAGTGAAGAAACCAGCAGCGATGATTCCAAAAGCGATTGCTGGAAGTACGAGCGGAAAGGTTTCGTGACCTTCGGTGTTGGCAAGAATCTCTACTGCATTCATCGTTTCTCCGTATTAGTGGTGATAAATAAAGTCTAGTGGCGAATTTGCCCGGAACCGCGGACAATCCATTTTGTTGAAGTAAGTTCTGGAAGACCCATAGGGCCACGGGCGTGAAGCTTCTGAGTCGAAATACCCACCTCCGCGCCGAAGCCAAATTCTCCGCCGTCTGTGAACCGTGTTGAAGCGTTCACCATTACTACAGCAGCATCCACCTCGGCTAAAAACCGTTCTGCCTGCGCAATATTGTTCGTGAGGATGGACTCAGTGTGTTTGGTTGAGTATTTTCTGATGTGCTCGAGCGCCTCGCTCAAGCCAGCGACGACTTTAACTGACATCTCGAGGGACATGTGTTCAGTCGCAAAGTCTTCATCAGTGGCAGATCCCAAGCTAGAACAGAGAGTCTGTGCTGACGTATCGCCCTTGAGCGTTACACCAGCAGCTTCAAGCCGAGAAACAATGCGTGGAAGCAATTCTGAAGCAATTTTTTCATCGATGAGAAGTGTTTCCAAAGAATTGCACACACTCGGACGTTGAACTTTGGCGTTATGTACGATCTCCACTGCCTGATCGAAATCTGCTGATTCTTCGACATAAATATGCACAACACCAGCGCCAGTTTCAATAACAGGGACTTTGGATTCTTGAACCACTGCATTGATGAGGTTGGCACTTCCACGAGGAATAAGAACATCCACAAAGCCGCGTGCAGCCATGAGTTGCCTAGCACCCTCACGACCGAACTCATCAATTGTTTGAACTGATGCTTGTGGAAGCCCAACGGACTTCAGGGCTGATTGCATGAGCGCGACAGTTACCGTATTGGTTCCTTCTGCCGCATTGCCACCACGTAACACCGCTGCGTTACCACTTTTAAGGCATAACGCGGCAATGTCGACTGTGACATTGGGTCGCGCTTCATAGATTGCACCGATGACACCAAAGGGCACCCTCACCTGCGAAAGATGAATACCGTTAGGCATGTCATTTCCACGAACAACTACCCCGACTGGATCGGGAAGTGAAATAACGTCACGGACAGCTTGAGCTAGGGAAGAAAGCCGCTCTGGGGTGAAACGAAGTCGATCGAGCATGCCAGAGGACATGCCACTTGCCCCCGCCTTATCCATGTCCAAAGCATTTGCCTCGAGGATAAGGCTATGGTTTGCATCGATGGCGTCTGCAATTGCCTCAAGTGCCTTGTTTTTCTGAGCGGTGCTCAATGATCCTAAGACGCGAGACGCTTCTTGAGCAGACTCAAGCTTGATGAGGAGTTCAGGACTGAGTTGCGTATTCAAAGCGGACATATCCCCATGTTATCGAGCTCAGAGATGATCAATTTAGCTTGCGGCGTCGAACCAGGTTCCTACGTTTTCTCCACGCAATGCAGAAGAAACGAGTGCAGCATCCGTGATGAGCACAGATGTTCCGGATTGAGCAGCGAACTGTGCAGCAGCTGCCTTCGTTCCTGCGCCCCCACTTCCAACGCCAGCGGAGCCAACAGTTCCAAACACAACATGGTCAAGAAGATGACCAAAGGGTACGTTTTCAATACGTTGTGCACCGGGTTCATGAGGCGGTTTGGTGTAAATGCCATCGACGTCTGATAGCAACACAAGCACATCTGCTTGAACGAGCTGAGCAACAAGAGCAGCAAGGTGGTCGTTGTCACCAAAGCGAATTTCTTGGGTGGCAACGGTGTCATTCTCGTTCACGATGGGAAGTACGCGCAGTTCCAGCAATTTCTCCATCGCCAGTGCAGCGTTGGAGCGCGTTGAGTCGTTTTCGAAATCACCTGAGGTGAGCAATACCTGTCCTGCAACGATGTCGAAATTGTCCAAAAGCTCTTGGTATCGAACCATCAGCCTGCTTTGACCAACAGCAGCGGCAGCCTGCAGGGTTGGGAGATCTGTAGGTCGTGAAGTCAGATTGATGTACGGAAAGCCTGTCGCCATCGCTCCAGAGGAAACAAGAACAACCTCGGTTCCTCGACTGTGCATTTCTGCCAGTGCGTCCACAACAGTCTTGATTTGGTGAACATTTTCACCACTGATCGAGGAAGAACCGACCTTGACCACTACACGATGTGCACGAGGGATATCTTCGCGTGAACTAACTCTCATCTGCGATCTCTTCATCTACTTGCCAAATACCTGCATCACGTTCTCGAACGAGTTCGTCACGGGCTTCTTGTTTCGCGTCCATCAAGTCGTAATAAGAATCCCGGCGTTCCTTGTTGGTTCGACGATTGTTTTGATTCAACCTCTCGTCTGTTCCGCGAGGTCCTGTCATGAGTTCTGCCGCAGAAGTCATAGTGGGCTCCCAGTCAAAGACCAATCCGTTGCCTTCGCCAATGATGACGGTTGAACCTGCAACAGCGCCTTTCTTGAACAACATGTCCTCAACACCAAGCTTCGCTAAACGGTCAGCAAGGTAACCGACTGCCTCTTCGTTGTTGAAGTCGGTTTGTTCAACCCAGCGCTCAGGCTTAGAACCCAGGACGCGGTACACATTCCCGTTAGACCCACCTTCGACGCGGATGTCAAAACCTTGATCATCCACTGCGCGAGGTCGAAGCATGATTACAGGAACAACTTCATTATCGGCGGCTTGTTGACGTCCCTGTTCAACAACCTCGGCAAGAGCGAAAGACAGCTGACGAAGTCCCTCATGCGAGACGGCAGAAATCTCAAACACGCGATATCCCCGTTCTTCAAGGAACGGCCTGACCATATCTGCAAGATCTTTCGCGTCAGGAACATCAACCTTATTCAGAGCAATCAACTGAGGTCGTTCCAATAAAGGAATCTGGTCTGATGGAACTGGATAAGCGGCAAGCTCCCCCAGAATCACATCAAGATCAGTGAGCGGGTCACGACCTGGTTCCAGAGTTGCACAGTCAATCACATGAAGAAGAGCTGTACACCGCTCGACGTGGCGAAGAAACTCTAGGCCAAGTCCTTTACCTTCGGATGCACCCTCAATGAGGCCTGGAACATCTGCGATGGTGTATCGGACTTCACCAGCTTGAACAACACCCAAGTTGGGGTGAAGTGTTGTGAAAGGATAATCAGCAATCTTGGGTCGAGCTGCAGATAAAGCTGCAATGAGTGAGGATTTACCTGCAGAGGGATATCCCACAAGAGCGACATCAGCCAAGGTCTTGAGTTCAAGGATGATGTCACCTTCAAACCCCATAGTTCCCAGGAGTGCGAAACCAGGAGCCTTGCGTTTGGTGGATGCCAAAGCAGCGTTGCCGAGACCTCCCTGACCTCCAGGGGCAATCACAACTTTCATACCCGGAACATTCATATCAGTAATGAGAGTTCCGTCTGCGTCCTTGACGACAGTTCCTACAGGAACGGAAAGGACAAGATCTTCGCCTTTAAATCCTTGACGGTGGTCGCCCATACCGGGGCCACCGTGTTGGCTTTTGATGTGGGGGGAACGATGGAAGCTCAACAGTGTTGTTACCTGAGGATCTGAGTAGAGGACAATATCTCCCCCATCTCCGCCATTTCCACCGTCAGGCCCTGCAAGAGGTTTGAATTTTTCCCGCTTGACCGAGACACAACCATTTCCACCGTTGCCAGCTTTGAGGTGCAAGGTGACGTTGTCAACGAATGTTGCCATCAGCTGCTCCTCATCTGTTGAAGTGAAATATGTGAAATAAGAAAAGGCGAGCTAAAAGCTCGCCCTTCCTCTAAAGCTGTATGTGCAGGTGTTAGACAGTCACAATGTTGACGACCTTGCGGCCACCCTTGTTCCCGAACTCAACAGCACCTGCTGCGAGGGCGAAGAGAGTGTCATCCCCGCCACGTCCGACGTTCACACCGGGGTGGAAGTGAGTGCCGCGCTGGCGAACAATGATTTCGCCGGCAAGAACCTTCTGACCACCGAAGCGCTTCACGCCGAGGCGCTGTGCGTTGGAGTCACGACCGTTGCGAGTGGAGCTCGCACCCTTTTTATGTGCCATCTGAGTCTCTCCTAGGCCTTACTTGATGCCGGTAATCTGAACGCGAGTGAGCTCCTGACGGTGGCCCTGACGCTTCTTGTAACCGGTCTTGTTCTTGTACTTCTGGATGATGATCTTGGGGCCACGCAGGTCGTTGAGGACTGTAGCGGTGACCTTTACCTTGGCGAGTGAAGCCTGGTCTGCGGTAATCTTGTCGCCGTCTACGAGGAGAACTGCGGGCAGTTCGATGGTGCCGGACTTATCTGCCTGCACACGGTCCATTGTGACGATGGTGCCGACTTCAACCTTTTCCTGGCGACCGCCGGAGCGCACTACTGCGTAAACCACTTTGCTACCTAATTTCTTAAAGCTAATGAATTATTTCTGCGAAGGTTTCGGGCAAACTGACAACTATTCGCAGAAGACTGGGGCACAAAGTTCTGAATGGAACTGGCACCAAGGTTCAAGAATAGCCATTTATGGCACGCGGGTCAAACCAACAAGGCCGCACGCACCATCGGAATTACTCCCCTCCAGCCTCAATGTCGTCGACAGCCGGGGATAGATGCTCTGTCGTTGAGATTGTTGCTGTGGAAACTCGACGTGAACGACCTCGTCCATGACCAGCAGCACTGGGTTCTGGCAAGGCATCAAGCACGTTTTCGAGGATGTTTTCAACCTTCTCAGCAGAAACTCGGGACTTACGGCCACGATCAGATTTCACAACAGGAATGTCGAGAATTTCGACAACCTCAGTTGTTGTGTCCTCGTCAACATGGTCTTCAGTGTTGTGGCCAAGAGTACTGGCTGCAATTTGAGCCAGTGCATTCTTGGCACCTTCGGGAATGGGGTGTGCCACAACAGCTGCAGCTGCAGGCTTGTCGCTGTTACGACCCTTGCTACGCTTGCGAGGTTCAGCAGCGTTTGATTCACCGTTGTTTCCCGGACGTGTAACAGGTTCGTGGTGAACAATGACACCTCGACCAGCACATACCTGACATGCTTCTGAGAATGTTTCAAGCAGACCTAAACCAAGCTTTTTACGGGTCATTTGTACGAGACCGAGTGAGGTCACTTCAGCAACCTGGTGCTTTGTGCGGTCTCGCGACAGACATTCAATCAAGCGACGGTGGACAAGGTCTCTATTTGATTCCAAAACCATGTCAATAAAGTCGACAACAATAATTCCGCCGATATCACGCAAGCGAAGTTGGCGAACTATTTCTTCAGCAGCCTCGAGGTTGTTCTTCGTGACGGTTTCTTCCAGGTTTCCGCCAGAACCAACAAACTTTCCCGTGTTGACGTCGACGACCGTCATTGCTTCAGTTCGGTCAATAACTAGTGAACCGCCTGAAGGAAGCCAAACTTTACGGTCGAGTGCCTTCTCAATTTGCTCAGTGATGCGATATTCATCGAATGCATCACGATCGCCTTCATACGCTGAAATACGATCGAGAAGCTCAGGTGCTACCTGGTTGAGATAGCTCTCAATAGTGGCCTTAGCCATATCTCCTTGAATAATCATGCGCTGGAAGTCTTCATTGAAGACGTCACGCACAATTTTGATCAGAAGGTCTGATTCACTGTGCAAAATAGCTGGAGCATTGTCGGTTTCTGCCTTACGAGAAATCTCTTCCCACTGCTGGGTCAACCGCTGCACGTCAACGGTGAGTTGCTCTTCGGTTGCACCTTCAGCTGCGGTACGAACAATGACACCGACATTTTCAGGAAGAACCTCTTTGAGGATGCGCTTGAGGCGTGTGCGTTCAGTGTCAGGAAGTTTGCGACTGATGCCGTTCATTGAACCGTTAGGAACGTACACAAGGTAACGACCAGGGAGAGAAACCTGAGAGGTCAGGCGTGCACCCTTTTGACCGACTGGATCCTTGGTTACTTGAACAAGGACCTTGTCTCCTGGCTTGAGTGCATTCTCAATCTTGCGCGGTTGGTTGCCTGTTTCTACCGAGTCCCAGTCAACTTCACCTGAGTAAAGAACAGCGTTACGTCCACGGCCGATATCAACGAATGCTGCTTCCATCGACGGAAGAACATTTTGCACTTTACCGAGGTAGACATTGCCAATCAGGCTTGCCTCAGAGGCGCGAGCAACGTAGTGCTCAACAAGAACATTGTCTTCAAGCACGCCTATCTGTACGCGATCTTCGCGCTCGCGAACAATCATGGAGCGGTCTACTGCCTCACGGCGGGCAAGGAATTCACTCTCGGTGACTACCGTACGGCGACGCCCAGCATCACGGCCATCACGGCGGCGCTGCTTCTTCGCCTCTAAACGTGTTGAACCCTTAATGCGTTGTGGTTCAGTAATGACCTCAGGTGCACGCGGAGTGCGAATGCGAACAATCGTGTTAGCCGGGTCATCCTGTCCAACACGATCTTCACCCTGACGTCGACGCGCACGTCGACGCAGTGTTGAACTTCCCTCTTCGGCATCGTTGTCCTGGTTTTGACCGAAAGCACCGCGCTCGTTGCGTCCTTGACGGTTGCGTCGATCCTCGAAACGCTCACGACCGTCACGGCTGGGAATACGGTTTTCTGAGCCTGGAAGATTCGGCGCAAAGAAGAAAATATCTGTGACGTCCTGAGCAACGAATGTGGGGTATTCGATTGGTGTCGGGGTTGCTACTTCCACCGCAGTCTCCATAATTGCTTCTGCAATCACGTCAGTGGCAATCTCAACTTCAGCTGCGTTGATTTGTGCCTGAGCGACAATTTCAGCCGCTGTATCTTCGGCCTGCTCAACTATCGATTCAGCAACCTCAACGGCTTCAGAAATGATGAGGTTTTCCGCTTCAACAGCTTCAGCGAGAACCTCAGAGACAACCTCTAGGGTCACGTTCTCGTCGTTTTCGGTGTTATTCACCATCAGTGGTGTACTTCCCATTACCCCCGGCTGTCACCGCGCCAGCTGGAGCAACTATTCTCTTGTTACAGAAACTCAAAGCTTCTGTTCTATAAATCTTATTAGTCTTCCCATAACTTCCGGCCCGTGTGGCTCTGGAACTATGGCGGGTGATCGCGGTGATCTCCCGTGCGCACAATCACATTGTGCAAAGTCTGTTTGTCACGTCGCACGAGACCTCATGTCTTCGCACTATCTCAATTATGGCAGGTTTCCACACATACGTGTGGCTCACAGCTGAATCCCGGGCGATTCTCGAGATAATGATGACGTGAGTATTACTAATGAACCGGGCACCCGTTTGAGAGGTTTGCCCATTTTTCTTATTGTTTCTGGGTTTGTGGGCCTTGTGGCCGCATTTGCCCTGACCTTAGAAAAAATACATAAGCTCACCAACCCAGATGAAGCAGCCTCTTGTGACTTCAGTGTCATCGTGCAATGCGGCAAGAATCTTGGTTCCTGGCAGGGGTCACTCTTTGGTTTCCCCAACCCCCTCATTGGCTTGATGGCGTGGTCTGTTGTCATCACGATTGGGGTGGGCATTCTTGCTGGTGCTCGCTTCGCCAACTGGTTCTGGCGTGCGTTCGTCATTGGCACAGCAGGTGCTTTTGCTTTCGTTATTTGGCTGTTCAGCCAATCAGTATTTGTTCTGGGAACTCTGTGCCCTTGGTGCATGGTGACCTGGTTGGCCGCTATTCCACTGTTTTGGGTTGCAACGTTCTGGACGATGAAAAACGGTGTGTGGGGCTCCAAAGCAATCAAGCTTGGTGAAACACTTCTGAGCTGGGTAGTCATCATCACGCTTGCGTCCTACCTCATCGAAGCTGTTGTTGCGCAACTTGTGCTGAATTGGGTCGGTACGCTGTAGTAATGCCTGCTGCGGAATCTGCCATCGTTTCCGACAAGCTCGCTCCTCGCCACAAGGTCATCCTTGGTGTGCTAATGGTGTCGACCTTCGTCGTCTTCTTGAATGAGACAGCACTGGGTGTTGCTCTGCCCCAGATTATGGAGCAACTACATATTCAACCAAGCACTGGGCAATGGCTCAATACTGCCTACATGCTCACCATGGCTGTGATTATTCCCACCACAGGGTTCTTGTTACAGCGATTCAGCACCCGGAACATGTACATGGCGGCCATGTTGTTCTTTACCTCGGGAACTCTTGTTGCCGCGTTGTCTCAAAGTTTCTTGCAGCTGTTATGCGGACGTATCTTGCAGGCAAGTGGAACAGCCATCATGCTGCCTTTGTTGATGACTACGGTCATGCAACTCGTTCCTGAACACCTTCGCGGACGTATCAATGGAAATATTTCGTTGGTTCTCTCTGCGGCACCTGCGTTAGGTCCAGCCTTTTCAGGGATTGTGTTGAACTTCCTTGACTGGCGTTGGTTGTTTTGGATCATGCTGCCCATCGGTGTGACCACACTCATCATTGGCTCTTTACGAATTACCAATTCTCAAGAAACACGCAAGATTCCTATTGACACCCTCTCCGTTGTCCTGAGCGCATTCGCATTCTCCGGCTTGATTTATGGTTTGAGCTCGTTTGCTGACTCGGCCCGCGGAACAGCAGTAGTTTCACCGTGGCTTCCCCTCGGCGCAGGTGCGATTCTGTTTGCACTCTTCCTCATTCGTCAGACCAGATTGCAAAAGACAGATTCTGCTTTGCTTGATTTGCGAACATTTCGCTCTCGTTCATTTACAGAAGCCATGATTCTGATGGCTATTGGCATGCTCATTTTGTTTGGTTCTGGAATCCTGATTCCGATTTATATGCAAAATGTTCTCGGTGTTGAACCTTTGGTTACTGGGCTGATGATGTTGCCTGGTGGCCTCATCATGGGCCTGCTCGGCCCAACTGTAGGACGCATCTATGACAAACATGGCCCCAGAAAGCTTCTCTTGCCAGGAGCAATTACGGTCAGTGTTGCATTCTGGTCAATGGTGACATTTACTACCTCCACCACAGTGTGGATGGTGTTCATCAGCTACACCGTTCTGAGCATCGGCTTGGCCTTTTTGTTCACACCACTGTTTGCATTGTCTTTGAGCTCTGTACCACCGAAGCTCTACAGCTATGCAAGCGCCACAATTGGCACACTGCAGCAATTAGCAGGAGCTGCAGGTACTGCACTATTCATCACGGTCATGACGCTAATTTCAGTTAATCTTGCGCAGACAGGAAGTTCAGAAGTTGAGGCGCTCAGTGCTGGAATCACCACGGCATTCCTCATTGGCGCGATCTCATCACTAGGCCTTATTGCGGTTGCGGCAATTTTGAAACGGCCTGCTACCGCTGAGGAAATCGCTGCCGAACTCCAGCCTTAACGAGTTGTGACCCCCGCACAAGCGAGGGTCACAACCATATATGTTCTAGCTAAACCACAGAGCTAATTCACGTGCTGCAGACTCTGGTGAGTCCGAACCGTGAACGAGGTTTTGTTGAACTGCAAGACCCCAGTCGCGACCGAGGTCTCCACGAATGGTGCCCGGGGCAGCAGTCGTGGGATCTGTGGTTCCTGCGAGAGACCGGAAGCCCTCAATAACCCGGTTACCTGCAAGTCGAATAGCAACCACTGGACCAGACTCCATAAAGCTCACAAGAGGTTCATAAAATGGCTTACCCACGTGCTCTTCGTAGTGTTTCCGAAGTAATTCGCGGTCAGCTTGAACCATCCGAATATCAACAAGCGCATAGCCCTTGGCTTCGATACGGCGCAAGATTTCCCCGGTTAATCCTCGCGCGACACCATCTGGCTTAATCAGGACGAGAGTTTCTTCAATTGCGGTCATGAGTTTCCTTTACTTTGAGAATCAAGTTTTGCACCTGTCGTCATGGCGAAGGTCCAGATACCGGCGAAAACAGCACCTATCAAAAACAACATCGTGACAAGGAATCCTGAAGCAACAAGAATCACTTGAACAATCCAGCCGAGGATGAATGCCCACTTAAACCTCATCATGAGGGCGATGGTGAGGACCATAAGCAGACACAGAGCTGCTCCCCCGCCCAGCGCAAGAACAGGCGGTAGAGCACCTAAGCCAAAAATGGTTAACGCAGCCAATGCCACAACTATCAATTCAAAGCCAAGTACAACTTGTCCAAGTGAAGTCTGCGCTGACCTTCTGCGTGGAGGGGTGCTCATAGTGTCCATCCTTGTGTTTCTGCTGCCAAACCAATGGTTAGTCCAACGAGAGTTATTGAGCCTGTGACGACAACAGCACCTTTTTCCGAATTCGCGGCATACCCTCTTGCCATTGCCAATGCCACGACAGGATCTTCCTCGATGACAACTTTGTCGTCACCGGCAATATCGGCCACAAGGAATCCAAGGTCACGGGCCGAACGTGTCCGCTCAGAAGGTGCGGTTGTCACAATGAAACGTGTTGCAATGGGGGCAAGTGCCTGAACAATTCCCTGTGCATCCTTGTCTTCGAAAATGGCAAGCACAATAGTGAGGTCATCGAAGGTGAAATAGTTTCCTAGTGCTGATGCAAGAGAGAGCGCACCGTGAGGATTGTGCGCCGCATCAACCAACACAGTCGGATCTGCGGCCACAAGCTGGAGACGCCCTGGCGAAGAGACTGTGGCAAATGCTTCAGCGAGTACTTCTTGTTCTAGTTGTTGAGAAGCGCCACCCAAGAAAGCCTCGACTGCAGCGATAGCCAAAGCGGCATTATCTGCCTGATGGTCTCCATACAAGGCAAGGAAAATGTCCTCATAACGCCCAGCTGCTCCTTGAATGGTGACCAGTTGTCCCCCCACGGCTACAGCGCGAGAAACTACAGCAATCGGGTTTCCCACTTCAGGCTCAGTCGTTGTCGAGACAAATGTGAGTGTTGATTCTGTGAGGTCAGCTGCTTCTTCTAAGACCGCACGAACCTCAGGAACCTGAGCGGCAGAGACCACCATTGATGCCGGCTTGATAATTCCAGACTTCGTGCGCGCGATCGTCTCAACGTCTTTACCCAGGCGTTCCATGTGATCAAGTGCAATCGGAGTGAAAACAGCAACTACTCCATCTGCAACATTGGTGGAGTCCCATTCACCGCCGAGGCCCGCTTCCACGATGGCCACATCTACTGGGGCATCCGCGAAAGTACCGTAGGCGAGAATCGTCATCACCTCAAAGAAAGTCAGGCGAGGCTCGCCTTTCGCCTCCAATTCACCGTCAACCAGTTCGACATAGGGCTTGACATCAAGCCAGTTTGTGACCAAGACGTCGTCACGAACAGGAACTCCGTTGAGCAATATACGTTCTTTGAACGAAACAAGGTGGGGTGAAGTAAAGACTCCCGTGGAGAGACCATAGGCGCGCAGTATTGCCTCAATTAAGCGTGCTGTGGTTGTCTTTCCGTTCGTTCCTGCGATGTGAATGATGGGATATGCGCGGTGGACATCTCCCAGTAGTTCAACAACGCGGCGTGTGGGCTCTAGCCTGGGCTGAGGCATTCCTTCGCCCAAACGGGCCTGAAGCTCGTTGTAGACCAACGAAGCAGCACGCGCATACTCATCCATCTCCGCCGGATCTAAACCGTCATAGTCATCATCAGATGAGAAGTCACCGTTGGCAAAGCCTCCGGGAGTCAGGTCATCACTAGACATTGAGTACTCGATTCACACGCGATACAGCCACTACAAAGCTACCCTCATTCGCGTATTGTCCGGCAGGGAATACCGCAAAATGTTCTGGACTGTGAGAAAGCAACCCAGGTAACCACTCAGCTGGAGATACTGTTTCCAACTGAGAAAGTTCACCGTGGAATACAGGATCATGAACACCAAATTCGGTGGCTAAAGTGTCCGCAGCAATGTTGGCATCTGTCGTCAACTTGAGTGCCTGGGCATCAGCTTCAGCAAAGCAGAACACGTCCAAATGAATTCTGTCTGAAACCTCAAATCCTGCAGCCTTGCGTGTGTCTTGAACTGCACGAATCACATCACGGGCTAAGCCTTCTGCTTCAAGTTCAGCTGTGGTGACAGTATCGAGAAGGACAAACCCACCAGCTGGTAACAACGCCAGTGCTCGCGCACCATCAGCGCCATCACCGGTTTCTAAGGTGAGCTCATACTCACCCTCAATGAGTTCCACGCCTCCGGCTGTAACTATGCCATGAGTTTCTGACCAATCCCCCGCTTTAGCGGCCTGAATGATTTGCTGAACTTGCTTACCTAGGCGAGGACCTGCAGCACGTGCGTTAACACTGAGTTTGGAAGTGATTCCATATTCCGCAGCGGAACCTTCCGTCAATGGCACCAACGTAACCTGTTTGACGTTCAGTTCATCACGCAAAATATCGCTAAATTCCTCGAGAGCTTGAGCATGCTCTGTGACAACCGTCAAATCCGCTAATGGGAGTCGAACACGAAGGCCAACCTTTTTTCGAAGTGCCAAAGAAGATGACGTGATTTCGCGAACAGCATCCATCGAAGCAACGAGAGATTCATCCGCTGGGAATAGTCCAGCATCTGGCCAGTCTTCCAAATGAACCGACCGCCCACCTGTCAGGCCCTGCCAGATGTTTTCCGTAATGAGCGGAAGCATCGGAGCGGCTACACGGCAGAGAGTTTCAAGCACGGTGTACAGCGTGTCGAATGCTTCATGCGCTTCGGAGCCACCGGTCCAGAAACGATCACGAGAGCGACGCACGTACCAGTTAGTCATCACGTCAGCGAAGTTGCGAAGAGCTTCTGCGGCGTTCGTAGAATCCAAGCTGTCTAAATGTCCTTGAACCTCACGAATGAGATCACCTGTCTTTGCAAGGAGATAACGGTCGAGCACATTTGTACTGTCTGTGCGCCAGGTTGCTTCATAGTTATCCGCATTGGCATACAAGCTGAAGAAGTAATAGCTATTCCACAAAGGCAGCAGCAACTGTCGAACGCCTTCTCGAATTCCCTCTTCGGTGACGATGAGATTTCCACCACGAAGCACAGGTGAACTCATCAAGAACCAACGCATGGCATCTGAGCCATCGCGGTCAAATACCTCAGAAACGTCAGGATAGTTCCTCAGTGACTTAGACATTTTCTGGCCATCGCTACCGAGCACAATTCCGTGAGAGACCACGTTCTTGAACGCCGGGCGATCAAAGAGTGCAGTAGCCAAAATGTGCAGGGTGTAGAACCACCCACGAGTTTGACCGATGTACTCCACGATGAAATCTGCAGGGTTGTGGCTGTCAAACCATTCCTGGTTTTCAAACGGGTAGTGCACCTGAGCAAATGGCATCGAACCAGAGTCAAACCACACGTCAAGGACGTCTTCAATACGACGCATGGTGGATTGCCCGGTTGGGTCATCGGGGTTAGGCCTGGTTAGCTCATCAATGAATGGTCGGTGTAAATCAGTGGGACGAACACCGAAGTCAGCTTCGATTTCATCGAGCGATCCGTACACGTCAATGCGCGGGTAGTCGGGGTTGTCTGACTTCCACACAGGAATGGGAGATCCCCAGTAGCGGTTGCGTGAGATAGACCAGTCGCGAGCATTAGCAATCCACTTACCAAATTGTCCGTCTTTGACGTTCTCAGGAACCCAGTTGATGTCTTGGTTGAGTTCTTCCATGCGATCGCGGAATGAGGTGACTGAGACAAACCAGGAAGATACAGCACGATAAATCAAAGGCTGACGGCACCGCCAACAGTGTGGGTAGCTGTGCTCATAGGAGGCAACACGCATCAGTCGGCCTTGTTCGCGCAGCATTGTTGTCAGCGGCTTGTTTGCCTCGAAAACCTGCATGCCTGCGACTTCTGTGAAACGAGAGAGGAACTTTCCTCCATCATCTACAGAAACGCGCACACCAATACCTGCGGTTTCACAGACCTTTTGGTCTTCTTCACCATAAGCAGGTGCTTGGTGAACAACGCCCGTGCCGTCTGCAGTGGTGACATAGTCTGCAACAAGGATTTGCCATGCGTTAGCTTGGTATTCCTCATCATCCGCGTAGTAATCCCAAAGACGGTCATAGGTCACACCATCAAGATCCTGGCCAACGATATGAGACTTCACTGCTTCTTGTGCGGATGTCGCATCTTCATAACCCAAATCCTTGGCATAGTTGCCTAACAGATCCTCTGCAATCAGATAGTCCGCTTCACAGCATGCAGCACCATCTGCCGCACCATTGGGCCCAGCAGGAACAATCGCATAACGAATGGTTGGCCCAACAGCAAGTGCCGCATTTGTTGGAAGAGTCCAAGGTGTGGTCGTCCATGCGAGGGCTCGAACCCCCGAAAGACCCAATGCAGTTGCTTTGTCCCCGGTAAGAGGGAATGTAACTGTTACAGACTGGTCCTGACGCATCTTGTAAACGTCATCGTCCATGCGCAGCTCGTGGTTTGACAGCGGAGTCTCATCGTTCCAGCAATATGGAAGGACCCGGAAACCTTCATAGGCTAGGCCCTTGTCATACAGGCGCTTGAACGCCCAAATAACGGACTCCATGAAGGAGATATCGAGAGTTTTGTAGTCGTTTTCAAAGTCAACCCAGCGAGCCTGGCGTGTAACGTATTGTTCCCATTCGCCGGTGTAGCGAAGAACCGAAGAGCGAGCTTCTGCGTTGAACGCAGCAATACCCATCTCTTCGATTTCTTCCTTCTTAGTAATTCCCAACTGACGCATAGCTTCCAGTTCGGCGGGGAGACCGTGTGTGTCCCACCCAAAACGACGATCGACCTTCTTGCCGCGCATAGTTTGGTAGCGAGGAAAGAGGTCCTTGGCATAACCAGTCAGAAGATGTCCGTAGTGAGGAAGACCATTGGCAAAGGGAGGACCGTCATAGAAGACCCACTCGTCTCCCTTGGAGCGCTGTTCAATCGAGGCCTTGAAGGTGTTGTCCTTCTCCCAGAAAGCCAGGATCTGCTCTTCGATGGCAGGAAACGACGGCGAAGGAACAATCTCAGTCTGCTGACCGAATGTATTACGGCGGGGATACGTCACTTAGGGCTCCAGTTGTTGAGTAAAACACTGTGCCAGGACGAAATTTCTTCCGCGGTACCACCTGAGCTTGTGAGAAAAATCTCACCTCTTGTTCTTGAGCAATAACGGGCTCGTCCCGTTCGGTTCTACTAAGTCCGAAGACTTTTCTTCCGAAAACTCCCCGGTGATAGCCGGATCGGTGTCGTTAGAGACCATTCTATTGCCTTTAGTAAGCTAGAAACATCACCATTTGAGGCATCAAGTAGGCAAACATCCTGTTTTCCTACATTGACGCGATGCCGCCCATAGAGAGCGAGAAATACCTATGACTAAGACGCCCGCGAATGTTCCTGACAAGCCGGCTCTGGAAGGTCTCGAGACTCTCTGGGATAAGAAATGGGAAGAGTCGGGTCTGTACCGCTTCCGCAAGGAAGGTCAGAGCCGCGAAAGTGTCTACTCCATTGACACACCTCCCCCCACAGCTTCTGGTTCACTGCACATCGGACACGTATTCAGCTACACCCACACTGATGTCATCGCCCGTTTCCAACGCATGCGCGGCAAGGAAGTTTTCTATCCAGCTGGTTGGGATGACAACGGCCTGCCCACAGAACGTCGCGTACAGAACTACTACGGCGTTCGCTGCGACCCTACTCTCCCCTATGTTGAGAACTTTGTTCCACCATTCGAAGGCGGAGATAACAAGAGCTCTAAGGCAGCTGATCAGCTGCCCATCAGCCGTAAAAACTTTATTGAACTGTGTGAAAAGCTCACCGTCGAAGATGAAAAGCAGTTCGAAGATGTCTGGCGTCAACTCGGGCTTTCCGTCGACTGGACCCAGACCTATCGCACCATCTCTGACGAAACCATCACCACCAGCCAGTTAGCTTTCATCAATAACCACGCACGTGGTGAGGCCTACCAGGCGATGGCACCGACTCTGTGGGATGTGACTTTCCGCACTGCAGTGGCTCAGGCAGAGCTCGAAGATAAAGAAATGCCTGGCGCATATCACCGCCTCACTTTCCACAAGCCTGACGGTGGTCACATTGAGATCATGACCAGCCGCCCCGAGTTGCTTCCTGCCTGTGTTGCTCTGGTGGCACACCCAGATGACGAACGTTACAAGCCCTACTTCGGAAAGACCGTAAAGACTCCTGTTTTTGGTGTTGAGGTTCCTGTTATGGCCCACCACCTGGCACAGCCAGACAAGGGTACTGGCATTGCCATGATCTGTACTTTTGGTGACGTCACCGACGTAATTTGGTGGCGTGAACTCAACCTGCCAACTCGTGCTGTAATCGGCTTCGATGGTCGTTTCGTATCCGAAGCACCAGAAGGCCTTGAATCGCCTCAAGCACAAGCTGCCTACGCAGAGCTTGCGGGCAAGACTGCCTTCAGCGCTAAGACTGCAATGGTTGAGATGCTCAAAGAAACAGGCGAAATGCTGGGCGAACCGGAGCCCATCATGCACCCGGTTAAGTTCTTCGAAAAGGGTGACAAGCCTCTTGAAATCGTCTCCACTCGCCAGTGGTACTTGGTCAACGGTGCCAAGGATGACCAACTCAAGAAGAAACTCATTGATTTGGGTAAAGAAATGTCGTGGCACCCTGACTTCATGCGGGTGCGCTACGAGAACTGGGTTAATGGCCTCAACGGCGATTGGCTTGTCTCGCGCCAGCGCTTCTTTGGTGTCCCCATTCCTGTGTGGTACCCGCTCGATGGTGACGGAAACCCCGTTTTCGACGAGCCAATCATTGCTTCAAGAGAACAACTTCCCGTTGATCCTTCTACAGATGTTCCAACCGGCTATACAGAAGCTCAGCGCGGCATCCCGGGCGGATTCCAGGGTGAAGTTGACGTCATGGACACCTGGGCAACTTCGAGCCTGACCCCTCAACTAGCTGGTGGGTGGGAACGTGATGAAGACCTGTGGAATCTGGTATTCCCCTACGACCTGCGTCCACAAGGTCAGGACATCATTCGCACGTGGCTGTTCTCCACCATGCTGCGTTCTGCCTTGCAGAACGGTGGCAAGCCATGGACAAATGCTGCCATTTCTGGCTTTATCGTTGACCCAGATCGTAAGAAGATGTCCAAATCCAAGGGCAACGTTGTCACTCCTGCAGACATGCTGGATCAGCACGGCTCTGATGCTGTGCGCTACTGGGCAGCAAGCAGTCGTTTGGGAACAGACGCTGCCTTCGACCCACAAAACCCCACCCAGATCAAGATAGGTCGTCGCCTAGCCATCAAGCTCCTCAATGCATCCAAGTTCATCCTGGGATTCAATGCTCCTGCAAACACAGTGATTACCAACCCACTGGATTTGAGCATGCTCGAAACTCTTCACACCGTGGTTCGAGAGGCAACAGAGGCGTTGGAGAACTATGACCACGCCAAGGCATTAGAAGTAACAGAGCATTTCTTCTGGACCTTCACAGATGACTACCTCGAGTTAGTTAAAGAACGTGCCTATAACCAAGAGCACCCAGAACAAGCTTCCGCAGCTGCTGCGCTCAACCAAGCATTGACTGTCTTCCTGCGCCTACTTGCACCTGTTCTGCCATTTGCCGCAGAAGAAGCATGGTCATGGTTCAACGACGACAGTATTCACCGTTCATCCTGGCCTGTTCCAGGAGATGAGGTTATTGGTAACCCCGAGGTACTCAAGGCTGCATCTGAGGCACTTATTGGTATTCGTCGCGCAAAAACTGAGGCCTCAGCTAGCCAAAAGACCGAGGTTCTCACCGCGACCATTGCTGCTCCGGAAGCCACTATTTCTCTCCTTGAAGCTGCTCGAGGTGACCTGATGGCTACCGGGCGAATTGCTCAACTCAATTTCGAAGAAGCAACCGAGCTTATTGTGAGCCAGATCGAACTTGCTCCAGCACCGGAAACTACCCCGGAGAAGTAATGCAGCTTGGAACGAGATGGAAGGCACATACTGAGCCTCCTCAAACGCTAGACAAGGCAGTTCGGGAAGCTGTTGCTGAGGTCGAACGTGAACTTACTGCGCTGAAACAGGACACTAGTACGTGGTTTTGGACTTTAACCTATCTAGAAAATCGTCCCGTGGTTCAGTTAGATGACGGAACAACGATACGTCAGAGTTCAACCGGTCAGATTTTTGTCGAGAACGTGGAGTAATTTGTAACTATGGCTCAAGAAACCGCAACTGCTCCTCGTGACTGGACAGTCACACTCATTTTGTCAATCTTCGTCGGCACCCTGGGAATCGACCGTATGTTTATTGGTAAATGGGGAACCGGAATTCTCAAATTGATCACAGGTGGCGGTTTGGGCGTCTGGTGGATTGTCGACATCATCATCATTGCAACTGGCAACATGCGCGACAAGTGGGGACGAGAACTCGTTAAGTAGTTTTATCAACACGTAATACGAAAGCCCCTCCTCTGGAGGGGCTTTCTGTTTGAGTCAGTAGTCGTTAACTATTGCTTGCTGCTTTGAAATCTCAGCGTGGACTTCTGTCATATCTAGGGCTTTTACTTGCCCGACTAGGTCTTCCAAAGCCGCCGGAGGCAAAGCGCCTGGTTGAGAAAACAGAAGAATACTGTCTCGGAAAATCATCAGAGTAGGAATTGACTGAATTCCGGCAGCGGCTGCCAGTGATTGTTCAACTTCGGTGTCTACTTTTCCGAACACAATCTCTGGGTGCTTTTCTGAAATCGCCTCAAAAGTTGGCGCAAACATCTTGCAGGGGCCACACCACTCAGCCCAGAAATCAACAACGACTATGTCGTTGCCCATGATGGTGGAATCAAAGTTTTCAGCGGTGAGTTCAACTGTTGCCATGGACTAACCCTACGGGAACAACACACTTATTACTCTGAGTAATTGTGTGAGTGAACCCGATACAAGAGATTATGAATTCGTTGTAAAAACTGCATTTCTACACTCGTTTCGCACCTCAATGAGGACTAGGCTGGGGAAATGCTCAGGGGTAACTCCCTTGACCTTAAGTAAATGGCCTCAACGAAGAGAGAAGTTATGCCAGAATCCTTTGTCCCCGGTAGCGGCTCGAGGGTCGCACTGAAACGTAATCTCGGCATGTGGGCCATTGTGGCTCTTGGCCTGGGTTACATGACCCCAACTGTTGTCTTTGACACCTTCGGCATGGTTGCCGAAACTACAAACAACGTTGTGCCACTGGCATACCTGGTTGCTTTGATCGTGATGATCTTTACCGCAATCAGCTACGGCAAGATGTCTGCAGAGTTCCCTTCCGCGGGTTCTGCATACACCTACGCAAAGAACTCGATTCACCCCAACGTTGGTTTCATGGTTGGTTGGACCTCCATGCTGGACTACATGCTGTTGCCTTTGGTCAACATCATCATCGTTCGCAGTTACATGGAATCCTTCTTCCCAGATATTGATGGCGCTGTCTGGGTCATCCTTTTCACTGTTCTTGCAACAGGAATTATCTACGTCACCATGCGTGGTACTTCGAACGTCAACACGATTCTGCTCATCATTGCAATCGCAGCAATGCTTGCCTTCGTTGTGATGGTTATTGTTCAGCTTCTCGGTGGCGCCGGTGAGGGAACGCTCATCACTCCAACCCCATTCGTTCACGAAGGCGTTGACTTCTCCCTCGTTCTTCTTGGTGCAACCATTGTCTGCTTCAGCTTCATTGGTTTCGATGCCGTCACCATGTACGTTGAAGAAGCTCGTACCCCCAAGGTTGTTCCTCGTGCAATTATGCTCACCGTTCTCATCGGTGGCGGTATCTTCATCGTGACCGCATACTTCACTCAGGCACTCTTCCCTGACTGGAACGTATTCGCTCCTGGTGGAGATCGTCAGTACGTTGACGATTCAACACTGCCCATCATTGGTGAGCTCGTTGGTGGTCAAACCATGAAGATCATCCTGACCGCAGCAGGCTTTGCCGCAACTATTGCGTCTCTGCTCGCATCACAGGCTTCTGTGGCTCGTATGCTGCTGGTAATGGGACGTAACAACGTTCTCCCCAACAAGCTCTTCGGTTACGTCAACCCCAAGACTCAGACCCCAACCTTCAACGTCATCCTTGCTGGTGTCGTCTGCTTGACCGGTGTTGTACTGACCTTGGCTGACATTGTTCACTTCATCAACTTCGGTGCGTTGATTGCATTCAGCTTCGTCAACATCTCCGTGTTTGCTTGGTTTGCAATCCGTCAGGGCCGCCGCAAGACAGGATCTGACATTTTCAAATTTGTCATCCTGCCACTTGTTGGTCTTGCAATGACCATCATCCTGTGGGTCAACCTCTCCCCCGAGGCTCTCACCGGTGGTCTCATCTGGGCCGGCGTTGGTCTGGTTTGGTTGATTATCCTGACTCGCGGATTCCGCAAGCAGGTTGCTGGCTTCGATGAAGCACAGCCTGTTACCGGCTTCAACAAAGTAGTCAAGTAACACTGAAAAACAAATAAGGCCCCGTCACCACAAGGTGACGGGGCCTTATCAGTGAAGAGTGAGAATTAAGCCTTCTTGAGTTCCTCAGCAACCAAGAATGCAAGTTCAAGTGATTGCATGTGATTGAGTCGAGGGTCACACAGAGACTCGTAACGGCTCTCCAGGTCCTTCTCATCAATCTGTTCAGAACCGCCCAAACATTCAGTGACGTCGTCACCTGTGAGCTCTACGTGCACTCCACCGGGGAATGTCCCAACCTGGCGATGAGCTTCAAAGAAGCCACGAACTTCGTCCATGACATCGTCGAAGCGACGGGTCTTGTAACCATTGGGGGTAGTAATGCCGTTTCCGTGCATAGGATCAGTGATCCACAGAGGATTAGCGTCCATTCCTTTGATGGCTTCAAGTAGCGGAGGCAAAGCCTCACGAATCTTGCCGGCACCCATGCGGGTGATGAAGGTCAGTCGGCCTGGCTCTCGCTCAGGGTCCAGCTTGTCAATAAGTTTCTTCATCGTGTCAACGTCGGTGGTGGGACCAAGCTTCACACCAATGGGGTTACGAACACGGGAAAGGAAGTCAACGTGTGCGCCATCAAGTTCACGTGTGCGCTCACCGATCCATAAGAAGTGGGCACTGGTGTTGTATGGGGTTCCAGTACGTGAATCAATGCGAGTCATGGGTCGCTCGTAGTCCATCAAGAGCGCTTCGTGGGAAACAAAGAACTCTGTGGTCTTGAGTGCATCAAAATCAGCACCACACGCAGCCATAAATTTGATTGCGCGATCAATTTCGTTCGCCATGGCTTCGTATTCAACGTTGGCTGGGTTTTTAGCGAAACCTTGGTTCCAACGGTGAACTTCGCGAAGGTCTGCAAAACCACCTGTGGTGAATGCCCGTATGAGGTTCAACGTTGCAACAGATGTGTTGTAGGCCTGGAGCAGACGGTCTGGGTTTGCTGTACGTGATTCAGGAGTGAAGTCGTAGCCGTTGACGATATCGCCACGGTACGCAGGCAGAGTCACCTCACCACGAGTTTCAGTGTCACTCGAGCGAGGCTTAGCAAACTGCCCAGCCATA
Source organism: Aurantimicrobium minutum (assembly GCF_002355535.1). NCBI lineage: Bacteria > Bacillati > Actinomycetota > Actinomycetes > Micrococcales > Microbacteriaceae > Aurantimicrobium > Aurantimicrobium minutum. The sequence continues at coordinate 697,337 of NZ_AP017457.1, forward strand.
CGACCCATTTTGATGACGGGCATCTCTGCTGCGTAGGTGAGTACAACAGCCATTTGAAGAACAGTCTTGATGCGGTTACGAATCTTGTCTGCTGTCGCACCAGCAAAGGTCTCTGCGCAATCTCCACCCTGAAGTAGGAATGCCTGACCTTGAGCAGCCTTAGCAAGGCGTTCACGAAGAGTGTCTACTTCACCGGCAAAAACTAGAGGCGGAAGAGCAGCTAACTGTGCGCTGGTTGCTTTCACTGCTGCAGCATCTGGCCATTCAGGCTGCTGCTTGATAGGAAGTGTGCGCCAATAGTCCAAACCCTCGATGACGGTCTTGTCAGCGACGATGTTGGGCTCAGTTTGGCTAGCCACGAAGGAACTCCCCTAAAAATGGATGCGTGATGGATATCACAGCTTGTGAATGCTTGTCTCAATTGGCTTTATCCAGCCAAGTCTTAAGCTTATCTTGCGCTGACGGGCCGTTTTTCACGCACAGACGAGGCATAGACATCGTCATACTCTTGGCCGGACAAGCCAGCCAGCTCATAAATGATTTCGTCTGTCACAGCACGAAGAATGAAACGATCACCCTCCATACCTTGGAATCGAGAAAAGTCCAGAGGTTTACCGATGATGATTCCCGGGCGACGCAACTTAGGCCATTTAGAACCAATCGGCATGATCTTTTCGGTGTCAATCATGGCAACAGGAATAACAGGGACACCTGATTCCAGAACCATGCGTGCAATGCCGGTGCGACCCCGGTAAAGCTTGGCGTCAGGAGAGCGAGTTCCCTCGGGGTAAATTCCTAAAACGCGACCCTCAGCCAACACGCGTAGGCCTGTATTCAAACTAGCCTCTGAAGCTTTTCCGCCAGAGCGGTCAATGGGCAACATACCGGTGCCCTTCATAAACCACTTCGTGGCCCAACCTTTAATGCCTTTTGTGGTGAAGTATTCGCTCTTTGCTAAAAAGACCATTTCCCGATCGATAGAGATCGGAAGAAAAACTGAATCAACAAACGAGAGGTGATTGCTGGCCAAAATCACTCCGCCCTCAGCGGGAATGTTGTCAGCACCGGTTACCCACGGACGAAAGATGCCCTTGAGCAAAGGTCCGGCGATGACGTTTTTCATCAGCCAATAAAACATGCTTTTAGCTTACCGCTAGAGTTTTTCTGCGTGGCGGCGCGCAAGATCTGCAGCACCCACGACACCGGCATCATTGACCATTTCAGCAATACGAAATTCTGGTTCTGGGTGGTATCCGCGAGCAGATACGTTACTCAAAAATGACTCACGAATAGGGTTCAGCAGGTGTTCGCCAGCTGCGGCAACACCGCCACCGATGACAAATACTTGTGGATCAAGAATCGCTGAAAGACTGGCACAAGCCACACCCATCCAGCCCCCGAGAGTGCTCACCGCACGCCAGGCGGCTGGATCGCCGTCCTCAAGAAGTTTTTTTCCCTCTTGGGCTTCAAGCTGAGGGTTCTGGGTTTCTTCGCGCATGTAGCGCAACAGGGCACGTCCCGAAGCATATGCTTCGATGCATCCTCGCTGTCCACACCCACACTCGAGGCCATCAGGTTGCACACGAAGGTGCCCCAACTCAGCTCCTGCACCGAAACCACCGGTAAACAATTCTCCGTTAGCGATGATTGCTCCACCAACGCCGGTGCCAATGGTGAGCATGGTCATATGGGTGAAAGATTTCCCTGCACCGAATCTGTACTCTGCCCACCCGGCCGCATTCGCATCGTTTTCGATGACTATTGGTAAATCAATTTTTGCTTCGAGCTTGTCTTTGAGGGGTTCATTGCGCCACGCGATATTTGGGGCGTAGTAGACAGTGGACTGAGCAGCATCAATGAAACCCGCTGCTGCAACACCGGCAGCAACGACTGGGTTGCCTACTGAAAGTTCCGTGATGAGTGAGATTATGGCCGATTCCATATCTTCAGCGCTGTGCGCAGGGGAAGGAACCTGGGTTTTGGTGATGATTTCCCCCAGCTCATTGACCAGGGCTCCAGCTATTTTTGTTCCCCCGATATCGATACCAATGGAATACATAGCTGTGAGTCTCCTGAAAGTCTTGGGAGGGAATGGAGGGACTACTAAAGTGTAGTTAACACCGAAGGAGATGCCATGGTTAAGAGCGTTATTCAGTTCGACACACCCGCTTTAGTTCCAGCGGAGCCACAAGCAAATACCACTCAGGTTTTGCTCGACCGTGTGCGTGAAACTCCAAATAATGCTCTTTTTTCACTCCCTGTTGACGGTGGCTGGAAAGACGTCACTTCGACCGAGTTTCTTGAACAAGTTGTTGCACTTGCTAAAGGATTTATTGCTAGCGGCATCAAACAGGGTGACCGCGTCGGATTGATGTGCAAGACCCGCTATGAGTGGACCCTTGTTGACTTTGCGATGTGGTTTGCTGGTGCAGCATTGGTGCCGATCTACGAAACAAGCGCACCCAGCCAAATTCAATGGATTTTGGAAGACTCTGAAGCTGTTGCACTGATTGTCGAAACTCCCGACCACCTCAAGCGTTTTGAAGAAATCCGCTCAGATGCTCCATTTGTTCACTCAGTATGGCAAATAGATGCCGGCGATTTGGAAGCACTTGTGATTGCTGGATCTGGTGTTTCTGATGAAGAAGTTGAAGAACGTCGCTCCTCTTTACACGGCAGCGATCTTGCAACCTTGATTTACACCTCGGGTTCGACCGGCAAGCCTAAAGGCTGCGTGCTAACTCACTCCAACTTCTTGGAGCTTTCACGCAATGCGCAGGCTGCCGTCCCCGAGGTGGTTAACCCACAGTCCTCTACGTTGCTCTTCATCACAACGGCACATATTTTTGCACGCTTCATTTCGATTCTGGCTGTGCAAGGTGGCGTTAAAGTTGGCCACCAGGGAGACACAACCCAATTATTGCCAGCCATGCAATCTTTCAAGCCCACATTCCTTTTGGCTGTGCCCCGTGTATTTGAGAAGGTCTACAACTCTGCCGAGCAGAAAGCTGAAGCTGGTGGCAAGGGAAACATCTTCCGTGCAGCTGCAAAAACGGCAATCGAATACTCCACAGCAGAAATGGCAGGTCATATTCCTCTCGGCCTCAAGCTGAAGTTTGCTGTGATGGACAAACTTGTTCTTTCCAAGCTGCGTGCCGCACTCGGTGGTAACTGCACCTATGCCATCAGCGGTTCTGCCCCATTGGGTGACCGACTTGCACACTTCTTCCATGCACTTGGCCTGGTTGTTCTTGAGGGCTATGGCCTCACTGAAACAACTGCCCCCATTTCCATCAACCTCCCCTCCAAATTCAAAATTGGAACAGTAGGACCCGCATTGCCAGGGTGTTCTGTCCGCTTAGGCGATGAAGGTGAAATTGAAGCCGCTGGCATCAACGTCTTCAAGGAATATTGGAAGAACCCACAAGCAACTAAAGAAACGTTCCATGACGGCTGGTTCAAAACCGGTGACATCGGTGAGATTGATGCTGATGGCTACATCACCATTACAGGTCGCAAGAAAGAAATTATTGTGACTGCGGGCGGAAAGAACGTTGCTCCCGCTTTCCTAGAGGACCCTATTCGCGCAAACCCAGTCATTAGCCAGGTTGTTGCTGTGGGAGATGCAAAGCCATTCATTTCTGCGCTCGTGACGCTGGACCCAGAGATGTTGCCTATGTGGCTCACCAACAACAAGCTCGATCCCACAATGAGCGTTGCAGAAGCTGCTAAGAACCCTGCGGTGATTGCTGAAGTTCAAACAGCAATTGACCGCGCCAATGCACGTGTTTCTCGTGCAGAATCTATTCGTAAGTTCACAATCCTGCCCACACAGTTCACGGAAGAGTCTGGTCACCTCACTCCGAAGATGAGCATTAAGCGCAATGTGATTGTGAAAGATTACGCCAATGAGATTGAAGCGATGTATGAAGGTGCTTCTGGAGCGGTTGACTAAAACCAATCGCTTTCGCGCACTTGCCGCATAGCTTCTTTACGTGTTTGTTGGTCTAACCGGTCAAGATACACCAGACCATCTAGGTGGTCGCACTCGTGCTGAAGAGCCTGAGCCATCAGCCCCTCCCCCTCAAGCACGATGGTATTGCCGTCGAGGTCTATCCCTTCAACTTTGGCAAATGGATACCTGGGTGTCTTGAACCATAGGTTAGGAACGCTAAGGCACCCTTCCTCGACCAGCCCAATTTCTCCGCGCGTTTCAATAATGCGTGGATTGAGAATGTAACCAATCTCTCCGTGAACGTTATAACTAAACGCACGAAGACCCACTCCAATCTGAGTGGCGGCAACACCGGCACGTCCAGGAATCTTGACGGTGTCTACGAGGTCATCTACGAGAGCACGGATCTTGTCGTCAATAACGACGATCTCCTCGGTAGGTGTCTTGAGAACGGGGTCGCCAAAGATGCGAATAGAACGTTCAGTCATCTGAGCTCTTGAGACTTAGAGGCCGTCAACAACCAAAGAAGCTAGCTGTCGAGCAGCCTCTTGCGTCTCAGGCTTGAGCTTCTTGAAGTCGATGTAGGAACCAGCAGCAAGCATCGCGTCATAGGGAACACGAACTGTCTCACGAACACGAGACTTAAAGTGGTCTTCAATTTCGCGCAGCTTAATCAAGTTCGTTCCTTGAGTAGCGGTGTTAATTGCCACAATAGAGTTCTTCACCAGTTCGCCGTAGCCATTTGATTCAAGCCAGGTCAGTGTTTCAGAAGCAAGGCGCGCTTCATCGAACGAGCCACCGGAGACAATAACCAAACCATCAGCGCGCTGCAGGGTTGCAGACATGACAGAGTGAATGATTCCGGTACCACAGTCAGTCAATGCAACCGAGTAATAGCGGCTCGCGAGATCTGCCACGATGTTGTAGTCGTTAGCGCCAAAAGCTTCGGATAAAAAGGGATCGGTATCCGAAGCGAGAACATCCAGTCGAGTCTTATCACGGTTGACGTACTCAGAAAAATCATTGAAGGTCAAAATCTTGGCCGCGTTAGAGACCAAGTCTCGAACTGTTTTTTCAGTGGTTTTGTTGAATCGTTCAGCCAAAGTTCCGCGGTCAGGGTTGGCGTCAATGGCAAGAACACGGTCCTCGCGCACCAGGGCCATAGCCATACCAAGAAGTGTTGTCGTGGTTGTCTTACCCACACCACCCTTACGAGTGAGGACGGGAACAAACTTGGTTCCACCAGTAAGGGGGCGACCAATGCTGGTGTCCAGTGCTTTGCGGTGACGAGTCTGCGGTGAGTCACCTAAGTTCACGGCGTGGAAGGTTACGTTGTATACGAACTTGTTCCACCCCTCAGTGGGCTTGTCACGCTTTTTCTTAGCGTCAAGCACACGCTCAGGAGTGAGCATCGCAACAGGCTCTGGTTTACCCGAGGGTTCTCCGGAAAGACGGTCACGGCGGGTAGGAAGTGAGCCTGTGTCAACAGTGTCGATTTCGCCGTAAACAATGTCAGCTATCTCAGAAACAACTGCCTCTGCCGGGGTACCTGCCTGAGCAGAAGGATTGTTGTCATTGCCGTAGGAAGGTTCATCAAAATCTTCTGATGTGCGAGCCATGAGGTTCAGCGGAATGGCAGGAAGGCTGATGTTAGAAACTTCAGGAGCCTGTTCTACGGTGAGCTCAGTGGCGACAGAAACTTCAGAAATACGCTCTGCGGTTTCAACTGGCGCCGTAGCTTTAGCCGTGGATTTCTTGGCTGCAGGCTTCTTTGCGGCAAGTTTCTTTGCAGGGGTTTTAGGGGTTTCTGTGCTCACGAATTAATCCTTTAGTTTCGAGTAACTTCGTTAGTCTACCTAAACAACTTCGGCCCCGAATAGTTTCGGGGCCGAAGATAGTTTCTGTCCAATGAAATAAGGATTTACCTAGTTCGCTGGAGTAATCGGAGTAATCACGACGATCAGATCGCCTGCTTCAACCTGCTGAGATTTTTGGAAGGAAATACGCTCCACGCGTCCGGTGATGCTGGCCGTGATAGCCGCTTCCATCTTCATCGCTTCGATGGAAGCCACCGGATCTCCTGCTGCAACAGTTTGACCAGGTTCAACCTTGATCGTGACCACACCAGCAAATGGTGCAGCTACGTGACCAGCCTCTGTGAGGTCTGCTTTCTCTGCACTCTTTGTGCTGATTTCGACAGAACGGTCACGGACGAATACAGGACGGAGTTGACCATTGAGCGTGGTCATTACCGTTCGCATACCCTTGGGGTCTACCCCACCAATAGCTTCGAGTCCGACATACAAACGAACACCCTGACCAAGGTCAACAATGTGTTCGCTTCCAGATTCGAGACCGTAGAGATAGTCAACTGTGTCCAGTACAGAAACATCACCGAACGTCTCACGAACCTGTTCAAAAGCCTTCGTGGGAACGGGGAAGAGTAAACGGTTCAACGTGGCGCGGCGTGATGCAGAGCCACCCGACAAACCTGCATGATCTTCTTCAGATAATGGGGCAATCTGAATATTGATGGTCTTACCCTCGAGAACCTTTGAACGGAAGGGTTCAGGCCATCCACCAGGAATGTCACCGAGTTCACCGGCCATGAATCCAATGACCGAGTCAGGGATGTCATATTTCTGCGGGTTGGCCTCAAAGTCAGCAGGATCAGCTTTAACTGCTGCGAGGTGCAACGCAAGATCACCAACGACCTTCGACGACGGGGTCACCTTGGGGACGCGACCAAGAATCTTGTTCGCTGCGGCATACATGTCTTCAATCAACTCGAAGTCATCTGCAAGACCAAGTGCGATTGCCTGCTGACGCAGGTTTGAGAGTTGACCGCCAGGAATTTCGTGGTGGTAAACACGGCCTGTTGGTGCAGGTAAACCAGATTCGAATGGCTTGTATATGTTACGAACAGCTTCCCAATAGGGCTCAAGGTCGCAGACTGCATCCAGGTTCAGCCCTGTGTCACGTTCAGTGTTTGCCAACGCAGCAACTAACGATGACGCACTTGGCTGGCTTGTGGTTCCAGACATCGGCGCAGAAGCAACATCTACTGCGTCAGCACCTGCTGCTGCTGCTGCCAGAAGCGTGGCGAGTTGTCCACCAGCGGTGTCGTGTGTGTGAACGTGGACTGGCACGTCGAAACGCTCACGGAAAGCGCTAACCAACTTGGCTGCAGCTGCAGGACGCAACAAGCCAGCCATGTCCTTAATAGCCAAAATGTGGGCACCGGCGGCGACCATCTCTTCAGCTAAGGCGAGGTAGTAGTCCAGTGTGAACTTATCCTCGTTGGGGTCTAGCAAATTGCCGGTGTAGCACACACCAACTTCAGCGATAGTCGTTCCCGTTTCGAGGACTGCATCTATTGCTGGGCGCATTTGGTTCACATCATTGAGGGCATCAAAAATGCGGAAGATGTCAACACCTGTTGCGGCAGCTTCTTGGACAAATGCCTTGGTTACTTCCTCAGGATATGGGGTGTAACCAACTGTGTTACGGCCACGAAGAAGCATTTGAATCGCCACGTTGGGCAGAGCCTCACGTAACTTTGCTAGTCGATCCCAAGGGTCTTCACCCAAGAAGCGAAGGGCGACATCGTAGGTAGCTCCACCCCACGCTTCTACAGAAAGAAGCTGTGGAGTCATACGTGCTACATAAGGTGCAACGTTGACCAAATCCTTGGTGCGAACTCGAGTGGCTAACAGCGACTGGTGTGCGTCTCGGAAGGTTGTTTCTGTTACCGCGACTGCCTTTTGTTGCCTTAATGCCTGAGCAAAGCCCTTCGGGCCAAGTTCAAGCAAAGCTTGACGACTTCCTGCAGGGGCAGATGTGTTGAGGTCGATGCGGGGCAACTTGGACTTGGGGTCTGCACCTGCAGGCCGGGGGCCATTGGGCTTATTCACGGTGACATCGGTAACCCAGTTAAGAATCTTGGTTCCGCGGTCTTTCGACTCGCGACCGGTCAGCAGGTGTGGTCGTTCTTCAATGAAGTTGGTTGCAACGTCACCAGCTTTGAACTGTGGGTCGTCAAGCACTCCTTGTAGGAAGGGAATGTTGGTGGAAACACCTCGAATACGGAATTCTGCAAGCGCACGACGGGAACGGTCAACTGCAGCCGCATAGGTGCGACCTCGGCAGGTGAGCTTGACCAACATGGAGTCAAAGTGGGGGCTGATTTGTGCGCCAGGGCTGACCGTTCCACCATCGAGACGAATTCCGGCACCACCGGGTGAACGGTAGGTCGTGATCTTGCCAGTGTCTGGACGGAAACCTTGTGAAGGATCTTCCGTGGTGATGCGGCACTGAAGTGCGAAACCACGAACGTGAATGTCCTCTTGGTGGAGGCCCAAATCGCCGAGGGACTCTCCCGCCGCAATACGCATCTGCGACTGCACAAGGTCAACGTCAGTCACTTCTTCAGTAACAGTGTGCTCAACCTGAATACGGGGGTTCATCTCGATGAAGACGTGCTGTCCAGCGCGTTCACCCGCAGTGTCGACCAGGAACTCAACAGTTCCGGCATTTTGATATCCAATGGAGCGGGCAAAAGCGATTGCGTCGCGGTGCAAAGCAGCACGCAGTTCATCAGAAATGTTCGGTGCTGGAGCAATCTCAACAACTTTTTGGTGACGACGCTGGACGGAGCAGTCACGCTCGAACAGGTGAATGGTTTCTCCCTGGCTATCGGCCAGAATCTGAACTTCAATGTGTCGTGGACGAAGAACTGCCTGCTCAAGGAACATGCGGCCATCGCCGAAGGCGCTTTCAGCTTCTCGCATGGCTGCCTCGAGTGCGGGACGTAGTTCTTCCATCGTCTCCACACGACGCATACCGCGCCCCCCACCGCCGGCTACTGCTTTGGCGAAGATGGGGAATCCGATTTCTGCTGCTCCTGCTAGAAGCGCGTCGATGTCGGTTGTTGCTGGTGTCGATTTGAGTACGGGAACACCTGCTGAGATGGCGTGTTCTTTGGCAGTGACTTTATTTCCTGCCATTTCCAGTACCCGGGCAGGTGGACCGATGAAGGTGATGCCGTTATCTGCGGCTGCTTGAGCTAATTCTGGGTTTTCCGAGAGGAAACCGTAACCGGGGTATATGGCATCGGCGCCGGAAAGTTTCGCGACGCGAATAATTTCGGAAACGTCGAGATAGGCACGAACAGGATGACCGGGTTCACCGATCTGATATGCCTCGTCTGCCTTTTGGCGGTGCAGAGAACTGCGATCTTCCTCAGGGAAAACAGCGACAGTCTTCGCTCCTAGCTCGACAGCCGCACGAAATGCGCGAATCGCAATTTCGCCACGGTTTGCTACCAAAATTTTCTTGAACATATGACCCCTTCGAATGCCGCCAGCATCGGTTCGTAGTTAGGTACTCCAAGACTACAGAAGGTATCGTGGTCTCAATGCACGTGCTTAGTATTAGTTCACTCAAGGGTGGCGTTGGAAAGACAACGGTCACCCTCGGTTTGGCATCTGCTGCTTTCGCTGCAAACTTGCGTACTCTCGTCGTCGATTTTGACCCTCAGGCTGACGTCTCAACGGGTCTCGGTGTAGACACTCGCGATCACCTTAATGTTGCTGATGTTTTGGCTAACCCAAAGCTGAAGACTGTTCGTCAAGCCATAGCCCCTGCTGGTTGGTCTGCTCCAGGTCATGCCCCCATCGACGTGATGATTGGAAGCCCTTCCGCTGTCAACTTTGATGGCCCCCACCCCACAGCCCGTGAGGTGTGGCGCCTGGAAGAAGCATTGGCCACCATAGAGGACGAATATGACCTGGTCCTCATCGACTGTGCCCCAAGCTTGAATGCGCTTACCAGAACCGCTTGGGCGGCTTCTGACCGTGTCGTAGTTGTCACCGAACCAGGCTTATTCTCTGTTGCCGCTGCAGACCGTGCTTTGCGCGCCATCGAAGAAGTGCGTCGCGGGCTTAGCCCACGATTGCAGCCTCTTGGCCTGATTATCAACCGCGTCCGTGCTCAATCATTGGAGCACCAGTTCCGCATTCAGGAACTTCGCGACATGTTTGGCCCCCTCGTTCTCCAACCTCAGCTTCCTGAGCGCACCTCCCTCCAACAAGTCCAGGGTGCTGCACGCCCTGTTCACGCATGGCCTGGAGAAGCAGCAGCCGAGATGGCAAAAAACTTCGATCAACTCCTCAACCGCATTTCTCGCGCTGGCAAAATCGGCGAATACGCTCCCAAGTCCTAAACAGGACAAGAAAAAACCCAGGCACTGCCTGGGTTTATTTCGTTAAGTTTTCGTAAATGAGGCTTAGCCAACTTTGCGGGCACGTCGAGCTGCAAGCTCATCTGAAGCATCGGTTGATGTTGAGGTGATTTCAACCAGGCTGGTTTCGACTTCACGCAAAACCTTGCCAATGGCGATACCAAACACACCCTGACCACGGCTGACCAGGTCAATGACCTCGTCATTGGTGGTGCACAGGTAGATGCTGGAACCATCGCTCATGAGCGTGGTTTGAGCGAGGTCATAAATACCGGCAGAACGCAACTGGTCAACAGCTGCACGGATCTGCTGGAGTGAGATTCCTGTGTCTAGCAGCCGCTTGACAAGCTTGAGAACCAAAATGTCGCGGAAGCCATACAGGCGCTGGGAACCAGAACCTGATGCGTCACGGACGGTGGGAACAACAAGTTCGGTACGCGCCCAGTAATCTAGCTGGCGGTAAGTGATTCCAGCTGCCTTTGCAGCTTCGGCACCACGGTAGCCCGCATTCTCATCTCGTTCAGGCATGCCATCACTGAACAGGACGTCGAGCTCGTAGCGAGCTTCGTCGCTGCGGTTCACTTCGTTCATTTCCGGCCCTTACCTGACGTCAACAACTTTAAGGTTCAAGTTGTTGTTGAGAGTTTGTATCCTCAAACTTACAGACAGTTTTTAATCGTGTCTGGGATTTAAAGCTTCACACGCCCTTTCGGCGTGTCGCAATACTCGAAGTTATCGAGATTGTTGGGCAATAACTTGACGCAACATCTGAGAACGAACAATCTCAATGTGGCGAGAAATCTCATGAGCACGCTCAATGGAACGAGCTTGGCTGGCTGCATCCTGGCGGTGAGAGACAGGTACCAGAGCACGTTCGATCAACGAGTATTCCCGCTCAGCTGCTGCACGCATGGTGCGCAAGTGACGTGGCTCAATTCCTGAGCGTTGAAGTTCCACAAGCGCGGTCAACACAACAATGTGCTCATCCGTATAGGAATCGGCAGGCTCAAGCATTCCAGCAGAAACAGCATCTTGTAGCAGGTTCATGCTCGCACCACATGCACGAACAAACTCTTCACGCGTGTAGCGAGAGGGTGTTGCCAAAAGTGAATCTGCGGACAGGCTTGCTGCGTTCGGAAGTGCCGGGTTGTTTCCTGCATCAATTTCTTCCAAATGTGCACGAATGACCTTCAGTGGAAGGTAGTGATCGCGCTGCATGGTCAGAATCAAACGCAAGCGATCAACGTGCTCAACGGAGAACTTACGGTATCCGGAGGGGGTGCGCTCGGGAGTGATCAGGCCCTGCTCTTCAAGGAAACGGAGTTTAGAGGGGGTCAGATCAGGGAAGTCTGGTGAAACCTTGGCTAGAACTTGCCCAATGCTGAGAAGTCCACGCGCGGGGGTGCTTTTTCTTACCGTTGTTGCCATGTTCCTTATGCACCTCGAGCTAGGTCTACACGTGAAGCAAAGAAGGTGAGGTGAAACTTCCCAACCTGAACTTCATCGCCATCTTTGAGAGCATGACGTTCAACACGTTCACCCTCGTAATAGGTGCCGTTCAGTGAGGCAAGATCTCTCACTTCAAATTCTGTTCCGTTGCGACGGAATTCAGCGTGACGACGTGAGACAGTCACGTCATCGAGAAAAATGTCCGAGTTAGGGTGACGACCGCAGGTTGTCACATCAACGTCGAGGAGGAAACGCGAACCCTGGCTTGGACCTCGACGAACAATCAACAGTGCATTCCCGCTGGGAAGAGAAGCGATAGCTTCCTGTTCTTCAGCAGTGACATCGACTGCTTCAAGTGCTTTAACCTGCTCGAGGAAAGACTGTGTGAAAGTAGCAGTCACGTCTGGAGCTGGGGTCGAACCGGGGACCTGTGTGGCGTCATCGCCAGCGAGTGAATCGTTCACTTTTCCCCTTTCGTACTTGTTCACATTAGTGGACTTTTCTCGTTAACAAAATACGAGACAAATTACGACCTTTCACCGGAAACCCCCACCGGTATTTTTGTAGTCTCAAGCATCCTTTGAGCATGCGGAGGGGCTTTCACAGCTTTCCCCGATAGGCTAGAGAAATCTTGTGAACGATATATTTCGTTCCCTGCGTCGATAGAACGCTTCCCTCACCACACTGGTTGACATTTTTCTTCGGCGAACGGATGCGTCACCAGACGCCTTCGCCATATATTCCCAGTTATTTACCACACCTCGTTTGACGTTCACTTACGTTCAATGTTGTGCTTGAAACACATAGTGAATGACCGGGAGATTTATCCAAAGGTAAAACTTATGTCTGAAAAGACTTTTTCCCAACTGGGCGTGCCCGCCCCTCTCGTCACAGCGCTGACCGCAGCTGGTATTGATTCTCCCTTCCCTATCCAAGTAGATACGCTTCCGGATACTCTTGCCGGCCGTGATGTTCTCGGCAGAGGCAAAACCGGATCGGGCAAAACACTGGCTTTTAGCATTCCGATGGTTGCTCGTCTTGGCGGCAAACTTGCCGGTGGCCGCCGTCGTGCTGGCCGACCGCTGGGCCTTGTGCTGGCCCCGACACGCGAGCTTGCAACACAGATTACGAACACGATGTCACCGCTAGCCGAAGCGTATGACTTGCGGGTAACAACCATCTTTGGTGGGGTTTCTCAAGGTCGCCAGGTCACCGCACTCAAAGAAGGCATCGACATCGTAGTTGCCACACCCGGCCGTCTAGAAGACCTCATGAAACAAGGTTTTTTGCATTTGGATGCCGTCGAAATTACGGTGCTAGATGAAGCAGACCACATGGCTGATTTGGGCTTTTTGCCCATCGTGACCAAAATCTTGAAAGCTACGCCTACCGGTGGCCAGAGACTCCTGTTCTCGGCAACACTGGATAACGGTGTTGACAAGTTAGTTAACCAATTCCTTCACAATGAAGTTCTCCACTCCGTTGATGAAGCGAATTCACCCGTAGCGGCAATGACCCACCATGTTTTCGAAACCAGCGGCAACGATGCCAAAAAGGAGCTTGTGTACAAGCTTGCTTCAGGTACCGGTCGTCGCATCTTGTTCATGCGCACCAAGCACCATGCCAAGAAACTGGCTAAGGCCCTGACCGACGCAGGAATCCCTGCAGTAGATCTCCACGGCAATCTATCCCAACCTCAGCGCGATCGAAACCTTGCTGCATTCGGCGACGGAGACGTCAACGTCCTCGTTGCAACCGATGTTGCAGCTCGAGGAGTACACGTAGACAACGTGGAACTCGTGATTCACGTTGACCCGCCGATGGAACACAAAGCATACTTGCACCGTTCTGGGCGAACCGCCCGTGCCGGCGCTGAGGGTGATGTCGTGACAATCTGTCTTCCCACACAACAAAAAGATCTAGCTTCGCTTCTCAAGAAAGCAGATATTCAGGTCCAACCCCAGAAGGTGACGGCAAACTCCCCCGAAGTTCTCGAACTCGTAGGAGAGATAGCACCTTATGTGAAGCCTGCTCCGCGGGAAGCCAAGCCTCAAGGTGGAAGCGGAAAGTCAATGGGGGCGAATGCTCAACGAAAGCGCGCACAGCGCGAATCGCGCGGCGCGAACCCTGCAGGTTGCCCCACTCGTGTGACCAAAGATGGCAAACCAGCACGAGATCGTTCTGGACGTCCACCAGCAAATGAGAACGGCCAACGTCGCTCAGGTTCTCACAAACCTAGCAATGGCTCAGGTTCTCGTAACTACGGAACTGCTGCTGGAGGCGGCCAACGTCAACGTCCTGCTCGACAGAACAGCCGTTAGTCAGGTCTCCTACCAGCTCGTTCGATGAGCTTCCTGCTCAATAACGGCATCGATATCTGCGAGCTTTCGCATGCCTGCTAGTGGTTGAGCCATCCTGTGGTTTCCACGAATACGTGGTTCGACTCGGTGTAAAAATGCCCAATACCCCGCGGTAAACGGACAAGCATTTTCTCCCAATCTCACCTTGGGGTTGAACGGGCAGCCACTACAAAAATCAGACATGGAATTGATGTAGGCGCCACCGGAAGAATACGGCTTGGTGGCCACAAGGCCGCCATCTGCGTGTTGGCTCATTCCTATCACGTTCGCAGGCATGACCCAGGGAGTTCCATCGACGAATGCGTCCATGAACCAATCGTTAAGTTGTGCAGGGTTATATCCTCGTTGCAAAGACCAGTTACCTAAAATCATCAAACGTTGAATGTGGTGTGCGTAGCCTGTATCGCCAACGGACTTCAAGACATGGCTCATACACTTTGCTGAAACATTCTCGCCGTCGAGATCCCAAAACTGTTGTGGCAAATCGACGTGAGCATCAAGGTAGTTACTCTTTTGGACATAGTCCTCACCGAGATGCCAATACAAGTGCCATACCCAGTCACGCCAGCCCGCTATTTGCCGAACTATGGCCTCCACACTTCCTAGGGGAGCTTTCCCTTGGTCATAGGCATTCACACAAGCATCAATAACTTCTTGAGGGTGGAGAAGACCAAGGTTCAGCGGGACGCTCAGCATGGAGTGAGCCATGACATCATCACCCATGAGACTTGCATCCTCAAAAGGGCCAAAATCCATCAATCTGGTCTCAACAAAGTCAGCCAATGCAACCAGTGCTTCCTGACGTGTTGCAGCAAATCTGCGTGGTCCATCACGACCCAAGAGCGTGATCTTTCCTTCACGCGACCATGTCGTGAGATCCTCCCGAACCTGAGCATCAATCTCGTCTTCAACAGGTTTCCACGGTGCAGGCAAACCAAGATTGGCAGCGCCTTTGGGCGGTGGCTGTCTATTGTCATGGTCGTAGTTATATTGACCACCTGCAGGCTGAGAACCCTCCATCAGAACACCTGAGGCGTCTCGCCAGTGCCGGTAGTAGTTTTCCAGTTTGAGAGATCCCGGCTTTTTCCCTTGAACCCAGGAAGAGAAGAATTCTTCAGAGCTAACAAACCCTCTACTGGGGAGAATCTTGAGGCCCAGCTCTTGGACAAGCGCCCTACTTCCCCAGCTTGTCGGGTTCACTACGCTCAGTGATTCCCCAGAATCCCGCAAAGGAATTAAGACATCTCGATAGTGCTCTGCAGTGACATATCGAGCACGATCACCTAATTCAGCTGCGCGATGACGCAAAGCACTGAGAATCAGATGAGCTTTTGCCCAGTGATATGGCCTGCGTGCAAGTACTGCTTGCGCCTCAATGAGTAAGACATCTCCCCCATCATCAAAATGCGGACCAAGTTGATCGGCCATGAGCCATCTCATCGTGACCGCTTTTCCTGAGATAAAAGTGCAAGACCGGCAAGAACTATGAGAAGCCCAATCCAACCCAGTGGAGTAATCACTTCTCCCACAACAATGACAGCGAGAATGACAGCGACCACTGGCTCAAACAGGGTGTAGACCGCAGCACGCGATGCAGGCATAACTCCCAAGCCAACGGCAAGAAGCAGATGGCCCACGGCAGTGGGGAATATAGCTAGATATGCCATAACAGGAATAGCTAAAGGAACATTCGAAAACTGTCCCGGATTCACAATGACGAGAGCTACCAACAAGACAATAAGTGGAAGCGCTGAAACAAACTGAATCGTCGAGATCACAGGCCGATGACCTAATCCTTGAGGCCTATCTGCATGAGGCTTCATGAGCTTGTTCGCCATGTAGGTGTAAAGCGCATAAGCAAAACCAGCTAGCAAGGCCAATACAATTCCTGCAACTACCATTGCTGAATCGCGAACTACTCCCCTACCGTCCTCGCCAAAGTTTCGGCCGGAAACCAAAAGCACTCCACCGACAACAGTGATTGCTGTGGCACCTAGCCACATCGCTGTGGGGCGCTGCTTGTCCACAACCCATTCGATGAGTCCAGCAAATAATGGAGCAGACCCCAGAGCAATCACATTCCCCAGCGCAACTCCAGCCCAACTCATTCCGATATAGAACACTGTGCTGTACAGCGCGAGTCCACAAGCACCAGCAATAACCAAAGATTTTGCGCCAATGTTGTGCCACACCATCCAGACCCCGGGAAGGGCAGTTAGTCCCAGAATCAGACCACCAATGCCCATGGTGCTGGCACCAATGATGACGGGATTGATTTCTGGAATGAAGCTCGCGGCCATTCCAGTGGTTCCCCAGAAGGTGCACGCCAGTAGTAAAGCAACAACACCCCCGCCATAACTGGCGTGGGGTGTTGTTTTCATAGTCTTCAGACTACAGAGCTGGGAACTTGGGTGGGTGTAATCCGGCAAGTTCTTGAATCACCCGAACAACTTGGTGGCTGTAGCCATACTCGTTGTCGTACCAAACGTAGAGAATGATGTTCTTGCCATTAGCAATCGTGGCCAGGCCGTCCACAATTCCAGCACGGTTTGACCCGACGAAGTCAGTTGAGACAACCTCTGGAGACTCGATGTAATCAATCTGGTTTCGTAAGCCTGACTTCAACGACGCATCACGCAACATCTTGTTGAGGGTGTCACGATCGACTGCTTTGTTGAGTGTCAGGTTCAAGATTGCCATCGAGACATCTGGGGTGGGGACGCGAATAGCATTACCCGACAGCTTGCCTTCCAACTCAGGTAGGGCTTTGGCAACAGCTTTGGCTGCACCCGTCTCAGTAATGACCATATTCATTGCGGCAGAGCGTCCTCGGCGATCTCCCTTGTGGAAGTTATCGATGAGGTTTTGGTCATTGGTGTAAGAGTGCACTGTTTCGACGTGACCGTATTCAACGCCGTATGCGTCATTGATGACTTTCAAGACGGGCGTGATGGCATTGGTTGTGCAGGATGCAGCAGTGATGATCTTGTCCGAATCAGTAATGGTGTCGTGGTTGATTCCGTAGACAACATTCTTAAGTGGGCTCTTACCAGGTGCTGTGAGCACAACCCGCGAAATGCCCTTGGCCTCTAAGTGTTGAGACAGGCCTGGCTCATCGCGCCAACGGCCAGTGTTATCCACCAGGATCGCATCTTTGATTCCATAAGCTGTGTAGTCCACAGTGGTGGGATCGTTCGAGTAGATGACCTGAATTGGCTTGCCATTGGCAATGATGAGATTCTTTTCCTCATCGATGGTGATGGTTCCGTTGAAGGGGCCATGAACAGAATCGCGACGAAGCAGGCTGGCACGTTTGACCAGGTCTTGGTCGCCACCTTTGCGCACGACTATGGCTTTGAGGACCGGCCCGCGGCCGTTCTCAGCATTTCCGAGCAGAATACGAGCCAAGAGACGACCGATGCGCCCAAAACCGTAAAGGACAACATCTTTGGCGTCCTCTGCGGTAGCGGGGCGCCCCTGACCAGCTACGGGAGCGAGCTCTTCAGCTGCATACTCAGAGATGGACTTACCCGAGGTAGCTTGCTCAGCCAAAATTCCTGCGACGTTAATCGATGCAGGACCAGGGTTGAGGGCAACGATGGCCTTTACCAATTCGAGAGTGCGGTTGATGTCGAGTTCTTGACCGTCAACATGGCGCGCATAACGATGAGCTTTGACGATTTGTAATGGTGATGAGTTGATCAGCCGGCGGCCATGAATCGAGGTAACAACTCCGTTGTCTCGATAGAGCCCACCAATCAGTGGAATGAGCTCTTCAGCAACTGCCTGACGGTCGGTCCAGGTGGCGTCGTGTGGTGCCATAACCTTCGGTTCTCCCTTGAAACATGTAACCAGTCGCCGTCTCGAGCTTGTGGCTGTGAACTGTTCTATTTGTACCGCAAGAAAAACTTCTTGTCAGGGAGGGAATATCTCAAGCCTAATTCAGCCCTTGCCTTAAGTGCGGGAGATACATTTGTTTCCATGAGTATGTTTCAAGCAACTGGGCGATCAATTCTTGTTATTGGCGGGCTGGGTGGATTAGGTCGGGGCATTAGTTCGTCTTTCCTCCACGCCGGAGCTCACGTGATCGCCCTGGACACACATGTCGAAAATGAGGCATCTTTCCGCAAAGAATTAAGGTCATCTACGTCTCAACTGAGCGTTATTTGTGGGGATGCAACACAATCTGAGGTTTATGCCACAGCACAAGAAGTTGCTAAATCACGGGGCCACACTGTTGACACAATAGTCATTTCTGCCACTCCGCCTCAATTTACCCACGCCATCGAAGACTATGACTGGGACTACCACCAGCAGATGATCGATGTTTTTCTCAAAATTCCATACGTTGCAACAAACGCATTGGTATCGAGTATGAAAACAGCCAAATTCGGTCGAATAATCAACATCACCTCAGAAGTATTTGAAACGAGCGAACCTTTCTCCTCCGCGTATGTTGCTGGTAAAGGTGCGCAGATTGGATGGACTCGATCTATGGCCGCTGAGCTCGCACCTTTTGGAATCACGGTCAACCATGTCGCACCAGGATTCATCCCTGTTGAACGTCATAAAGACCTGCCTCAAGAAGTCCTAGATGGTTACCTGAGAACTGTTCCCGCGGGCAGATGGGGTACTCCAGAAGATATCGGTGCTGCGTGTGTCTTTTTTGCTTCCAAAGAAGCCGGGTTTATCTCGGGACAAACACTTTTAGTAAACGGGGGACGAACTCCACATTGAAAACAGTCCTTCTATGAAACTCAGGGCTGAGGAACGCAGATAGCGGGAAATCCCCTCTCCTGTTTACGATCTGAAAATTCTAGGAATATAGTCGTGTGAGGTGCTTAACAGTTAAGCAATAAAGGCATTTATGAATCCCAGGCGCAGCACATCAACCTCAATCACCCTCAAAGAATTCGCATCCGCAGCAGGTGTATCGACGGCGGCGGCGTCGAATGCTCTGAGTGGCAAGGGAAGATTGTCCGATGAAACACGTCAACGCATCGTTGAGTTAGCAAGAGAACTCGGATACAAGCCCAATCCGACTGCAGCGTCTTTGCGCACAGGTTTGACCAAAAATATTGGCTTTGTCATTTACTCCGACCCCGATCCCGCTTCGGAACAACGCTGGGCCGGCTACAGCGCCCACTTGCTGTACACCCTTGTTGCAGAAGCCACACGTCACGGCTATTCCGTCAGCATCATTGCTGCAGATAGGCCAGAACAACTCATCACTTCACGAATTGACCTGCTGTATTACCTTGACCCATTTGATGATGAAGTACTCATTGATGAAGCTGTACGACTGGGTATCCCGGTACTCTCCAACGATCGTTTTGATGATCCGCGCATCTCCATCAACATCGATACACAATTTGAAGCAATGACTAGAGCTGCGCTTGATTTACTCGTGAGGCATGGTTCGACCAATCCAGCTTTATTCACCGAACTGAAAGGTATTGCCTCGGACGAGGGAGCTGAACGCGTATATCGCTCCTGGTGTAGCGAGAAGGGATTTACCCCCAGAGTGGTCAGAGGCGATTACGGTCGCACTGATTTGCACGAAAGACTCGCAGAGTTACTCTCTACTGGGTGTGACGGCATTTATTCCTTCTATGAAGAAGGGCCACAAATCCTCGAATATCTCACATCGCAAGGAATCCGGGTTCCGCAAGACGTCTTGCTTATTGCAGCGGCAACAGACCCGCGTGAAAATTCCTCAATCGGAGTCTCGTCGACAGTTTTTCACCCCGAACATACTGCCAGCGCAGCATTCAACTCCATCATCGAATTGTCGAAAAACCCTGACTTAGCTCCACTCACAGTTCAGTTACCGTGGGAATTGGTTGAACAGAATTCTTCCGCACGAGCTAACTGAGATTACCCAGGACCAAGAGGAAGTACCGGAACACTCCGATGTTTAAGCTCAATGGCTTGGGCTCGATAGCTTCCACCGATAATCAGTAGCGCACCGAGAGCTCCCAACCAGCTGAGAACGTCAGAACCTAAGCTCACCCCTATCAAAACAGCCCAAATGGGCTCAGTCCCGAGAAGCAAACTCACTCGAGCAGCAGATGTTTGGCGCACAGCCCATAACTGCACCAAGAAGGCAAATACGGTGCAGGCAGCTGCAAGATAGAACAGATCAAGCCAATCCCCCAGTGTAAAGCTCGAATAACTGGCGATGACACCGGGGACATCAGCGAGGGTAAACACCACAGCACATACAACGGTCTGGACAAATGTCACGCTGACGGAACTATAGCTATATCCCGAAGTGAGCCTGCCGAGAGCTGTGACGTGAATACTGCGCACTATTGCTGCACCTAGCATGAGTGCATCACCCCAGTTGGGAGTGTGGAAACCATTGCCCGAAACTAAAAGCAAAACGCCCACAATTGCGACGGTCGCGGCAATGAAATACGCCCTCGGCAACCATTTCTTCATCCACAGGGATTCAAGAATCGGGGTAAACACAATGGTCATGCTGATAATCAGCCCAGCATTGGTTGCACTCGTGAGCTTCACACCCCACGTTTCCAGGCTCAAAATACCTGCTTGGGTGAGACCAAACACCACGCCGATGAGGAAACCTCGTCGATCAAGGCGGCGGTTTTTTGACAGAGACCATACGGCAAGCATGATCACTGCAGCTATAAGGAAGCGTGCAGACAAGATGGCAAAAACACTGCCTCGCTCCGTGAGTACTTTGGTAGCCAGGTAACTACTTCCCCACACCGCTGCAACACCTAAAAGCAAGATGTCTGCTTTATTGCGGGTCAGAAAGTTCACATATTCAGACTAGGTGTCTTGGGCGCGTTCAGTGTGCACGCAGACTTCAGGCGTAGGCTCACGAACAAGAGTCACCGCGACTCGCCTGAAAGGCATCATCATGGCCGAGAAAAACATCAAAAAGAGCAATGGTAAAACTGCGCCTGCTAAATCACTCAAGGAAAAGCGTGCAGATAAGAAAGATAAAGCAACCGCAAAGGCCAACTACAAAGAGGTCTAATTCGTGGTGGGCTTAGTGCACACTCAAACCTGAAAACAACAATGTGATGGCCAGCACGGCGAACACTGTTGCCACAACAAATTCCATGGCAATGGTGAAGCCCGTGGTGGTCAT
Organism: Aurantimicrobium minutum; assembly: GCF_002355535.1. NCBI lineage: Bacteria > Bacillati > Actinomycetota > Actinomycetes > Micrococcales > Microbacteriaceae > Aurantimicrobium > Aurantimicrobium minutum. Next base: position 718,465 of record NZ_AP017457.1, read on the forward strand.
CACTTTTCTCATGGCTGATGCTGCAAAAACTAACGTAACCAGCCACACCGCTGAAACCACTACGAAGATTAGGCAGAGCATGGTTAACTGCACCGCCGCATGTGAGCTGTCCCCGAGAAACTGGGGGAAAAATGCAAGAAAGAATATGAGAACTTTGGGGTTGGTGACGTTTGTCAAGAAACCCAAGACAAATGGGCCTGCCTTCGTGCGCGTGACACTCTGGTCCTGATCGACCGTAATAGATTCACCAGCAGAGTTGCGCTTAACGAGGTTTACTCCTGCACGCAAGCTCTGAACGGCAAGAAAAAGCAAATACAGTGCACCCAGTATTTTCAGCCAGAACAAAGCGCCGGGGGCTTTGGCAACAACTAAGCCCACCCCTGAAATCAGAAGCAATGACAGCGTTGTGATACCGGCATATATCCCCAGCATGGTGAGGAAACCATCTTTCTTTCCCCCACGGAGCGTTGATCGCAACATCAAGAAGGTATCTGCACCGGGAGAGAGAATAATCACCAAGGCGGAAACAAGGAATGCCGGCAAAACCGACAGGTCAAGAATCATGAATTAGTTTTCGAGTGCAGCACGCAACGTTTCAACAATGATGGCGTGATCATCTTGGTGTGGAACTCCACTGGAAAGAATTGCTCCCACAAATTCTCCGTTGACAATCAAAGGGAAACCTCCCCCGTAGGGAACGTAGTCGGGGTTAGGCAAACCTGTTTCCACATAGAAATCTTTGCCCTTTGCAGCAAATCTTTGACCGATTAAGAAAGTGGGTTCGTGAAACTTGTAGACAGTCCGTCGTTTTCTTTCCAGCCACTCATCATTTTCTGAACTAGTACCAGGACAGGCATAACGAAAAACGTGTTGATCACCCAGATACACAGAAACAGCCATTGGCCAGTTTCTCTCTTCTGCCCGAGCAGCTAGGTCCATTCCGAGAGCAAGCGCATCTTCGTGAGTGAGGGAAGTGAATTGCAATTGGGCAAATTGTTCTTCTAATTCAGTAACATCGGCAATAAGTGGGGGCTGTTCAACCATGAGTTCAGCCTAATGAGTTACGTGTAACTATCGAACTGTTGCTGAACCAATAATTGCGTCAACATCAATTTCAACGAGCATGTCTGGAGCAGCTAAGGCGCTTACTTCAACAGCTGTTGCAGCCGGGCGAATTTCACCAAAGAACTCTCCGTGGACTTTGCCTACGGCATCAAAATCAGCGATATTGGTGAGATAAATCCTGGTGCGGACAACATCACCAAAAGTTGCTCCCGCTTGTTCGAGAGCTACAGCCACACGCTTAAAAATCTCTCTTGTTTGAGCGGCAGGGTCGTTGCCGCCAATAGCGCCCTCAGGCGCACCAGCAGTTGTGCCGGCAATAAAGACAAAGTCTCCTGCGCGAACCGCGCGGGAATATCCCACAACAGGTTCATAGACGGATCCGGAAGAAATCAGTGTGCGTTCATAAGTCATAGCTCAACGATACCGGCGAGCAAGATAGGCAACGAACGAGTTACTTGTTTGTACCTCGTGAGCTCGCTGCTGCCGAAGAAGTCTTCTTCGCTGGAGAAGATGAACTTGATTTACCAGAGAGCTCTTTCACCTCAGCACGAAGTGCTTTAACCTCAGCTAATAAATCGCTGAGCGTAGCTTGAGCTTTCACTGATTCGTCTTGGATGTCTTTATCGCGTTGACCGGTTGGGTCCATCAAGAATGAGGCAAGGAATGCACTAATCGTTCCCAGCAGAGCAATACCCATGAGAACGATAACGACACCCACGAATCTGCCCTCGGGTGTGACAGGGAAACGATCTCCATAACCCACGGTTGCCAGTGTGATGAGTGACCACCACCAGCCATCTCCTACATCAGAAATGTTGGAGCCTTCAACACCGCGTTCTACTTGGGTTACGGCCAAACCTGTGATGAACCATAACAACAAGGAGCCACCTAGAACATAGAAACCAAATTTGTTTCGAGTGCTGCCACCATAACGAGACATTCCCATTGTCAGAACTGAGATCAAACGCAGCAGGCGGAGGAATGGGAACACCACAGAAATAATCATGATGATGTTGCGCTTCACAAATGGCTTTTTGTGTTCAGCGAGGATGAATCGGCCAACTAAATCGATAGCGAAGGCAAACCAGATGACAATGTTTGTTATGCCTAAGAACGCAATGAATCCTGGCTCAAGGTCAGGGAAGATAATGGGCATCGCATAGCAGAAAAGAAAAACCAGGGCCAACACCAATAAAGGAGTGGCTGTTACTTGCTCCCAGCGTGCTTCTTTCTCATCCCGGGTTAAAGCCATGGAAATACTCCCTAGTGACGAAACCTACGACGCACAGCCACGAGTACTGCGCCGCTCAGAAGCATAAACGCAGCTAGACCCAATGGCACACTCACTGATAGGCCAGTGACTGCAAGACGTGACGGGGCAACTAAGGCAATCCCGGCAACATTTCCACCAGTGGTGTTCAATGCTGTCACAGAAGAAGTTTCCCCTTGAGGTCCAACGACAACAAGTTGAAGGTTATTTGCTGGTGGAACAAACGGGATAACAAAGGTTCCGTCAGGTTGAACGTCAGCTTGAGTAATAACAGAACCAGAACCATTGAGGACTTCAACATCAAAAGCAGTGGGGTCACCTTGCCCATTGGATACGGTTCCACTTACTTCGTATTCCGCCGGTGCAATGATTGTCGGAATTACAACTGCACCATTTTGATCTGTTGCAGGAACTGCGATGGGTCCGCCCATAGGTTCGCCATAGGGCCCTGTTGCATCAATCTGATAAGTGCCAGAGGGTTCTGGATAAACGGCGGGGAACGAGTAATTACCTGATGAGTCAGAGGTTGTCGTCGCAACAATCTCGTTTGTGGCAATGTCAATGAGATCTAAAGTGATCGGCGGAACAGGTGTTGCATTAACTGCTGGAGTTCCCTGGAATGGATCAACATCGCCTGAAACCGCCTTGTATTGGGTAGCAAACCAGGTTTGATAAACGGGAAAGCCTGATTTACCAAAAGCAGCAATGCTGATGTAGCTCAAGGAGACTGTGGGCTTGAGCCAGATAGCAATTCCCACTGTGTCACAAGAAGATGGGCAACTTGCATCCTCAACGACGACACTGTTCCCGCTTTGAGTGACACTGAGATGTGTAGTGGAATCTGAGTAGTCGTTGTAGTTGTATTCCGATTGAAACCCGATTTCAGCAGCTGTCGCGGCAGAACCATTAGATTTTGTTGCTGTGATGGTGAGGCGTTCTGCATCAATATCCCCCAAGCTAAATGCCCATTTACCGTTGTTGGGAGTGTTGTGAAGGAAACGGTACGTGTTAGTTGCCGTTGCATTGGTTGTCATCTTGGTATTGATGTACTGCTGACCAGAACTAGAGAGTCCGATAAATGCGGCAAAAGGTGTTGTCATTGGCTGCATAGCTGACGAACCGCCAGGAATCGTGACACTGGAGGAGCCCAGTGATTGATAGGTAATGTTTCCGAATCCTGCCGTCATTGAGACAGTTCCGTCAGAACCGTTAGGAATTGCAGCTGTATAGGTTGCATAGCCTGTGTTGGGAGCAACGGCAGAGGCAGAAAATGCACCAATCGAAAAGCCTGCAACAACCGCGAACGAAGTGAGTGCGGCCACTAAATTACGAAACTTCATTTGTGGCCTTTCATGCCGCCAATTCCCTAAAACCTTTTCCAGCGTAGGCGAAATGAATCTTCAATAAAGCGTTTTCATCTCACAGGTAGGGATTAACACACGTATTCCAAAGTGGTTAAACAAACTTCCCCTCTGCCTAGTCAGGCAGAGGGGAAGTTGACTTTAATTACTTGGCAGCGCCCGCAGCTGTTGCTGCAGGAACTTCGACCAAACGACCTGTCTTTACGTCGTAGATATAACCGTAAACAGGGATTCCTGCAGGAACGAGTGGGTGAGACTTGATGCGCTGAACATCTTCAACAACGCTCTGAGCATTGTCAGAAATGGTGAGCCAGTCAATGTACTTTGCTTCAGCAGATCCTGGACCAGTTCCTACGTCGTAGAAACCTTCAGCACCAAGTGCTGCAGTTTCAAGGCTGTTAGCCAACAGGCCACGCATTACCTCGTCGGTAAAGAACTCCATTCCGCAGTCACTGTGGTGAATGACGAACCATTCTTTGGTTCCCAGGAGTTTGTAGGAAATAACGAGTGAACGGATTGCGTCGTCGGAGGCACGACCACCGGCATTGCGGATGACGTGTGCGTCACCTTCACTGAGCCCGGCATACTTTGCAGGGTCGAGACGTGCATCCATGCAGGTAAGGATGGCGAATCCACGAGCAGGAGGAAGAGCGAGTTCGCCTTTGGCGCCAAAATCAGCGACGTAGGCCTCATTAGCAGCAAGAACTTCGTTGAGTACAGACATTAATCTTTACCTTTTGAATGAGGGGAAAACGGAAGTTTTCTTCCGGTATTTCTAAGGTATTGATAATTGAATTGTTACGTCGGTTTGTGTCGAAATTTGACGAAATAAGACGGCACAACACCACTGCTGGATTAGCACAACACAATGTGGGTGCTGAAAGAACCAAGTCTTGAATTATTGCTGTGAGCTATGTTGCTTATCTGCCTTATTTGCGACAAAAAACACAAAAAATCCCACAATGAGCATCAACACTGCATAGATAACCATCAGCAGCGCGAACCCTTGAGTAAATCCTTCAACAGCGGTGGGGAACACTGAGGAATCAGTTGGTTTAGACCCAGAGGCAGACCATGAATTCAATTGCTGTTCAGCGCTGGAGCCTAATTTGTTGAGAACATGAGCGCGCGCAATAGTGTCAATAATCACTGTTGAGGAAGCCAAGCCCAGCGAATACCAGAATTGACCAATTGTTGTCCTGGATGAAGACACAACACCGTAATGTTTGGTGTCTGCTTCCTGCAGAATCATTGATCCATAGGCAACTGCGGGAACTGCCGCGCCAACTCCCAGCACAACAAGTGCCGGAAGATAATCAGCTACAGATTTAGGTGAACTCATCGCGGTGATGGCAAATAGAATTCCACCCAAAGCAGCAATAAATGAACCAATAAGCGTCGAGGTTTGTCTCGTCAGTACACGCTTACTAATCAACGCTCCGACAATCAACGCAGTCGGAATAGCCAGCAACAGATAAGGCAACTGGGATAGCGATAGTGCTAATCCGGAAAGATCCAACTGGTACTGAAAAAGGTTACTGAAGGAAAGTAAACCCACTCCAGTAGAGAAGTTATAGAGGAATCCAACGCCAATGGCAGCTAGAAATAAAGGGTGCTTGAGTAAAGAAATAGGAAAGAATCGTTTGTCTGTCTGGGTTCGCTCACGCAGATAGAACAGCACGAAAAGAACAACACCGATAACAAAGGGAACAATGGTTAGTGCAGTAAAGAGCCCATTTGCCGCATGCGAGATTCCATAGAGGCTAAAAACAACTGCCAAGCCCAAAAGTAACTGTCCCAGGAAATCCCATTGCTCAGTGTTTTTTGTCCGTTTTTCATCCTTGGGCAAAATGAACAAACCAAGTAAGAGTGAAAGCACGCTCAAAGCAGGGATAACCAGGAAGGCTTCTCGCCATCCCACGCCCACCAGCGCGGATCCCGCGAAGGTCACCAGTAGTGTGAACAAACCAATCGATGCCGAAAAAGTACCTAAAGCCGCAGAGAGCCCACCTTTGGAGTTATCGCCGAAATACTTCACGTAAGCAAAAGCTGAACCATAGACAGCACCCAGAGCAATACCTGCCAATGCTCGGCCCGCAATAAACATGATCGGGTCTTGAGAGACTGAAACTAAACCATCACCAATGACAGCAAGCAACATTGCAGCAATGATGATCTTCTTTCGACCCAGCCGGTCAGCGAGCATTCCGGTGCTAATAACGGTGGCCGCGAGAGCAAGCGTGCTCACCGAGGCAGCAAGCGCTGTCAGTCCCCCAAACTGGAGGTCTTTACCCGCCGATAACAATGCCGTAGAGGCAATGTTGGGATCTGCACCTTGAATGGACGCAAGTAGACCCAAATAAATCAGAGGTAATACTGCAGATTTAGTCTTCATCGACACAACGCCTGATTTCCCACCACATCAACGGACGTTGATTAGCAGCACTTCTTTCTGGAGTGTGCCTTGTGAACAAGTTCTTTGTGCCCGGTTGGATCCATGGCCTCAACCTGAGCGAGGAAAGCATCGAGATCGATACGCTTTCCGCCGACCCACGTACCCTGTACCGTGACCAACTCGGTGAGTTTGTGAGGGTCAACTGTGAACGGATCTGCAGAGAGCTCACAGAAGTCAGCAAGCTTACCTGCTTCGATAGATCCCACCTCGTGGTCCCGGCCCAGCTGGAACGCCGCGTTGGTGGTGTGCGCCTTCATAGCGTCTTCCAAGCTCACGGCTTGGTTTTCGCCATGAACCTTACCCGAAGCGGTTTGACGAGTAACCATAGCCTGCATGTTGAGAAGAGGAATGGGTGGGCTGACAGAGCCATCGTTGTGGAAGGAAACGGATGCTCCTGAACGGAATGCGTCTCCGACGGATTGCCACTGTGAACCAATCGAGCTTTCAAACATTGTGCCGTCGAGCAAATCACCCCAGTAAATGAACTGGAAGGGGCTCATGGACAAACAAACACCCAGTTGTGCCGCGCGGTCAAACTGATCCCGACGGCAAGCACCGAGATGTTCGATACGCCAACGGTGATCAGTGCCTAGCAAGTTGTGCTTGCTCAGTGCATGCTCGTAGGCATCAAGAACAATATCCATACCAACGTCACCGTTGCAGTGGAAAGCCATCTGGTATCCGGATGGAACCAGTTTGTCCAAGATTTCATCAAGCTGAGCTCTGTTGTAATTCATCATTGCCTCGCCGCCTGGGCCTAAGGGAATGTTGGCATTACGCGTAGTTTCGTTATCCAGATATGGGAAAGAAGCAGCAATAGTTCCCACCCAAGGAGAACCATCTGCCCACAGTTTGATGCCCTGCTTCTTGAGTTTGTTTTCAGGAACGGGAATCTGGATGGGTTCTGCACAGTCAGCCTCAATAGACATGTGGTACAGGGAAATGCGCAATGGGCTATCTGGCGCCATTGCCATCGCAACGTATGCTTTGAACTGGTTCGACTCATATGTGTGCTCGGATGTTGAAGTAATACCGTTTGTTGCCATGAGTTTGTACCACTGCGCAATGGGTGCCAAAGGATGTTGACCAATTGCAGCAAGAACTTTGGACGCAGCAATGAGAAGAGCTGCAGACTCGTAGGCACGGCCGTTTGACGTTCCATCTTCGTTGCGGCCAAAACGCGAGCCGACAGGATCAGCTGGAGGTTTTCCATCTTCCCAGCCAAGTAGCGTGATGTTCGCGGTGTTGAAATAGACCTCGTGTCCTGAGTTATCAATCACGATGACGGCACGGTCAGGGAAATACTTATCTAACAAAGTGTTGGTTAGCTCAGGAGCATTGTGAAGAATTCTGTCTAAACCGTTGAACGCAACAGGAACTCCAGCTGGTGTCTCTGCGTTTACCTTGGTGAAATAGGCGGTGACATCATCAAAAGTTGGGAAACCTACATAAGGCGCAATCCAGTGAGCCGGTGATTGTGTACTCAAACCACTCAATGCCGGGTGGCTGTGGGGATCGATCAGACCCGGAGTAAGAACAGTCTTACCCAAATCTTTAACATCAGCACTCGGGTTGGCAGATTGAAGATCTGAAAAAGCTCCGACCGCCGCAATTGTTCCTGCCACTGTGTCAACAGCGACTGCTTCTGCACGAGGATTGTGAGGGTCCATTGTGATGATGGAAGACGCCTTGATGATGAGATCTACAGCCATGACGAGAAAACTCCAAAGTCAAAAGAAATGTAATAGACCTGAGGTCTAGTTTGTATCTTTACACTATCTCTTCGTGATGACAAGGATAAGAAACAAGAGGTGTTTGAGGAATCTAACGAAGAATCTTGCTCAGATCGTGACCTTGAGCTAACTCATCGACAAGTTTGTCCATGTAGCGAATGCTTCGCATGAGAGGGTTCGCAACCTCTTGAACTTTCACACCGCACACACTTCCGGTGATGAGTACAACTTGTGGATTGAGATGAGCTCCAGCGAAGAATTCAGTCAAGCTCTGCCCTGAGGAAATACATGAGTCTATTTCCCGGTCGTCAAACCCAGTCAGCCAAGAAATAACAGAACGAAGCTCTGTCTCGGTTCTGTTCTTCTTTGTAACTTTGGTCACATAAAGCGGATACAGATCAGCAAACGGCATAGCAAACAGGCGTTGCATGTTTGCTTCTTGTCTAGAGCTCAGGGGTGCGGTTGTCATAGTTTCTAAATCTTTTATTGGTGTTGAGCAACACAGTAATCAGGACAATGATTCCCAGTCCACCAATAATTCCAGGTGCCCACAAGGCTACAGACACCGCCATTACTCCGGTGAATAGGTCGCCTAGACGTGGCCCACCGGCAACGACGGAATAAAAGACACCTTGAAGTCGACCACGCATTTCATCTGGTGCTGCTGTCATCAAAATGGTGGAACGGAATATCGCAGAGACTTCATCAGAAGCACCCATACCTACAAAACACAGAGCAGCAAGCACAAGCCCAACAACACTGACCTCTGACCAGGTGTTGCCGACCGGACCAAACGCGCCCAACATTCCTGCCAGCACGACCACACCAAACAAGGCAATAAATGCGCCATAGATGGTGATGGCGCGGCCAATAGCTAGACCAAAACGGTTAATTCGAGCCACAGGTCCACTGAGCAAACTAGTGGAGAAAGTTCCCACGGCAGCCGCTGCCGTGAGGATTCCCACCGTGGTGGGTCCTCCCCCAATCACGGTGGCAGCAACAGCAGGGAGAACTGCATAGGGCCTACCTAACCCCATAGCAATAATGTCGAAAAGGAAACTTGTGCGGATATTCGGTGCGGAACGCAAGAATGCAAGTCCTTGCTTGATGCCATCCCATCCCTTAGCAACCGCATCGTGAAGTGGGGGAATCTTCGGCAACGTAAAGACACCAAAGAATCCAGCCAGCATCAAGACCATGTCCACAATGAATGTCACCGTGAAACCGGAAGTAGCAACAAGGACCCCTGCGAGAGCAGGTCCCACTGTGTATTGAATGCCCATTGAAATACCACTGAGCGCATTAGCTTTGGGAACGTCCTCGAGCTTGAGGATTCGAGGATAGACCGCCATGCGCGCAGCACCAGAGATGATGTATGCCATGGCGCTAATCGTTGTAAAGACATAGAACGGCCACACTGCAACGCTGTCGCCATTGGCTTCGAGATTCGCATCAGCAACAGAGAGAACAACAAGACCGATCGTCGAGATGAACGAAACAGTGATGGCTCCCAAAATCACGGTTCTTCGATCTTGGCTATCCGCAAGCATTCCACCCCACGGCCCAGCAAAAAGCATCGGGATAAGAGCAATGCCACCCACAAGTCCCACCATGAAAGTGTTTTGGGTGATGTCGAAGATTTGGAGACCCACCGCCATGATGGTCATCTGAGCACCAATGCCCGAAAGTCCAGCACCAATCCAGAGCCTGGCGAATGCGGGCGAAACCTTGAGCGGCGTCAGATCGACAAAGCGGCGCTTGGTTTCAGTCACGAAGGAGAGTCTAGCTTTGCCGTAAAGGGCTCACAGGTCAGCGATAGTTGATGTGTTAACGCAATCAATGCCTCGAAACTTAAAGTTTCTTGAGCAAACGGGCTACAGAATTCATTGATCCACCTAGGACCGCAGGTATTCCGCCCCCGGGGTGAACTGATGCTCCGACTCTCCACAACCAGGGTCGAGACAGTGACGAATATGCCGGCCGGTGGAATGGACCACCCTGCCACAGTTTCCTCGTTGCCCCGTAGAGTGCTCCCCCCTCAGCACCAAAACTAGAAAAGTATTTGGGGTGCAAAACGGTGTAGTCCTCAATGCACTCGGCTAAATTGCGCGGAAGCCCCATCATTTGGGAAATACGCCTGAGCTCTCGTTGAACAAACTCACTTGAGAGGTCATACTCTTTGCCATCTGAGGGGGCAGTGAGTAACAGTGCAGCAGTTGCCTTGATGTTGGGATAAATATGACCTGGCTTGTAGTAGTTCACAAAGGCCATAGTTTCTTCTGGAAGTTCTCGCCTATCCAATGCCTCATGGAGTTGAGCTGGGTTGCTGGGCATAATCACCGAATGAGTGACGGTTGACTCCGGCAGCGGCTCGTCCAGCACAGCAAAGACAGCAACCCCTGAGCAGGAGACCCTTTCATTTTGTGGAATCTTTTTCCCCAGCAATGCATCAATCACTTGGGCATCGGCAGCACCGATGATGACATCGGCGTCATAGAACCCGTTTTCAGTGGTGACACGTCCTCGAGAAATAGAGGCGACAGGCACATCCGTGAGTATGCGTGCGCCTGCTGCAGTTGCCATTCGTGAAATTGCTAAAGCAATTTCATAGACTCCCCCACGCGGAACGAAAATACCTTCTCGTGCCATGACTGCCGGCATCGTGGCGTACAGCGCCAAAGTGCGTTCCGGCGAAATTCCTGCATTCAACGTATGGATTGCAATAACTTCTTTGAATTCTTCTGGCATCCAATCCAAACTGGAAAGATACGAGCTTGTTGAAATATGTCTTCCATAGTTTTTGAGCAGGGCATTCACTGCTGGAAGCGTGCTGGGATCAAACGGGTCAGAAACGAGAAGTTTGACCATTTCGGGACTAAGCCCTCCATGAATCTCATCAAACCTCTTCCATGCTGGATACCAGTGGTGATCTGGTTCGACGGGAAGATTCACCACCTCATCACGAAAGAAATACGTCCCCACCTCAGGAAGTCTCACTAACTCAAGGTTGGCTATTTCTGCTGAAGGTGTTCCAGGACCCAGACTGTCATACCGGGAAAAGAGTTCTTCCAATACTGCGGGGAAAGTGACGAGCGAAGGGCCGGTGTCGATGCGTTGACCGGCAACCTCAATGCGACGAGATTTTCCACCAATCCATGAGTTTCTCTCCAGAACAGTGACGTAGTGGCCTGCTTTAGCAAGCAGTGCTGCCGCACTAAGTCCACCGAGGCCAGCGCCTACGATGACAATTTTTTTCTTCTCTGCTGATTTCACGCTTGATATAAACCAAAGAAAATAGCCAGAACGAGTTGAACCCCCGCTACAGCACCCACGATGTAAGGGTAAGCAACCGAGTATTTATAGACCCGCTTGGCATTCTCAGGGGAATCATTTTGAGTAATCAGCCACACTAACCAGGCTGCATAACCGGCGTTGGCTAGTGCCAAAGGGATGTTTATGAACGCAAAGAAGACAGAAGAAACAGCCCACCAGATAGAGACCCACCACAGTGAGCCCTTGGCACCCAGTAATACTGCAGTGGTTTTTATTCCCACGTAACTGTCTTCTTCAATGTCTTGGATGGCGTCATAGGTGTGCTTGGCAAGTGACCAGGCCATCAAACCCCACACGGCCATCCAGATGGGCTCGAAACCCAAAGCTAAGGGGACAAAGGCCAGTGGGAAGGCATAGTCAGCATTACTTAGAGAATCAAGAAATGGCCTGCCCTTGAAGCGAAGAGGTGGCGAAGAATAGAAGTAGAAGAAGAGCGTGTATGCCCAGATCCAGGCGTTTGCTTGCCACGAATAGTTGAGACCAAAGAACACCAAGAAGGGAACGTTCGTGAGAATAACTCCCCAGAAAATCCAGGGAACTTCCTTCGGATCAATCTTTGCCCCACCATATCCGCCCTTGCGGATATTGATGTTGTCAGTCTCTTGATCAAAAATGTCGTTGATGCCGTAAATCAAAAGATTAAACGGAAGTGTGACCCACAACAGAATCCAAATAATGTCCCACGTCCACAGCTGGCCAGTGAGCCACATGGCCATGACCGTGGTCCCAATGGTGTTTACCCACAACACGGGGCGGGAAATGGTCAGAAGGCGTGAGAGCACTTCTCCACTCTAGCCCTCGACGTTTTGATCCGGAGGCCCTCATTTCATGATTTAGGTGAGTCCTCAGAGCGAGGCCACGTCAGGCAAATGAAAAACGACCGACAGAAGCCGGTCGTTTTTGTGGTCGGGCTGACAGGATTTGAACCTGCGACCCCTTGACCCCCAGTCAAGTGCGCTACCAAGCTGCGCCACAGCCCGTAATCTTTGCGATTTCTCGCGAAGACAACTTGATAATCTTATCGGTTCTTACGGAAAGATTTTTCCCTTCCCGTTTCCCCATATTTGCGCTTTGAGATGTAGCTGGCAATGAATGGGGTCAGCCACAACAGTAAAAGTGCATAGAGCCCAATCTTGGGAAAAGTTAGAGCAATCACGATTGAGATAGCCAACAGCACCGAGACAACTTCAGAACCGATTAATCCCTTGAGTCTTGTTGAATCAGAGGCAAGAAGTTCTGGTTTCTTTATGACGTGAAGCTTCATGAAAAGTTGCGTCAAAGCCAAAACCATCATGGTGGCGAGATAAATGATGTTTGCCCAGCCTGAGGGCCCTTTCGCATCCACGATAAGAACGGTTGGAAAGGGAATAAAGACAATACCCAACAGCCAAATCATGTTGAGCATCATGATGGGCATATCTACTTGCTGAAGTTGGTCAAAGAAGCTGTGGTGCAAGAACCAGTAGTAGGCAATGACAGCAAAACTGAACAAGAATACATAGAACTGTGATGCAACGGACTCCAGGAACGCATTGATGCTTTCTGTGCCCAAGTTGCTAGCTTCGTCTACCAGCGGCAACACCAAAATAGTGATCGCGATAGCCACAACTGCGTCTGAAAAGTTGACGAGACGGTCAAAACCGCGAGAACTAGCCATACAGGTACTTTAGCTTCCTAGATGAGCGTCAATGCGTTCGCGAAGCGTAGGCCACGAAGCGGCAAATCCTGGGTGAAGATCAAAGGAGTCGACGAGGTCGAACCCCACCCACGCAAGAGCTTCACTTTCGGAATCCCCCATTACCGGTTCAAAGACTTCTGAGGCTTCAACGACAACGGTCGTGTAGCTCCAGAAACCTAGATCTTTAACGTGGGTGAAGACGACAACAACTTTGTCTGCAGGAACCCCCGCTTCTTCATCTGCTTCGCGCAAAGCTCCTGCAACGGCTTCTTCACCCTGACGTATTGCACCACCAGGGATTCCCCACGTTCCGCCGTGGTGAGACCACTCTGCCCGATGTTGTAACAGGACCCCTGCTTCCGAATGGAAGACCAGCAGTCCTGCTGCTCCAAATGCGCCCCAATACTTGGTGCCGTCTGGTCCCACCGCCCACGCATCACCAGGGTCGCGTAAATGCGGCGGTGGGAGGTGTGGCGGGATTTTGCCCATGTGTGAAGGCTATCGCTTCCGCTTCTCACGCACACGCATGTTGATGTTGATGGGAGAACCTTCAAAGCCATAAATTTCACGCAAGCGACGTTGGATGTAACGACGATAGCCGGGGTCCAAGAAGCCGGTAGTGAAGAGTACGAAGGTAGGTGGACGAGTCGAGGACTGCGTTCCAAAAAGAATGCGTGGCTGCTTTCCACCACGGAGGGGGTGGGGATGTGCCGCGGTGAGCTCTGCCAAGAAGGCGTTGAACTTACCGGTAGGGATACGGGTATCCCAAGACTCGAGCGCACGCTCGAGAGCTGGAACCAGCTTCTCCATGTGGCGACCAGTACGTGCAGAGATGTTGACACGAGGTGCCCAGGCAACGTGTGCCAGATCTTGTTCGATTTCACGCTCAAGATAGCGGCGACGATCATCGTCGAGCATGTCCCACTTGTTGAAAGCGAGAACAAGTGCCCGACCTGACTCAAGGACCAAGTCAATGATGCGAACATCCTGCTCAGAGATGGGCTCGGTAACGTCAATCATGACGACGGCAACTTCTGCCTTTTCCAATGCAGCACTCGTGCGCAGAGTTGCATAGAAGTCAGCACCCTGCTGAAGGTGAACACGGCGGCGAATACCGGCGGTGTCAACGAAACGCCACACCTTGCCGGCAATCTCTACCTGCTCATCAACGGGATCACGTGTGGTTCCCGCGAGGTCGTTGACGACCACGCGCTCTTCACCAGCCGCCTTGTTCAGCAAAGAAGACTTACCCACGTTGGGACGCCCCAGAATGGCAACGCGACGTGGACCGCCAACTTCTTGCTTAGCAACGGCAGAAACTTCGGGGAGCTTGGGGATGACCAGATCGAGAAGGTCAGCAACACCGCGTCCGTGGAGTGCGGAAACAGGGTGTGGCTCGCCCAGGCCGAGCGACCACAGGTTAGCAATGTTGGGTTCTTGACGAGCATCATCGACCTTGTTGGCAAGTAAGTAGACGGGCTTCTTGGTTTTACGTAGGAGCTTCACAACATGCTCGTCGGTGGCAGTTGCACCAACATTTCCATCAACAACAAACAAGACTGCATCTGAGAGGTCAATGGCGACTTCTGCCTGTGCAGCTACTGACGCGTTGATGCCCTTGGCATCTGGTTCCCAGCCGCCGGTATCCACCAGAGTGAACTGGCGATCCATCCATTCGGCTTTGTAGGAGACACGGTCACGTGTCACGCCTGGGGTATCTTCAACAACCGCTTCACGGCGACCAATGATTCTGTTAACTAAGGCAGACTTTCCCACGTTCGGACGTCCCACCACTGCCAACACAGGAAGTGCAGGTAGATAGGTAATCTGGTCTGGGTCTTCGGTTGCTGCATCAAGCAACTCAAAGTCTTCCTCGTCGAGGTCATAGTCATCCAAGCCAGCGCGCAGCGAAGCTGCCCGGGCAATGGCAAGTTCTTCGTCGAGATCTTCTAGGCGCTCGGAAAGCTGCTCAAGTTCGTTTTCTTCGTCGAACACATCCTCGTCACCGGTGGTGAGGTTCTCAGCCATAGTTTTCTCCTTCGCCTGCGCCTACGCCGTGCGCGAGCGAATAACTTCAACGACCGCATCAATCGTCTGCTCATAAGAGAAGTCAGTTGAATCAACGGTCACAACGCCACCAGCGGCGGTCATGAAGTCAGATACTCGCGAGTCGGCTGCATCTCTGGCACGCAGTGCAGACGCCGTTTGATCTTGCGATTGCTGCGGAAGTTCCGCAGAGCGCCTTGCCATTCTAGCTTCTTCGCTGGCTGTCAGCAGGATTCGTACAGGTGCATCCGGGGCAACAACTGTGGTGATGTCGCGACCTTCGGCAATAATTCCGGGCTTGTCGGTGGTGGCCATGATGTGGCGGAAGAGGTCGCCCAAGTATTGGCGCACCACAGGAATCTTGGCCACTTTGCTCACCACATCTGTGATGCGGGGCTCTCGTATAGCTTCTGTGATGTCTTCTTCATTGACGCGAACGAAGTATTCATCAGGGTTTGTGCTGATGACGTAACCGAAGTCGTTCAAGGATTCAATCACTGCAGCTTCATCCGCTGGATCGACTGTTTCGTTGAGGACATGCCATGCCACAGCACGATAGGCCGCACCGGTGTCGAGATAAGCAAAGCCCAGTGTGCGCGCCGCTGCTTTCGAAACAGAGGATTTACCACTACCGGCAGGACCATCTATTGCCACAACAATAGGTGTGCTCATTAGGCCACTCTCCAGTCACGTTTGGTCAGTTCTGCAATGAGGGTCTCCCTCACCTCGGGAACGACAGAAAATTCGACCATACCCATTTGTGCACCTTCGGCATGCTCAAGACGGAGATCTTCCAAGTTGATGTTGAGCTCCCCCAGTTCTGTGAGCAACTGTGCAAGTTGACCTGGACGGTCATCAATGAGAACAACAATCTGGGCATAGCGACGGTTTAGTCCGTGCTTACCGGGAAGCCGTGCGACTCCGGCATTACCGGCAGCCATTTCTTCGGCAATGATCTTGCGCGCTCCGGGTGCATTAACATCCTTCAGAGCCTCAGTGACGCTCTGAAGATCTTTTTGCAAGTTTTCGAGCACTCCGACAATGGAGTCCTTATTTGCTCCCAAAATTTGAATCCACAGCTCAGGTGAGCTGGCAGCGATGCGTGTCACATCACGCACACCCTGGCCAGCTAACCGAACTGCTTCATCTGAAGCACCTTCAAGTTGTTTCGCCATCAGGCTGGAGACAATCTGAGGAACATGAGAAACCAAACCCACAGCCTCATCATGAGCCTCTGGGGTCATTTCGATGGGCACAGCACCTAAGTCCAGAACAAGGTCTTCAACAAGGGCGAGAGCCCACGCAGGAGTGTCCTCATCGCGGCAGACTACCCAGGGGCGACCTAAAAAGAGATCTCCGCGGGCAGAAATGGCTCCGCCGCGTTCTCGGCCGGCAAGTGGGTGTCCACCCACGTAGTGGGTGATGTCCACTCCCCTGGCCTGAAGCTGGTGCAGTGGTGCCAACTTCACGCTGGCCACATCGGTGACAACAGCTTTAGGGAATGCCTTAAGTTCTGCCTCAATGACATCGGCCGTGACGTCAGGGGGAACACACACCACGATGATGTTGGGTTTATCGTCTGCGTGAGCTGGGCGTCCAGCACCAAGGTCTGTGGCGAGGTGCACTGAACTGGGCGAGGCATCGGCGAGCGCGACATCAATCCCTAGCGAGCGCAATGCAAGACCGATACTGGCTCCAAGAAGGCCAGTTCCGACGATACGGACTTGTGCATTGAGACGCACGGCGTTGGTATCCGACATTAGTTGTCTTCTCCTTCGCTCAGATCGTCGTTGTCGATTTCGGTGTATTCGGGCAGTTCTTCCGTATTGGAGCGCGAAAGCGCAAGCACTGCCCCTAATTCAACTTTAGTGAGGTCTCTCATCTGTCCTACCGGCAGCGTGCCCAGGTGCAGGGGGCCAAATGCACGTCGCACCAACTCGAGTACGGGGTGGCCTACTTCTTTGAGCATGCGACGAACAATTCGGTTACGACCAGAGTGCAGCGTGATTTCTACAAGTGAGGTGTCTCCATTATTCGAAACGGAGAGTAATCGTGCCTTATCGGCTTGGATGAAACCATCGCTGAGTTCAAACCCTGTTGTGAGCTTGGAGAGTGTTTGTGGTGTGACTTTTCCTCGCACCTTAGCGATATACGTCTTTTGCACTCCGAAAGAGGGGTGAGCGAGTACGTGAGCGAGATCTCCGTCATTGGTGAGAATGAGTAGACCGCTGGTGTCTTGGTCTAAGCGCCCGACATAGAACAGGCGTTCTTCGTAGTGCTTGGTGAAATCTGAGAGGTCTGGTCTTCCTCGGTCGTCTGCCATGGAGCTGACGACACCGACGGGCTTGTTCAAGATGAGGTAACGCTTGGAGGTGTCTACTTGGACGGGAATGCCATCCACGGTCACTTCATCCACTTCGGGGTCAACACGTAAACCGGGTTCGGTCACGAGTTTGCCGTTGACGGCTACACGGCCTTGGGCAATCATGTTTTCGGCAACCCTGCGTGAGGCTACCCCTGCTGCCGCCATGACCTTCTGAATTCTCACCCCTTGGGGTGCTGCTTCAGCATTCCAGTCTTCTATGGGTGGACGGTCAGCGTTTTTGAACCCTTCGGGTAAAGGATCACCACTACGAAGCGTCGACATCGAAGCCTTCCTGGCCATCTGGCAGCAGTGGAGAAATGAGCGGGAGTTCATCTAAAGAGTTGATTCCCAGCTGCTGCAACAACAGGTCGCTGGTGCCATAGAGGATGGCCCCGGTCTCTGCATCACTGGAGACCTCAGTGATGAGTCCACGGCTGAGCAGTGTACGCACGACAGAATCCACGTTGACCGCACGAATCTGTGCGATTTGTCCACGGCTAATGGGTTGTTTGTAGGCAATCACAGCCAACGTCTCAAGTGCCGCCTGGGAGAGCTTGGTGGGGTTTTGGGTAAGAACGAAGTCCGCTACAACGTGATCGTATGTTTCGCGAACATATATGCGCCATCCACCGCCAACTTCGCGCAGTTCAAAACCGCGTTCAATAGTTCCGTTGATGCCGTTGTAGTCGTTCACGAGGTTCTCAATAGCTTGCTTCACGGCTTTTACTGGAACACTCATGGCAGAGGCAATGGAAACGACCGATTGTGGTTCGTCTGCAACCATCAAGATGGCTTCAATGGCGCGCTCAACATCAACAGGGGCATGTTCTGCCACAGTTGCATCCACTACATCATCTACGGTGACCTCGGCGGTGGTTTCTGCGTTATCGGTCATAGTCTGCCCCCAAGTTGGCGAGGTTGTCATCGGACCAGTTGGTGGCGGTCCACTCAATGGTGAGATCACCCAAGGGTTCATCCTGGGCAAAAGAAATAGCTGCGTGGCGGTAGAGCTCCAGCACCGCAAGAAACCTCGCCACGATCACACCGGCAACGACAGCATCTGCAACCAGTTCACGGAACGTCATCGGTTTGCCTGAGCGAAGTTTGGTCACGACGGTGGCAGCCTGTTCGCGGATACTGACCAGTGGGGCATGCAGGTGATCAAGACCGACCACGGGAATCTCCCGCGGCGCCATGGCCAACATGGCCAACGCCGCGAAATCTTCCTTACTCGTGTTCCAAATCAGTTCAGGAACCTGCTTGCGGAAGCGATCTTCAAGACGAACGGTGCGCACATGACGGGTTGATTCAGTATCCAACCGTTCTGAGAACCACTGTGCGACATCTTTGAATGCGCGGTATTGCAGTAGTCGAGCAAACAGCAGATCACGAGCTTCAAACAGTGCCGCATCTTCAGCGTCAACAACTTCGCCTTGAGGAAGCAACCCAGCAACTTTGAGATCAAGCAACGTCGCGGCAATAACGAGGAATTCTGTTGCGGCGTCGAGTTCTTTCTCCAGATCGAGGGTGTTGAGGTACTGGATGAACTCATCTGTGACGACACTGAGAGAAATTTCAGTGATATCAAGTTCGTGCTTAGAAATGAGGTTCAACAACAGGTCAAACGGACCCTCAAACTCCCCTACAGCAACACGAAAACCGCCGTCGGCACCCTCAACAGGAGTGTCAACAGCGTCAGTGGTGGGCTCGCTAAGCGACGACACCGCGTTCGATCAATTCACGAGCAAGCTGACGGTAAGCCTTAGCCGAGGCATGGTCAGGCGCAAACTCAGTAATGGGAACCCCAGCAACGGAGGCATCAGGGAACTTCACGGTACGGCCAATAACGGTGTCGGTGACTTTGTCACCGAAGGTTTCCACCACGCGCTCCATGACCTCTTGCGAGTGCAAAGTGCGAGGGTCATACATGGTCGGAATAATTGCATCGAGTTCAATAGCAGGGTTGAGGCGCTCTTTGACCTTGTCAATTGTCTCAATCAGCAATGCAACACCACGCAAGGCGAAGAACTCGGTGGCCAAAGGAATGATGACGCCGTGTGCTGCGGTGAGCGCATTAACCGTGAGAAGGCCCAGTGAAGGTTGGCAGTCAATGAAGATAACGTCATAGTCGTTCTTCACTTGACGAAGCACACCGGCAAGAATCTGCTCGCGGGCAACCTCGTTGATGAGGTGGACTTCTGCAGCAGAAAGATCAATGTTGGCAGGAATCACATCAAGGTTAGGAACCTTCGAGTGTTGAATTGCCGACTTCGTGTCCTTGACCGATCCACGCATGAGGTCGTAGATGGTGGGAACGTCGTGGGTTTGTATGGCTAATCCAGCAGAAAGTGCACCCTGAGGGTCGAAATCCACTGCCAGCACTTTACGGCCGTATTCGGCGAGCGCAGCAGCTAAATTGATGCTCGTGGTGGTCTTACCAACCCCACCTTTTTGGTTCGACATTGAGATGATGCGAGCAGGACCGTGAGATGTGAGTGGTGCCGGAACGGGGAAGTCTTTCAAGGGACGTCCAGTTGGGCCGACCTTCACGCCGTTCTTGTACGTAACCACTCGAGTGTCCCCACTGTGAGATTGAGCAAAAATCACGAAACACGGTGAGCACTCTCACGTTGTCTCGTGCTGTTTAGTCTAACGAGATATTAGGCCGAAGATGAGCTTGTTCAGCGTGCTCGTGGATGTGCCGTGATGTAGGTCTCACGCAACGTATCTGCGGTTACCAGAGTGTAAATCTGGGTAGTGGAGACAGAAGCATGACCGAGTAGTTCTTGAACTACTCGAACGTCTGCCCCGCCGGCGAGTAAATGAGTTGCAAATGAGTGCCTGAAGGTGTGTGGTGAGAGTTCAATGTCTAGTTGAGCACGCTCCCCTGCTTCACGAATGATGAGCCAGGCCATCTGCCGGCTTACACGCGCACCTCGAGGACCGAGAAAAAGTGCCGGAGTGGACTTTCCCTTGATCGAGAATACGGGTCGCACTCGCACTAAATAGGCATCTAATGCTGCTTGTGCATAGGAACCAACTGGAACAATCCGCTGTTTGCCACCCTTACCGCGTAAACGAATCATTCCCTCGTTCATAGTGACATCGTCGACATTGAGGTTTACTGCTTCAGAAATACGTGCACCGGTGGCATACAGCAGCTCCAGGAGTGCTTTATCGCGAACGCGAATCTCTTCCTCGCCATCAGTAGCGGCCAACAGTGCAGACATTTGTTCAACACTGATGGCTTTCGGCAAGCGCTTGGGAAGCTTGGGCGGATTGAGGTCTGCCGTGACGTTGTGTTCGAGGAGCCCTTCTTCGACCAAGAACTTGTGCAAGCCTTTAATTGAGCTGAGAGTTCTGGACTGGCTTGAGGCCGTCAACGGGCTTTCTGTCCTCGTTGCTAGCCATTGAACGTATTCACTGACTAGTTGCAACGTAATCTGTTGCGCTTCAGTGATGTCGCGTTCGATGAGCCACAGCAGGTAGGCATCAATATCTCGGGTATAGGCCGCAACAGTGTTGACGGAAAGCCCGCGTTCTATTTGGACATAGCGCAGATAGTTATCTCTGGCTTGCTGCAGATTCACTGCTACCCCTGCCAGGGTGCGCCACTGCCGAGTCGGTCACGGCGCTCCCGCATCACGAAGGGGGCATCCCCCGGTTGCAGGGTGTCCCAGCCTCGAGCTCGGCAGGCATGTGCTTGCAAGATGGCGATTTGGAAGATGGAGTTGGATACTCGACCTTCCAAAACCGCATCGTGGGCTTCATCCAGGCTCACCCAGCGCAATTCCATATCTGCTTCTTCTTCACTGCGCTCAAAAGGAACAGGTGTGTTATGTAGGTCTCTGGCCAAGTAGATACGCACAAATTCATTGGATCCACCTGGTGACGTCCAATAGTCAGTGAGTACTGCCCAAGAATCTGCCTGTAAATCTACTTCTTCTGCTAATTCACGTTGCGCAGCAAGCAGTGCACTTTCACCACGAATGTCCAACAGTCCTGCCGGAATCTCCCATTCTCGCATGCGAATGGGGTGACGGTACTGCTGAATTGCCAGTAGACGGTCATTGTCGTCTAAGGCCAATACTGCAACAGCGCCGGTGTGGTCGACAAAGTCTCGGGCAATGACGTGATCGTTGTATTCGAAGCGTTCGTGCTCCACATTCCACACGCGACCGGTAAACACCGTGTCACGTTCGGTAATCGACACGTCAACAGGAAGATCGCGAAATTCTTCCTGCGATGAATTGGACATGAGAAGGATTAGACCTGTTCGATATCAAACAGGCGCGTTGCCTTCTGACGTTCAAGTGACGCCTCAACGAGCCCAGAGAACAAGGGGTGAGCGTTGTTGGGGCGTGAACGTAGTTCAGGGTGAGCCTGGGTCGCGATGTAGTAGGGGTGAACGCTGGTGGGCAATTCCACGAACTCGACCAGTTGTCCATCCGGTGAAGTACCCGAGAAGGAAAGGCCTGCGTCAGCAATCTGCTGACGGTAGGTGTTGTTCACTTCGTAACGGTGACGGTGACGCTCTTCAATGAGCTCAGAACCGTAGACCTGTGCTGCCAAAGAATCCTTGGCAAGAGCTGCCTTGTAGAGGCCCAGACGCATGGTTCCACCCAGGTCACCATCGTTGAGGATGTCCACCTGTTCAGCCATGGTGGCAATCACTGGAGTCTTGGTCTCAGGGTCAAACTCGGAAGAGGATGCGTCTGTCAAACCTGCCATGTTGCGGGCGTATTCAATAACCATGCACTGCAGACCGAGGCACAGACCCAGGGTAGGAATGCCGTTCTCGCGAGCGAACTTCAGCGCACCGAGCTTGCCTTCAATTCCACGAATACCAAAACCACCAGGAACACAGATGCCATCGAGGTCGGACAGATTCTCTGCTGCACCCTCGGGAGTTTCACAATCGTCGGAGGGAATCCAGCGCAGGTTCACTTTGGTGCGGTGAGCAAAGCCACCGGCACGAAGTGCTTCCGAAACGGAGAGATAAGCATCTGGCAGGTCAATGTACTTACCGACCAGGCCAATGGTGACCTCGTGTGCAGGATCATGCACTGCTTCCAGCAATGGAGTCCAGTGAGACCAGTCGACTTCGCCGCACTCCAATCCCAGTTGCTCCACGATGTAGGCATCAAGGCCTTGGCTGTTGAGCATGGTGGGAATGTCATAGATGGAAGGAACGTCAATGGCGTTAACAACCGCGTCCTCGTCGACGTCACACATGAGCGCAATCTTGCGCTTGTTGCTCTCCGTGACGGGGCGATCAGATCGCAGCACGAGAGCATCTGGCTGAATACCGATGGAGCGCAGCGCAGCAACAGAGTGCTGGGTTGGCTTGGTCTTCTGCTCACCCGAAGCACCCATGAAGGGAACGAGAGAGACGTGTACAAAGAACACGTTCTTGCGACCTAGTTCGTGACGAACCTGACGAGCAGACTCAATGAAGGGTTGTGATTCGATGTCACCGACAGTTCCACCGATTTCGGTGATGATGACATCCGGTTGAGGAATGTCCTCTGCCTGCAAGCGCATACGGCGCTTGATTTCGTCCGTGATGTGAGGAATGACCTGAACAGTGTCTCCCAAGTATTCACCGCGACGTTCTTTGGCAATGACTTGAGAGTAAATCTGACCGGTGGTGACGTTAGCTGCCTGAGACAGGTTGATGTCAAGGAAACGTTCGTAGTGACCGATGTCGAGATCTGTCTCTGCTCCGTCATCGGTGACAAAGACTTCACCATGCTGGAACGGGTTCATCGTTCCAGGATCAACGTTGAGATAGGGATCAAGCTTTTGCATGACGACCCGCAGACCGCGAGCGGTGAGAAGATTGCCGAGGCTAGCTGCCGTCAGGCCTTTCCCGAGTGACGAGACAACGCCCCCGGTGACAAAAATGTGCTTGGTTACGTTAGATCCCGAAGTATTCACCACGGAATTAGAGCCTATCAGCGGGAGGAGGCCAGCTCAATCAACTCGCGGGCGTGAGCCAAAGCATTTTCTGAATCTGGCAGCCCAGAAAGCAATCGAGCCATCTCTGCCTCGCGTTCGGATCCGGTGAGTTTGTGCACGCTGCTTGCGGTGACTTCCCCGGAGGTGTCCTTGACCACACGCAAATGGTTGGTCGCAAAGGCGGCTACTTGAGCAAGGTGAGTCACCACGATAACTTGTGACTTTTCTGCCAAGCGGGCAAGGCGTCGACCAATCTCTATCGCAGATGCCCCACCAACACCAGAATCGACTTCGTCGAAAACATAGGTGGGAACAGAGTCTTGTCCGGCAATCACCACCTCGAGAGCAAGCATGATGCGTGAAAGTTCACCACCAGAAGCGCTCTTGGATATTGGCCGAGGCTCAGAACCTGGGTGGGGTCGAAGCAGCAGCTCAACGGTGTCTACACCGTGCACAGCTGGTTCTTCACCCTGAGTGACTTTCACAAACAATTGAGCATCAGGCATTGCCAGTGCAGCAAGTTCTTCTGTGACCGCAGCAGAGAGTCTCTGTGCCGCTTCTTCGCGGAGTGTATGCAATGCTTCCGCACCACGAATAACTAGTGCGTGATCTGCATTAACCTCCTCAGCAAGCTCAGTAATGCGCTCACTATCACCATCAAGTTCAAGCAGCCGGGCACTACCGGAATTCACCAGTGCGAGAACGTCATCGAGAGTGGGACCGTATTTGCGCATTAGGGTGTTCAGTTCTGCGCGGCGTTCCTGAATAGTGTCGAGATTCTGTTCACCTTCCCCCTCAAGATTGGCCAAATGGGACGAGAGCGCCCCGGCAACATCATGGAGTTGGAAGGACAACTGGGTGAGATTTTCGAGTAAGGATGTCAGCGTTGGATCAACCTCTGCCACCTTCTCAAGTGCCCTCTTGGCAAGATCAACACGGGCAAGTGCATCAAGCTCGTCTGACTCATCCGATGACAGCGCTGCCCGAGCTTGAGCTGTTGCCAATCGCAAATCTTCGGTATGCATTAGGCGCTGTGCGAGTGCGGTGAGCTGCTCATCTTCACCCGGCTGTGGAGCTACTGCTTCAATGTCGGAGATGGACAGACGTAATTCTTCTGCCTCTTTTTCGCGAGCGTCACGAGCAGCAATCAGGTCAGCAAGCTCGGCAGCATTAGCTTTCCAGCGGCGGAAAGCATGAGCGTACTCACCCAAGACTTCAGCAAAATGTGGTCCAGCAAAACGATCTAGTGCCTCACGTTGTGCTGATGCGGAGCGCAAACGCACCTGATCAGATTGGCCGTGAACAGCAACGAGTAGCTCACCTAGTTCTCCCAGGACGGCAACTGGAGTGCTTCGCCCGCCAACTACTGCACGTGATCGTCCCTCTACAGAAACAGATCTACCCAAAAGAAGTTCGTCACCTTCAATGAGACCGCCAGCATCTGTCACTGTTTCGGTAATGGCTTCGGTGGGCTCAATAATCCAGCGCCCTTCAACCCAAGCTGTATCGGATCCAGTACGCACAGCTGTGGAATCCGATCGTTCTCCCCGCAGCAGCCCCAGAGCTGTAACAACCATGGTCTTTCCTGCACCTGTTTCACCCGTGATGGCAGTGAACCCGGGACCTAATGGAAGTATTGCTTCAGAGATAACGCCAAGATCTCTGATTCGAATTTCTTCAATCACGCGCCAGGACCTCGCCAGCCGGTGACAGGTAGATCAAACTTCTCAACGAGTCGATCGGTAAACGTTTCGTGGTGCAGTCGGGCAAGCAACACAGGCACAGCTGACTTCTTGACCACTACGCGTGCTCCGGGAGGAAGATTACGTGTTCTGCGACCATCACACCACAGCACACCATGACCACTGCGGCGTTCAAGAATTTCAACAGCGAGGACAGATTCTGGACCGACAACTAGCGGCCGTGCAAAAAGCGCATGGGCTGAGAGAGGTACCAAAATCATCGCGTCAACGGTCGGCCACACAATTGGGCCTCCTGCCGAGAAGGAATAGGCTGTAGATCCTGTCGGTGTGCTCATCACGACCCCATCACAGCCAAAGGAAGACAGAGGCCGACGATCCA
The DNA here is from genome assembly GCF_002355535.1 of Aurantimicrobium minutum. Lineage (NCBI taxonomy): Bacteria > Bacillati > Actinomycetota > Actinomycetes > Micrococcales > Microbacteriaceae > Aurantimicrobium > Aurantimicrobium minutum. Next base: position 743,814 of record NZ_AP017457.1, read on the forward strand.
CCTCGATAACCACTTCGAGCATGCGTTCCCTGCTCGCCTTTTCAACCGTGGCCTCATTCAGCGCCCATGTTTCAAAAACAACTTCGTTGCCTACTTTGACGCGAACAGAAAGTGTTGAGCGTTCCTCCACCGCAAAGTCTTTAGCTAACACGCGAGAAACGGTCTCGGTAATAGTGTCTCGTTCTGTTTCAGCAAGGAATCCTACGTGTCCCGTGTTCACCCCCAACATAGGAATACTTGTTCCCCGCAATAACTCTGCTGCGCGAAGAATGGTTCCATCTCCCCCGACAACAATGGCGCACTCAATCTCAGTGACAGGAACATTTTTTTCTAAGACTTTGAGCGAGGTGAGCTCAGGAGCAAGTTCCAGAACCGCAGAAAGTTCTAGTTCGCGAATTACTGGAACAGCTCCCTGCGACTGTATCTGCTGACAAACCTCAACCGCAGCTTCCAAGGTGGCCTGCTGGGTGGCATGGGAGACAACGAGGATATAGCGATCGTGTGCGCTCATACCTATGCTCCTGCCAGTTTGTGAACTTGTTGAGTCCATTCTGATGGATTAGACCCACTGTCTGCACGGAGCCAGAGAACAAACTCTTGATTACCTGCCCCACCCAGGATTGGGGAGGACAAGATTCCACACACTCCCAGGCCGTGATCAAAGGCAGACCACAACACCGCCATGACTGCGTCTTCGCGCAGGGCGGGGTTGGTCACGATGCCTTCTTTGACTCCGGTGCGGCCAACTTCAAACTGTGGTTTGACGAGCAGAATATAGTCAGCGGTCTCGGTTGCGCAGGCTTTGAGCGCAGTCATGATGTGAGTTAGCGAAATAAAGGACACGTCCGCAACAACCACGTCTGCCACAAAATCCTGCTTGACCAAGGCCGAGAGCTTGTCTCGATCAAGACCTTTCGCGTTCACACCCTCAACAACTAAGACACGTTCATCAGATCTAATGCGAGGAGAGAGCTGACTGTGGCCAACGTCAAGAGCAACGACAGGTTGCGCACCGCGCTCGAGCAACACTTGTGTAAAACCACCAGTACTTGCTCCCACATCAAAGGCAGCACGGCCAGAGACATCGATGCCAAAACCGTCAAGACCAGCAATCAGCTTGTGCGCAGCACGAGAAACATAGTGATCGGCGCCGTCCACGCTGATGTCGTCATTGTCTTCAACTTTGAATGAAGGTTTGTTGATGACCTTGCCGCCAACTCGAACGAAGCCTTCCGTGATCAATGTGGCGGCATGACTGCGCGAGCGAGCCAGAGATCTGGCTGCGAGGGCGGCATCGAGGCGTTGACTAGTCACGAGAAGGGATGTCGCCACCTTCGAGCTGTGCTCGGAGGTCGTCGTAGAGCTTTGCATAGCCTTCTGCACGGTTTTCGAGCGGTTGGTCCTCAACGACGGACAGCGCAGAGACGAGTTCGCCGTCTGACTGAGTGATGTTTTCTGAGGTGCTCATGATTCAAGGTTATCGGAAGGAAACCAAGAACAAAGCCTTGCGGGAGAGACGATCCCGCAAGGCTTTACTCATATCCCCTATGTGTTCAGAGGTGACGCTCATCCACACCGTTGTAGGCCGACAACGGGCGGATGAGTGCGTTGGCTTGGAGCTGTTCCATGATGTGAGCAGTCCAGCCAGTGATTCGTGCTGCCACGAAAATTGGGGTGAAGGTGAGGGTGTCAAAGCCCATTAAGTGATACGCCGGACCTGAAGGGTAATCCAGGTTGGGCAGAATTCCCTTACGCTCAGTCATTGCCGCTTCAAGGCCTTCATAGAGGTCAAGAACATCGGGGCGGTTGTAGTACTCAATGAGCTCAACCATGGACTTGCGCATAGTGGGCACACGGGAGTCGCCCTTTTTATAGACACGGTGACCAAAGCCCATGATTTTGCGCTTTTCAGCCAATGCCTGCTCGAGCCATGCTTCAGCACGCTCATGCGCGTTGGGTCCAAACCCGATTTCGTTGAAGATGTGCAGCACAGCTTCATTGGCACCACCGTGAAGAGGTCCTTTGAGTGCACCAATAGCGCCGGTTACTGCTGAGTACAGGTCAGACAGGGTAGAGGTGATCACGCGAGCGGTGAAGGTCGACGCGTTGAAGGAGTGCTCCGCATACAAAATCAGAGAAACCCGGAACGCGTCAACGACCACGTCATCTGGAATCTCACCAAAACTCATCCAGAGAAAGTTTGCTGAGTAGTCCAGGTCCTCACGGGGTTCAATAACACCCTCGCCACGGCGGCGGCGCTGGTCATAGGAGACGATTGCGGGAAGCTTGGCAAAGAGTGTGATGCTCTTGGCAAGGTTTCCCTCAGGCGATGAGTCATCGGTGGTGGGATCAGACGCACCAATGACACTGACAGCGGTGCGCACAACATCCATAGGGTGTGCGGTAAGCGGAAGCTCATCAATGACGCGCTTGACGTGGGCATCCAGTGCCCGCTGTGCGCGCTCCGACTTCTGAAAACCTGCCAGCTCCGATGCTGTGGGAAGCTCTCCGTGCCAGAGAAGCCAAGCTACCTCTTCGAAGCTCTTGCTGGCGGCAAGTTCTTGCACCGGGTATCCGCGGTAGAGCAGTGAGTTGGTCTCGGGGTTAACTTTAGAAATTGCAGTGGCATCGACCACAACGCCAGCTAAGCCCTTAAAAATCTGTGGTTGTTCCGTCATTGCTTATCCTCACAGGTAGAGACGAACGTGTCGTTCGAGTTAGTGCTTGGTGTGTGTGCTCAGGTCAAAGTTGAAAATGCCTGAATCAAAGTGGTTGTAATCCTCGTAATCAAGGGTTTCGTAGAGATCTGCACGAGTCTGCATCTCGGGCACAGATGCCTGGAAGGAACCTGTTTCGTTAAGAGAATCAAGTCCTCGAACAGCAGAACCCATGGCCAGACGCAATAGTGAGACCGGGTAAATCACAATATTGATGCCGATGTCTGACAACTGCTGCTTGGTAAAGAGCTCGCTCTTGCCGAACTCGGTCATGTTCGCCAACACCGGGACATCGAGAGCAGCACGCATGGCCTCAAACTCACTGAGATCTTTCATCGCCTCGGGGAAGATGGCATCAGCGCCAGCGTCGACGAGCATCTTGGCACGGTCAATAGCTGCATCGAGACCTTCAACAGCGCGAATATCGGTACGAGCCATGATGAGAAGGTTCTCATCTCGGCGTGCATCTACCGCTGCCTTGATGCGCTTGATGGCAGTGTTGTCGTCGACAACGTTCTTGCCGTCGAGGTGTCCACACCGCTTGGGGTTGTGCTGATCTTCAATGTGAAGACCAGCAACACCAGCGTCCTCGAGGGTCTGCACGGTGCGAGCAAGGTTCAAGGGTTCACCAAAACCGGTGTCGGCATCGATGAGTGCAGGAAGATCTGTCATGCGAGCAATTTGTTCACCACGACCAGCAACTTCGCTCAACGTGGTCAACCCAATGTCAGGCAAACCCAGGTCCGCCGCCAAGACAGCACCAGAGATGTAGACACCGTCAAAACCCTTGCTCTGAATGAGTTTGGCCGAGAGCGGGTTAAACGCACCAGGGAACTGCAGCAGTTCACCGGTGGCTAAACGCTCACGGAAAAGGCGACGCTTTTCTGCTGGAGTTGTCTTGGCATACAGCATTAGAACAGGCCCTTGGGCAGAGGCACTGTGGACAGAACGCCTGGCTTGGCGGTGACGGTCAAACCGCCAATCTCTTCAGCGGTGAGTTCTGGCAGACGCTGAACCAGAGCCAAGAAGCGCTCAACTTCTGCATCGTCAATGACACCGTCAGCGAGGATGCGGAACTTGTTGATGTATTGCTCACGAGCAAAGGGACGTGCACCGAGAGGGTGCGCATCTGCAACTGCGAGTTCATCCACGATGACAGTTCCATCGTTGAGGGTGATTTCCACGCGACCACCGAATGCCTTCACAGCAGGGTCTTCAGAGTGGTAGCGACGAGTCCACTCAGCATCCTCGAGTGTGGTGGTCTTGTTCCACAGTGCGACGGTGTCTGCTCGAGATGCCCGAGCGGGAGCGTAGCTGTCCACGTGGTGCCATGAACCATCCTGCAGCGCAACAGTGAAGATATAAGGAATCGAGTGATCCAACGTCTCACGGCTGGCAGTGGGGTCATACTTCTGGGGGTCGTTAGCACCTGAACCGATGACGTAGTGGGTGTGGTGTGAGGTGTGAATCACCACAGACTTCACGTTTTCAGGATTGGTCACTTCAGGGTGTTCGTTGTGAATCTTGCGGGCAAGGTCAATCAGCGCCTGTGCTTGGTATTCAGCCGAGTGCTCCTTGGTGTACGTGTCAAGGATGCCGCGCTTGGCCTCGCCCTTTTCAGGAAGTGGCACTTCATAAGCAGCGGTGGGACCATCAAGCATCCACGCAATGACACCGTCTTCACCTTCATAGATAGGTGTGGGGCTGGTCTCGCCGCGCATCGCGCGGTCGACTGCCTCAACAGCCATCTTCCCGGCAAATGCGGGAGCGTGCGCCTTCCACGAGGAGATTTCGCCCTTACGTGACTGACGAGTAGCCGTAGTGGTGTGCAGTGCTTGACCGATGGCTTGATAGATGGTTTCAGTAGGAAGCTTCAGCATTGTTCCGATACCGGCGGCAGCAGAAGGGCCGAGGTGAGCTACGTGGTCAATCTTGTGCTTGTGCAAGCAGATAGCCTTCACGAGGTCGACCTGGATTTCGTAACCGGTTGCAATACCGCGAACAAGGTCTGCGCCTGAGACGCCGACATGCTGGGCGACAGCCAGAATGGGCGGAATGTTGTCACCCGGGTGCGAGTATTCAGCTGCCAGGAAGGTGTCGTGATAGTCGAGTTCACGCACAGCAACACCGTTAGCCCAGGCAGCCCACTCGGGAGATACACGCACATCCTGTGGCTCTCCAAACAGGTTGGCGCCATTGCCGCCGGTGGAAACGGGATGTGCGAGTGCTTGTGAACGTGCAGAAACAACAGGCTTCCGGGTAAGGGAAGCAACAGCAACTGAGGCGTTATCGATAATGCGGTTGATGACCATGTCAGTCACCTCTGCGGTTACTTCTATTGGATCAGAAGCTACCTCCGCGATTTTCCAGGCAAGTTGGTCTTTACGCTCAAGAGTTTCTTCGCTCTTATATACGCGGACTTTGTGCAGCTTCATGAGCTTCCCTTCGGGATGTTGATGCGGTTATGCCACGTCAACTGATTTGAGGTGCCCCTTCACGGAGGCGCGGATATTGGTCAAAGATTTGTGCAGGTGAACGTGGGTGGCATGAGCGGCCAATGCGGCATCACCATCGATGATGGCTTCGATAATCAGCATGGTTTCGATTGCGCTTTCGTGTAAACGTGCTGGATCACCCTTGGCAATGCGTCGAATCCGAGAAAGGTGAACGCGAGCATTTTGCAGCGCTGAAACTAAATAGGTGTTCTGGACGGCCTCGTCGACAGCTTCATCAAATTTTTCGTTGAGCTCGTAGTAGTGACGAACACCTTCAGCTCCTGATTCAATCAGTTCAGATGCATGAGCAAATTCTTCGGCAATCTTGATAAAGACTTTGGGATCACGACGTTGGGCAGCTAAACGAGCAGCTTGCTCCTCCAGCGCTTCACGAACTTCATAAAGTTCGGTGATGTTTTCTAGTGAAACTTCGGTGACAACAACACCACGGCCAGGAGCGGATTCAACCAGTCCGTCTGCCATGAGCCTGGAGAGTGCTTCACGAAGTGGTGTGCGCGATACTCCCAGGCGGGTGGATTGTTCGACCTCCGCCAAGACAGTTCCCGGCGCTAAATCGCCGTCGACAATTTCGTGGAGAAGCGTGCGATATGCCTTGTCGCTTGCTCTCATGTTGTCTCCCTTGACCAGCCCCAACAACTTCATTGTATACAGACTCACTCCCTCTATGTATACACACAGGGGTTTCAACACGCAATAGTTTGCGAAATATTGCACATTTAGACATTTTGTGTATACAGTCATCCCTAGCGTTTATTTCTGAGGTGTTTTTCAGCTTAAGAAATTGGCAGCACAACTCACGGAGTTCTCAACGAGGAGAACCCCAGACTCAAAGGGGAGGCGAGAGATGACTGCAGCACAGAACTACCTATCGGTGTATGAAGCCAGCGCCTCGAACCCTGAGAAGTTCTGGCTCGAGGCAGCCAAGGCCATCGACTGGATTACTCCCCCCACTGAAGCTCTCGATGACTCAGGTGCTCCTGTCTACCGCTGGTTTCCTGCAGCTGAGCTCAACACCTGTTTCAACGCCGTAGATCGACACGTTCTCGAAGGTCGCGGTGATCAAACCGCCGTCATTTATGACTCGGCCATGACCGGAGTCAAAGATCGCTTCACCTACTCTGAACTTCTTGAGGACATCAAAGCATTTGCTGGGGTATTGATTGCCCAGGGAGTCACCAAGGGTGATCGGGTCATTATCTATCTCCCCATGATCCCTCAGGCCATCATTGCGATGCTGGCCTGCGCACGAATCGGCGCTGTCCACTCAGTCGTGTTTGGCGGATTCGCCGCAAACGAATTAGCGGTTCGCATCGACGATGCGAAGCCAAAAGTACTGGTCACTGCCTCAGGTGGTCTTGAGCCTGGGCGAACTGTTGAATACCTACCCATGGTTGCTGAAGCTCTCGAGCTATCACAAGGTTCCATTCACACCGTGATTGTGAAAGAACGCCGCAACGTTCCTGGCACTATCAAGACCTACAACGGGGTCAATGGCGTGACGTGGTTGGACTGGGATGTCGCCACGGCGAAGGCAACGCCCGCTGACTGTGTTCCTGTTTTCGCAACCGACCCACTCTACGTTCTCTACACCTCTGGAACTACCGGAAACCCCAAGGGCATTATGAGAGACAATGGCGGTCACGCTGTTGCCCTGACATGGTCCATGGCCAACATTTACAACATCAAGCCCGGTGAAGTGATGTGGGCAGCATCCGATGTTGGCTGGGTCGTGGGCCACTCGTACATTGTCTACGCTCCCCTGCTAGCAGGGGCAACCACCGTCATTTATGAAGGTAAGCCAGTTGGAACTCCGGATGCGGGAGCTTTCTGGCGCATCGTGGATGAGTACAAGGTCCGTGCACTCTTCACTGCCCCCACTGCACTTCGTGCAATCCGACGAGTAGATCCTGAGCTCAAGGAACTGGCGCGGTACGACGTAAGCTCCATGCACACACTTTTTATGGCTGGAGAACGCCTAGACACAGAAACATTGGAATGGGCGAGTGAAGGCCTGGGCATTCCTGTGGTAGATCACTGGTGGCAGACTGAAACAGGCTGGGCGATAACGGCCAACCCTCGCGGTATTGAAACGCTACCAATCAAGCCTGGGTCCTCGACTGTTCCAGTTCCTGGATACAAAGTTGAAGTTGTTGACGGCAAAGGCAACCACGTAGCTGCCGGCGAAGAAGGAAACATCGTCATCAAGCTCCCCATGCCCCCGGGAACTCTAGCCGGATTATGGGGTCGACCAGACGGCTACCAGAAGGCATACCTGGATGCGTTTGATGGGTATTACGCAACTGGAGACTCCGGCTATATCGATGAAGATGGCTATGTATTCGTCATGGGCCGCACCGATGATGTCATCAACGTTGCCGGACATCGACTTTCAACCGGTCAGCTGGAAGAAGCACTCGCACACCACCCTGATGTTGCTGAATGTGCTGTTATCGGCGTGAAAGATGAACTTAAAGGTCAGCGTGCTAGTGGTTTTGTCACCCTCAAAGCAGGCGTTGACCGTAACCACGACGAGATTTGTTCCGAACTGGTGCAATTGGTCCGCGAGAAGGTAGGCCCCGTAGCTGCCTTCCGTGACGTGCTCGTACTCGAGCGCCTCCCCAAGACCCGTTCAGGAAAGATTCTGCGCAAAACAATGCGTCAGATAGTGGATGGCGAAGATTTCGTCGTCCCACCAACGATTGAGGACATCAGTGTCCTCGAAGATCTCACGGTTGCCCTCGTGGGCAACCCTGAACCGATGAAGCCGGCCTAAATCCGGCAGATTCACTGCACTACCCCAACACATGAGGCAAGGAGGCCGCGTGAGTAACGAAGAGACAGAGAAGGGTCATCACAGGATTGATTATCCTGCCTTCGAAGAAACACCTAAGTACAAGGAACTACGCAAACGTCAGCGTGGATTCGTAATCCCTGTACTCATTGCAGCAATGGCTTGGTACTTCCTATACGTAGTACTCGCTGTTTTTGCATCTAACTGGATGGCAACACCTGTATTTGGTGTTATCAACATTGGTCTGATTTTCGGACTCCTTCAGTTCGTCACGACATTCGGAATTACGATGTGGTACGTCAACTTTGCTAACAAGCGTCTTGACCCACTCGCATCTGAACTTCGTCAAGAGCTCGAAGCTAAGCAGAAGGCAGGTGTCGCATGAGCAACGTTCTGATTCACGCTGCAGAGGCTGTCACCACAACCGCTGCAGATAACAACCCAATCCTCAACATGAGCATCTTTGGTGCTTTTGTTATCGTGACGATGATCATCGTTATTCGCGCTGGTCGTAACAACAAGTCTGCAAACGACTTCTACGCAGGTGGTCGCTCCTTCAGTGGTACCCAAAACGGTATGGCTATCGCAGGTGACTACCTTTCAGCCGCATCCTTCCTCGGAATTACAGGTGCTATTGCACTTGCTGGATACGACGGATTCTTGTATTCCATCGGCTTCCTTGTTGCATGGCTCGTAGCTCTGCTCCTGGTTGCAGAACTTATGCGTAACACAGGTAAGTTCACCATGGCGGACGTACTTTCATTCCGCCTCCACCAGCGTCCAGTGCGCCTGGCTGCAGCAATCTCCACCTTGGTTGTTTGCTTCTTCTACCTTCTCGCACAGATGGCTGGTGCCGGTGGTCTTGTTTCACTGCTCCTCGGAGTTAACGACCAGCTCGGTCAATCACTCGTCGTCGCCGTCGTGGGTATCCTCATGGTTATCTACGTACTCGTCGGTGGTATGAAGGGTACGACCTGGGTTCAGATCATCAAGGCAGCTTTGCTGATTGCTGGTGCTGGAATCATGACCATTTGGGTGCTGGCGCTCAACGGTTTCAACCTGTCAACCCTGCTGGAAAAGGGTGTTGAGGTTTCTCAGGCTCTTGAGGCTCCCTTCGACCCACTTCAGCCTGGTCTGAAGTACGGCAAGAACCCTATTGACTTTATTTCGTTGTCAATGGCTCTCGTACTCGGTACCGCAGGTCTGCCACACGTACTCATGCGTTTCTACACGGTACCTACCGCGAAGGAAGCTCGTAAGTCCGTTGTATGGGCTATTTGGCTCATCGGTGCGTTCTACCTCTTCACTCTGGTTCTCGGCTTCGGCGCTATGGTCCTTGTTGGCCCCGCAACGATTGCTGCAGCTCCAGGTGCTGCTAACTCGGCTGCTCCACTGCTTGCTGCAGCACTCGGTGGCCCAGTTCTGCTAGGTATCGTTTCCGCTATCGCGTTCGCGACGATCTTGGCCGTGGTTGCTGGTTTGACCATCACCGCTGCTACCTCGTTCGCACACGACATCTACGCCAACGTAATCAAGCGTGGTGAGGTTCGCCCCAACGCTGAGGTCAAGATTGCTCGCATTACCATCGTGGTAATCGGTGCTCTCGCAATCCTCGGTGGTATCGGTGTACAAGGTCAGAACATTGCGTTCTTGGTTGCACTGGCATTCGCTGTCGCAGCTTCTGCAAACCTGCCCACCATCATTTACTCGCTCTACTGGCGCCGCTTCAACACTCGTGGTGCACTGTGGTCGATGTACGGTGGTCTGATTTCCTCCGTAGTTCTGATTGCATTCTCCCCTGTGGTTTCCGGAAAGCTTGACCCCAAGACTGGAGAGCTCACCGCCTCCATGATCAAGGGTATTGACTTCCACTGGTTCCCACTGGACAATCCAGGTATCGTTTCGATTCCTCTGGCATTCCTGCTCGGTATCCTCGGAACCTATGCAGGCGGTCGTAAGGAAAACTCCTGGCTTGCCGCAGAGATGGAAGTTCGTTCACTCACCGGTCACGGTGCAGAGAAAGAAGTTCACCACTAAGAACACCACTAGCGAGGGCCCCGGTTGCAATGCCGGGGCCCTCACTCGTTAATGCAATTAGTGAGGAAACAGTAATTCTCCACCAACCCAGAACAGAACAAACGAACTAATTAGACCACCTAGAACATAAAACAAGATGGAACGCTCGCCTCTAAACAACGCGATCACGTTGAGAACAACCCCCGCTATTCCCACCGCAAAAATGGCCATCGACGGAAGCGGGATAGGCACCACAACTTTGAGCACAAACAACACGACAAAAGCCAGGCTGAGGCCAAAGCCCCATTTGCCGCTGGCAGTTTTGGGCAAAAACGTCATCATCACTCCTAATTTCTGGACCAACTAGATTCGGCCACCTCGCCGATGAGGAAAAACAAACACAGGGCTGTGAGGATGGAGGCGAAAATAATCAACAACAATCCTCGGTCTTTGCCCTTGAGGATGGCGATCCATGAAAGAACAAGCGCAACTAGGCTCACAAGAATAAATACCGGCGCCAGAATGCCCAAAACGTTATAGGCCGTTCCGGCTGCAGGATTACTCAAGAAGAGCGCTGTGATCATCGACAGAGCAACAAGTCCTGCCGCTGTAATGATGAGCCCAAAACCCCATCGCCCCAGCTTGGTTGAGGGCATTACCGTCCTGTGAGCCATGATACGTGCCCCCTTCGCTGTGTTCTCACACTAACGCGAGGTAGTTAGAAAAGGTAGAGCTCCTCAGGGACCGTGAAACCAAAGATGGCCAAACCGCTATCCCAGATCACTTGGCACGCAGCTCGAAGAAGATCCAACTTGTCCTCTCCTCTGCTCACGATCACCAAATCCATGCCCTCTTTACGCACCGTGGCTCCACGAACCGTAACTGACCCGTCTTTGTTTGTTACCGGGGTGGGATACGGCAACTGAAGCTCGCGGAGGTCCCCAAGGATATAGGTCGGCCGTGACCCTGCAGGAGCTGCAAGTAATTGCTTGGGTTGATCAATCCCAGTGAGCACAAGAACTGTTTCCATCCCCGCACGATTACCACCCATGACATCAGTGTCGAGACGATCACCGATAAACAACGCAGTCTCTGGTGCTTCGGCAGTGCCGAAGCGACGGGCTGCCTCCTCGAAGATGGGAAGTTCAGGCTTCCCTGCAACCTGCGGTAAACGACCAACTGCGGTATGCACAGCAGAAACCAATGTCCCATTACCGGGGGCAACACCACGTGCAACAGGGATAGTCCAGTCCATGTTTGTGGCAACCCACGGAATGCCCTCGCCCTGTGCATCTGTGACGGTTCCGCCAAAGGCATCAGCACTTGGTCGAGCATTCAATGCAAAAGCTGCCTCTGCAAGATGTTTCCAACCAAGCTCGGGTGAAAACCCCTGAATGACAGCGGCTGGGTTATCTTCTGCCGAGAAAGTAACGGTGTAACCGTTCTTTTCCAGCTCGTAAGTCAAGCCTTCACCGCCGACAACCAAAATGGTCGACCCTGGCTCCACAACCTCAGCAAGCAGGTGCATTGCTGCTTGAGGGGACGTCACTACGTCCTCTTCTGCACAGTCCAAACCAAGCTCACGAAGGTGAAAGGCAACACTTGCTGCTGTGCGTGAGGCATTGTTCGTGATGTAACCAACCCGAGTGTGTTCTGCAACAGAGTTCAGTGACTCAACTGCATAATCAATAGCACCAGGACCTGCATAAACGACGCCATCGAGATCCGCCAGCACGACAGATTTCCCCTCCACAGGGCTTGGACCCAAAATTGGCTGTTTCTTAGAAAACAGACTCACGCCTATTTCCTCTCTTCATCCAGGTGAGCAGTCTCCATCAGGATTTGACGAACATCATCCTCAAGAAGATCATCTGGACCAATACCTTCAGCGATGAGAGCATCCTGTTCTGCGATGCTCAGTTCAGTGTCAGATAGCTCAACTTCAGCGCAGTCTGACTCCTCGAAGGCACCAGAGCTAATGACATCGGCCAGTGCGAGAGTCTCAACGTCAAGAGGTCCTTCGCTGACCAGATCAAACTGGTCTTCTTCTAACTCTTCTTCAAATACGACGATGTCTTGTTCGTCTTCATCTGTCGAAGCAATCAACTGAGCATCGATGAGCGCACGTTCAGCAACTTCAGCACACGTAGTCCACTCGGCAGCCTCTTGGTGACGGCCCAACTCTTCTAACACCTCAGCATATGCATGGAACAACGCTGGGCTGTATGTGAACGCTTTAGAAGGGTCTAGTTGAGGAATTTCTAGTTCAGCTAACGCTAGATCGACCTGATCTAGATCAAGACGTGCACCCGACATTGCTATAGCCAAGGCAACCTGTGTTGGTTCAGACAGTGTCGATTTATCAACTGAACGCCCCAGCTCCAATGCCTTATCGGGACGTCCAACACCACGCTCTGAATCAACCATCAGTGCAATCTGTTCGTTCGAACCAGAAATACGACGGTAAGTGCGCAATTCACGTAACGCCAGCGCAAAATCGCCTATTGCATATGCAGTAATTCCCAGCGTTTCTCGAACAATCGCAATACGTCCAGCACGACGAGCAGCAGAAAGAACGTGCTGGTGCGCCAGCTCAGGATTCTCATCCATCAGTCTCACTGCCATCACCAAATGCTTGGCAACGCGCTCTGCATTCTCTTTGGTGAGAGTTTTCAGCTCATTGCGTGCTGCCTTGTCGAGCATGTCATCAGTGACATCATCATCAATCCAAGGATCGTCGTGGTGGGGGCGAACCATACGAAGCTCGCGCGCCATCCTCTGTTCTTCAGTGAGCTCAGGCTCCTCAAAACGTTGACGACGCTCCTCACGATCACCAAAATTACGCCCTCCAGTGCGAGGAGCACCTGCACGATCTGGGCGACCACCGCGGTCTCCATAGCGAGGACGCTCTGGACGGTCTCCATATGAGCGGTCTTGAGACCGCTGAGGGCGATCACCGTAGGGGCGTTCACTGCGTTGTGGCCTGTCGCCATAGCTGCGCACATTCGACCGTTGTGGTTTATCTCCATAAGAACGCACCGTGCGCTCGGGGCGGGGTCCACGATCTCCGTAAGAGGGGCGGCCACCACGGTCATTACCTGTGCGTTCGCCACGGGGTGCACCTTGTGAACCACCGCGGCTATAACCGCCGCGTTCAGGACGGTCATTACGGTCAGGGCGTCCACCATAGGAAGAACGCTCCCCCGAAGGACGTTGTGGTCGGTCACCACGGGCAGCGCCATCACGATCACCATAGCGGGGACGATCACCACGTGGAGCGCTTTCACGATCGCCATAACGAGGACGCTCTCCCCGATCAGGGCGTGCTCCATAAGCAGGACGGTCACTGCGCTGAGGGCGGTCACCATAGCTTGGACGATCACCTCTGTGGGGGCGATCTCCATAGCGGGGTCGATCTTCACGATCTGGACGCGAGGCACGCTCACCATACGTGGGTCTTTCACCGCGTGACTGCGCTGGGCGACCATCACGCTGTGGACGTGAACCATCACGTGGAACACCGTAGCGGTTGGGGCGCTGTTCACGAGAACTCTCTGGGCGGTTGTTTCTGGGACCCTGGCCGTCTCGGCGGGGTCGATCAGCAAGTTCAGGCGTGCCGAAATCTTTATCTTCTTCGCTCATCAAAGAGTCCTCTGTGTAATTTGAACGCAGTTCACAAGAAATGTTGAGAACTACGTGGTCTAGCTTAACGCAAAAGAGCCACCCGTAAAAACGGGTGGCTCTTTTACAAAGAAGTCCGGCGGTGTCCTACTCTCCCACAGGGTCCCCCCTGCAGTACCATCGGCGCTGAGAGTCTTAGCTTCCGGGTTCGGAATGTAACCGGGCGTTTCCCTCTCGCTATGGCCGCCGAAACACTATTGATGTATATCAAAGTGAAACGTGCACATACGATGTATGCGCAGTTCTCGACCGTACATCGAGAACCACTCAGTGGACGCGAACATCAGGCCACAAAACCTAGCCTTACAACAGGTTATGTGTAGTGATTATCAAATTATTGGCTTATTAGTACCGGTCAGCTCCATGGGTCTTTAGTCCCCACTTCCACATCCGGCCTATCAACGCAGTAGTCTAGCTGCGAGCCTCTCCCCCGAAGGGATGGAAATCTCATCTTGAGGCCGGCTTCCCGCTTAGATGCTTTCAGCGGTTATCCATTCCCAACGTAGCTAATCAGCGGTGCTCCTGGCGGAACAACTGACACACCAGAGGTTGGTCCGTCCCGGTCCTCTCGTACTAAGGACAGATCCTCTCAAATTTCCTGCGCGCGCAGAGGATAGGGACCGAACTGTCTCACGACGTTCTAAACCCAGCTCGCGTACCGCTTTAATGGGCGAACAGCCCAACCCTTGGGACCTACTCCAGCCCCAGGATGCGACGAGCCGACATCGAGGTGCCAAACCATGCCGTCGATATGGACTCTTGGGCAAGATCAGCCTGTTATCCCCGAGGTACCTTTTATCCGTTGAGCGACAGCGCTTCCACAAGCCACTGCCGGATCACTAGTCCCGACTTTCGTCCCTGCTCGACCTGTCAGTCTCACAGTCAAGCTCCCTTGTGCACTTACACTCGCCACCTGATTGCCAACCAGGTTGAGGGAACCTTTGGGCGCCTCCGTTACTTTTTGGGAGGCAACCGCCCCAGTTAAACTACCCACCAGGCACTGTCCCAGAACCGGATTACGGTTCATGGTTAGATGTCCAGAGTGACCAGAGTGGTATTTCAACAATGACTCCACCGACACTAGCGTGCCAGCTTCAAAGTCTCCCACCTATCCTACACAAGTCACACCGAACACCAATACCAAGCTGTAGTAAAGGTCACGGGGTCTTTCCGTCCTTCTGCGCGTAACGAGCATCTTTACTCGTAGTGCAATTTCGCCGAGTTCGCGGTTGAGACAGCTGGGAAGTCGTTACGCCATTCGTGCAGGTCGGAACTTACCCGACAAGGAATTTCGCTACCTTAGGATGGTTATAGTTACCACCGCCGTTTACTGGGGCTTAAATTCGCAGCTTCGCTTACGCTAACCGCTCCTCTTAACCTTCCAGCACCGGGCAGGCGTCAGTCCGTATACATCGTCTTGCGACTTGGCACGGACCTGTGTTTTTAGTAAACAGTCGCTTCCCACTGGTCTCTGCGGCCTTCAAACGCTTCAGGAGTAAATCCCTACACGCCTCAGGCCCCCCTTCTCCCGAAGTTACGGGGGCATTTTGCCGAGTTCCTTAACCACGATTCTCTCGATCTCCTTAGTATTCTCTACCTGACCACCTGAGTCGGTTTGGGGTACGGGTGACTAAAACCTCGCGTCGATGCTTTTCTTGGCAGCATAGGATCATCAATTTCGCTCGTGAGAGCTACCCATCGGTTCTCAGGCTTAATGAGAGACGGATTTGCCTATCTCTCGCCCTACGGCCTTAGACCGGGACAACCATCGCCCGGCTTGACTACCTTCCTGCGTCACACCTGTTAATACGCTAACCGCACCAGCATAGGGTCGTGTGCTAGGCCCGCCCGTCGTTGACCGAAGTCTCAGATCAGGGGGATTCAGACACTTAGCATTACTGGATTAGTTTGGGCGGTTTTTCGTCAGTACGGGAATATCAACCCGTTGTCCATCGACTACGCCTGTCGGCCTCGCCTTAGGTCCCGACTTACCCAGGGAAGATTAGCTTGACCCTGGAACCCTTGGTCTTCCGGAGGGGGAGTTTCTCACTCCCCTTTCGCTACTCATGCCTGCATTCTCACTCGTGTAGCCTCCACGGCTGGTTTCCACCGCCGCTTCGCTGGCCACACGACGCTCTCCTACCCATCAATACGGCTGGACCACGAAGGCCTACCAATATATATCAATGCCACAACTTCGGTGGCGTGCTTGAGCCCCGTTACATTGTCGGCGCGGAATCACTTGACCAGTGAGCTATTACGCACTCTTTCAAGGGTGGCTGCTTCTAAGCCAACCTCCTGGTTGTCACTGCAACTCCACATCCTTTTCCACTTAGCACGCGCTTTGGGACCTTAGTTGGTGGTCTGGGTTGTTTCCCTCTCGACAATGAAGCTTATCCCCCACTGTCTCACTGCTGCGCTCTCACTTACCGGCATTCGGAGTTTGGCTGACGTCAGTAACCCGGTGGGGCCCATCGGCCATCCAGTAGCTCTACCTCCGGCAAGAAACACGCAACGCTGCACCTAAATGCATTTCGGAGAGAACCAGCTATCACGAAGTTTGATTGGCCTTTCACCCCTATCCACAGCTCATCCCCTCAGTTTTCAACCTAAGTGGGTTCGGTCCTCCACGGCGTCTTACCGCCGCTTCAACCTGGCCATGGATAGATCACTTCGCTTCGGGTCTAGAACATGCGACTGAAACGCCCTATTAAGACTCGCTTTCGCTACGGCTTCCCCTCACGGGTTAACCTCGCCACATATCACTAACTCGCAGGCTCATTCTTCAAAAGGCACGCTGTCACACCTACAAGGGTGCTCCAACGGTTTGTAAGCAAACGGTTTCAGGTACTATTTCACTCCCCTCCCGGGGTACTTTTCACCTTTCCCTCACGGTACTTGTCCGCTATCGGTCATCTGGGAGTATTTAGGCTTATCAGGTGGTCCTGACAGATTCACACGGGATTTCTCGGGCCCCGTGCTACTTGGGATACTTCTCGCGCCATTGCTGCATTTCGACTACGGGGTTGGCACCCTCTATGACTGGCCTTTCAAGACCATTCGTCTATACAACGTTGTAACGCTGACTGCTCGGTAGAACAGAATGAAAAGTCCCGCAACCCCGACCATGCAACTCCTACCGGATATCACACATGATCGGTTTAGCCTCTTCCGCGTTCGCTCGCCACTACTTACGGAATCACTTTTGTTTTCTCTTCCTGTGGGTACTGAGATGTTTCACTTCCCCACGTTCCCTCTACCCGCCCTATATATTCAGGCGGGAGTCACTGGGTCACCTTGCGGGCCCAGCGGGGTTTCCCCATTCGGAAATCCTCGGATCAAAGCTCGTTTATCAGCTCCCCGAGGCTTATCGCAGATTACTACGTCCTTCTTCGGCTCCAGATGCCAAGGCATCCACCGTTTGCTCTTAGAAATTTGAAATCACATGAGTTTGAATCGATTTTTCGTTATAGAAAAATTGACCAATGATCTATCGGAACGTAAATAAATTTACGCTCAATATGATCTTTGTGATTCAGAGATAAATCTCTGAATCTAAGATGCTCGCGTCCACTGTGTAGTTCTCAAAGTACGGGCGGTACCTCTCTTGTTTACGAGTGATGTAAACGAAGAAAGGTCCAGAGGTTCGTTTCACCAAGTAAAACCTGGTGTCCCGGTCCCTCAGGACCCAACAGCGTGCGTATTCAGACCCTCCTGGAGCACTGCGTTCCAAGTCCGAAGACCGTACTAACTGTGAACCATCTGGTTCTGAATCAATGTCAATGTTCCACCCATGAGCTAACCTCCTCAGAACATTCGTCTGAGTAGAGGCTCTGGAAGACCGAAGTCTCCAAATGCTCCTTAGAAAGGAGGTGATCCAGCCGCACCTTCCGGTACGGCTACCTTGTTACGACTTAGTCCTAATCACCGATCCCACCTTCGACAGCTCCTTCCTTGCGGTTAGGCCACTGGCTTCGGGTGTTACCGACTTTCATGACTTGACGGGCGGTGTGTACAAGGCCCGGGAACGTATTCACCGCAGCGTTGCTGATCTGCGATTACTAGCGACTCCGACTTCATGAGGTCGAGTTGCAGACCTCAATCCGAACTGAGACCGACTTTTTGGGATTCGCTCCACCTTGCGGTATTGCAGCCCTCTGTATCGGCCATTGTAGCATGCGTGAAGCCCAAGACATAAGGGGCATGATGATTTGACGTCATCCCCACCTTCCTCCGAGTTGACCCCGGCAGTCTCCCATGAGTTCCCACCATTACGTGCTGGCAACATAGGACGAGGGTTGCGCTCGTTGCGGGACTTAACCCAACATCTCACGACACGAGCTGACGACAACCATGCACCACCTGTATACCGACCTTACGGGGAGCGTATTTCTACGCTTTTCCGGTATATGTCAAGCCTTGGTAAGGTTCTTCGCGTTGCATCGAATTAATCCGCATGCTCCGCCGCTTGTGCGGGCCCCCGTCAATTCCTTTGAGTTTTAGCCTTGCGGCCGTACTCCCCAGGCGGGGAACTTAATGCGTTAGCTGCGACACAGAATCCGTGGAATGGACCCTACATCTAGTTCCCAACGTTTACGGCGTGGACTACCAGGGTATCTAATCCTGTTCGCTCCCCACGCTTTCGCTCCTCAGCGTCAGTAATGGCCCAGAGATCTGCCTTCGCCATCGGTGTTCTTCCTGATATCTGCGCATTCCACCGCTACACCAGGAGTTCCAATCTCCCCTACCACACTCTAGTTTGCCCGTACCCACTGCAGGCCCGAGGTTGAGCCTCGGGATTTCACAGCAGACGCGACAAACCGCCTACGAGCTCTTTACGCCCAATAATTCCGGACAACGCTTGCACCCTACGTATTACCGCGGCTGCTGGCACGTAGTTAGCCGGTGCTTTTTCTGCAGGTACCGTCACTTTCGCTTCTTCCCTACTAAAAGAGGTTTACAACCCGAAGGCCGTCATCCCTCACGCGGCGTTGCTGCATCAGGCTTGCGCCCATTGTGCAATATTCCCCACTGCTGCCTCCCGTAGGAGTCTGGGCCGTGTCTCAGTCCCAGTGTGGCCGGTCACCCTCTCAGGCCGGCTACCCGTCGTCGCCTTGGTGAGCCGTTACCTCACCAACTAGCTGATAGGCCGCGAGTCCATCCTTGACCGAAATTCTTTCCACCCCCTGGCGATGCCGCCGAGGGTCGTATCCGGTATTAGCTACAGTTTCCCGCAGTTATCCCAGAGTCAAGGGCAGGTTACTCACGTGTTACTCACCCGTTCGCCACTAATCCACCGGAGCAAGCTCCGGGTTCATCGTTCGACTTGCATGTGTTAAGCACGCCGCCAGCGTTCGTCCTGAGCCAGGATCAAACTCTCCGTAAAAGATTGATAGCCACCGGCTAAAAGCTGGTGGCAAATCTATTTATGTGACATTCCCCGGAATAAGGGCGAATGTCACGAGTTTGAAACTGACAAAACAGAACAGTCATTGCTGACATGTTTTGTTGTCTAATTTTTTTCCAAAGGAATCCGTACATCAACAAAAGTTGATGCCGGGTTTTGGCATTTGACATTGTGCACGCTGTTGAGTTCTCAAGGATCGGGCGCTCCTACTCCAATTCTTTTCAGAACCGGTTTAGGGCAACTGTCCTAACTTACCATCAAAAACGATTTTGTCAAACTCATCACCGGAGAGTCATGGACTCTCAGGCTGCCGTTCGCAACATCGCGTTACATGATGGATTTTCATCCAGATAGTTACCAAGTGTTCGCCGTGGCGTTTTCTCAAAGTAACTGAGATGGTCCCGCTTGAGGTCTGACGCTCTGAGGCAATCAGCACCTTTGGGGTGACAAGTGACAACATTACGGGTTTATTACGATCCCAGCAAATCTCTGTGGCATCCCGGGCGTGTCGCACCTCAAGTGAGCTACAGGGCAGGTTTCAGCTGCTTTCCTGCCGCGACTACTGTGGCACGGGCAAGGGCGACGAGAGCATCCAGTGTGGGGTAATCATGCTCAATCTGACGCTCAGGTACGGAAAGTTCCGTACAGGCCAAAATAAGGGCATCTGCGCCAGAGGCCATTCCCTCAGCAAGCATGTCGCTATACAACGAATGCTCAGTTGGAATACCTGCTTTGACACGGTCAAAGATGACGGTATCCACGAGCTTCTGGCCTTCCTCACTCACATCCACCAGAGTCAGCCCTGCCTTTTCGACAGCGGGGGCATAAACACCAGTTTGAGCGGTTCCTCGTGTTCCCAGAACACAAACATTTCGCGCCTGAGGGTAGCGTTCGCGCAGGCTATCAACAGCCAACTCCAGCATGTTGAGCACAGGAACAGGTGAGGCGGCCTGTAATTCTTCAAAAAAGTAGTGTGCGGTGTTGCACGGAATTGCGATTGCTGTGGCCCCACGCTCCCCCAGTGTCTGTATGTCCTGAATGAGGTCAGGTAGAGGCGAGGGCTGAGAGCGGTCCAAGATGTATGCGGTGCGGTCGGGAATCGAACAATGCATTACACAATCCAGGTCAACATGTTCTTGATCAGTTGAGGCCTGTGTGTTTTCGACCACCATAGACAAGTAGGTAATTGTTGCATCGGGACCCATGCCCCCAAGCACACCAATGAGGTTGGTCATTTCTAAACCCCTTCGGTGTTAGCTGAGCGTGCCGTGAAGTAACGGCGGTAACTCTGAAAATACCGCATGTCCATCCGCAACAGGATCAGCCAGCGCATGAGATTCATATCCTTGGCATATCGCAGCGTTGTTCCCCACTTGCCAGTGCGGATTAACGCTTGTGCACGTTTTTTCTCATCGGCAGATTGCACGTACTTCAAAAACACTCGCTTGGGGATTTGCATCCATAAACTCTCGTGATCTCCATAGACAGTCGTTGATTGTCGACCAAATACTCGATCCTCGACAAGGTAGCGAGCCAGGTTATAGCCAGCCAGGGTAACAAAAAAGCTGCTGCGCCCTTGGCGAGGGTTCAACTCAAATAGCTTGCAGCTTCCATCCCGCGCGTCAAATTTCATGTCGAAGTTCGCGAAACCGACATACCCGATGCCCTGCAGGAACTTCTGAATCTGAGCGTAAACCTCGTGATTGGAGCTACTGCGGATGACGGTGTAGTTTCCCACCATGTCTGGGGCATGATCTTCCAGCAGAGGATTTCCCAAACACATCATGCGCACCGTGGAGGTGGCATCGACATACGCGTTAAGAACACGCATATGAGAATCATCTCCGGGTATGTATTCCTGGAGAACGAGGGTGTCTGAGTATCCGTGCGCATAGATCTCTCGCACAATGTGACGAACTTCATCTGCGCTATCGAGAATGTACGCCTTCTTGCGACCCTCAAACTTCACGTCAAGATAGGACACCGAATCTGACGGCTTGAGAGCAACAGGGAAACTAAACGGAATCTCAAGGGCATCAACATCTCGCGCGTCCTGGGCAGTAATGATGCGCGTGGCTGGGTGGGCAATGCCGTGTGCGGCACACAGCTCATAAAAGCGAGCTTTATTCACCAGTGACTCAAGAAGATCGTGTGGTGGCGTTGCAACGATAAAGAATTCGCTGAGTTCTTTCTGGAAGCGGGAAACCAACTCTGCATAGCTATCCCCGCAGGGAACAAGCACAAGCTTGTCGTGTTTCGTTGAAAGTTCTTTGCCCTGTTCGAGGACGATGGCCAAAAAAGCTTCTTGATCAGCTAGTGATTCATGCACCTGCACGGTGACAATCTTGCTGTAGCGGGTGGGCGCCAAAGGAAAGGACGCCAAGGCAAGAGACTTCACGCCATATTCCTCATGGAAGGAGCGAGCCATACCATATGCATTGATATCGCTGCCGAGGAGCACAGGCAGAAAGGTGTGCTGTTCCATGAGTTAGGCAGCCTTCTGTGCTGCGTGTGCTCCTTCAGCGAAGTACTGGTCAAACCAGAGCACGAAGCAGTAGATGGACCAAATCTTTTGCATGTTGGAAACCTTGCCTGAGACGTGGTCGGCAAGCATCTTCTGCAAGAAATCATTGTTGAAGAAATGACGAGCCGTTGTTGAGTCAAAGACAGCGGAAATCTTCGCTGCATATTCCGGTTGCCGCATCCATTCGAACAGTGGCGACGGGAATCCAATCTTGGGGCGGTTTGAAACTTGTGGTGGCAGCACAGATGCTGCCGCTCTGCGCAGAGCAATTTTGCCTTGGTGGGGAACAACGCGAGTGTTCTCCGGCAGGGTCATGGCTAGTTCCAGCATTTTTTTGTCCAAGAAGGGAACACGCAATTCAAGAGAGTTAGCCATAGACATGCGGTCTGCTTTGAGCAGAATGTCGTAGATCAACCAGGTGTACATATCTACGTATTGCATCTGGGTTACATCATCGAGTTCACTGACGTGATCAAAGAGCGACTTTGACAGCGTTGCAGTATCAAAGTTCAAACTGGGATCGAGAAGCAACTGCGAGCGCTCTGCTTCATTGAAGACATAGTCGATACGGAAGTAACGCTTATACAGTGGCTGCCCGCCGCGAACCAGAAAGCGGCGGCCTTTAACCTTGGGAAACTTTGCCGCGAACTTTGACAGACCTGAGCGTATAAAGAACGGCAGCTTAAGATAAGCGCGCATTGAGCCAGGCTCGTTGTAATGGTTGTAGCCACCAAAGAGTTCATCTGCTCCTTCGCCAGAGAGCACAACCTTGACATCTTTGCTGGCTTCTTTGGCGACGAAATACAGGGGCACAGCACTGGGGTTCGACAGGGGCTCATCCATGAACCACTGAATATCTGCAGCAGCACCAAAGAAGTCCTCAGGACCCATCGTGGAGGCTTTGTTTTTTATCCCTGTTTGCTCAGCAAAGGATGTGGAATAGGGCAGTTCACTCCACTGGGAGTTTTCATACCCCACGGAATAGGTGCGCAAGGGAGTCAACAGGTTGGCCTGATATGCCACGTAGCTGGAGTCCACACCTGAAGATAGGAAGCTTCCCACCTCGACGTCGGCAATCATGTGTGCCTGAACGGATTCGACGAACTGTTCACGAATACGCGTCGTCGCCTGTTCGAGAGTGATGTTCGAATCTATGTTGAAATCGATTTCGTGATACCTGCGAATTGTGAGGTCTCCGTCGGCATAACGGAATGAGTGCCCCGGCAACAGTTTGTAAACGTTGTCAAAGAATGTGCGGTGATCTGGGATGTACTCAAAGCTCAAATACGCCGGAAGAAGCTCAGCATTGAATCGTTTGGTGAAGTCTGGGTGTTTGAGAAATGACTTAATCTCACTTCCAAAGAGGAACGTTGAGCCCTCTTTGAAGTAGTAGAAGGGTTTGATGCCGAAGATATCCCGTGCACCAAAAAGCTCACCGGTGACGTGGTCAAAAATAACGAAAGCAAACATTCCGCGCAGGTGTGTGGGTAGTTCATTACCCCATTCGACGTATCCGTGCAATAACGTCTCGGTGTCAGAGTTGGTGGCAAAAACATAGCCTTTAGCCTCAAGCTCAGCACGTAATTCTTGGTAGTTGTAAATCTCGCCGTTGAAGACGACGGTGTAGTCACTTTGTGCCCTAGTCATGGGCTGGTGACCACCTTCGAGGTCGATAATGGACAGTCGGCGGAATCCGAGTGCAATGCGGTCGTTGACAAAGTAGCCGTCGTCATCTGGTCCGCGGTGCACGATCTGATCAGACATGTCACGGATTACAGCCGCGTTGTCGCGTGTGGTGTTTGTCACCACAAAGCCGTTAAATCCACACATGTTTCAACCCTACCCAGCTACCGTCGGCAGATACCGGAGGCAAACCGAGAATGAAATTACTCAGCAAAGACTCCAGCTAGGGTCTTTTTTCCACGGCGCAATACTGCCATTCCGTTAGGGAGGACGTGTCCTTCCAGCAGTTCATCCTCTGCCTCGATTTTGTTGTTATTGAGGTAGACGCCACCTTCAGAGATGGAGCGACGAGCAGCGCCCAAGCTCTGCGACAAACCTGTGTCAACTAATAACTGTGCAACGGGAGTGTTCTTTGGTGTGGTGGTGTGTGGAAGTTCACGCAGTGCCGCCTCGAGGGTTTGCGCATCAAGTTCGGCTAAATCACCTTGCCCGAACAAAGCTGCAGCAGCAGCAATTGCTGCCTGAGTAGCCTCTTCGCCGTGAACGAGGGTGGTTACTTCTAGAGCAAGACGACGCTGAGCTGCACGCTTGAAAGGCTCTTGCTCAACTTGCTGGGCAAGCTCCTCAATTTCTGCGCGGGTGAGGAAAGTAAAGACCTTGATGCGGTCAATCACATCCGCATCATCGGTGTTCAGCCAGAACTGGTAAAACGCATAGGGCGATGTCATTGACGCATCGAGCCAGACGGCGTTGCCCTCGCTCTTTCCGAACTTCGTTCCATCGCTGTTGGTAATCAGCGGCGTACCAATAGCGTGCACGCTCTTTCCTTCAGCACGGTGAATCAGGTCAGTGCCACTGGTGAGGTTTCCCCACTGGTCACTACCACCGGTCTGCAGAACACAGTCATAGTTTCGGTAGAGCTCAAGGAAATCCATTCCTTGCAAGATCTGGTAACTGAATTCGGTGTAGCTAATGCCTGCTTCAGAATTGAGGCGTGCCGAAACAGCATCCTTCTTGAGCATGGTTCCCACGCGGTAGTACTTACCAATATCACGCAGGAAATCAATTGCAGAAAGTGGTGCTGTCCAGTCGAGGTTGTTCACCATGCGAGCAGCATTTGCTCCCTCAAAACTCAGGAACTTAGAAATCTGCGAGGTGAGATAACCAACCCACTCATTGACGGTTTCTTTGGTGTTGAGTGTGCGCTCTGCCGTAGGGCGTGGATCTCCCACTAAGCCTGTTGAACCGCCAACAAGACCCAGAGGCTTATGTCCGGCTAGCTGAATGCGACGGAGCAGCAACAGTTGCACCAGGTTACCTAAGTGCAGTGATGGCGCAGTGGGATCAAAACCGCAGTAGTAGGTAATGGGAGGACCCTGGAAAAGTTTCTTCAGCTCGTCTGCATCGGTAGAGACGTGAATGAGTCCACGCCACACAAGCTCATCCCAGAGGGTATCGAAGCTGGAATCATTTCTTTGAGTTTCGAGTGACAATTACAGCCCTAACGCCTTGTTGAGATCTTTCACACGCTCGGTAAGCGTCCCCAGCTGGATGGCTACTTGTGCTGGAGCAGTTCCGCCCACGCCGTTACGGCTGTTCACAGAGCCTTCGATGGTCAACACCGAGCGGACTTCAGGAGTGAGATGTGGGCTCACACTCTGGTAGTCAGCATCAGTGGGTTCGTGAAGTTCGAGGCCTCGACTTTCACAAAATTGAACAAGTTCGCCGGAGATTTCATGAGCATCACGGAAAGCAACACCCTGTTTCACGAGCCACTCAGCAACATCTGTTGCCAGCGAGAATCCTTGCGGTGCAAGTTCTGCCATCCGGTCAGTATTGAAGGTGAGGGTTGCCACCATTCCCGTGAAGGCAGGAAGCAACACTTCGAGTGTTTCCACCGAATCAAAAACAGGTTCCTTGTCTTCTTGCAAGTCCCGGTTGTAGGCCAAGGGCAAGCCTTTGAGTGTGGCAAGCAGGCCGGTGAGGTTCCCGATCAATCGGCCTGATTTCCCTCGCGCCAATTCGGCAATGTCCGGGTTCTTCTTCTGAGGCATGATGGACGACCCTGTTGAGTAGCCATCGTGCAGCTTCACAAAGTCGAACTCACGGGTATTCCAGATGATGATCTCTTCGGACAGTCGTGAAAGGTTTATCCCAATCAACGAGGTGATGAAAGCAAACTCAGCAACGACATCACGGCTTGCTGTGGCATCAATCGAGTTTTCAGTTGGACCAGATAACCCCAGTTCAGTGGCCACAAGTTGAGGATCCAGCCCTAATGAACCGCCAGCAAGCGCTCCGGAACCGTAGGGCGATTGTGAAGCGCGTGCGCTCCAATCGGCCAGACGTTCAAGATCACGCACAAGTGGCCAGGCGTGCGCCAGGAGTTGGTGCGCCAACAAAACTGGCTGTGCATGCTGAAGATGAGTGCGACCTGGCATGATGGCCGCAGGATGCGCAGCGGCCTGCCCCGCAATCGCATCTATGAGCTGTGTGAGCTCATGTGCAATCGTGCGTGAGTGATCGAGCAAATACAAACGAACTAGGGTTGCGATTTGGTCATTGCGGCTTCGGCCCGCACGAAGCTTGCCACCGACCTCAATTCCAGCGATGTCAATGAGGCCGCGCTCGAGCGCCGAATGAACATCCTCATCACTTTCCAGTGAGACAAAATCCCCAGATGCAACCTCAGCACGAAGCTGTTCGAGAGAGTCAATCATGACCCGAAGTTCATCAGCGGTGAGGTAGCCCGCAGCATTAAGCGCTTTTGCGTGTGCAACAGAACCGCTGATGTCGTAATCGGCCAAAGCCCAGTCAAAGTGTGTTGATTTGCTCAACTTTTGTAGTTCAGGTGAGGGACCAGAGGCGAAACGACCACCCCAAAGCGCTCCGGCTTCCCCAGCTCGGTTTGCGGCGTTATGTGAGGCAGTCATGTTCTCAATTCTATGGGAGCGAAACTAGTGCATTGCAGAGACAAGAGTGTGGGTGAGCGCTTCAATCAGAAGTGCAATAGAAATAACCACGACAAAAGCTAAACCAATAAGCACTCGCCACCACCACACGCGACCTCGAGCCCAACCAACGAGATATCCGAGTACGCCAGCAAGAATCTGAATTGCACGTGAAGTCCACTCCACCGCTTGGGTATACGTGATGACTTCAAAGCTGTAAATCAGCGAAGGAATCAGCGCAGGAACAACCCACATTGCCATCCACATCATTGCCTTGAGTTCAGACCGCACCACATACCCGAATGAATGGTCTTTCGCGCTGAGAACATGTTGTCCCAAGAACAGCTCTGCCAGAAAGTGAACAATCAAAATAGTGATCGTTGTAGCAAGAACACTAATGAACATTCCTTCTGGCTCAACCGATTCAGGAAAGACAAGGACTAAGGCGCCAATGAGCACCCAGGCAACAGCGACCCCCGGGACCACCGGAAGCTTAAATCTTTGGTGTGTTTCTGTTTGGGTCATTTGCTGTGTCGAAGTAACCAGGTCAGCAACGCTTTTTGAGCATGTAGGCGGTTTTCTGCCTCATCCCAAATAACACTCTGTGAGCCATCAATAACCTCTGGGGCAACTTCGTAACCTCGGTATGCAGGCAAGCAGTGCAGGAAGATAGCGGAAGCATCCGCCTGCGCCATCAAAGCAGAGTCAACCTGGTACGCACCGAAATCTTTCACGCGCTGAGCTTTTTGATCTTCTTGCCCCATGGACACCCAGGTGTCCGTCACAACAACATCAGCGCCAGAAACGGCGACCTGTGCATCTTCGGTAACCAGAACTGTTGCACCGGTTGTCGCAGCGATAGCTTCCGCGTCTGTAACAACCTGAGCATCAGGCAGGTAACCTTCTGGGGCACCAATGCGAATATGCATTCCTGCGGTTGCGCACGCCAGCAAGTAGGAGTGTGCCATGTTGCTACTTCCATCACCAACGAAAGCAACGGTCAGACCCTGAAGAGCCCCTTTGTGCTCACGAATAGTGAGCAGATCAGCCAATAACTGGCAGGGGTGAAATTCATCACTGAGCGCATTGACCACGGGAACAGTTGTTCCGGCAGCCATTTCTTCTAAACCTTTTTGAGAGAACGTACGCCACACAATTGCAGAAACCATTCGCTCGAGAACGCGAGCAGTGTCAGAAATAGATTCTTTAGCACCAAGCTGGCTCGAACCTGAATCCATGATGAGAGGAACGCCACCTAAGTCGGCAATGCCCACCGCAAAAGAAACCCTGGTGCGCGTCGAGGTCTTATCAAAAATCACTGCCACGGTCTGCGGTCCCTCCAGTGGGCGTTCACTGTAGGGGCTGTGCTTGAGGGCAGCAGCTAGATCAAGAATCTCTGCTTGCTGAGCCGGGGTCACATCATCATCGCGAAGGAAATGTTTGGTCATGAGGCCACTACTTCCGTTCCAGAACCAGTCTGGGTAAAGATTTCGAGCAAAATCGAGTGCGGGTTGCGCCCATCAATGATGGCTGCTTTGGGAACTCCCCCATCAACGGCTTCTAAACAGGCAGCCATCTTAGGAATCATGCCTGATTCAAGCGTTGGTAGAAGAGCTCTTAGCTCATCCGCGGTGATTTCCGACACCAAGGAATCAGTGTTAGGCCAGTCGCTATACAGTCCGGCTACATCGGTCAGAATGACCAATTTTGCGGCACCGAGGGCGACAGCCAGCGATGCAGCGGCCGCGTCAGCATTTACGTTGAGTGACTGACCAGGGGTGTCCTTATCGGGGGCGATGGAAGAAACAACAGGGATACGGCCAGCATCAATGAGCGCATGAACTGCCTCTGGATCCACATCAACCACGTCTCCTACAAGACCGAGGTCAACCATTTCGCCGTCGATTTCAACACCTCGACGCTCGCCGACAAACAGACCCGCATCTTCACCAGAGATTGATGCAGCAAGCGGACCGTGTTCGTTCATGTGGCCAACTAAATCACGCGACACTTGACCAGTAAGCACCATGCGCACAACATCCATTGCTTCAGGACTGGTCACACGATATCCACCACGAAATTCGCTTTCGATGCCCAAACGCTCGAGCATCTTGGTGATCTGGGGGCCGCCACCGTGCACAACGACAGGCTTAATTCCAACGGTGCGCAGGTACACCATGTCTTCGGCAAAAGCCCGTGTGAGCTCTTCACTCACCATGGCGTTGCCACCAAACTTCACGACAATGATTTGATCATTGAACTTCTTGAGCCACGGCAGTGACTCAATGAGCGTGGCAGCTTTGATGGTTGCTGCGGCGTCTTCTTCACGCATTTGGGTCATAACAAAATCCTTGAATTCTTTAGCTCGCGTAGGCGCTGTTTTCGTGCACGTAATCGTGGGTGAGATCATTCGTCCAAATTGTGGCGGTGGCAGGACCACTGTGGAGTTCAATGCGAATATCTACTTCACGAGGTGTGAGATCTACTAATTCACGTGACTGATCAGGCTCACCAGCGGTGCACACCTGCACCCCATTGAAGCTGACATCGATGTTGTAGGGGTCAAAGACTGCCGAGGTAGTTCCCACCGCAGCTAGAACTCGTCCCCAGTTAGGGTCGTTACCGAAAATCGCTGCCTTGAACAGGTTGGAACGGCTGACTGCACGTGCGACATCTACAGCATCCTCTTCCGAGACCGCGCCAGAAACCGTGATGTGAATGTCGTGACTGGCGCCTTCTGCATCGCGTTGGAGTTGTAGGGCCAAATCACGACAGAGTTCGGTCAGACGTGCCGTAAATTCCGAGATTTCAGGTTCAACACCCGATGCTCCCGAAGCAAGCAACGTTACTTGGTCATTGGTGGACATACATCCGTCTGAGTCCAGACGGTCAAAGGTGACACGTGTTGATGCACGCAGTGCAGTGTCGAGTTGTTCGCTAGTCAAGACCGCGTCTGTCGTAATGACCACCAGCATGGTGGCCAAGCCCGGGGCCAACATGCCGGCACCTTTGGCCATACCGCCGATGGTATAGCCCGCACCGGTTGAAACCGAGAGCTTTGGAACAGAATCAGTGGTCATGATGGCTTCGGCAGCATCGATTCCGGCCTGCTCGGTTGTTCCGGCATCTGAGAGCACAGCGAGCCCAGCATCCCAGACCCCGGTCTTGAGCTTGTCAAGATCAAGCTGTTCTCCGATGAGACCGGTAGAACACACGAGAACATCTCCTGCGGAAACTTCCAGCCGTTCAGCGACAGCCTCTGCGGTCTCATGAGTAGTCTGGAAGCCGCGCGCACCGGTGTAGCAGTTCGCCCCGCCAGAGTTCAAGACAATCGCTTCCACTACAGGGTCAGCCATAACCTGCTGGCTCCACAAAATAGGGTTGGCTTTGCAGCGGTTGGAGGTAAACACAGCAGCTGCAGATTTCAGTGGTCCAAGATTGCGCACCATGGCGAAATCTTTCTTCCTGGTGGACTTTAACCCACACACCACACCTGCGGCGCTAAAGCCTGCTGCAGCGGTTACGCTCACGGGGCTACTCCATTCATGGTTAAACCGGTGGTTTCTTCAATACCTAAAGCAATATTTGCCGACTGGATGGCTGCTCCGGCTGTTCCCTTGGTGAGGTTATCCAGGGCACTAATGACGACGACACGGCCCGCATTTTCATCCAGGGCCAGTCCCATCAAACAGGTGTTGGCGCCCAGGGTGTCTGCAGTGCGAGGGAATTCACCCAGAGGGAGAACCTGGACAAATGGTTCATTGGCATACGCTGCACTCCATGCTGCATGCAACTTCTCAAGTGTGACGCCTGGTTTCACACGCGCAGTTGTTGTGGCCAAGATGCCGCGAGCCATAGGGACGAGCACTGGTGTCATGGACACGGATGCTTCAACAGCACCTGCCTTGCGCAGATTTTGTTCAATTTCAGGGGTGTGACGGTGGGTGCCGCCGACGGAATATGCCGACGCCGATCCCATAATTTCGCTGGCAAGCAAGTTCACTTTCAAAGATTTACCTGCACCAGAGGGCCCCACAGACAAGACGGAGACAATGTCCACCGCTTCAATGAGATCTGCCTTCACACCGGGGGCAATAGCCAAGGAGATGGCGGACGCATTACACCCTGGCGCAGCAATGCGCTTGGTTCCTACCAAATAGTCACGCTGTGATCCAGAAGACAGCGGTAGCTCAGGAATGCCATAAGTCCAGGCAGAGTTGAACTCTCCCCCATAAAATGCATCCCAGTCTTCTTTGTCTTCAAGACGGTGATCAGCACCACAGTCAATGACCAGAGTCTCAGCACTGAGCTGTGTGGCCAGGGCACCAGAGGAGCCGTGAGGCAGTGCAAGAAAAACAACATCGTGGCCGGAAAGAATTTCCGCGGTGGTGTCCTGCAAGACGAGATTGCCATAGCTGCGTAGATGAGGCTGCACATCAACCAGACGCTGGCCAGCATTGGAGTGAGCTGTAACCGTGCGCACCTCAAACTCGGGGTGGTCTGCGAGCAAACGTAGTACCTCGCCACCGGCATAACCGCTGGCTCCAGCAATGGCAACCGAGTATGTCATTAGATAACTCTATCTAAAACCTTCAACCAGTTATTGAACTTTGGGCCGAACGGTCCAAGAACTACTCACGAATAGTCGCGCCAAAGCGCGATGCTGCGAGCGCAACACCCGCCTCTTTAGACGAGGTTGCCTCAGCAGCAGTGAGTGTGCGGTCAAGAGCCCTGAAACGCAAGGCAAAGGTCAAGGAGCGCTGCCCTTCAGGAATTCCTGTGCCTTGGTAGACATCCACAAGTGTGGCGCTCTCAAGAAGTTCTCCCGCACCCTCGATAACGGCAGCACGAACATCTGCAGCTGGAATACTCTCGTCGACGACGAGCGACAAGTCTTGAGTAGCAGCAGGCATTGTCTTCACGTCAACAGCCGTGTGTGGTACACCTGCTGCCGCAGAAACTGCATCCAGGTTCAGTTCGAACGCTGCCACAGTCCGAGGAAGATGTGCTTCTTCAGCGATTGAGGGCAGGAGTTCACCGGCATACCCAATAACTTCGCCGCCGAGGAGGAGTTCAGCAGTGCGGCCAGGATGGAAGGCCTTGTGACTTCCTTGGCGGACGGAGATTTGAACACCTGCACCTAGAGCAATTTGTTGAACTGCAGTGAGAGCATCTTGCCAACTGTAGGCAACAGCTTTTTGCCCAACTTGCTTGGTCAGCGCATCTCCAACATAAAGGCCAGAGATGTAGCGAGGTTGTGGTGGAATTCCTGCGTAGAGGGCAGCTTCAACTTCCGGCGCAGGTCGTACGCCTCCGGCAACAACCTCTTGACCGTAGGTTTTTCCAGGTTCGGGTAGGAATACCAAGCCTGTTTCAAACAGAGCTAAATCGTTAAGTCCACGTGAGCGATTGCGGGCTGCAGTAGCGATGAGACCCGGTAACAAGGAGGTCCGCATCCACCCCTGAGTAGCATCCAAAGCGTTTGCCAAACGAACCTGAGGAACACTCGCCTCCACAGCAGAACCAAAGAGGTTATTTGTTTCTTCATCGAAGAATGGGTAGCTCAAAACTTCAGTGTGTCCTGTTGCCGCCAGGGTGTTGGAGACGCGACGACGCACATCCTGGGCAACGGTGTATCCGCGGCCTGGAGGAGCAACAGGAAGTTCAGCAGGAATCAGGTGGTATCCGATTATGCGTGCAACTTCTTCTGCCAGAGTCCACTTATCGGTCAGATCGGGGCGCCAGGTTGGCGGGGTAACAATGAAACCGCTACCTTCCTTGACAACTTCACACCCGATTTCTGTCAACGAGGATTCAATCTGGGCATCGGTGTATTCCAACCCGATGAGGTTGGTGACGAAACCTGCGGGAAGTTCAATAGCAACAGGCGCTGCAAAGTGGTTGAAGTAGGAACCTTCATCCACGATCTCCCCACCGGCAAACTCCACGAGCAGTTGAGCAACTCGTCCAGCTGCCACGGCAGCAATCTCCGGGTCAACACCGCGCTCAAAACGCTTAGATGCCTCCGAAGATAGCTTGTGTCGACGTGCAGATCGAGCGATAGAAACGGGGTCGAAGTTTGCTGCCTCAATCAGGACGTTGGTGGTTTCGTCTGAGATTTCGGTGTTTGCACCACCCATCACGCCAGCAAGACCAACAGGTTTACCACCTGAGGTAATCAGGAGGTCTTCCACATCGAGAGTGCGCTCTGCTTCATCGAGGGTAATGATTTTCTCTCCCGGAGCTGCACGGCGAACAAGGATGTCACCAGAAAGCTTGTCGAGATCGTAGGCATGGTTGGGCTGACCAGTCTCGATCATGACGTAGTTAGAGATATCGACTGGAAGGGAGATGGAACGAATACCGGCAAGTTTCAGACGAGAAACCATCCACGATGGCGTGGGAGCTGTGGCATCGATACCGCGCACAATACGGGTAGCGAAGACATTGCAGCCCACGCGACCACGAATAGGTGCCGTGTCATCGACGGAAACCGGAAATTCGGTTGCAAAAGTCTTGACTTCGGTCACACCGCGAGCAGTGATGACCTCAGTTGCAGGATCGCGGAAAGCAGCACCAGTTGAGTGTGCGTATTCGCGAGCAACACCACGAATTGAGAAAGCATATCCGCGGTCTGGGGTGACATTGATCTCTACGGCAGCTTCTGAGAGGCCCAAGAGCTCAAGAGCATCGGTGCCCACCTCGGGGTCGAGACCCATCTCGGATAAACGAATGATGCCATCGTGACCTTCGCCGAGACCCAGTTCCTTTGCCGAGGCCATCATGCCGTCAGAGACGTGACCATAGGTCTTGCGCGCGGCAATGGGGAATGGCCCAGGGAGAACAGCACCTGGCAGGGTCACAACAACCTTGTCTCCGACAAAGAAATTGCTTGCTCCACAAACAATGCCGTGGATGGCATCGCCGCCATCGGCTGCAAGCTGCCCATCTGGTGCAACACGAACCTGGCACCAGCGAATTGTCTTGCCGTTGTTTTGTTCTTCGGGAGTGAATTCAAGAACTTCACCCACAACGATGGGACCAGAAATGTCTCCGCCGTGAATGTCTTCTTCTTCGAAACCAACCTTGACCAGATCTGCTTGAACCTGCTCAGGTGTGATGTCAGAAGCAAGGTCAACATATTCAGCTAACCAATTCAGTGGGACGCGCATCAGACCACCATTCCAAACTGCTGACTGAAGCGAACATCGCCTTCGACCATGTCATGCATGTCACTGACGTCATTGCGGAACATGAGGGTGCGCTCAACACCAACACCGAAAGCAAAACCGGAATACACCTCAGGATCAATGCCGGCAGAGCGTAATACGTTGGGGTTGACCATACCGCAGCCACCCCACTCGATCCAGCGGGCACCACCAGCAAAAGTGGGGTGCCAAACATCTAGCTCAGCGGAGGGCTCCGTAAAGGGGAAGTAATTGGGGCGCAGGCGAATCTTGGCGCCCTCACCGAACATGATGCGTGCAGCATGCTCCAGGGTCCCACGCAGGTGAGCCATGGTCAAACCCTTATCCACGGCCAATCCTTCAACCTGAGTAAACACAGGAGTGTGGGTGGCATCAAGTTCGTCGGTGCGATAAACACGACCAGGAGCCAGCACATAGATAGGAACTTCGCGCTCGAGCATGGAGCGCACCTGTACTGGAGAGGTGTGGGTGCGCAGGACGAGATGAGAATCAACAGGTTCGACAAAGAAGGTGTCTTGCATTGCACGTGCAGGGTGATCTGCGTCAAAGTTCAAGGCATCAAAGTTGAACCATTCACCTTCAAGCTCAGGGCCTTCGGCGATTTCCCAGCCCATACCCACAAATGCATCACAGATACTTTGCTGCAAAAGCATGAGTGGGTGACGGCCCCCAGCGCTCCATCGTGATGCGGCAGCGGTAACATCGACCTTTTCAGCAGCAAGCTGGGCAGTCTGCTCTTCACGAACAATGGCCTCTTCGCGAGCGGTAAATGCTTGGTTCACTTCAGCACGTGCCTGCCCAACGAGTTTTCCTGCTGCAGCTTTCTGATCAGCTGGAACATCCTTCATCAGGGCATTGAGCTGAGCGAGAGTCGAAGACTCCCCAAGATGTGCAGTGCGGACAGCTTTGAGGGCTGCGGAATCGACGGCAGCACTGATAGCTGTCAGGGCGTCGTTGACCGCAGCCGCGACAGCGGCTTCAGTGATTTCAGTAGGTGCAGACACAGTTCTCAATTTTATGTTGGGAGCGAGCTCTTACTCACTCGACAGGCCTAGGCCTTGTTGTGAGCAAACGCGCTCTCGTAGATCAGCACAGCAGCTGCTGTAGCTAAATTCATGGATTCAGCATCACCGTAGATAGGAACGGTGATGGCTTTTTCTGCCAGGGCAAAGTGTTCGTCGCTCAAACCACGGGCCTCATTGCCAAATAACCACGCAGTGGGAGCATCTAATACCCCGTGTGAGCGAGCAAGGACAAGATCCTCTCCCTTGATGTCGGCAGCAAGAAGTTGCAGGCCGGCTTCACGAACATAAGGAAGCACGTTCTCTAGCTCCACGTCCACCGTGATGGGCAGGTGGAAGAGAGAACCCGTGGTGGAACGCACAACTTTGGGGTTGTACAGGTCCACTGAACGGCCAGTCAAAATCACTCCGTCAGCACCGGCAGCATCTGCCACTCGAATAATGGTGCCCAAGTTACCTGGATCACGAACTTCTTCAAGAATGACGATCAGCTTGGGATCTTCAGCAAAAATGTCTTTCAGCGCTGTGGGGAACTGGTGCACAACCGCAATGAATCCTTGCGGTGTGACTGTATCCGCCATCGTGGCGAGGACCTCTTCAGAGACGAACTCAACGTCAACCCCCGCATCCACAGCAGTTGCTGCGATGTCTTGGTAACGCTCTAACGCGGTGGGCGTGGCATAGAGCTCCACAATCAGTTGCGGGCGGTATGCCAACGCCTCGGCGACGGCTTGCGGGCCTTCCAAGAGGAAGAGCCCGGTCTCGGACCGGGCTCCCCTCGTGGCTAGCTTCGCAACCGCCTTCACGCGAGGAGCGCGGGGGTTGTCGAGC
The DNA here is from genome assembly GCF_002355535.1 of Aurantimicrobium minutum. NCBI lineage: Bacteria > Bacillati > Actinomycetota > Actinomycetes > Micrococcales > Microbacteriaceae > Aurantimicrobium > Aurantimicrobium minutum. The sequence goes on from NZ_AP017457.1 coordinate 779,161, forward strand.
ATGATGTTTCCTTAGGCCTTTGCCTTTGGTGCAGAAGTATCTGCAGGAAGTGCCTTGCGTGCTGCTTCAACCAACTTGGTGAAAGTTGCAGGATCAGACACTGCAATCTCCGCAAGCATGCGACGGTCAACCTGGATGTCAGCCAGAGCGAGGCCCTGGATGAAACGGTTGTAGGTCAGTCCGTTTGCACGGCTTGCTGCGTTGATGCGCTGAATCCACAGGCGACGGAAGTCACCCTTGCGGGCACGACGGTCACGGTAGCTGTAAACGAGCGAGTGGATGACCTGCTCTTTAGCCTTGCGGTACAGGCGTGAACGCTGTCCACGGTAACCGGAGGCGCGCTCGAGGATGACGCGACGCTTCTTGTGAGCGTTGACGGCTCTTTTTACTCTTGCCATGTTCTTATCCTTTTAGTTTTCGCTCAGCCGATTACAGACCGAGAAGCTTCTTGATTACCTTGGAGTCAGCTGGAGAAAGAACCTCGTCGTGGTTGAGGCTGCGCTTACGCTTTCCGGACTTAACTTCGAGGTTGTGACGCATGCCGGCCTGCTGCTTCTTGAGCTTGCCGGTACCGGTTACCTTGAAGCGCTTTTTGGACCCGGAGTGGGTCTTCATCTTTGGCATTGGATCTCCTTGGGGGTTTCACTTATCCCAGTTGTGGGAAAGCGGGTCTATTAGTCGTCGAGCTCGTCTGAGACCGACTTGGTGGACTTCTTGGGGGCTGCCTTCGCAGCGGGGGCCTTCTTGGCTGGGGCAAGAACCTCAGCCTCAACGACCTTGACGGCGTTTGCCTTGTCATCTTCAACAGCGAGAACAGATTCACCAGATTTGGCCTCTGAACGCTTGTCAGCACGCTTGTTCGCATCACGCTTCGCGTTCTGCTCTGCTTTGGCTTCTGACTTGCTACGCAGCGGGCCAATAACCATGACCATGTTGCGGCCATCGATGGTTGGGCTAGATTCAACGGTTCCGTATTCGGCAACTTCTTCAGCGAACTTCTGAAGCAAACGAACTCCCTGCTCTGGACGTGACTGCTCACGACCGCGGAAAAGAATCATGGCTTTGACTTTGTCACCGTCGTTGAGGAAGCCAATCGCGCGCTTCTTCTTGGTTTCATAGTCGTGAACGTCGATCTTCAGGCGGAAACGAACCTCTTTGAGGATGGTGTTGGCCTGGTTACGACGGGCTTCCTTGAGCTTCTGCGCAGCTTCGTACTTGAACTTTCCGTAGTCCATGATCTTGGCCACTGGCGGCTTAGCTTCGGGAGCAACCTCAACGAGATCGAGGTCAGCCTCCTGCGCAAGTCGAAGGGCAACATCGATCGCCACGACACCTACCTGCTCGCCGTTGGGACCAACGAGGCGAACTTCTGGGACGCGGATACGGTCGTTTGTACGTGGATCGCTAATGCGGTGCTCCTTGTTATTTCTCAAAACCCTTATTCGGGGAGAAAGAGGAGTCTTACGCGCAAAGCAGATTGACATCCGCATAAACACGACGCAAAGAATGTTCCTTGCGGCACCCTAACCTACTTGCTCAGCGAGCTGAACGAAGCGGAGTGCAAGAACCCAGTAACCTGATGTTGCGGGTTACGGGTGGGAGTTATCTCCTCTTTCAATTTCTTGGCGTGAGCTAAGAAACCTGCATAAGCCTAGCAGAGGAATACATTGTGAGCGAAAGCGACCAGAACGACGCCCTTCGTAAGGCCGTTCTTGACATTGCCGAAGTCCCCGCAATCGAGGTGATTGTGGAGGTTGCCGTCAACCTGATGAGTGCAGCTGCCATCAAGTGCGGCCTGGCCGAAGGTCCAGATGCCAAGTCACTGACTGATCTCGACGAAGCTCGCAAACTCATCAATGCTCTCGCCGGTCTGGTAACTGCAGCGGCTCCTGACATCAGTGATTCTCATGCTCGTCCCCTCCGCGACGGTCTGCGTTCGTTGCAGCTTGCCTTCCGCGAGGCTTCCCCCATCCCTGATGAAATTGGCAAGGGCCCTGGGGAAAAGTGGACCGGGCCCGTTAACTAGCTAGCTAGTTGACTAATCAGGCCAAGCATGCGTTGCATGAACAGCTCATGCGCACGTTCTTGAACCTTGTCTCCGCCTGCCATGATGGCCTCTTGCAGTGACGCCTCATAGGTGTTCATCAGCACGATGGCAAGTTCTACAGACTCTATGGCTGGCGTGATGCCTACCGCGGTAAATGCTGCGGCGATGATGTTTCCAAATTCTTGATCGGCAGCATGCTTTTGCTGGAGAAAAAGCTTCCCTACCTCTGGATCTCGCATCGCGAGCAGTCTCAACTCGGACTGGAAGAGGAACCATAACCGGTTATCCCCCTGCTGTTCCAGGAAGCTTGCCACGATGGGTCCGAGCTCGGTTGCAGTGAGTGATCCAGGATTTTGTTCAAGCAGCGTAGGCATGATGACATCGATGTTTGCCACGCTGGCTCGCAGAAGTTCAAGCCGTTCGTTGTAGCCGCGTTCGGCAAGCGCGAGGAACAGTTCTTCCTTCGTGTCGAAATTGGAGTAAAAAGCTCCGCGGGTGAAATCTGCTCGTTCGGTGATCATTTCGACAGTAGCGGCGTGAATGCCCACTTCTGAGAAGACTTCAAAGGCAGCATCCATCAGGCGTTCGCGCGTTTTTTGTCGCCGCGCAGACTCTGCAGGTTTGTTCTCTGCTTCGGTTGTGGTCCCCATGAAATTAAGGATACACTGATGTATCGGATACACCGGTGTATCGAAGTGTATTTCTTCCGCGCGGCACCGGCTGATCACCGGCAGTCGCCTGACAACAAGGGCAGTCATGTCATCTTTGCTGTATTCGCTGGGACGTTGGGCCTATCGTTCACGCCGCCTCGTTCTCGTTTCCTGGCTGGTCATACTTGTTGCCATTGGTGGTGCCGCCGCGGTCTTCAACAAAGGGCTCGATAACAGCATCAGCATTCCCGGAACCGAGTCACAAGCTGCTTTGGATTCCTTGAGCACCACATTCCCCCAAGTCAGTGGTGCCTCGGCACAAATCATCGTGGTGGCAGCTGACGGGCAGTTCATCACTGACCCAACCTATGAAGACGCACTCAATGCTGCTGCCGACAACATGGCAACTCTCCCCCAGATTGATAACGCAACCTCTCCCTTTAATGAGCGCATCAACGGGGCGATTAGCAACAATGACAAAGCTGGCCTGATCAGCATCCAATTTTCTGGACCCACGGCAGAAATAACCGACGCGTCACTTGCAGAGTTAGAAAAAGCAACTGAGCAACTCAAAGCTGATCTGCCGGAGGGAAGCACCGTTTCTCTCGGTGGTCAGATATACAGCCAGAGTATGCCCACCGTGACAGCCACCGAACTCATTGGGGTGGGCGTGGCCCTGGTTGTCTTGGTATTCACCTTTGGCTCGTTCTTAGCTGCTGGAATGCCCCTGATTACTGCGCTTTTAGGTGTGGGAATCTCTATTGCCCTGATCTTCTTGGCAACCGCCTTCGCTAAGGTCACTTCCACAACCCCCATGCTTGCGCTCATGCTGGGCCTGGCTGTGGGTATCGACTACGCCTTATTCATTATTTCCCGGCATCAAGACGAACTTCGTAAGGGTGACACCCCCGAAGAAGCAGCTGCTCGGGCCACAGGAACTGCTGGCTCAGCGGTGATCTTTGCCGGTTTGACTGTGATGATTGCCCTGGTTGGTCTGGGAATTGCAGGCATACCATTCCTCACCACGATGGGTGTGGCCGCTGCCGTCGGGGTCGGTGTAGCTGTCGTGATTTCCATCACACTTATTCCTGCACTGTTGGGCTTTGCCGGCGAGCGCTTGCGCCCCAAGCCAAAGAAAACGAAAAAGGCCGAAGCCAAGGCCCACACGCCCAACCGCTTCTTCCTGGGCTGGGTTACTGGCGTCACACGTTTCCCTGTTGTGACAATTCTGGCCGTTGTTGCCGTGATTACAGTCGTCGCACTCCCTGCCCTGAATCTTCGCCTAGCTTTACCGGATGCGGGGTCAAATGCCCCCACTGACCGGTCTCGAATCACCTACGACCTTGTTGCCGAAAACTTTGGGGAAGGATACAACGGACCCCTACTCGTCACCGGAACCATCGTTACCAGCACTGACCCACTGGGATTAATGGATGATCTCAAGACAGAACTGGAAAAGATTCCTGGTGTTGCTGCCGTTCCACTTGCAACCCCCAACATGACCGCCGACACAGGCATTATTCAAGTCATCCCCGAGGGGGCTCCTGCTTCTGAAGAGACGAAAGCGCTCGTTCAGGCCATTCGTGACAAACACAATTACTTCCAGGACAAATATGGTGTTGACCTGGCTGTGACAGGCTTCACCGCAAGTGGTATCGATGTGTCGGAACGCCTCGGTAACGCACTGCTCCCATTTGGAATTGTGGTGGTGGGTCTGTCGCTGATTTTGCTCACGATGGTCTTCCGCTCCATCTGGGTGCCCATCAAAGCAGCTGTGGGCTACCTGTTTAGTGTTGTTGCCGCCTTTGGTGTTGTCACGCTTGTGATGCAAGAAGGCGTGGGAGCGAGCCTCATCCATATCGACCGCCCAGGTCCAATTTTGAGCTTTATGCCGATTATTGTGATGGGTATTTTGTTCGGTCTGGCCATGGACTACGAAGTGTTCTTGGTTGCTCGCATGCGTGAGGACTACGTCCACTCAGGTAAAGCTCGCAAGTCGATTGTGACTGGATTCGTGGGCTCCGCAAAGGTTGTCACTGCTGCTGCCGTGATTATGTTTGCTGTCTTTGCCGCCTTCGTCCCCGAGGGAGATGTCAACATGAAAGGCATCTCGTTAGCTCTGGCAGTGGGTATCTTCGTTGATGCCTTTATCGTGCGCATGACGTTTGTTCCTGCCGTGATGCAGCTATTGGGCGATAAAGCCTGGTATATGCCCAAGTGGCTTGATCGCGTGCTCCCCCACTTTGATGTGGAGGGTGAGGGCGTTCAGCACGAACTTGAGCTGGCTAACTGGCCAGGCGATAAGAACCTCGCTATTGCTGCAGAAGATATTGGCCTGACCAATGCAGAAGGTTCCCGCTCCTACTTCCGCAAACTTTCATTTACCCTTCCTGCAGGAACAACCCTGTTTGTGACCGGGAGTGACAAGATTGCCACCTCGGCACTTCTGTTGGCACTCAGCGGACGTTTGGATATCGAAACCGGAAAGCTCAAAGTTGCCAACATGGTCCTGCCAGTTCGTTCTGGAGCAGTGCGTTCGCGCGTTGCACTGATTGATGTATCCACTCACGCCAACCGCAACACCGTCGAAGCCATCGAAGATGCCTCCTCGGAAAAACCACAGATCATCATCTTGGACAACATCGACTTCCTCACCGCTGAAAGCGAACGTTACGCGGTGGCAGATGCTCTCGCAGCCGCTCGCGAAACTGCAGCACAGTCGGGCCGGCCCCTCACAGTCTTGGTTGGCACCACCGATGACATGCCCGTTGAAACTTGGGGTAGCTTCCTCAGTGCTCGCGTAGATGCTCAGGTACTTGATCTCGACAATGCGTCGTCCCCACGCAAGAAAGTGCAGGCATAAACATGGCTTCGTTATTCACCAGACTCAGCGGTCAAACCGAAAGCAAGCCCAAACTTCTTGTCGTGATCGGGTTGATCTTTGTTCCCCTCATTGTCGTTGGTGGGTTGATGTGGGGACTGTGGAACCCCACAGAACGCCTCGACCGAGTCAAGGCAGCCATCGTCAATAACGATGAGCCCGTCACCGTCAATGGCCAGATCACACCACTGGGACGCCTCTTGACTGCGGGGTTGGTTGAAGGAGACGGCTCAGACACCAACTATGACTGGGTCATCACAAATGAATCAGGCGCTAAGAAAGGCCTTGAGAACGGAACCTATGTTGCTGCGGTAACCATCCCCGAGAACTTCTCCAAGGTTGCCACCTCGGCGATGGGTAATGCCACAGATGCCACCCAGGCGTTGATTGAGGTGACAACCAGCAACAAGAGCCGACTCGTAGATGACGCAATCACTACAGCAATTACCTCAACGGCTGTGAACCTCATGAACCAGCAACTCACCTCACTCTATTTGGAGCGTGTATTACTTGGCTTCAGTGACCTGAGCACTGGTTTATCTGAAGCAGCAAATGGTTCAGATGAACTGACCAAGGGAATTTATGCCCTCGCAGATGGTGCAAACCAGTTAGCAACCGGAGCCTCCACTTTCTCATCAGGAATGTGGGCACTGAACGCTCAGACCTCTCAGCTTCCTTCACAAACGCAACAGCTTGCCAACGGAGCAGCAACAACAGATGGCTATGCGCAGCAGTTGTCTGGAGCACTAGGCCAAACCGCCGGGGGTCTGGCTGCACTTTCAGGGAACACCTGTCTTGCTGTTACCAGCAACAATCAGCAATATTGTGGCGGACTAGACACGATTAGTGGAACTCTGTCACAACAGCTAGTTCCTCTAGCTGCGGGCGTTGCTCAAGGAACTTCGGGCCTCTCAACTGGAACCTCGGCACTAGCTGGTGGAATGCCTGCGCTTTCAACAGGCATTAGTGACCTTGCTGCAGGTAGCTCAGGTATCGCTACCGGAGTGAGCGGCATCGCTTCTGGTGCGAGTGCGCTGGGCGATGGTTCTCAGAAGCTTGCAGACGGACTCGATGAGGCTATTTCCAACATCCCGACCTACACCGAGGATCAAGTCAGCACTCTGGCTGATCTTGTTACTGCCCCGGTAGGAATCAAGAACGGTGGCGGGCTCACCTTCGGCGCTAACAGCACTCCCCTGTATGTGGTGTTTTCACTCTGGCTGGGCGCACTTGCCATCTTCATTGTGCTTAGAGCCATTCCGCTGCGTGTACTTGAATCAACTCGATCCTCACTCTCGCTAGCAACCCGTGCCTACGGAATCCCTGCCGTGGCAGCGATTTTGCAAGCGGTTGCGGTAGCAACCGTGATTGCTTTCGCGCAAGGCTACGACGTTGCGGAATGGGTCTCGATCACACTGGTATCAGCGCTCATCAGCCTGGCATTTACAGCAACCAACCAAGCTCTAGTTGCCGTATTGGGCGGTTTTGGCCGCCTGGTCTCACTTGCGGTTGGAATTCTTATCCTAGTCACAGGCGTAATCTCAACGGTGCCACAGATACTCGATAGCATCCTGGGCTATACACCAGCTACAGAAGCGGTAACTGCGTTGCAGGCCATCATCAGTGATGGGCAGGTGTCTGGATTCGCAGGTGCCATCACTGCAATGGTGTTGTGGACACTCGGAGCAATTGCGGTAACGGCTGTTGCGATCTCGCGAAAGCGCCACGTTTCCATCACTACACTTACCAGAGAAACTCAGCCTGTATAGGGCCGGGTTCCTTTGGTAATCATTTAGTTCACTGGAGTGAGCTGAAGCTTCATTGAGTCGACCCGCAATGCAATGGTTTCATCCTGAGCCCAGCGCGTGGACAAAAGCGAAACTACGTCTTGAATCTGCTCAGAACTCAGCAGTGGTGGCAATCCAATCTGAACGATGAGGTCTTCACTCATTCCGCGAGCGTCAGGGTCTCCCGCCAACAACGTGATGGTTTTGACGACGTCTTGTCCCGCTAGAGATGCGTTGAATGCCTGCTGAACTTCAAGATCCAGATATGCAGGTTGCCACGATAAATCCTGAGCGATAGCAGCAATGACCGGTCTGCGCAGAATGAGTTCTGTTGGAGATTGTGGGTCAATGACAATCCACTGCGCACCATCAGCGGCTGCAGCCAATGCGGCACGTCTGGCTTCTACGGGCACAGGTCTAGCTTGAGGATTCCACAGCTGTAAAGCGGCAACGCTCGTAAATACGGGCAATACTCGTTGCCCCTGAGGCCCTTCCACGGTGACAATCGCAAGCTCTTGAGTCTTATCAACTACAAGACCAACAGCGTTGACGCCAACATCTCCAGCCTCAGCAAGCAAAGGGATTAGGAAACGTGTGGAACGGATCGCATCAATAACTCCAATAAGAGCCTCAGCGCGAAGAGGGTCTTCCAAGCCAAGAGAACGAAAAGTGTTCAGCGCTCCAGCTAATTCCTCAGAGATTTCACCATTGTCATCAGCGAAAGGGTTGGCTTCAAATTCACGCCCTTCCCAGGGCTGCCCCGCAGAGTCTGCGTGATCGGTTGAACCGAACATGTGACTGTCGTGGGAATGGGACATCAACTTACCTAGGAGAGCTACTTGTACGCAACAGTGATTGCTTGTTCAAGTGTGAACTTGTGAGCATAAAGCGCTTTACCTACAATCGCACCTTCAACGCCCAGTGGAACCAGTGAACGCAGAGCAACAAGATCATCAAGGCTGGCAATTCCACCAGAGGCCACAACGGGCTTACCCGTCTTCTGCGTGATGGCAGTGAGTAACTCGAGGTTGGGGCCGTTGAGCATGCCATCGCGTGTGACATCGGTAACAACGTAGCGAGCACAGCCGGCGTCTTCTAAGCGGGCAAGAACATCCCAGAGGTTTCCACCTTCTTGAGTCCAGCCACGGGCTGCTAACGTCTCACCGCGAACATCCAAACCCACTGCGATCTGGTCACCATAGCGCGCTATTGCTGAAGCGGCCCATTCTGGGTTTTCCAGTGCTGCAGTTCCGAGGTTGACACGGGTCGCTCCACTTTCAAGGGCAGATTCCAAAGATGCATCATCGCGAATGCCACCGGAGAGTTCAATCTTCACTCCGGGGACTTCGACGATCACACGACGGAGCAAGGCGCGGTTTTCACCACGTCCAAAAGCTGCGTCGAGATCGACGAGGTGAATCCATTCAGCTCCCTGCTGAGCCCAATCGGAGGCAGCATCAACGGGGTCACCAAAGTCCGTTTCGGTTCCCAGCGCACCCTGAGTGAGTCTGACAGCTTTGCCTTCGGCAACATCAACAGCAGGCAGAAGTTCAAGAATTGGCGCAGTCATGAGATGTTCCTTATGTCAGTGTTAGAGAGTTTCGAGCCAGTTGCGCAACAGCTGAATACCTGCTTCGCCGGACTTTTCTGGATGGAATTGGGTTGCAACGAGTGGACCATTTTCAACCGCAGCAATAAAGCGTTGGCCATGCTCGGCCCAGGTGACCGATGGTTGTGGGAAGGGCGGAATGACGTCCAGGTTCCATTCCGTGACACCGTAGGAGTGCACAAAGTAGAAGCGCTCATTCTCGATACCCTTGAAGAGTTTCGAGTTTTGGCCTACCTCAACCGTGTTCCACCCCATGTGGGGAAGAATCGGCGCATCAAGCTTGTGGACTGTCTCATCCCACTCACCGAGGCCAGGCGTATCAACGCCACCTTCAAGACCATTGGCAAACATAATCTGCATACCCACACAGATGCCCATCACTGGACGGCCCCCTGCAAGGCGACGTTCAATGATTTCTCCGCCGTCAACTGTGTTGAGTGCTTCCATCACGGCAGCAAAAGCCCCAACACCGGGAACGAGAAGACCATCTGCCTCAGCACATTTGGTTTTATCGCGCGTCAGTTCGACCTTTGCTCCTGCAAGCTCTACCGCTTTGATTGCGGAGTGAATGTTTCCCGTGCCGTAGTCGAAAACAACGACGGATTTTTGGGTCACAGAGCACCCTTCGTGCTGGGAATTCCCTGCACGAGTGGGTCAAGTGCTTTGGCCTGACGGAATGCACGAGCAAACGCCTTGAACTCTGCCTCAGCAATGTGGTGAGGGTCACGACCGTTCAAAACTGTGATGTGAGTAGTAAGACCCGCGTTGAAGGTAATTGCTTCGAAAACGTGACGAACCATGGAACCGGTGAAGTGGCCACCAATGAGGTGGAATTCAAATCCTGCAGGTTCACCAGAGTGCACCAGGAATGGGCGTCCAGAGATGTCAACAACCGCCTGAACGAGGGATTCGTCTAACGGAACGAGTGCGTCACCAAAGCGAGAAATACCGGCTTTATCCCCCAGCGCTTCACGAATCGCCAGACCCAGAGAAATACCGATGTCTTCAACGGTGTGGTGAACATCAATGTGAGTGTCACCAGAAGCCTTGACAGTTAGATCTGAGAGAGAGTGCTTTGCAAACGCCGTGAGCATGTGGTCAAAGAAAGGAACAGTGGTCTCGATGTTGCTCACACCACTGCCATCAAGATTGATGGTGAGTTCAATGCTTGACTCGCTCGTGGTGCGAGAAATGCTCGCAATGCGCGGTGCCTGTGTCATAGCTCCAGTTTAGTGGAGCTTAAAGAGCGCCATTAATCGAGCCGTCAATGGCTGCTAGGGCATCCAGGAATTCGGTGGTTTCTGCTTCCGTACCTGCCGTCACACGTAGGTGGTGGGGCATACCGATGTCACGGATGATGATTCCTTGAGCTAGGAGTTTCTCAAACACATCCTGAGGATGACGAACTCCACCAAAGAGAACGAAGTTCGCACTTGAGGGATATGGCGTGTATCCGAGGGCAGTGAGCTCAGTGACGAGGCGGTCTCGTTGAGAACGAATGTCATCGACCATCGCCAGCATTGCTGGAGTGTGTGCCAGTGCTCCTTCCGCAGCTGCCTGCGTCAGTGCAGAGAGATGGTAGGGCAAACGCACCAAGCGAAGAGCATCGGTCACAGCAGGATCAGCAGCGAGATACCCCAAGCGAGCACCAGCAAAGGCAAAAGCTTTACTCATGGTGCGGGAGATGACCAGGCGTGGACGACCAGCCAACAATGTCAACGCAGTGGGCTCACCTTCAGGCGCAAACTCGGCATAAGCCTCATCGACGAAAACAATGCCATCTGTTGCGTCATAGGCCGCAGCAATAGTTTCTAGCGAGACAGGGGTTCCTGTGGGGTTGTTGGGGGTGCAGAAGAACACGATGTCAGGCTTGTGTTCCTTGATGGCTGCAACCGCCGTTGCGGGGGAAATCTCAAAGTCAGCATCACGCTGGGCGGGAATCCACTGCGTACCTGTTCCTGAGGCAATGATGGAATGCATGGAGTAAGTGGGAGGAAATGCCAGCAACGAGCGGCCAGGACCACCAAATGCTTGGAGTAACTGCTGAATGACCTCATTGGATCCGTTTGCCGCCCAGATGTTCTCTGCAGTCAGCCCGTGACCCAAATATGTGGCTAGTGCCTTGCGCAGTTCGGTGAATTCACGATCTGGGTATCGGTTGATTCGCCCCAGAGCTATATGAATTCGCCCCATGATGTCTTCAACAACCTGCGGTGGTACGGGGTGTGTGTTTTCGTTGACGTTGAGCTCCACGCGCACGTGCTCTTGAGGAGCGCCATAAGGCTTGAGGCCCCGAAGGTCGTCGCGAATGGGGAGGTCGTCAAGAGAAGTCACCTCTTCAGTTTAAGCCGTGAAAGAAAGGAAGAACGCCGACCCCCTTCTAGGAGCCGGCGTTCGAAAAGAAGAATGCAGGAATATGTGACTTAGTAACCTGCAGGTAAAGCGATCTTCTGTCCTGCCTGTACAGGACCTTCTAGGTTGTTCAGCGAGACAATCTCTGCCACAACGTCACGTGGGTCAGCGTTGGGTGCAATTTCAGCAGCGAGGTGCCACAGGGTCTCCCCCGAGGACAAGGTCACATATGTGAAGTCTTGTGATGCACCTTCAGCAGTCGCCACAGCACCACCACTGTTGAGTGCCGCGACGAGGGCGCCGATCACGAGAGGAAGCGCAACAAGGGCTGTGAGAACTCGACGACCACGCTTGGTGATTCGAAGACGAGTGGTGGGGGTAGCTGCAGGAAGAAAGTTTACGTAAGTCACGTTGTTAGTGTGACCGGAGCTACGGACACTGCCAGTTTCGCTGCATGGCTCGTCAATGTAGTCAGGTTCGACGGGGCGGTGAATTGGTGCGGTGAATGCGAGTACTGCGCTCATGAGATTCTCCTTTTCCTGTTTTATCTCGAATCGGGCTCTCGGCCGGGAGAACCCGATTCGAAGATATATTTCGAAGATATATTCGTATTCATTCAATGTCAAGTAGATATTGAAGGTTTTTGGGACATTACTTGCGGAATTTTCGAATATGTGTTTGTTTTCTTCCCATATTTCGAATACTCTTTCGGTAATGGAGATAGTTCATCACCAACCACGGACATTCCGGTTTGTGGATTGGAACACTCCCAGACAGATCGGAATAAGCCATGACTGAGACAGCAGCTGGCACAAGCAAACGTCGCAAAGGGCTGAGTGCAAAGCAGCAACTTATCCTCGACGTCATCACCGCGTACATTGACCAAAACAGCTACCCCCCTTCCATGCAAGAAATCGGGGATGCAGTTGGTCTGTCCTCATTGGCGAGTGTGACCTATCAGCTTCAACAGCTAGAACTCGGTGGCTACATTCGCCGTGACCCCAAACTTCCTCGCGCCCTTGAGGTTCTCGGCCAGGGATCAACTCCTCGTCAGGTCGCTCCTGTGGCAGACAACATCATCCCTCTAGGTGAAGCGGTTCAGGTCCCACTGGTGGGTCAAATTGCCGCAGGTGGCCCCATCACTGCTGAGCAGAACACGGAAGACACGATGGCGCTGCCTCGCCAGCTTGTTGGCGATGGTGAGCTCTTCATGCTCAAGGTCAAAGGTGAGTCGATGATTGACGCAGCAATCTGCGATGGTGACTTCGTCGTCGTGCGCCGTCAACAGACAGCAGAGAACGGTGACATGGTTGCTGCTCTTCTTGATGATGAAGCAACTGTCAAAGTTTTCCGTCAACGTGATGGCCACACCTGGTTGCTTCCTCGCAACAGCAACTACGAACCAATCCTGGGAGACCACGCCACCATCATGGGCAAGGTCGTCACGGTTCTTCGTTCGGTCTAAACCTCCACAAACTAAAGGCCCGCATGCTGAATACAGCGTGCGGGCCTTTTATTTATCTCAATCTTCAGGCTTCGAGCCTACGCAGAACATCCAATACCGGTCCGCTTTGGTTGAAGGCATACAAGTGAATACCGGGCGCTCCCCCGGCCATGAGCTCTCGAGCTAAGTTCGCTGCGTGCTCAACACCAATCTCCCGCTGACCTTCAACTGTGGGCTCAATTTCAAGAGCAATCTCCAAATCACTGGGCATATCTTCCCCAGAGATCTCAATCATGCGACGCAAACGTCCTGGGCTAATCACCGGCATGATGCCCGGAATGATAGGCATGCTCAGGCCTGCCTCCTTCGCCTTCTGAGCGAAGGAGAGGTAGTCATCAGCGTGGAAGAACAACTGGGTGATGGCCAGGTTTGCTCCTGCAGCTTCTTTGGCCAGCAGAACATCAATGTCTTGGGTCTTCGAGCGTGACTGAGGATGCCCATTAGGGAATGCAGCAACACCAATACGAACAAACTCACGCTTTTGGCTCAGACGTGTTGCACCGGCATGCCATCTGGGTTCTTCCACGAACACGAATGGTTCACGTTCTGCTTGAACACGGTGAATGAGCTGGGTAAGTTCCGCTGCACTACCTAAGTCTCCGAGGAAGTCCTCGCCTTCCTGCGTTCCCTGTGGTGGGTCTCCACGCAAGGCGAGGAAAGAACGGACACCAGCGTCAAGAAATGTCCGCACGAGCTCATTGGCACCCTGATAGGACTCAGCAACACAGGTGAGGTGAGCCATCGGCTCAACATCAGTGTTTTCCAGAATGAATTTCACGCAATCCAAGGTGGCATCACGAGAAGAGCCACCTGCACCATAGGTGACGGAGATGAAATCTGGACCAGATGCGGCAAGTTCCAGGATGGTTTCGTGCAGTGCATCTCGGAGTTCAGGGTTGCGTGGTGGGTAAACCTCAAAAGAAAAGGGCACGCCAATATTCAATTCAAGAGAACTGGACGGTGATGCGTTGCTCATATTTTCCTCGGGACACTTTCGCGAAAAAGACAACACCTAGTTGTCCGCGAAGCGTGGGCCGGGCTCGGCAGTCGCTTACACCTGAATAAATCAGGTTAGAAGAATGTTATCAGGCAGTGCGTTCTTCTGGCTCAATCACAGCTGAGCTCAAGCGGGGAACTACGGTCGGCGCAGCATTTTCGGTGACGCACTCTGCCGTGATGATGACCTTATGAATCTGGTCTGTTGAGGGAACTTCGAACATGATGGGCCCGAGGACGTTCTCCAAGATGGCCCGCAAACCACGTGCCCCCGTCTGGCGCACTACGGCCAAGTCAGCGATGGCATCCAGTGCTGCAGGTTCAAATTCAAGCTCAACGTCATCGAGAGCAAACATGCGCTGGTATTGCTTGACCAGTGCGTTCTTGGGCTCAGTGAGAATGTCAATCAGTGCAATGCGATCTAGTGGCGACACTGTTGCGATCACGGGAAGACGACCAATGAACTCAGGAATCAGACCAAACTTGTGCAGGTCTTCCGGGAGTACCTCTGCGAAGAAGTCACGTGCTTCATCCTTGCTCTGCAACGGAGCACCAAAACCGATACCGGTCTTACCTGCACGGGACTGAATGATGTCTTCCAGCCCTGCGAATGCACCGGCAACGATGAAGAGCACGTTGGTGGTGTCCAGCTGGATAAATTCCTGGTTGGGGTGCTTACGACCACCCTGTGGCGGAACGGAGGCTACGGTGCCTTCCAAAATCTTCAGCAGTGCTTGCTGAACACCTTCACCAGATACGTCACGCGTAATCGAGGGGTTCTCTGCCTTGCGTGAGATCTTGTCGATTTCATCGATGTAAATGATGCCCTGCTCTGCACGCTTCACATCAAAGTCAGCTGCCTGCAGGAGCTTGAGAAGAATGTTTTCGACGTCTTCACCGACATAGCCGGCTTCCGTCAGCGATGTTGCGTCAGCAACAGCGAACGGAACATTCAGACGGCGAGCAAGAGTTTGTGCAAGATAGGTCTTTCCACATCCGGTGGGACCAATGAGGAGGATGTTGCTCTTGGCAATCTCAACTTCGTTTGCTTTTTCTTCGGCGGTCTTAACACCCTCACCAGCGCGCACGCGCTTGTAGTGGTTGTAAACCGCAACGGAGAGGGCTTTCTTGGCTGGTTCTTGACCAATGACGTATTCCTCAAGGAATGCAAAAATTTCGCGGGGCTTGGGCAGATCGAAATCTGCAATAACGCCCTCTTCGTTGGCTTCTGCGAGACGTTCTTCAATAATCTCGTTGCACAGTTCAACGCACTCATCGCAGATGTAAACGCCGGGGCCCGCAATGAGCTGAGCTACCTGCTTCTGGCTTTTGCCACAGAAGGAACACTTGAGCAGGTCAGCGCTTTCGCCGATACGTGCCATGGTCAACTCCTTCTCATCTGGAAATACGAGACATTCGAGCCTAACCCGAACCACAGACGTTGCTGTTCACCTGTGAATGCGTGGCGTCGGCGTGCCGAAAAAGCGAAAACCCCGACCGAAGCCGGGGTTTTCGTGAAATGTACTGAACTTAGGCGCCGATAGCAGCGTTCTTACGCGAGGTCAACACCTGGTCAATCAGTCCATACTCGAGTGCTTCTGCAGCCGAGAGGATCTTGTCGCGGTCGATGTCCTTGTTGACCTGTTCAACAGAACGGTTCGAGTGCTTGGACAGAGTCTCTTCCAGCCATTCACGCATACGCATGATTTCCTTGGCCTGGATTTCGATATCTGATGCCTGACCACGACCTGCGTCACCAGTTGCAGGCTGGTGAATGAGAACACGTGCGTTGGGCAGAGCAAGACGCTTACCGGGAGCACCTGCTGCCAACAGCACAGCCGCAGCTGATGCTGCTTGGCCGAGGCATACTGTCTGGACCTGGGGGCGGATGTACTGCATGGTGTCGTAGATTGCCGTCATTGCGGTGAAAGATCCACCGGGAGAGTTGATGTACATCACGATGTCACGGTCTGGGTCCTGACTTTCAAGCACCAGAAGCTGAGCCATCACGTCATCTGCCGAAGCATCGTCAACCTGGACACCCAAGAATATGATGCGGTCTTCGAACAGCTTGGCGTAGGGGTCCTGGCGCTTGTAACCGTATGCGGTGCGCTCTTCAAAAGTAGGAAGAACATAGCGGCTGGAAGGAGCTTCCTGTCTATTGAATGCGGTTCCGCCAAAGTTTGGGATAGTCATGTGTAGTCCTCGAATCTGTCTCTGGCGCTTACGCAGTCTTGGTTCCGCCACCACCGGTGACATCGCTTGCTGAGGCACGAACATGGTCAACAAAGCCATACTCGAGAGCTTCCTGAGCGGTGAACCAGCGGTCACGGTCACCATCAGCGTTGATTTGCTCAACAGTCTTACCCGTCTGAGCTGCTGTGATCTCAGCCAAGCTCTGCTTCATGGAGTTGATCAGCTGTGCTTGGGTCTGGATGTCAGAAGCAGTACCACCGAAGCCACCGTGAGGCTGGTGCAGAAGAACACGAGCGTTAGGAGTGATGTAACGCTTACCCTTGGTGCCCGAGGTCAGCAGCAGCTGTCCCATCGAGGCAGCCATACCAATACCCACGGTCACAATGTCATTGGGAACAAACTGCATGGTGTCGTAAATCGCCATACCTGCAGTGATCGAACCACCGGGAGAGTTGATGTAAAGGTAGATGTCTTTCTCTGCATCCTCAGCGGCCAGCAGAAGCATCTTGGCGCAAATCTCATTCGCGTTATCGTCACGCACATCCGAACCCAACCAAATGATGCGGTCCTTTAACAGACGCTCAAAGACGTTGTTCGGCATTACCAAGTCGGCCATGTCAACTCCATTTCAACAACCGCAAGAGATTTCGCTTGCGATGTTTTTCAATCTACTGGAGCAAACACTCTCAACACGGCAGTGTTCGCCTCAGGCGGAGTGCCGTTCGCCCCAGGCGCACGAATTAAAAAAAGTCGGGCCTCCCGAGACGAAGGAGGCCCGACTACCCAATGAGGAGTGGGGTCTAATCAAAAATTTCTGTCAGCCAGTTGTGCGGCTTTTTCTTGTAGCCATTTTGCGGATACGAGTTGTACTGAGGTGGAGCGTTGTATTGGGGCGGTGCAGCAGCTGCGGCGGGGGCAGGAGCGGGTGCTGAAACCGAGCGTTCAAGAATCTTGTCAAGCTCACCACGATCGAGCCAGACACCTCTGCATTCAGGGCAGTAGTCAATCTCTACTCCTGAGCGATCAGACATAACCAGTGTTGCTCCGTCAGTTGGACACTTCATTGCTCACTCCAAGAGGTTGGTGGGATTGGTATAAGTCAATCTGTTCTGTCTGAGAAAAGACTTAGAGAATGTGTGAGGTGTGCTGAGAAGTACACTGAAGTCATGACTCCCACTCTTGCTGCCGCATTAGCCGGCCTCGGGTTCGGACTCTCCCTCATCGTGGCTATTGGTGCACAAAACGCCTATGTTCTGCGACAGGGTCTTCGTAAAGAACACGTTTTTGTCATTGTTGCCATTTGTGCCCTCTCAGACGCACTCCTGATTGCAGTTGGTGTTGCCGGGCTGGGCGCCATCATTCAACAGCTGGAATGGCTGCTTCTACTCATTGAACTCGTTGGTGGTGTTTTCCTGTGTACCTACGGAGTGATGGCGGCAAAGCGCGCCTGGAAGCCCGAAGTTCTCAACACAGACACCGGTGGAAAAAGAGTCAGCCTCAAGGTTGCTGTGGGAACAGCACTGGCACTGACCTATCTGAACCCTCACGTGTATCTCGACACAGTACTTCTACTCGGTTCTGTTGCCGGTACCTACGAAGAAAACAGGTGGTGGTTTGCCACGGGCGCAATGCTTGGCAGCATTATCTGGTTTAGCACTCTGGGCTTTGGCGCTCGCGTGCTTGATCCTGTCTTCAAGAAGCCCACAGCATGGCGTGTACTCGATGCCATTATTGCTCTCGTGATGTTCGCCTTGGGAACGAGCTTGTTAGTGAGCTTTGTTCAGCACCTCATGGCGAGCTTGGGCGCTTAGCGACAACGAAAACCCCCGCAGTTTCCTGCGGGGGTTATTAATTCGTTCGAAGAACTAGTCCTTCTTTGCTGCGGGCTTCTTCGTAGCAGGCTTCTTTGCTGGCTTCTCAGCAGCATCAGCCTTCTCGGCCTTAGCGGGCTTGTCAGCCTTCTTGTCTTCAACGAGAGCGAATGCACTCATGTCGACAGCCTTACCCTTGGTGTCAACAACCTTGGCCTTGCCCAAGATGATGCTGACTGCCTTGTTGCGGGCAACCTCAGCAACCATGGAAGGAATCTGGTTGTTGTCGGTGAGGATCTTGGCAAACTCTGAAGGATCCATCTGGTACTGCATGGCACCCTGAATGATGTACTGAGTGAGCTCATCCTGGCTCACCTGAACATCTTCAGCTTCGGCAATGGTGTCCAGAAGAATCTGGGTTGCGAAAAGCTTCTGAGTCTCTTCGATAACTTCAGCGCGGTGCTTGTCATCTTCAAGACGACCCTCACCCTCAAGGTGACGGTGTACTTCGTCATCAATCAGCGCCTGAGGAACGTCAATCTTGGCTTCGGAGACGAGCTTGTCAACAAGCTTCTCGCGAGCTTCACGAGCCTGAACGGCAACCTTGCGCTGCTCTGCCTGAGCCTTGAGGCTCTCGGTCAGTTCAGCGATGGTGTCGAATTCAGACGCAATCTGAGCAAAGTCGTCATCTGCCTTAGGAAGCTCGCGCTCCTTGACAGCGGTGACTGTTACAGCAATCTGTGCCTTCTCGCCCTCGTGGTCTCCGCCGAGCAGGTTGGATTCGAAGGTGGTGGACTCACCAGCGGTGAGAGATTCAATAGCCTCGTCGATACCTTCGATGAGCTCGCCAGAACCAACCTCGTAGGAGATGGACTGTGCGGTGTCTACTTCCTGACCACCAATGGTGGCAACCAGGTCAAGCTGAGCGAAGTCGCCCTTCTTTGCTGGACGGTCAACGGTGACGAGGGTGCCGAAACGGCTACGCAGGTCGTCAAGTTCCTTCTGAACGTCTTCCTTGGATACTGCTGCTGCCTCAACCTCTACGGAGAGACCGTCAAGCTTAGGAAGCTTGATCTCGGGACGAACGTCAACCTCGATGGTGACAACCAGATCGCCAGAGAAGTCCTTCTCAGCTGGCCAGGTAACGATGTCTGCTTCGGGGCGCCCCATGGGGCGCACCTTCTCGTCAACGACGGCCTTGCGGTAGTAACCTTCGAGGCCTTCGTTGACAGCGTGCTCGAGCACAGCCATACGACCTACGCGCTGGTCGATCAAAGCTGCCGGTGCCTTGCCCTTGCGGAAACCAGGAACATTGAGCGACTCAGAGATGTGCTCATACGCGTGCTTGATAGCTGGCTTGAGCTCTTCTGGGGTCACCGTGATGGTGAGCTTGGCACGGGTGTTACTTACTTTTTCGACCGTAGTCTTCACGAAGGGGTACTCCTGCTTGTGATGGTGTGGATCTGGATATGGTCGGGGCGACAGGATTCGAACCTGCGACCTCCCGCTCCCAAAGCGGGCGCTCTAGCCAAGCTGAGCTACGCCCCGGTCCTGCCCTCACGTTACGCAGAAGGTAACTTCAAGCAAGTCCGGCATTCGCCGAGGCGAAATGACCGAGTACTACTCTAACGTATAAGATGAGATGGCTGGCCCACGCTAAACTGGTGCCAACCCTTCTGGGGATGTAGCTCAATGGTAGAGCCTCAGTCTTCCAAACTGATTACGCGGGTTCGATTCCCGTCATCCCCTCCACATAGAGAAAATCCCCCGGAATTCCGGGGGATTTCTTGTTTTGCTCCTACCTCACTTCAGGACTAGACAACACCCAGTGTCCGTGGGATATGCTCAACTATTCGAAGATATATTCGAATACACAGAGGGGCTTACCATGGCACAAACTGCACCATCTGCAGTGGTCAGACCACTGCGCGGAGAATCCATTCCGGCTATTTTGGCCGCATCAACCGCCGTTTCAGCAGGGTGGCCCTCCCCTGCCCAAGATTATTTTGACGGTCGTGTAGATCTGAACACTCACCTCATCAAAGACGTGAACTCCACGTTTATTGTTCGCGTCTCTGGCGACAGCATGAAAAATGCAGGTATTAGCGACGGTGATGAGGTCATCGTGGATCGAGCCCTGACACCTCGCGACGGTGACGTCGTGGTGGCAGTGCTCGATGGCGAACTGACCCTCAAGCGCCTGCACATTCGTTCTGAGAACGTGCTGCTCAAAGCAGAGAATCCCAAGTATCCAGATATTTCCGTGGCGTCCTTGAGTGAACTGATTATCTGGGGTGTTGTGACCAGGTGTTTGCATCATGTCTGATTCATCACAGCGCCGCATCGCACTCGTGGACGTCAATAGTTTCTTCGCCTCCTGCGAGCGCGTCTTTGATCCGAAACTGATGGGTAAGCCCGTTGTAGTGCTCTCAAACAATGACGGTTGTGTTGTTGCCCGCAGTAGTGAAGCGAAAGCTTTAGGTGTTGCGATGGGTGTTCCCTGGTTCAAGATTTCTGCGTGGGCACCGAGTGTGGGCTTGGTCGCACGCTCATCCAACTATGAGCTGTATGGGGATCTGTCTGCCCGAGTAATGAGTATTTTGCAGGAGTTCTCCGCCGCCGTGGAGGTGTACAGCATCGATGAGGCGTTCTTGGAGCTCACCGGAACACCAGAAGAGCTACTTGCAACAGGTCACCGCATCAAAGAAGCTATCCAGACCCGGTTAGGGTTGCCCGTCTGCGTCGGCATTGGCCGCTCGAAGACGCAAGCAAAGCTGGCTAATGCCGGTGCCAAGAAATCTGCGGGAATGAACGGGGTCTGCAATCTAGATATGTTCTCTGCAGAAAAACTCGATTTCATCATGGCCGCGCTGCCCGTAGACAATCTGTGGGGCATTGCCAGGCGTTTGAGTAAACGGCTGGCGGCACAAGGGATTCACACCATCAAAGACCTGAGAGATGCGGACCCGGTTCGCATCAAGAAAAAGTTTGGCGTGGTGGTGCAACGCTCTGTTTACGAACTGCGTGGAATTGACTGCATCAAACTCGAGGGTGAACGCCTGGTCAAGAACCAGGTGATGTATTCACGTAGTTTTGCCACCCCGGTGACCACCCGCAAACAGATGGAAGAAGTCTTGGCTGTCTATGCCCAGCGGGTCAGTAAACGTCTGCGCAAACAAGGCTCTGTGGCAGGGGCATTGACCTGTTTTGCTGGCACCTCACGCTTTGCCAATGAACCATTCCACTCCCCCTATGTCAACGCTGTCTTTTCTATCCCCACCAACGATCCGGTGGAAATTCTCAAAGCCTCCAGTTCAGTGCTGCTAAACCGGATTGAAGAAGGGCGCAAATACGTCCGCGCGGGAATCCTGCTGCATGATGTCAGCCCTAAGGAGTCCCACCAATACTTAGATCTGTTCACCCCTGTTCATGAACGCAGGCAATTAGGGGAAACCTTAGACAAAGTGATGGAAAAGCACGGTGCATTCAGCATCGGGTTGGGTGCGGCAGGTTTCAAGAGTGCACGCGAGTGGGAAATGAAGCGAGAAATGCTCTCGCTTCGTGCCACCACCAGATGGGACGAACTGGCAACGGTTTATGCGCGCTAGCGAAAGAAGTTACTCAAAAAATTCACAATTCCAGAGAAAAATGAGCCAAGGATTCCCTGTGGATCTGGACCCGGATCATCTTCGAACTCACGCATGACATCACCATCAAGCTCGTCGTTCTTCTCAAGATTTCCCACTAGTTCAGCCTCAGGTCAATGAGCTGTGAGTGACACGCCCACCATTGAGGGTGAGCGCAACGGGCATCGTGCGCAATTGGTCAACGGATGCATACAACGGATCAATATCAACCAGGCACAAGTCCGCAGGCTGCCCCACAGCAATACGCGTGCGAGCCGAGGCATCAAGTGCCGCCTGCGGCTCGATGCGTTGCTCGGGGTGCCAGGGCTCACGGGTATCGCGTGTGCGCTCAACAGCAGAAGCAATAGCTAGCCAGGGATCCAAAGGCGCAACAGGAGCGTCAGAACCCATAGAGAGCTTCACACCTGCTTTGAGCATGGAGGCAAAGGGGAAGCAGCGGTCGGTGCGACCTTCCCACAGCACGTCAGCAACATCTCGGTCATCCATGGCATGTTCTGGTTGGACTGATGCGATCACACCTAGCTGAGCAAATCGCTCAATGTCTTCCCATGCCAACAGCTGGGCGTGTTCAATGGTTCCTTCACAGCCCACTTCTTCGAAAGCGTTGAGGGCAAAGGTGTTGGCGTCATCACCAATGGCGTGAATAGATGGGTTGATGCCGGCAGAGCTTGCTTTGGTCATCAAGGAAACCAGTTCGTCATAGGGGACGTTGAGAATGCCGCGGGCATTCTTTCCTGTTAGACCAGGATAGGGGTCGTGACAGAACGCTGTGCGGGTGTTGAGCGAGCCATCAGAGATGACTTTGTAATTTCCCATACGAAGCAGGCCATCTGTGGAGGCGATGACATCGCCAGTGCGCAAACCAGTCTCAATGGCACGGTCCAAGTACTCGGTGTAGACGCTAAATTCAACCTGCAGGAGGTCGTTTCCGTTGCTGATGCGACGGCGCCAGTCCGGCAGAATCCATCCCATTTCGAAATCAACAATGCCCACAATTCCTCGTGCAGCAGCTGCATGTGAAGCATCAAGAACTGCCTTATCGAGCTGTTCAGGAGTTTGATCAGAGAGTGAACCCCAGATAGCAAAACAGTCGTCTTCAACGAGAAGCCCTGTGGGGTGCCCCGCATGGCCACGAACCTCGAGCGCTTTCGAGTTGAGCCACACACTGTGACCATCGCCACTGAAGAGATACACCTCTTCATCAGCACAGGCTTCATCAAGGATGCTGAAGTGTGGCTCTTCTGCCCACAAGCTGCCACGCCACCCGAAACCCACCATGGTTCCTGGATGTGTGCGGTGACGTTCTTTCACACGCTGACCCACCTCACGGGCAGATTCAACACCTTCTAAATTCAGTCGCTGCAACATCAAAGACCACGAGGTGAAGTGGGTGTGCGTGTCCCACATTCCCGGGATGAGGTAGCGCCCACCAACATCGATACTCTCGCCGTCGAGAACCTGTGTCAGATCTATCGCACCGGTGGCGCCCACAAATTCAATGTCACTAATCACCCCATCGGTAATGACCACATTGATAAGGCTGCCCATCAGGCCGCGTTCACCGGGGATACGTGCGTTAGTGAGAGTGAGCTGCATGGCTCAAGTTTGGCACGAAGGACACCAATAGAGCTTGCGATTAGCCATCTCATCGAGGCGAATATGTGTTCCGCATTTCAGACAGGGCAAACCTTCACGTTTGTAAACCCAGTGCCGATCGGCTCGGTTAGCCATTGCTTGACGCCAGGCTTCCCCCTCAAGCCCATCAATGGTCATCATTTGTCCGGTCTGAACACCGATTTCCAGAAGGTATACCCAGTCTCGCCACAATCCCCAGGCTTCATCCGAGGTGACCTTCTTACCAGGGCGATAGGGGTCTATGTGTGCCCGAAATAACATTTCTGCCCGGTAAACGTTGCCAATTCCGGCAACCACAGACTGATCCATGAGGAGCAACCCTATGGGTGTGTTCTTTTTCACAACAGCGTCGACAAACTTCTGGCCTGCCTCATCGCTGGAGTCACGCTGCGGATCAGGGCCTAAGCGACTGAGTACGGCATCAACTTGTTCCGAGGTCAGTACTTCACACGCGGTTGGTCCGCGAAGATCTGCACAGACCGTCTCGGTCAGCAGTCGAACGCGGACAGCTCCGATGGGCTCGGGTGGAAATTGGGTTGTCTGCTCGAGTTCACGTTCGTGCTGTTCCTCGGCCATGCGCATGCGTGTTTTGCGGGGTGCACCGATAGAACTGAGTGAGTTTTCTCCTGCAGCATCAAAGACAGTGCCGCGCTGATTGGTTTGCCCCATCCGGCCATTCGCTGAGGCAATCGTGGCATCAGCGTGGATGGTGCCAGAAAAATCCCATGCGCCATAAATCCCTAAGTGAACACGCAACCAGTGATCACCAGAAAAACGCATAAAAAGTTGTTTGCCTACCGCCCAGGCTTCTTCCAACTCGAGGTTGTTCAGTACTGCCGCACCGTCAGAAAAACGTCCCTGCGGGGAGGTGACAACAACGCGCTGCCCGACAAAGTTTCTCTCGAACTGTCGCGCAATGCGATGAACGGAATGTCCCTCAGGCATGGCGTATTAATTCGTCGTTAATACTTGTCTAGGCCTTTGCCCAGAATGTCGCCGGTTTGTTCGTATTCAGCCAGCTGGGCAATACGGCGAACGTGACGTTCATCACCAGGGAAAGGTTCCGCAATAAAGGTGTCAATAAAACTCACTGCCTCTTCCAAGCTGTGCTGACGCGCACCAATAGAAATCACGTTCGCGTTGTTGTGTTCACGAGCGAGCTGTGCAGTAGCCAGGCTCCACACCAGCGCGGCGCGAATACCTTTGACCTTGTTGGCGGCAATTTGTTCACCGTTTCCAGAACCGCCAAAAACTACACCGAGTGCCTCAACACCTGCGGCCTGATCTGCAGCTACAGCCGCAGCCGCATTAATGCAGAAAGCGGGATAGTCATCTAATGCGTCATATTCGGTGGGACCGTGATCGATAACCTCGTGGCCTGCCTCAGTGAGGTGATTTTGCAAGAACTGGCTGAATTCGAGGCCAGCGTGGTCTGTGGCGATATGTATGCGCATTCCTCGATTTTAGAGGGACACGGTCCGGGTTAGGCTCTTAACCAAACCGCTGGAAGGAAAAGTAGTGTCCGGAGAAAACCTCACCCGCCAAGAAGCCATTGAACGCGCAGAGCACATTGCCGTGGACAGCTACAAGGTTGATCTTGATCTGTTGCGCGGTGAGCAGGTTTTTGGCACCACCACAACTGTCGAGTTTTCTGCGACTGCGGGTTATTCCAGCTTTATCGACGCCATTACAGAGAAGGTTCACTCAGTCACGCTCAACGGTGTTGAGCTGGATCCCGCCCAGGTCAGTAACGGTGTTCGCATCCAGCTAGATAACTTGCAAGCACACAACACGTTGACCGTTGTTGCTGATGCGAAATACACCAACACCGGTGAAGGCTTGCACCGCTTTGTTGATCCTGTCGACAACGAGGTCTATCTCTACACACAATTCGAGGTTCCTGACTCGAGGCGCATGTTCGCTGTCTTCGAACAGCCAGACCTCAAAGCAACATTCCAATTCACCGTGACAGCTCCCAACTACTGGGTGGTCACCAGCAACCAACCCACTCCTGCGCCGGTACAGCACAGCAATGGCTCAGCTACCTGGAATTTTGACCCCACTCCCCGCATCTCCAGCTACATCACCGCACTCGTTGCAGGCCCCTATGACGTGGTGCGAAGTGAGCTCACCAGCGCGGATGGTCGCGTCATTCCTTTGGGTGTGTTTTGCCGCAAGTCACTATCGGAATACATGGATGCCGATTACGTTTTCGAAAAAACCCGCCAAGGTTTTGCCTACTTTGAAAGCAAATTCGACTACCCCTACCCCTTCGACAAATACGACCAGCTTTTCGTACCCGAATTCAACGCCGGTGCCATGGAAAATGCGGGATGTGTCACTTTCACCGAGGCTTACGTTTTCCGCTCCAAAGTAACTGACGCCATCCGTGAGCGTCGCGTAGTGACCATCCTGCACGAGCTTGCCCACATGTGGTTTGGTGACCTTGTCACTATGCGCTGGTGGAATGACCTGTGGCTCAACGAAAGCTTCGCAGAGTATGCCTCCACCTTGGCCACTGCAGAGGCAACGGAATGGCATGAAGCCTGGACAACCTTTGCTGTCATGGAAAAGAGTTGGGCCTATCGCCAGGACCAACTCCCCTCCACACACCCCATCGTGGCGGATATCCCCGACCTTGATGCCGTGCGCGTGAACTTTGATGGCATCACCTACGCAAAGGGTGGCTCCGTGCTTAAGCAACTTGGTGCCTGGGTCGGTCAGGAACAGTTCCTCGCAGGTGTTGGTCAGTATTTCAAGAAGCACGCCTACGGCAATACTGAGCTGAAAGATCTCCTGGTTGAGTTAGAAGCTACTTCCGGTCGACACCTGACCACGTGGTCCAAGCTCTGGTTGGAAACGGCAGGCGTGAACACGTTGCGCCCAGCCCTGACCACAGATTCCGGGGGCACCATCACAGCGTTCTCCATTGAACAATCTGCTCCGGCTGATTGGCCCACGATCCGTCCACACCGCATGGCGATAGGTTTCTACAACCTGCGCTCAGGCAAGCTCGTCCGTGAACACCGTGTGGAGCTCGATGTTGATGGAGTGAGCACAGAGGTGTCAGAACTCGTTGGCCTCACGCGCCCCGATCTGATCCTCATCAATGATGATGATCTTGCCTACGCCAAGATTCGTCTTGATGAGGCGTCCCTGCGAGTGGCAATTGCCAACTTGAAAGGCATTGAGGACCCTCTGGCTCGCTCACTGGTCTGGGGATCTGTGTGGGATTCCACGCGCGATGCAGAGACTGCTGGTCGCGACTTCATTGACCTCGTTTTGGGCAACATTGCAACCGAAACAGAGTCCACAGTTGTGCGCACAGTTCTCGGGCAGCTTCTGCTTGTTGCCTCCAGCTATGTCGATCCTGCGACTCGTGATGCGCAGACTGTCCGTGTCGCCGATGCTCTGTGGGAGCTTGCTAACCAAGCTGAACCAGGTAGCGACAACCAGTTCCAGTTCTTACGAAACTTTGCCGCTATCGCAACGACGGAAGAACACCTCAACAACGTCAAGTCGTTGCGTGAGGGAAAGATTTCTCTCGGTGAACTAGATATCGATACCGATCTTGGCTGGGAGCTGCTTATTTCACTTGCTGCTGGCGGTCAGGCCACCGAAGCAGATATTGATGCCTACCTCGCTGAGGACAACACCGCAACCGGAGCCCAGTCTGCCGCTCACGCCAAGGCTGCCCTGCCTGGCTTAGAACAAAAACAAGCAGCCTGGGACTCGGTCTGGGTTGCAGATGACAAGCCCAACTTGATTGTGCGCGCTACCGGTTTAGGTTTCAACAAAGCTCACAACCTCGACGTGTTGGAGCCGTTCGTCAAGCAATACTTCGACTCAATCGAAAAGATCTGGGCAAGCCGCAGCTATGCAATTGCCGAAGAGCTGGTCGAAAGCTACTACCCCGCTCCGCTGGCCAACGAAGCGCTGGCTGAGGCAACACGTAACTACTTGAACAACAACAACCCACCGGCTCCATTGCGCCGTTTGATAGTTGAAAATCTGGCTGGAACCGAACGCACGCTTGCTGCGCAAGCTCGTGACACGAAGGAATCTGCATGAACCTCGCAGAAACATTAGAAGCGATGTATAACTCCGCTTCAATCCCCATCAACATTGCGGTAACCTTCATCACTGCTGCGATTATTCGCTGGACTCTCTTAGCCCTGAGTCGCCGTGTGATTCGCCGCATGGTCTCCGATGCTCATAACAAGAACCAAAAGCACCAGCTTGCTGGTGTTCCCGCCAACATTTCTGCATTGCGTCAGGTTCAGCGCACCCAAACCATGGGAACCGTGTTCAGCAATTCCATTTCCTGGATGGTTATTGCTGTTGCAGCCATTGTTGTTCTTCAAGAGCTGGGAGTCTCTGTCACAGCGATTGTGGCATCTGCCGGTATTGGAGCTGCAGCTTTAGGTTTTGGTGCTCAGAACATTGTCAAAGACGTACTCAACGGAATGTTCATGGTCTTTGAAGATCAGTTGGGCGTGGGAGACCGCGTAGATGTCGGTCTGGCCGTGGGCGTCGTCGAATCGGTGGGTGTGCGCATCACCACCATCAAGGGTGATGACGGAACCATCTGGTTTGTTCGCAACGGAGAAATTACACGCGTAGGAAACATGACCTATGGCCAATCTGCCGAGCCTATTGCTGCTTTTGTGAAGCCCACCAAAAATCCAGCTGCAAAAAAATCGGCAGCCAAGAAGCCCGCTCGCGACACCTCAGCAATTCAGGCCTCTGAGTAATGGGCGACGAACTTCTTTCCTTCTACGAGGAGGTTGGTGGCGAAGCTGTGTTTGCCAAACTGGCACATGAGTTTTACAAAGGCGTAGCCAAAGACCCCGTACTCAAGCCCATGTATCCCGAAGAGGATTTGGGACCTGCCGAAGAGCGCCTCAAGCTTTTTCTGGAACAGTACTGGGGTGGCCCCACGACCTACAGCGACACCCGTGGACATCCACGTTTGCGGATGCGCCATATGCCATACAAAATCAACCCTGACGCCAGAGATCGTTGGTTAGGTCACATGGAACATGCTGTGGACAAACTGAACCTTCCACCTCTGCAAAGAGAAACTCTCTTGGAGTATCTCGAACGTGCCGCCTATGCGATGACAAACACGTTTGAGGATTAACTACTTCACCAGTATGTGACCGCGCTGGGTCGAAATACGCTTCCACGCAGCTGAGCTGGTGACGTGAGCTTCTGCAGTACCTAAGAAACCTAAGCCAAAGGCGGCAAAGGCAACACCAGCAGGGACACTCATTCCGTCTGAGCCGAGAACGTTAAGTGGCCTGCGCCACACCTCTTCGCGCACAGCGGTGACAATGTTTGTTCCCAAGCCGTTGGCCTTGGCCACTTCTTCTATTCCAGATTTGGCGGTGAGCTGAAGTTCTATCTCGCTCATACTTCCCACCGGAGCCCAATTACCTCGCGGTGGTGCAACTCCTGTCCAGGCAATACCTGCTTGCCCGACCGGAAGTGCAATGGCGAGTTCGTCGCGAGCTAATCGATCGAGCATGGCACGAACCTGAACAACCATGTCCAGGTGGTCTGTTTCCACCCGTTCGAAGATTCTTAATCCCAAAACAGTCGGAGCAACATCGAGCAACCCTTGTGGTGTTAACACAGCGACATAAGCGGCTAGAGCGCCACCGGCACCCACTAGCCACACATGTTCACATCCCAGCCGATCCGCTCGTTCTAGATAGGTCTTCAGATCAGCAGCGTCATGTTCGCTAGCAAGGGTCACCGTATTCGTCATCTCGCAACCTAAACTAGCGAATGAATCACTTCTTCACCTCACCGGGGACGATATGCAGCCAGAACATATGCACGAAAACATCGAAGCACTGCTCGAAACTCTTCATCTCACCCCAGAACCCAGCGTCAACGGTGAAGATGTGTTCTCTGCCCCCAACCAGTTCATGCCACATGGCCGGGTCTATGGCGGCCAGGTTCTGGCTCAATCACTCACTGCAGCTTCGTTAACTATTCCGACAGATCGTCCGGTTCATTCTTTGCACGGATACTTTCTGCGTGCCGGAGATATAACTAAACCGATTACGTTCTCCGTTGACCGCATTCACGATGGGCGCTCTTTTTCAACCCGTCGAACCCAGGCCTATCAAGATGGACTTCCCATCTTTTCGATGATTGCCTCTTTCCAGGACGAAGATCCCGGTGTGAATCATCAAATGGGCATGCCCACAGGACTACCTGAGCCAGAAAGCTTGCCCACCGCCGGTGAACTCTTAGGCCCAATTGATCATCCAGTGGCACAGTATTGGGCCACTCAACGCCCCTTTGATCTTCGCCACTGTGAATCACCGATTTACATGAGCGTTGAAGGAGAAAAGGTCGCACACCAGGCAGTGTGGATGAAATCTCTGTCAGCACTCCCGGATGACCCCATGCTGCACCGTGCGGCTTTGGCTTATGTCAGCGACTACACAATCCTTGAACCTATTTACCGCCGCCACGGCATCCCCTGGGCCACACCCGGCCTGAAGGCAGCAAGTCTCGACCACGCCATGTGGTTCCATCGCTTTGGCCGGGTAGACGAGTGGATGCTCTACGTACAAGAATCACCCAGTGCTCAGGGAGGTCGTGGTTTATCCTTGGGACGTATCTATTCTCGAGATGGAATACTTCTTGCTTCCGTTGCCCAAGAGGGCATGGTTCGCGTTCCTGGATTGGACAAGTAATGGCTGCACGTAATCTCACTCCCAAACTTTCCCGCCGTGAAGTACTCGGCCTGGGCGCAATTGGCGCTGCCGGTGTTGCTGTTGCCCTGACAGGGTGCTCCAATGCTGTCAGCGCTAGTGCCGGTGGAAGCGGAATGCTCCCCAAGGGGCTTGAGATTGGGCCCACATCCGATGTTCCCGTTGGCGCGGGACGCAACTTCGAAGTTGAGGGAACAAAGCTTGTCGTCACGCAACCTGTTGCCGACGAATTTCACGCTTTCAGCGCCATCTGCACCCACGAGGGATGTGTTGTGGGATGCCGCGAGAAAATCATCAAGTGCGACTGCCATGAGGCAACTTTCAATCCGGTAAACGGCGATCCGATGAGCGGCCCTGCAAATTCGCCTCTGCCCAGCTTTGCGATTGAAGTCAAAGACGGCGTGATCTATACCGCCTAGTTGCTAGCTAGCTGTTCTAGCTCCGACGCTTGAACTGGATGCCTTCCTCCACATAGGGCGCAATAGCTTCACGCTCGTCGTCAGTCATGCGACGAGGTTTGGTTGTTTTCGAATCCACCAAGACGATGGTTGTCGTTGCACGCGCAAACAGCTGTTGTGGATTTTCTTCCGTGGCAGTTTGTAGCGGGGAATAGATTTCGTAACAGACTTCCAGACTTGCCCCACCGACGTGCCCTAACCACATTTGTAAATCCAATGGTTCGCGCATGTAAGGAATGGGGGCTAAATACTCAATTTCTTGGTGCGCAATGAGCGTGAAGGTATCGGCATCGGGGCCACCCTCAAGAATTCTGGTGGCCATGTGGTCATTTCCATGGCCAGAATCTCCTGTCCAGAAAGCATGAATACGAGCTTCTTCAAGTAAGCCAAACATGGCTGCGTTGTTCACATGCCCGTAGGCATCCAGGTCAGACCAGCGGATGTTGGTGGGGATGTGTAAACGCATAGTGAAGTCCTAGTCGCGCGTGAGCTTGCGGTAGGTGCTGCTATGTGGCTTGGCAGCATCGGGGCCGAGACGCTCAATCTTGTTAGCTTCGTAGGATTCGAAGTTCCCCTCGAACCAGTGCCAGTAGCTGGGGTTCTCGTCGGTGCCTTCGTAAGCCAAGATGTGGGTCGCAATACGGTCGAGGAACCACCGGTCGTGGGTGATGACCACAGCACAACCTGGGAATTCCAGTAGAGCGTTCTCGAGGCTTCCGAGAGTTTCCACATCCAAGTCGTTTGTTGGCTCATCCAGAAGCAACAAGTTTCCACCCTGCTTGAGGGTCAACGCCAAGTTCAGACGGTTACGCTCACCACCGGAGAGCACTCCAGCCTTCTTCTGCTGGTCTGGACCCTTGAAACCAAAGGTAGATACATACGCACGGCTAGGAATTTCCACGTTTCCAACCTGAATAAAGTCCAGTCCGTCGGAAACAACTTCCCAAAGGTTGAGGTTGGGGTCGATGCCGCCACGGCTCTGGTCAACATAGGAAATCTTGACGGTTTCACCAATCTTGACTTCACCGCCGTCTGGCTCTTCGAGACCGACAATGGTCTTGAACAGGGTGGATTTACCCGCACCGTTAGGGCCGATAATTCCGACGATACCGTTGCGAGGCAAGGAGAAGGACAGCCCGTCGATCAGGGTGCGATCACCGAAGCCCTTCTTGAGGTCTTTGACCTCTAGAACAACCGAACCAAGACGAGGACCAGCAGGAATGACGATTTCTTCAAAGTCCAACTTGCGGGTCTTCTCAGCCTCGGCCGCCATTTCTTCATAGCGAGCAAGACGAGCCTTGGATTTAGCCTGACGCCCCTTGGCGTTGGAGCGAACCCAGTCGAGCTCTTCCGAAAGACGACGAGCAAGCTTGGCGTCCTTCTTACCCTGAACTTCAAGACGCTCACGCTTCTTCTCGAGGTAGGTGGAGTAGTTGCCCTCGTAGGGGTAAAGGTGTCCGCGGTCAACTTCAGCAATCCACTCAGCTACATGGTCCAGGAAGTAACGGTCGTGGGTCACGGCGAGAACAGCGCCGGGGTACTTTGCCAAGTGCTGTTCAAGCCAGAGCACAGACTCAGCATCGAGGTGGTTGGTGGGCTCATCGAGAAGCAGAAGGTCAGGCTTCTGAAGCAGAAGCTTGCACAGTGCCACACGACGCTTCTCACCACCGGAGAGCTTGTCTACAGGCCAGTCACCGGGTGGGCAACGCAGGGCATCCATGGCTTGCTCCAACTGGGAGTCCAAATCCCACCCGTTGGCAGCGTCGATTTCTTCCTGCAGGGTGCCCATCTCGGCAAGTAAGGTGTCAAAGTCTGCGTCTGGCTCACCCATGGCGGCAGAAATTTCGTTGAAGCGGTTGATCTTGCCCATGATCTCGCCCACACCGTCTTGCACGTTCTGCAGGACGGTCTTGTTCTCATCAAGTTCAGGCTCCTGCATGAGGATGCCGACCGAGTAGCCGGGGCTGAGCTTAGCTTCACCGTTAGACGGAGTGTCAAGACCTGCCATGATCTTGAGAATCGTTGACTTACCA
The DNA here is from genome assembly GCF_002355535.1 of Aurantimicrobium minutum. NCBI lineage: Bacteria > Bacillati > Actinomycetota > Actinomycetes > Micrococcales > Microbacteriaceae > Aurantimicrobium > Aurantimicrobium minutum. Next base: position 811,501 of record NZ_AP017457.1, read on the forward strand.
GCACCGTTGGGGCCAACGACACCAATCTTGGCGCCAGGGAAGAACGACATTGTGACGTCATCAAGAATGAGCTTGTCGCCCACCGCTTTGCGCGCACGAACCATGGAATAAATGAACTCAGCCATGGCTTAATTCTAGGTGTTAGCCCAGGGTTTGAATTCCCGTCCCCAGTAAGCAGCCACCTGAGGCGAGTGCAGGCTCAACATCTGTCTTTACACCAGAAATCTTGGGGCCAAACTGGCCAACTAAACACTCCCCCGCAAAGGGAACCCCAATAAACATTGAGTCAGAGGCCAGCCCGACAGCTGTGCGATCCAGGGTGAATTGAATGCCCGCCGCTCCAAAACCTGAATCAGCAATCTTCTGCGCCATCGTGGTGGCATCAGTTGCAGGGTCAGCTGCAAGAGCTTGTTCCATAACCCACGAGAAGTAGTAGAGGTTATCTTTGGCACTTCCTTCGGGGAGGAATTGTGGTGCTTTCTTAGCCTTCGCGGTTTCACTTGCAGCTGGGCTAGAACTGGGTTTAGAGGATGAGGAAGATTCTGAGGCACCACCTGCACAACCACTCAAGATGAGCGCGCTGGCTGCGGCGAGCGCAAACGCAGCAAGTGCAATTCTTTTCTTCACGGTCATCCCTTTGAGCTTTCTTCTGCACAACACAGAACGCCCCCAAGTCTAAAGGGGGCGTTCTGGGTAGGAGCTGAGACAGGCGTTAGGCGGCAACCTTTTTGCGTGTTTTCGCTGCAAGCGGGAGTTCGTCGTCCTCGTCATTGTCACGGTCTGGCAATCCACCCCAGTCATCTTCGGAGATTGTTGTCACATCGGAGGATGTTGAGTTTCGGGTGTAGTGAGAGATTCCCCAGGTCATGTCATGCCCGAGGACATCTGCTTCAACTTCCACGGTCGTTCCCGAACGGTCGGTATTTTCCCAATCGCGAATGCGCAGCTTGCCTGAGACCACGACGCGGTCTCCTTTATTGACTGATACTGCAGCGTTTTCAGCAAGCTGTCGAAAAGCGGAGACGGTGTACCAATTGGTGTCACCATCTACCCAGCGAGAGGATGCCCGGTCAAAGCGTCGCTGGCTCGAGGCCAAACGAAAACTTGTAATGGCCAAACCTTCACTGGTGGTAAGATGGCGCGGAGTGGTAGCAACCAATCCACTGAGGGTAATCGTGTCAGTCATGATGACGTCCTTCCTAAGTGTGAACACGTCTAGGAAGGATGCTTGGATAGTGATGCTCAGTGAGCGGTTGATTCGGCTTTCGGGGACGAACCAGAGATCTACCCCCTGTGGAGGACTAGTCCTTGATGTAGCTGGCGAAAGACGCGCGAACCTTGTTTACCTTGGGAACAGCAACAGCTAGGCAGTAACCCTGTCCAGGGTTTCTGGCAAAGAAGTTCTGGTGATATTCCTCAGCATTGTAGAAAGCACCCAGTGGCTCTAACGTGGTGACCAGGCCCCCACCCCAATACTCGTTAGCGCGATCAATAGCGGCTTGGAAGAGTTCTTTTTGTGCTTCGCCGTCATAGAACATCGCCGAACGGTACTGCGTGCCAATGTCATTGCCCTGGCGGTTGAGTTGACGTGGGTCGTGCAGGGTGAAGAACACATCCAAGATGACCTCGGCAGGAATGACGTTCTCGTCAAAGACAACTTTCACCACTTCAGCGTGACCTGTGGTTCCCGTACATACTTCTTCATAGCTGGGGTTTTCACTAGTACCACCGGAATAACCGGATATGACATCGGTCACTCCGTTGAGGGTGCGGTACACCGCATCCAAGCACCAAAAGCATCCACCGGCTACTACGAAAGTTGTCATTCCTCTAGATTAGTAACTGACATGGGTTACATCATTGGCTTCCTGGCCGCAATCTTGTTCGGTTCGAACGGAAGCGTGGTCAAACTCGTACTCTCCGAGGGCGTCACTGCCGCGCAGATGACGTTCTTTCGTGCCACAGCAACCATGATCATTGCCGGCATTGTGCTGTTATTCACCGACCGCAGTGCCTTCAAAATAACCTTCAAGCAACTACTCACCATGGCCGCATTAGGTGTTTTTGGTGTGGCGATGCTGCAGTGGTTCTATGCGCTCGCTATTGCACGGATTCCCGTAGGTATTGCACTGCTGTTTGAATACTTGGCTGTTCTAGCTGTTGCCGTCATTGCACGTTTTGTTTTCAAAGAAAAAGTTCGTGCACGTTTATGGGCAGCTATTGCTCTTGTACTTGTCGGCCTGGCCGTCGTTGCCGAAGTATGGAATAGCTCAGTAGATGGCTTGGGCATGATCTTTGCCCTCATCGCAGCCGCTGCGTACACCGTCTACTTCCTCATTGGTGAGCAAGCCCTCAAGGGAATGAACGTCTTAGGGATGACGTTCTGGGCCATGTTGTTTGCCTCGCTGTTTTGGGCATTCTTCAGCGGTTGGCAAAACATGGACTATTCCGTCTTTGCCCACCAGATTTCCCTCTCAGGATCACTTGCAGCCATCTATGTTCCGCTGTGGGTGCCCTTCTTGTGGGCCATCACCATGGGTTCCTTCGTGGCGTTCTACCTTTCCTTCAAGGCCTTAAGCCTGCTCAAGGCGACCTCGGCAGGAATTATTGCGTCCTCCGAGGTGATCTTTGCCTTCATCGTGGCGTGGCTGTGGCTGGGCGAGGCGCTCTCTTTCATTCAGATCATTGGCGCACTGATTGTGACAGCAGGAATCGTGCTCGCTCAAACATCACGTCAAGGCAAGGTGGTTATGGATCTAGACCTAGCCGCAACAACGGGCACTGTACCTGTCACGAAAAACAAATTTCAGCCGTAGCGTAGTGATTTTGTGAATATGACAACTCCAATCACACATGAAATTCATTTCCTATATTTCTGAATGTTTACTGTGAAAAACTGGATTTCAATACAGACAAGTCCACACTTTTGGGAACATTGACAAAAGCTACCCAAACTCAAAAGGAGTGAGTAAAACACCCTCGTGGAACTATTTTTGCTCATCGCCCTATTCGTCGTTAACGGACTGTTGGCCATGTCAGAGGTGGCTCTCCTGACGTCTAAGCGATCAAAACTCAATACTTTAGCTAATCGTGGTAACAAATCTGCGTCGATAGCGCTTCGCATTAGCGAGGACCCAACTCAATTTCTCTCCACCATTCAAATTGGGATTACCTCAATAGGGCTCTTGAGCGGAATTGTGGGAGAGACAATTTTTGCCTCGCCACTTTCTAGTTGGCTGCAGTCTCTTGGCCTGCAACAAACTTTTGCTGATGTTTCTGCAACCATTGTTGTTGTCGTTCTGGTCACCTACCTCTCAATCACAATTGGAGAGCTTGTCCCCAAAAGAATTGGTCAAAGCCAGCCTGAAAAAATTGCCTCCTTGGTAGCAGGCCCGATGCTCTTCCTCTCAAAAATAACTGCGCCTTTTGTCTACATTTTGAGTATTTCTACAAACGCACTTCTTCGACTTCTTGGCATACGGCCCCACCACTCTTCATACGTCACAGAAGATGAAATTGAAGCCATCCTGGAAGAAGGACTAGTTGCCGGGTTGATTGAAAACCAGGAACGCGAATTAGTGAAAAATGTGTTCCGACTTGACGACCGCGCTTTAGGTTCGTTGATGGTACCCCGAACAGAAGTGGTCTTTGTCGATATCAACGACTCGGACGAAGAAAGTTTTGATCTGATTTCACAATCTGTGAGATCAAAGATTCCCGTCTGTGATGGGGATTTGGATTCAATCATTGGAATTCTGAGCGCCAAAACTGCACTCGCCACCGTTGCTCGAGGAGAAAGCCTGAGTCTACGAGAGAATCTCGAGCCAGCGATGTTCGTCCCAGAGACTCTCACTGGAATGGACCTGTTAGAACGGTTTAAGGAAACCAACACACACATCGCCTTTGTTGTTGACGAACACGGTGCAGTCACAGGCCTAGTGACTTTGCAAGACATATTTGATTCCTTGGTGGGAGAAATTCCCGCGGAGGGACAGGAGCAAACTTCTCCTGTTCAACGCGATGATGGCTCCTGGCTCTTTGAGGGCGACACACCAATCCCTGAGTTCAAAGATGCTCTGTCCATAGATGAAGTTCCTGGGGAAAATAAAGGCAAATATCACACTCTGAGTGGTCTAGTTCTGCTCGTACTTGAACGGATGCCTGAGATTGGGGACAGCGTTGAGGTTGATAGTTGGAAACTTGAAGTGATTGATATGGACGGCAAACGCATCGACAAAGTTATGGCTTCGCGGTTGCCCTAGACCTGAAAATAAGTCCATTGCTTCAAAAGGTAAACTAGCTATATAACCCTCCGTAGCTCAGTGGATAGAGCAAGAGCCTTCTAATCTCTTGGTCGCAGGTTCGATTCCTGCCGGGGGGACTTATTTATTCCGTGAATGCGCCGTGAACAGACACAAATCCCTGTTTCTATTCGTGCCCAAACAGTTAGTATCGAATCATCACCATTGACGCCACATAGGAGTGGATATGAGCAAGTACATCGTTACGAACCCTGCTACCGGAGAAAGCGGCGCACCATATGCGCAGGACTCTGACGCACAGATCAGCGCTGCTATCGAAGCAGCCCACAACACTTACCAAAACTGGTCTAAGAAGACCCCTGTTGCTCAGCGTGCAGCACTGATTGAAAAGGTTGCTGAACTTCACCGCGAGCGTCGTGAAGAACTCGCAGAAATCATCGTTCGCGAGATGGGTAAGCCTCTGGCGCAGGCTCTCGGTGAAGTTGACTTCACCGCTGACATTTATTCCTTCTATGCCACCAACGGTGAGAAATATCTGGCAGATGAGCCCATCGTGGAATTCGAAGGTGAAGGCGAAGCCTTCATTCGCCGTTCTGCTTTGGGTGTTCTACTCGGCATCATGCCGTGGAACTTCCCTTACTACCAGGTTGCACGCTTTGCAGGACCCAACCTTGTCTTAGGTAACACCATCCTGCTCAAGCACGCATCTCAGTGCCCCGAATCTGCAGCAGCGATGGAGAAGATGTTCCTGGACGCAGGCTTCCCTGCTGGGGCATACCAAAACCTGTATGCCGACAGCAAGCAGATTGAAACTGTTATCGCAGATGACCGCGTGCAGGGAGTTTCCCTCACCGGTTCTGAGCGTGCAGGTGCTGCTGTTGCCGAGACCGCTGGACGCTACCTCAAGAAGGTTGTTCTTGAGCTAGGCGGTTCAGACCCCTTCATTCTGCTGAGCACCGACGACATGGACTATGCCGTTGACGCTGCAATTGCTGGTCGTAACGACAACAACGCTCAAGCCTGTAACGCAGCTAAGCGTTTTGTCGTTATTGAAAGCCTCTACCCAGAGTTCTTGGAGAAGTTCACCGCCAAGATGATGGAGATGGTTCCTAGCAACCCTATGGACGAGGACACCTACTTAGGACCTTTGTCTTCTGCAGGTGCTGCAGACGGTCTCGAAGAACAGATCTCTCGTGCCGTGAAGCAGGGTGCAACTGTCCATGCACGTGGCGACCGCAACGGAACCTACTTCTCTGGTGTAGTTCTCACTGATGTCAAGCCAGGCATGGACGCTCACCACGAAGAGTTCTTTGGACCTGTTGCCATTGTCTACTCCGTCAAGGATGAAGCAGAGGCTATTGCTCTAGCTAATGACACTCCCTTCGGTTTGGGCTCCTATCTGTTCTCCACCGACAAGGACCAGGTTCTTCGTGTGGCAGATCAGATTGAAGCTGGCATGGTTTACGTCAACGGCGTTGGCCTAGATAGTCCTGAACTTCCTTTCGGAGGCATCAAGCGTTCCGGTTTCGGTCGCGAACTAGGGCGCTACGGAATTGAAGAGTTCGTCAACCGTAAGCTCATTCGTATTCTGAAGTAGAGCAGATAACTCATCAACCGATTCCCTGGCCAGCTGATGGCCAGAGAATCTTTGTCTGTGCTCACACCTAGAATTGTGAGTATGGGAACACCGAATGAGTACATGGTCTGGATCGACTGTGAAATGACCGGACTCAACCTCGATGTTGACGAGTTGGTTGAAGTGGCCGTCATCATTACTGACTCGGAACTCAACGCGGTTCATGAGGGCTTTGATGTTGTCATCAACCCAAGCCAGGCAGCATTGGACAACATGGGTGAATTTGTCACCACCATGCACACCACCTCGGGGCTGATTGACGAAATTCCCAACGGAGTTTCCCTTGCCGATGCCCAGGCTCAAGTTCTTGCTTACATCAACGAGCACGTTCCTGAAGGCCAGAAGCCCCCGATGTGCGGCAACTCCATTGGCACCGACCGCGCATTTATTGTTCGCTATATGCCTGAGGTGGATGCTCGCCTGCATTACCGCAACATAGACGTTTCCTCGTTGAAAGAGCTGGCTCGCCGCTGGTTCCCTCGGGTTTACTTCAACTCCCCCACGAAAGATGGTGGCCACCGCGCTTTAGCGGATATTCAAGAGTCGATTCGTGAACTTGATTACTACCGTCACGCGCTCTTGATTCCGAGCCCGGGGCCTTCCAGCGAAGAGGCCGGCAAAATAGCAGCCGAAGTCGTTGCCAAGTACTCGTAAACCAAGTTTTTCTCCCTGCGTCAAGCGTGTAAGATTATTGAGTTGACGGTTCGCCGGAAACACCCTTGGTGGGTATAGCTCAGTTGGTAGAGCACCTGATTGTGGTTCAGGGGGTCGCGGGTTCAAGCCCCGTTACTCACCCCAAAATCGAAGTCCCGGAAAAGATTACATTTTCCGGGACTTCGCTAGTTAACACGTAAAAACCCACTATTTGACAGGATTTATTCCCCAGTTGATAGGTGTTTTCCCCTATACTTTGAAGTGATTTATCTAGGGGAATAAACACTATGAATGCATCGCCTTCACCTGCGCCAGACGCACAGGATGCATTTGATGACCTCCTCAACGATTTCAAGAACCGCAACAAGGCACGCACCAGCCCGGAGTATGTTCTCGAGACGATGGATACTGAGTCCATCTCGAACAAATACATTCGCCTATTACGCAATCCTTCCGCCGTCAACGAAGATCTTGACGTCGGTGAGAATCCCGCTGAGGTCACTGAGACGGTAAGTACCGATACGGACAGCAACAAAGGCCTAGCTCTGCTATCTGAGAACTACACAAAATCGGCGAGGACCAAAGATAACGTCAGCGCCTTTTCAGGCTTTGCGGCGATAGCGGTATTGATAATTGGTGTTGTTGTTCTCGCCGTTATGGCACAGGCGCTGCTGATGGGCTTCACCCTTGTGGTGTGTGCTGTGGCGCTGTGGATTGTTCGAGCAGTTACTGCACGTCAAGCCCAGGCAACTAGAGAGATTGCTTCTGCGTTGGTGGAAACCGAAGAGAGCTAACTAAAGCAAAAAATAGCCCCAGAACTTTTTGTCCTGGGGCTACTTTTTTAGTTGGGGGAACGTCTATTCGTTCTCGTCTTCTGAGGTGTAGGTGTCGCTCGCTGGCTCGTTGAAGGTGTAGCGAACGTGAAGTTTGCCAGCAACCTCTCGGCTGTCTACCGCGAAGTAACGGAAGATTGACTCAATACCGTCGACGAGGGCGACCTCGCTGAGCTTCTCGTCGTGAGTGCCACGAACGAGGACACGTTCCTCAGCGGTACCTGCGAGTGGACCGTCAATGAACTCGGCGGTGAAGTAGACGTCGGTGTGATCTGGTGTAGTCATACTTCTAGGCTACTCGGTTGAGCGCACCTGAAGTGTCGCAATGGACTGCGGGTTGTGGATACGCACATATTCTTCAAATTGGGCATCCCAGTCACTCCAATGCTCGGCAAAGTTCTCACCCGTTCGAGAAAGAGCGCGTTCCCTGCGCAGTTCTGTGTCAGCATCGAGCCACAAGCGCACCTGTGAAAGGTTCTGTGCTCCTTGTGGCAGTGCCCCGCAGCCTTCAATAAGCAGTGGTTCACGGGCATCCACTGAATGCCACTGCGTGAGCTTTTCCTGCGACCAGTCATATTGCTGCCAGTGGGTGTCTTGCCCAGCTGAACGCTCATTAAGCATGCGGGCTGCTGTGCTAACTCCCTCGAGGAGACCATTCCAGCCTGGATACAAATCATCCATGTGCACAATTTGTAGTTTTACTGCCGAATTCCAGTGCTTTTCCAGCTCGGCAGAAAGTGTGGTTTTTCCAGCTCCACTAGGACCATCGAGTAGGAACGTGGGTGCCGGAGCACCACGAGTGTGTTTCACACTCTCGTTGTAGGCCGTGGAGAGCTGATAGATGTGAGCAATAATCTGCTCGATATCAGGAGATAACAAAATTCCACGCTCCCGTCATCACAGCAACAGTGACAGATATTCCTGCCACAAAGAATGCTCCAGCAATAAACCAACCATCTTGCACCCGCCACTCAGACTGTCTTGCCCAGGTTCTGGCAATCGGTGAATCAAATGCCCGAGCTTCCATAGCAGTTGCCAGCAGACTACCTCTGCGGATTGCCAAAGTGAGTAACGCCAAAGCCAAGCTCAACAACCGGGCACTTGCCCTGATTGACCCAACTCCATCAGCAACTCCCCGAGCACGGCGGGCAAGTCTGAGCATGTTCCAGTCCTGACGCATCAGACCCAACATGCGAATTGCCGCAAGCGCGCCTAGGACGAACCGAGCAGGAAGCTTCCATAACTGCGCCAGTGCATCAGCTAAATCAGTGGGGTCTGTTGTAGCAAAAAGCACAATTGCTGGAAGTGCCACAGCCAGAATGCGCAAAGTAATGGTTACTGCCAGAGCAACCTCGCCCTGAGTTATGTTCCATGGACCGATAACAACAAACGTGTTGCCTTCATCACGCCCATACAGCAAACCTGATAATCCTGCGAAGGGTGCAGCAATGAGTAACGGCGAGAGAATCTTGATGAGTTTCTTGGCAGGAACCCCAGCAAAAGGTAACAATGCACACTCAAAGATCAAAGCAACAACCGCTGAAACTGGATCGAGCGATAACAGCAGCACCACGCCAAGAATGGCTGCTGCACATAGTTTGGCAATCGGGTTAATCGAGGACATGCTCACCACCTACTCTCACAACCCGATCGGCAAGAGCAGAAACAAGAGCCTCATCATGAGTGATGGTAACGATGGCATGGCCCTCATCACGAAGCTCACTCAGCAGCTTCACCATCTGTGACCAGGTTGCGGCATCCTGGCCAAAGGTAGGCTCGTCCAAAATCAGCACCGCAGGTTGTGCAGCTAATGCAGTTCCTACAGATAGTCGTCGCTGTTGCCCACCAGAGAGCGTAAATGGATGCGCATCCGCCAGATCTGAAAGATGTAACCGTTGCATGAGCGAATCGACGAGAGTAAGGATCTGGGTCTCTGGAAGTTTCAGCGCCCTCGGCCCAGCCGAGAGTTCTTCTCGAACAGTTGCTGCAATAAATTGATGTTCGGGTGCCTGGAAGACACTGCCAATACGGCTCAAGAGTTCGCGGGAGCGCCATTGAATGGGTTCATCCGATCGTGCAGTTCCACGCAGCTGTGCAGTAGCAACAACCTTGCCTGATGGCGCGGGTATGAGCCCACCTAAAGTCAAGGCGAGAGCGGTTTTCCCAGCACCATTGGGTCCCATGATGGCCAAGACTTCACCGGCGTGAACATCGAGGTCCGCAACGGGAAGGGGGGCTGTAGAACCCGGATATCCGACCTCAAGTTGTTGGGTTATGAGGAGTGTTTCCCCTGTTGTACCTCGGCGCGGAACTGGTTTGGTCACATGCGGGAGCCAAATGCCAGTCTTCTCGAACTCACTAGCTTTCTCCTGGGGTAACTGTGCCGGCGGCCCATCCCACATCACACCGTTTCGCCCCAGCACAATAATGCGCGTGGCAAAATCCCACCACAGCTCCACACGATGCTCAACCATCACGATGGTTGCACCGGTAGCATCAACGACCTTGGTTAACGCATTCTTCAATGCGAGAGCTCCTGCAGGATCAAGATTTGCCGTGGGCTCATCTAGGGCAATGATTTCTGGTTGCATTGCCAGTACACCAGCTAATGCCAGTCTCTGTTTTTGACCGCCGGATAATGCGGAAGTTGAGTGGTTGAGTGGAACATTCAGCCCGACAAGATCACAGGCTGCCTCCACTCTCTGCCAGATTTCTTCACGAGGAATGCCGAGATTTTCACAACCAAAAGCAACATCGTCACCGACGCGTTCCAAAATGACTTGGTTCTCTGGATCTTGTAACACGAGACCAATGCGACCACGGGAATTGAGCGGGGGCAGCCCATTGAGTAGGACGGAACCCTGTTCTGTTCCCTCATCCTCACCGAGCACACCCGCGAAGGCCCTGAGTAGGGTACTTTTACCCACACCAGAGGCCCCAAGGAGCAGAACCCGCTCGCCCTGAGCAATCTCGCAAGAGATATTGCTCAGCGTAGGGGTAGAGCGGGCAGCGTACTGCCAGCCCCACTCCTGCGCTGAAAGAGTTGCCACCTAGCTGATACGCCCTGCAGCGAATCTGCTCAGTGCCCCAGCCCTGGCTAAACCTCGAACAATAAACCAGGACATCAATCCGCCGATGACGGCACCAGAAATCACCCCACAGATGACATAAGTGACCTGGAATCCGAAGTCGACACCGGGGTACCAAACAACTAAGTCATTGATACTCATCGCGACACCCGCTCCAGCACCAGCAAACACAGCTGTAAAAACAGACCAGTTGGCGTAGAGGAATAGGGCAAAGACAATCTCAGCACCGAGGCCTTGAACAAGACCTGAGATGAGCGTTCCAAAGCCCCACTGGCTACCCAACAGCGCTGAAACGGTTGCTGCAATGAGTTCGGTATAGATTGCGGCGCCAGGCTTGCGGATGATCAAACCACCCAGGACAGCGGCGAACAGCCACCCACCACCGAGTAGTGCAGTGAAGCCTGGTGTTGCAGACAGTGCTGCCGAGAGTGGCCCATAGGCCAAACCCCAGGCCCAGAAAATGATGCCGGATGCGACACCAATCACACTTGCGACGACGATATCGACAACGCGCCAGCGGTACTTACTTACAGTTGTTGCGTGCACTTGCGTGCCCCTTTCGGTTGAAATGAGGGCACGGGATTATTCGTTGAGAATGCCTCCCTGCGCTGGCATGATCCAGATCAGGTTCGACGGTCGAAAGTTACGAAACTTTCCTCTCAGCCCGGTGTACCGGACTCCCGTGTTCGTTCAATCTTACGCAAGAACGAGGCGGGACGAACACTATCGGGGCCAAACTTTTCTCCCACCTGATCCATCACAATCTCTGCTTCTTTCCAGGCGTCAGCCTCGTCGCCCCACAACGAGAGTTGTTGCGTACCTGCATCCACCAAGGATGCAGCGCGAACACCAATGAGACGAATCGCTCTGCCGCCGGTTTTGAGCTCGTCGAGAAGTTCACACACCACCTTGTGTATTTCTCGTCCGACACTGGTTGCTTCTGGCAGTGTGCGACTGCGGGTGAGCGATTCAAAGTCTGAGAACGTGACCTTCAAGCCGATTGTTCGAGCCTCGAGCTGCGCTTTGCGCAGCTGGGCTCCAACATGGTCGGCTTGGAACAACAGTGTGGCTTTGAGCTTCACAGCGTCCGTGACGTCCTCATTGAAGGTGTGTTCTTTGCCAATGCTTTTTTCTGCCCGCTGGGTTGATACTGGGCGCGGGTCCCGCGCCCACGACAATTCATAGAGGTGGGTCCCTGCGGCCTGGCCTAGTGCTGAAATCAAACTAGCTGGAGGCGACTGGGCAATATCTGCAACAGTGTGTAACCCTCGCTTGTGCAACACCTCAGCTGTTTTCTTGCCCACACCCCAGATTGCTTCAATTGGGAGGGGATGCAAAAAAGCCAACGTTTCTTCTTCTGGAATAACCAGCAAGCCGTTAGGTTTCGACTTTGTTGAGGCAAGCTTTGCCACAAACTTTGTACTCGCTACTCCCACAGAGCAGGGCAATCCCGTCTCATCACGAACACGATCTTTTATTTGCTGGGCAATCTGTTCTGGAGTGCCAAAAATTTTCTGTGCACCTGAGACATCCAAAAAAGCTTCGTCGATAGAAAGCTGTTCAACGACGGGCGTGAAGTCATAAAAGATAGACATCACTTTCTTGGAATACGCCCGATACTTCTCAAAGTGGGGTTCTAAAACAATGACATCTGGGCACAGCCGCTTGGCAGTGACTAACGGCATCGCCGAACGAATACCTAAAGCCCTAGCTTCATAGGTTGCACTCGTGACAACAGAGCGCGGCGAATCGTGTGCAACAACTGCAGGTTTGCCGGCAACTTCGGGTCGATCCAATACCTCCACGGACGCGAAGAACGCGTCCATGTCGATGTGAAGAATGTTAGGCGCGGTTCCACCTAGAAGCGAGACCGAATGCGAGGGTTGCACCGAGAACTCCAGCGGCGAAGATCCATGCGCCGTATTCGGGGTAAGCGAATGCCTGTCCCATGGTCCAGCAGGAGCCAACAGAAAGTGCCATCACGACGATAAACAAGAGAACTCGCATGGAAGCTCCTTCATATCAGGGCGTGTGCTCACGCCAACCACACATTTAGTTTAGAGCGCTTCGGCCCGTTCAAGCACGAGTTCACGAACGCGTGCCGCGTCCGCCTTACCCTGCATAGCCTTCATGACAGCACCAATAACAGCACCAGCTGCCTGAACCTTGCCGTCCTTGATCTTCTCGAGGACATCCGGCTGAGCGGAAAGAGCTTCGTCGATCGCGGCAATCAGTGCGCCGTCATCACTGACCACAGCAAGACCCTTGGTCTCCACGATCTCACGTGGCGAACCTTCGCCGGCAGCAACTGCTTCAAGGACCTGACGAGCCAAACGGTCCGTCAGAGTGCCCTCGTCCACGAGCTGCTGGAGTTCAGCAACCTGCGCAGGTGTGATGTCGATACCGGCATCTCCCTCAGCTGCGTTAGCCAAACGAGCAATCTCACCCGTCCACCACTTACGTGCTGCCTGAGGAGTAGCACCCGCAGCAACAGTCTCCGTAATCTCGTTAAGCAGACCAGAGTTCACCACATCCTGGAATTCCAGGTCGGTGAAACCCCACTCAGCTTTGAGGCGACGACGGCGCTCAGCTGGCTTCTCGGGAAGTGCTGCACGCAACTCTTCAATCAAAGCTGGGTCTGGCACTACAGGAAGCAGGTCAGGCTCTGGGAAGTAGCGGTAGTCATCAGCATCAGACTTGGGACGACCGGCGCTGGTTGCTCCGGTGTCTTCGTGCCAGTGGCGGGTTTCCTGAATGATGGTTCCACCATCAGCAAGGATCTGCGCCTGGCGCTGAATTTCGTAGCGCACTGCCCGCTCAACCGAACGCAGGGAGTTCACGTTCTTTGTTTCGGTGCGGGTGCCGAGCTTGTCGGATCCACGAGGACGCAGTGACACGTTTGCGTCACAGCGCAGGTTTCCGCGTTCCATCTTTGCGTCAGAGATACCGAGAGCCAGGACGATGTCACGAATGGTCGCAACATACGCCTTGGCCAGTTCGGGGGCGTCGTGTTCGGCGCCCTCAATCATGCGGGTCACAATCTCCACCAGGGGAACACCAGCACGGTTGTAGTCCACGAGGGAGTATTCCGCGCCCTGAATACGACCGGTGGAACCACCTACGTGGGTGAGCTTTCCCGCGTCTTCTTCCATGTGAGCACGCTCAATGTCGACCTGGATGATTCGACCGTTAGGCAGCTCTACTTCCACGTTTCCGTTAATCGCGATGGGCTCATCAAACTGAGAGATCTGGTAGTTCTTCGCGAGGTCAGGGTAGAAGTAGTTCTTGCGCGCGAAGGAAGAAGATTCTGCAATCTCACAGCCCAGGGCAAGGCCCAAGCTGATGGAGTAGCGCACAGCTTCTTCGTTCACGACAGGAAGTGAACCAGGCAAACCTAAGCAGGTGGGAGTGATGTTGGTGTTGGGCTCGCTACCAAAGTTGTTGGGTGCTGCTGAGAACATCTTGGTCTTTGTCGAAAGTTCAACGTGAACTTCAAAACCGAGCACGGGCTCGAACAGTTCGAGCGCCTTGTCATAGTCCATGAGCTTTGCCTGAGCCATTAGAGCGCCCCTCCCTTGAGTTCTGGTGCTTGGCTGATCAACGTGTGACCCCACTTCTGTTCCAGCAGAGCTTCGAGTGCGCCACCAACGTTATACAGGCGTGCATCTTCACGAGCGGGGGCAAGGAATTGGATGCCGACAGGTAATCCGTCCTCGTCCGCGAGACCAGCAGGAATGCTGATGCCAGGAATACCTGCCATGTTGGCAGGAATGGTCGCAACATCTCCACGCCACATTGCAACGGGGTCGTCGAGCTGTTCACCGAGCTTCCACGCCGTGGTGGGTGCAGTGGGCGAAGCCAGAACGTCAACCTTGCTAAACGCATCTGCAAAGTCGCGCTGCACGAGCGTGCGCACCTTCTGAGCAGAGCCGTAGTACGCGTCGTAGTACCCAGCAGAAAGTGCATAGGTACCCAAGATGATGCGTCGCTTTACTTCAGCACCGAAACCAGCTTCACGGGTTGCAGACATCACCTGCTCCACGGTTCCACCGCCTTCAGGGGTTACACGCAGGCCAAAGCGAACGGAGTCAAACTTGGCCAAGTTGCTGGATGCTTCCGCAGGAAGGATCAAGTAATACGCAGCAACCGCATATTCCAGGCTGGGCAAAGAAACAGGAACAATTTCTGCACCATTTTCTTTGAGAAGTTCCAGAGCATCGTGGAAACGAGCAAGAACACCAGGCTGGAAGCCCTCACCGTCGAGCTGTTCGATAACACCAATCTTGAGGCCTGCAACGTTGGCATTCTTGACTGCTTCCACAAAGGAAGGCCATTCGTCCTTCAGTGAGGTGCTGTCATGCACATCGTGACCCTTGATCACATCGTGCAGCAAGGCAGAGTCCATTACGGTTCGGGTAACGGGACCAATCTGGTCCAGGCTGGATGCCAGAGCAATAGCACCGTAACGAGAAACACCACCGTAGGTAGGCTTCACGCCCACAGTTCCCGTGATGTGTGCGGGCTGGCGAATAGAACCACCCGTGTCTGAACCTAAAGCGAGAGGAGCTTCATACGCGGCCACTGCTGCAGCAGAACCACCACCGGAACCGCCAGGAATACGGTCCAAATCCCACGGGTTACGTGTTGGACCATATGCGGAGTGTTCGGTGGAAGACCCCATAGCGAACTCATCCATGTTGGTCTTACCCAGAGGCACCAACCCTGCTTCACGGACTTTGGTCACCACGGTGGCGTCATAAGGTGACATCCACCCTTCAAGAATCTTGGAACCCGAGGTGGAGGGCATATCGGTAGTTACGAGAACATCTTTAATGGCGATGGGAACACCATCGAGAGAACTCAGTGGTGCTCCAGCAGCACGGCGTGCATCTGAAGCTTTCGCTGCTTCTAACGACACCTCAGCGTTGACATGCAAGAAAGCATTGAGGTCGCCATCAACTTCAGCAATACGGTCGAGGTGTGCCTGGGTGATCTCAACAGAAGTTGTGGTTCCCGCCGCGAGCATTTCTGCGAGCTCGGCAGCAGTTTTGTGAATGAGGTCAGACATGATTACTGCTCCTCCCCCAAAATTGCCGACACCTTGAAGCGCGAACCATCGTGCTCGGGTGCAGAGGCCAATGCCTTGTCGGTAGCAATCACATCAGCGACAACATCGGGACGGTAAACGTTCTTGAGGGGAATGGGGTGGCTGGTTGCAGGCACATCGGGAGTAGCAACAGCCTGCACAGAAGCAACAGCTTCCATGATCTGGCCCAACTCAGTGGTCATCGTCGCGATTTCCGCGTCGGAAAGGTCAATACGAGCCAAGTTTGCCAGGTGGCGCACTTGCTCGGCAGAAATGTCAGACATGATTCTCCGTGCACTACAAACGAACCTGAAAGTTCGGGTGATTGAGTATTTAGTCTACCGAGCCAAAGGCACTGGGTCCTTCGGCAAGAAGCTTCTCGAACCCTTCAGCATCCAGAACCGGAATACCCAGTTCTTCTGCCTTCGTAAGCTTTGATCCAGCACCTGGTCCTGCGGCAACAAAGTCTGTCTTCTTCGACACACTCGATGCGGGCTTGCCACCTGCAGAGATGATTGCTTCCTGAGCTCCCTCGCGAGTGAATCCTTCGAGAGATCCCGTGGCAACTATGGTCAGTCCAGAACAGGGGCCTTCAATCTCTGCAACAGCACCAGGGCCCGCGTGTCCAGGAATTGCAAACTGAACACCAGCTACCTTCCATTGCTCAATGATGTCCTGATGCCAGTCAACATCAAACCAATTCTTCAATGACTCAGCAATGATGGTGCCGACGCCATCGACAGCTGCAAGCTCGTCAATGCTGGCGGAACGAATGGCATCCAGAGAACCGAAATGATTTGCCAGTGCTCTCGCGGCAACAGGCCCAACGTGGCGAATATTGAGCGAAACAAGCAAACGCCACAGCGGCTTCGTTTTTGCTAGCTCCAAATTCGCAATGAGCTCCACTGCGTTTTTGGATTCAGTGCCGTCAGCATTAACGAAGTAGGGAACTTTTTTGAGATCTTCTAAGGTCAACGCAAACAGGTTGGCTTCGGTTTCAAGCGGGGGCTGTTCGCCATCTTTATGGTTTGTCAGTGCCGTTGCAGCTACTTCGCCGAGACCTTCAATGTCGAGGCCACCTCGTGAACCGATGTGTTCGACACGGCCACGAACCTGGGCAGGGCAACTCTTTTGGTTAGGGCACCGCAGATCAATATCACCCTCAGAGGCAGGTGCCAGCTTTGCACCACACTCTGGGCAGCCTTCGGGCATCACGAACGCACGCTCAGTGCCATCACGCAGTTCCAGCACGGGGCCGAGAACTTCAGGAATAACATCGCCAGCCTTGCGAATGACGA
The DNA here is from genome assembly GCF_002355535.1 of Aurantimicrobium minutum. NCBI lineage: Bacteria > Bacillati > Actinomycetota > Actinomycetes > Micrococcales > Microbacteriaceae > Aurantimicrobium > Aurantimicrobium minutum. The sequence continues at coordinate 828,359 of NZ_AP017457.1, forward strand.
TGGTGTCACCGATGAGCACACCCTTGGCCTTGACCACGTCTTGGTTGTGCAAAGTAGCGAACTCTACGGTGGAGCCGGCAACCTTGACGGGTTCGACGACCGCATAGGGTGTGGCCCGTCCGGTGCGACCCACGCTGACCCGAATATCGACCAGCTTGGTGTTGACCTGCTCGGGTGGGTATTTGTAGGCGATAGCCCAACGTGGCGCGCGAGAAGTGGATCCCAGCTCACGCTGAGTGGCCATGTCATCGACCTTGATGACGATGCCATCGATTTCGTGTTCTACAGAATCCCGAGCTGCACCCATCTCTCGGATGAAGGCGGCCGCCTCTTGTGCGGAGCTGACTACGCGGTAATGCGTTGATGTGGGAAGTCCCCAGCTCTTCAAGAGCTCATACACCTCTGACTGCGTGGGGACGGGAGTGTCTTCCCACGCACCAATTCCGTGCACCAGCATGCTCAGAGGGCGTGTAGCAGTTTTTTCTGGGTCTTTTTGCCTGAGGGACCCACTTGCGGCGTTACGCGGGTTAGCGAAGACCTTCTCACCAGCCTGAGCTAATTCCACATTCAATTTTCGGAATGCTTCTACGGGAAAGAAGATTTCTCCGCGCACTTCGACCAGTGCCGGGTGCCCTTGCCCGGCAAGACGCGTGGGAATGGACTTGATCGTCAACACATTCGCAGTGACATCTTCTCCAACAACACCATCACCTCGGGTTGCAGCAGAAACGAGCACACCGTTTTCATAGCGAAGGTTGATGGCCAAGCCATCTATCTTCAGCTCGCAGAGATAGTTGACCTCACGCCCAGTGTCTTTTCGAATACGTGCCGCCCAGTCCATGAACTGTTCCTCGGAAAAAACATTGTCCAGGCTCATCATGCGTGCGGCGTGGGCAACTGGAGCAAAAAGCTCAGTAGCCTTCCCACCAACAGACAATGTGGGGCTGTCTTGTCCCTGAAGCTCGGGATATTCGCGTTCGATTTCTTCCAGACGGTGAATCAGTGCGTCGTATTCAACGTCAGCAATAAGGCTTTCGTCTCGCTCGTAATAGGCGTCACGAGCATCCAAGATTTTGGAAGTCAGCTCTTCGGCTTCGTGTTGAGCTTTCTCGAACTCACTGAGTTCGGGAACGATTTCTAAATCATCACCGAACAGAGCGTCCCCACTCATGTGGTGGCCTTCTCGGTGAGCACAGTGTTGAGATCACTGACGGTGCGAGAAATGGTGAACTGGCCCAACACCCTCGTACCCACATAAATGACTGCTGTTTGCCCTGCTGCGACAGAGTTCAGTGGGGTGGTCGGACGAACGACAAGTTCGTCACCAACCAACTGAGCTATCGCAGGTACAGGATCTGCGTGAGCACGAATCTGAACATCAACCTCAAAAGCAGTTTCAGGGTTTTCTTGAGCTTGGCCACACCAGGTGTAACTGGTGCCTGCAATCTCAGTGATGTCCAGTGCTTCGCGAGGACCAACAACAACAGTGTTGGACTTGGGCCGAATTTCTAGAACAAACCGAGGCTGACCATCTGGGGCGGGGGTTCCAATGTGAAGACCCTTGCGTTGACCAATGGTGAATCCCGGGGTTCCTTCGTGTGTGCCTAGTTTGTTGCCCTCAGTGTCAACGATGTCACCCTCGCTGATGCCCACTTTGTCTGCCAACCAGCCTCGAGTATCTCCATCTGGAATGAAACAAATGTCATGACTGTCTGGCTTTTGCGCAACACTGAGGCCGCGCTGTGCAGCTTCTGCGCGAATGAGATCCTTGGACGGAGTGTCCCCGAGCGGGAACATGGCATGAGCTAACTGCTCACTGGTAAGGACCCCCAAGACATAGGACTGGTCTTTAGCCCAGGCACTTGCCCTGTGAAGTTCAAGATTGCCGTGGGCATCTGGAACAACATTGGCGTAGTGGCCAGTGCAGACCGCATCAAAACCTAAGGCCAGTGCCTTCTCCATCAGGGCAGCAAACTTGATCTTCTCATTGCAGCGCATGCAGGGATTTGGCGTGCGGCCAGCTTGATATTCAGAGATGAAATCTTCCACCACATCTGATTTGAAGCGTTCGGAGAAGTCCCACACGTAATAGGGAATGCCCAGCATTGTGGCAGCACGCTGGGCGTCCATCGAATCTTCGATCGTGCAGCAGCCCCTGGCTCCGGTGCGCAAAGTTCCGGGCATACGGCTCAGGGCAAGATGAACGCCAACAACGTCATGGCCCGCTTCAACAGCGCGCGCAGCAGCAACGGCAGAATCTACTCCACCGCTCATCGCCGCTAAAACTCGCATAAACCAAGTTTAAGCCGTGACCGGGTGCCCCAGCTGACCAAAGCCTAGGAAGTTGTGCCGGCCCTTCGTGCACGCTCATATGCCTCAGGCAGTGCGGCAAAGAATTCTTCAAGTTCTTCTTCGGTTGTGCTGTGACCTAGTGAGACGCGGATAGCAGAAGATGCTCCCTTTTCGTCATAGCCCATCGCCAGTAATACGTGGGAAGGCTGCGCCACGCCAGCCTGACATGCTGAACCGGTGGAGACTGAGACCCCCATGGCATCAAGCAAGAAGAGTAGGGAATCACTCTGGCAGCCCGGGAAGGTGAAGTTGACGTTGTTATCGAGGCGGTTGACGCGATCACCACTGAGAACAGCCTCAGGAACCAACTCTTGGATTTTCGAGATTGTGAGATCACGCAGTGTGCTCAATCGCCGAGTTTGCTCAGCAAACCCTTTATCTGTCATCAACGCGGCAATAGCCATAGAAGAGATGGCTGGAGCATCGAGTGTTCCACTGCGCAGGCCACGTTGCTGTCCCCCACCATGAATGAGGGGTTCCAGCTGGGCGTGCCTGCTGGCGATGAGCAGACCGACACCGGGCACGGAACCGAACTTGTGGCCAGAAAGACTCATAGCAACAAGACCAGTTGCTCCTTCTGCACCTGTTTCTTCGCGCAGCTGGGCAAAGTTGATGGGGATATGGCCAAATGCAGAAACCGCATCGATATGGAGAGGAACCTTGTATTGTGCGGCGAGCGCGGCAACTTCCGCCGCAGGCTGGATGGTGCCCACCTCGTTATTGGCCCACAACATGGTCATCAGAGCTACAGCACTACCGGCACGCTCGAGCGTCTCTTTAAGTTCAGTGACATCTATGCGTCCCAGGCTGTCGACGGGAATCCACTCAAGTACTGCACCCTCGTGCTCTTGCAACCACAACACGGTGTCTAAGGTGGCGTGGTGTTCTGCTTCAGGAACAATAATGCGGTTGCGCTTAGCGTCTTTCTCAACAGATGCCCGAAAGAGCCCGACGAGGGCGAGGTTGATGGATTCGGTGCCACCGGAGGTAAAGATGATTTCAATGGGTTCACACCCGAGCACGGTGGCCAGATATTCTCTGGCGTCTTCAACAAGTGCTCGAGCCGCTTGACCGTGGCGGTGAACAGAAGAGGGGTTTCCTGCCAGGTGGAGGGCATCTGTGAATGCTTGAGCTGCTTCGGGGCGCACTGGAGTGGAGGCGGCATGGTCGAGATAGGCCACGGGTGTTCTCCTCTCCTTCAAGCTGTTGTTGAACCAATTTTCTGCCAGGTCACCGCGTTCGAAACATACTGGCAATGTATCTGGATAGTCTATTTCGAGTGACTATCCCTCCTGCACTGAACAACCTTGGCGTGCGCCAAACCGGAAACGGTGGCGAGCTCAAGGTTTTTAGTGCGCATGCTGAGGGAATTGACCTACTGGTCTATGAGGCTCCCGGCAGCAACCACATAGCTGAACGCCACTCGTTGAAAAAGGGAAAGGCAGGGGTGTGGAGCACCACATCCTCCAAGCTCATTCCTGGTGCTGAGTATTCGCTGCAAGCATGGGGCCCTGCAGGTCCGCAAGATTCCTTCTCGGTTGAAGAACTCCTCATTGATCCCTACGCCAAAGGTTTGAGCAAGGTTGGTAACCAGTGGCGCAATGTCGTAGTAGACACCAGCTTTGATTGGGAAGACTCGACCAAACCACAGACCCCACTGGATCAATCCGTCATTTATGAGGCACATGTTCGAGGTCTAACCAAGATGCATCCGAGTGTTCCGCTCGAACTGCGCGGAACATATGCCGGTCTTGGTCACGAAGCGATGACGACCTACCTCACCGAGCTGGGCGTGACCGCAGTTGAGCTACTGCCGGTGCACACCTTTGTCTCCGAAGAACACCTTCTTCGACAGGGCCTGACCAACTACTGGGGTTACAACACCCTTAATTTCTTCACTCCCCACGAGGCGTATGCCACCCATGAATCTCGCGCAGAGGGACCATCTGCGGTGCTTCGCGAATTCAAACAGATGGTCAAGGACCTCCACGCTGCTGGATTAGAGGTCATTCTTGATGTGGTGTACAACCACACTGCTGAGGAAGGTAAGTTCGGCCCACGTCTGAGCTTCCGAGGCTTAGACAACGCGAGCTACTACCGCCAAACACCCGATGGTGAATATATCGACACCACAGGGTGCGGCAATTCTTTGAATGCCTCTGAGCCTGTTGTCCAAAAACTGATTCTTGATTCGCTGCGTTACTGGGCCGAAGAGGTTCAGGTTGACGGGTTCCGTTTTGACCTTGCTGTGACCTTGGGTCGCAATGAGGATGCAGAGTACGAAAAAGACCACCCACTGCTCGAGGCAATACGAACTGATCCTGTGCTCTCCAACACCAAGCTCATCGCGGAGCCGTGGGATGTTGGCTTAGGCGGCTGGCAGACCGGAAACTTTGCAGATGGCTGGCACGAATGGAACGACCGCTACCGCGATCGCATCCGTAACTTCTGGCTTCCTGATATTGCACAGGCTCGAGAGACCGGCATTGCACCCACCGGTGTGGGCGGTTTCGCCACCCGTCTGGCAGGATCAAGCAACACATTCTCTGCTGAGCGCGGCCCGGTCGCCTCCGTGAACTTCATCACCGCACATGATGGCTTTACGTTGAACGATTTGACGATGTACAACTACAAGCACAACATCGGTAACGGTGAAGATAACCGTGATGGAACGGATAACAACCGCTCCTTCAATCATGGTGTGGAAGGCCCCACAGATAATCCAGATGTGATTGCTGCACGCCGGCGCACGATGCGTAATTTGATGGGCACATTGCTTCTGTCCGCAGGTATCCCCATGATTACCGCCGGCGATGAATTCGGTCGCACCCAGCACGGAAACAACAACGCTTATTGTCACGACTCCCCCTTGACCTGGGTGAACTGGGAGCTCCAGGAGTGGCAGCAAGACATGCTCGCCACCACCAAACACCTTACAAAGATGCGCCAGGAACATCCGGCACTGCGTCCAACAAAGTTTGGTGTCTTCGGCGAGCGCATTCCCAGTGCCAGTCAGGTTGATTGGTACAACACCCAGGGCGAAATGATGGAGTTGGAGGATTGGGAAGATCCTCACAACCGCACGCTGCAATATGTTGCCGCGAGCACCCCAGAATCTGGTGATTTCAACCGTATTTTGATGATCATTCACGGAACCGAACAACCCACTTCTGTGGTGGTCCCCAAACATGAGGGGGTTCTCTTCTACGAGCCACTGTGGTTTAGTCCCCACCACACTCCTCGAGATGTTCCCGGCGTGCTTCGCCCAGGTGAGACGTTCAAACTCACGGGAACATCCATTTTGTTGTTCAACGCTGCAAACTCGTAGTTTCCAGAACACACTGCAAGAGAGTAGTTTTCGATTATGGAACCCTCATCCATCGGCCGCATTCCCATTCTCGACGTTCGCCCTGATCTGGGGGTGCCTGAGCTTTCTGCGAAATCGTTTGTCGGAGAAGTTGTCCCTTTCAGCGCGACATGTTTCCGTGAAGGTCACGACCTGATCGGTGTTGCACTGCATTTACGCAACCCCGAAGGAAAGTCTTCGAGGCTTCAGATGCACTCTGCAGGTCCTGGCACCGACAGGTGGATTGTTCAAGCACAGCCAGATAAGCCTGGTGCGTGGACTTTCACCGTTGAGGCCTACTCGGATGACTATGCAACATGGCATCACAACGCTGAGGTTAAGATTCCTCTAGGAATTGATGTGGAGTTGATGCTGACCATCGGCTCCGAGCTGTTCACTCGAGCTTCCAAGGAGCCCTCGAGGACCGCTACCCACCGCAAAAAACTGGCGGCTGTTGCAACCGCATTGGCAGATACAACTATTGACCCACTGATTCGTTTTGAAAAAGCCAGTGGCGAAGAAGTTGATGCCCTGCTTTCACACGCCCCGATTTCTAGCTTGGAAACCTTCTCCGCTGAATACCCACTTCGTGTAGAGCGCGTGCGTGCCGGGTTTGCTAACTGGTATGAATTCTTCCCCCGCTCCGAGGGGGCCAAGCTCAATGCAGATGGTTCCTGGACGTCGGGTACCTTCCGCACGGCAGCCAAACGTTTAACGGCTGTGGCAAAAATGGGCTTCAACGTTTTATACATGCCCCCCATTCACCCCATCGGCACCATCAACCGTAAAGGCCCCAACAACACCTTGGTCACAAACCCAGGTGACCCAGGCTCTCCGTGGGCTATTGGTTCTGCAGACGGCGGCCATGATGCTATCCATCCCGACCTGGGTGACTTTTCTGACTTTGCCTTTTTCCTCAAAGAAGCAAAAAAGAACGGGCTCGAGGTTGCATTAGATCTTGCCCTGCAAGCAGCTCCTGATCACCCGTGGGTAAAAACAAACCCTGAATGGTTTACCACCCTGCCCGATGGCAGCATTGCCTTCGCAGAAAACCCACCCAAGAAGTATCAAGACATCTACCCCATCAATTTTGATAACGACCCTGAAGGCATTCGTGCTGAGGTTCTGCGGGTGGTTTTGTTCTGGATTTCTCAGGGAATCACCACATTCAGGGTTGACAACCCACACACCAAACCAGTCGATTTCTGGGAATGGCTGATTGCTGAAGTTAACAGCAAACATCCCGAAGTTGTTTTTTTAGCTGAAGCGTTTACTCGCCCAGCCATGATGCAAACTCTTGCCAAAGTGGGATTCCAGCAGTCATATTCTTATTTCACCTGGCGCAACACGAAGTGGGAGTTGGAAGAATTCTTCCGCTCGATTTCGAATGACACGGCAGATTTCATGCGGCCTAACCTTTTTGTGAACACGCCAGATATTCTCACCGAATACTTGCAATTCGGGGGGCCTGCCGCCTTCACTATTCGCGCCACGCTCGCGGCAACAGCCGCACCACTGTGGGGTGTGTACACCGGTTTTGAGCTCTATGAATCTGTTGCCCGCCCAGGTGCAGAGGAATATATCGATAACGAAAAGTTCGAATATAAATTCCGCGATTGGGCTGCCATCGACAAGGCCGGGACCTCCCTAGCTCCCTATCTGACACAGTTGAACACAATCCGTGCAGAACACCCTGCTTTGGGACAACTGCGCAACATCACCATTCAGCGCACTGACGATGATGCAATCCTGTGTTACAGCAAACACTTGGATGCCCAATTTACGGGAACCGGAAGCTCCGACACCCTCATCATCGTGGTGAACACTGACCCTCACTCAGTGCGTGAAACCACCGTGCATTTGGATCTCACCACGCTCGGCGCCACACACGGTGACACCCTCACCGTAACCAACCTCATCACCGGCACAGAATGGACTTGGGGTGCAGATAACTACGTACGCTTGGATCCTTTCACTGAGCCAGTCCATATTTTGCATGTGAGCGGAGTGAACTCGTGACCGAGAAAAAGCCAGCCGTGAAAAGAGCTGCAGCCAAAAAAACTACTACGAAGAAAACTGCCCTCTCGGATTGGCACACACCCCAGCTCGATGACGGCCTGCTTGCGTGGGTTGCTCAGGGAAGCCATTACGACCCGCACAGTGTGTTGGGACAGCACCTGATTGCTGTCGAGGGCTCAACAGATCACGTCACGATTATTCGCACTCGACGCCCCTTGGCTTCTGAGGTCATCGCCATATTGGGCAGCAAAGCCCGTATCGAGCTCAGTCACGCCGGTCACGGCATCTGGGAGGGTGCACACACTCTCGGTTTGCAGGATTACAAAATTGAAACCCGTTACCCCGACGGCTCGGAGTGGATTGCAGAAGACGGCTACCGCTTTGCCCCCACCGTTGGTGAGCTAGACCTGCACTTGATTCGTGAAGGAAGACACGAGCGGCTCTGGGAAGTACTCGGTGCTCGCTATATCGGCCATGGCGGAGTCAAGGGGACAGTTCAAGGAACCGCATTTAGTGTGTGGGCTCCTAACGCTCAAGCCCTGCGTGTGAAAGGAACATTCAACAACTGGAACGGCGAAGGCCACTCGATGCGTTCACTGGGCTCGAGTGGCGTCTGGGAACTGTTTGTGCCCGATGTGCACCCCGGTGAGGTCTACAAGTTTGAAATACTCACCAAAGCAGGCCACTGGGTTGAACGTGCCGATCCAATGGCGCGCCAAACTGAGTGCCCACCACTGACGGGCTCCATCATTGCTCACTCCACCTACAAGTGGGGCGATAAGAAGTGGCTGACCAAGCGAGCAAAAACTGCTCAACATGCTGCCCCCATGAGTATTTATGAACTGCATGTGGGTTCATGGCGCCAAGGATTGTCTTACCGCCAGCTAGCAGATGACCTCATTGGTCACGTTCTTGAAACTGGCTTTACCCACGTTGAGTTTATGCCGTTGGCAGAACACCCTTATGGGCCTTCCTGGGGATACCAAGTCACTGGCTACTACGCTCCAACTGCACGCTTTGGCGACCCAGATGATCTGAAGTATCTCATTGACCGCCTGCACGATGCGGGAATCGGAGTGCTCCTGGACTGGGTTCCCGGCCACTTCCCCAAGGACGAATGGGCTTTGGCACGTTTTGATGGTCAGCCTCTCTACGAACATGCTGATCCTCGCAAGGGTGAGCATCCCGACTGGGGAACCTACATCTTTGACTTTGGTCGCAATGAGGTGCGCAACTTCCTCGTGGCCAACGCACTGTATTGGATCGAAGAGTTCCACATTGATGGTTTACGCGTCGACGCCGTCGCATCCATGTTGTACCTGGATTACAGTCGCGAAGATGGCCAGTGGCTGCCCAACCAATACGGCGGACGCGAAAACCTCGAAGCAATCAACTTCCTGCAAGAAGCCAACGCCACCGTTTATAAACACCACCCTGGTGTCATCATGGCAGCCGAGGAGTCAACTTCCTGGGGTGGTGTCACCGCCCCAACCGAAGGTGGCGGTTTGGGCTTTGGTTTCAAATGGAACATGGGCTGGATGCACGACAGCCTCGAATACATCCACACCGATCCGATGTATCGGGAGTATCACCACTGGGATATCACTTTCTCATTCCAGTATGCGTTTAGTGAAAACTTCATCCTGCCGATCTCTCATGACGAGGTCGTTCACGGTAAGGGATCACTTCTAGCCAAAATGCCAGGCGACCACTGGCAAAAGCTGGCAAATATGCGCGCATATTTGGCATTCATGTGGGGCCATCCTGGCAAGCAACTTCTCTTTATGGGGCAAGAGTTCGGTCAGCCCTCAGAGTGGAGCCAGGAACGCTCCCTGGATTGGTGGATTTTGGACCAGCCTGCCCACCAAGGTTTGCAGCGGATGGTGAAGCAGCTCAATAAGGTCTATCAGGACACCCCCGCACTGTGGCAGCGCGATAGCGAGCCTGAAGCCTTCCAGTGGATTGATGGTGCAGATAACGGCCGTAATGTTGTCTCATTTGTTCGCTATGACTCCAAGGGCAACGCGTTAGCTGTGGTATCGAACTTTGCGGGAAACCCTCACCATGATTTCCAGCTTGGTTTGCCCTCAGGTGGAGTCTGGACTGAGCTGTTCAACTCTGATGCTCAGGACTTTGGTGGTTCCGGTGTGGGCAACATGGGCAAGGTGACTGCAACCAAGGACCAGTGGAACAATTTCGAACACTCCGCTCGAATTACCCTGCCACCTTTGGGTGTTCTCTTCTTCTACAAGCCTGCGAAGTAGCTAGTACAGTAGGTTCGTCAGTCGCATCCGTGCGGCATTGACGACAGGGTCAGTCACACCGACAACCTCAAAAAGCTCAAGCAACCTGGCACGAACGACGTTCTTACCATCTTGATCCAAGGTGGGAAAAAGCACGAGAAGACGATCAAAAGCGTCCTCGATGTGACCGCCGGAGACGTCGAGATCTGCAACATCGAGCTGCTGCGCTAACCCCTGAGGGTTAGCTGCAGCTGCAGCACGAATATCTGCCATCGCTTTGCCTTGCAGACGGTGCAATAAGGAAATCTGGGCAAGCCCCGCCTTCGCATCTGCGTCGTTAGGGTTTTGCTTCAGAGCCTTCTCCCACGCCACGATTGCAGCTGGATAGTCTCCTCGCTCTGCAGCATCAAAAGCTTCTTGGTGCAATGGTGGCAGAGCAGGTGCTGGTGGCTCAACTGGAGCACCTGCTTCACCGGCAGGAGCTCCTGCAGGTTTGGCAATGCCCACAACACCGTTTTGTGCAGCAAGTTCCAGAACTTGTTCAAACAGGTTCTGAATGTCCGCTTCTGCGGCAACCCCAGCAAAGAGTGGAAGAGGTCTACCAGCAAGCACTGCAGCAGTCGTTGGAACGGTTTGTGCTTGGAAAGCTTGCGCCAGTTGAGGGTTCTCGACGGCGTTCACACGAACCAAGATCAGGCGCCCCTCAAATGCCAGTACAACCTTTTCCAGAATCGGAGAAAGTTCAGCACACTGGGGGGCTTCGTCTGCCCACAGGTCAACAATGACGGGTACTTGGTTCGACAGATCCAAGATGGCAGTGAAGTTGGTGTCTGTTCCTTCGAGAACCAATTGTGGAACTGGAACCGATGTTCCCGCAGAAACTGGAGCAGAGGGTTCGCCCGGTGCTCGAGTTCCACCAGCGGTGTTCACCGATCCAGGCGCTGGGCGGTTTACCAGTGAACTGAGGTCAACCGCGCCACGTAGGTTAGGAAGTGACGGCATCGACATTAGAGTCCCTTTGCTGCAATCAGGCCCTGGGTGTATCCCAGGAGGCGAATCTTTTCTGTGCTGCCCAATGGCGGAACGTAGAAGGCAAGTTGCAAGCCATAGGTGGATTCCACACCTGTAGGAGAAGAGGAAATACCGCTTAGTGTTTTAGCTTGGCCTTCAAGGCTGACCGATGCTCCTGCTTCGGTGGGCTTGACGGTTTCAACCTCGTTCAAACCGACGGTCACTATGGCACCAGAGTCGAGTGTTGCCAAGCCCATGGGAACTCCAGTTCCCGGTGACTGACTGAATTCAACCGATGCACGACCAGAGAGTGAACCAATCTTTTGGTCTTTGTATGTCTTACCCACCTGCGTTACGAGGGTGTCTGCAGTAAGGTCGAACAAACCGTAATAGGGGCTTGCTTCACCTTGCATCAGGACTGAACCATATGCGGCAGAAAGCTGGTCAGGTGAAATCATGAGCAGTTTGGAATCTGGCATGACCAAAGCGGAACCAACATTTGCTGGCGCAACGGTTGGTACGGAGGCATTTGGTTCCAGCGTGACCAAATACTCAATGTGGTAATTATCCCGAGGAGAATTCTGGATCATCATCAGCCCCATGGTGGGAACGGAAGGATCTTTCTCGTTTTGCACAACAGCGATGACCTGGCGGGGCCATGCGTTAGTTGCCTGAGGCATAACAAATGTAATGGGCGATGCTGCCAGAGCAGGCAATGCGGGAACACCGCCGTCAACCTTGCGGATGGCATAGTTAGCCGCGCGAATTTCCTGAGCAGGTCCAATCAATCGCGTTGCCGACAGGTTTGCATCGAGTGTGGAATCTGCCGAAGAAACGACGGTAGAAATCTTCTCCAGAATCACACCAAGCTGGCGTTCAGTCACAGCTGGGGGTTCACCTTCGATACCAGGAGTTGGCGTCGCTGAAGGAGTTGCTTGCTCAGCTGGTGCCTGTGGAGCTTGGAAAGGACTGCACGAGCTCAATCCCACCGTCAGCACACCTGCGAGGCCCAGAGCCACGAAGCTAGAGCCCCGTGGCAGTGCACGGCGGCCCTTGGCCGCGGCACTTACCAAAGATTTAGGTTTCGGCATGCTCAAGCTACGAGGCTTAGGTGGCTTAGGACCTGATCCCCGACGCCTGGGGCCTTGAGAGTTGCGGTCATGGCGCAATGCCCACAAATACAAAATCAAGCCCACCAGTGCCAACACACCACCGATGATGATGAATCCCGTGGCAAACGGAACAGCGCTCGGCAGTGGCCATGAAATTGTCACGTCACCTGGAGCATTAGCTGTCCCATCCGAAGCGATGATGACAGACATGCTCTTGTCCAGTTCGGTAGGCACGGTCGCAGCCTTTTGAGCGTTTGCTTCTCCAAGCCAGAGATCACTGCCAGCAGGAGAGATAACAGTCTGCTCAGGAAGTTCTGTCAAAGCAGGGTTTTCTGGATCCTCGACTAGGGGCTTGCCTTCAGCGAGAACAAACTTGCTCTGGTTTGTGGAGTACCCCAAGGCGTCAAAGTCATCTGAGCCGATCCAGGCTTTAACGTCATCTGTGCGACCGTAGCCAACAAAGTTTCCTTTACTGGCTCCAGAAACTGTGATGTAGGGGGTGTTTCCGTGGAGGGTAAGAGTCTTACCGTCGATGACCATGTAGGGAGTATTTGGATTTACTTCCGCACTGAGGGTGATCATTTCGGGGCCGGAGAAAAAAAGTTTCTGGGTTACACCGATGCCAAGCAGAATGGCCGCTACGACGAACACGCCAATAGCAATAATGAACCGCACGATTTGTCTCCTAGTACGTATGCACGTTCATGACACCAGATTCGGTCACCAACGTCACGTTAAGTCCTAATAAAGATACCCGAAACACGTGAGGGAAACCTGTGAGGGGCTTTTTCCCCTTATCCGGCGCAGATTATGGCTTCACACCTAGGTAGACTCACAGGGTTGCTTTCTCCCGAAAGTCGGGAGTATGGAAGGGAACAGTGTCTTCTGAATCCTCGTTTTCTCGCGTCTTGCGTGGATACGATCCTCAGCAAGTAGACGCGTTAGTGCAGAAACTTCGCCGCGAACTGCTCGCCGCCAAAACGCTGCACGATGACACTCTCAATCAACTGAAAGCCCTAGAAGAGCGGGTAGCTGAGCTCGAACTAGAACTCAACAATCAGGCAAGCCCCACGCCAGCCGGACTCACAGCACAACTGGCCAAGAAATTCGCTCAAGCAGACAAACAAGCACGCCAGATTATTCTCAACGCGGAAAGTGATGCCCTGCTGATTCGATCAGCGGCTGAGAAAACCTCAAGCCAATTCATAGAATCTGCGCGCGAAGGGTATGAGCAGGTTCGAGCTGAAGCTCTTCAGAATGCTCACGAACTTCGCGAGGAAGCAACTGCTGAAGCTGAAGAAATTATTTCTTCCGCACAAGCTGAAGCAGATCGCATCATTGCCGAGGCCCAGGCTGAAGCAAAGAAAATTCATGGTGACAGTTCAACGCTGAGCGCAAAAATGCGTGCTGAGTCACGCAATGAAGCAAGTCGGATCATTGCTGATGCCCAGCGTGAAGCTGCCGAGTTGCGTTTGGTCCTCGTAGCTGGCCGAGACAAAGGAGTCACGGTCAGCGACGAGATTATGCAGATTCTCAAGCTCAACGCTGATGGCGCTGCTGTTCGCGCTCAGATGGAACACGATATTGAACAACGACACCAAGAATCTGTTTTGCAGACAGATAAGTACCTCGCCTCTGCAGAGGCACAGCTAGCGATTTCGAGAACCGCACAGCGCGAACTGGAAGCACAGTTAGCTGCACAAGAAAACACTGCTGATAAAGATGCACAGCACATTATTGAGCAGGCACGCAAGAAGGCAGCTGCTACCGAGGATGCGGCCACTACTCACGCCCGCAAAATCATTGCTGATGCCGAAAAGTATGTTGCTGCTGTTCTTGCCTCGATTTATACCCAGCTTGAAGACATACGTCTTGAGCGTGAATCCGTCGCTTCATTCTTTGACGCGCTACGGTTGGAGTTAGAGAAAACACTTCCGGTGGCACCGCGCCCCACGAAGCGTGCCACGAAAAAGGAGCTTTCCCAGTGAAAATTCAAAACGCATTCCGCGCCGGTCTGATCGGTAGCTTGGGCGTTGGTCTAGGAATCATCCTGATGACTGCAGTGCAGTCCTTGGCAACAGTTCTCACCTACATCTTTATTGCCATGTTCTTATCTTTGGGTCTTGACCCTGCAGTGAAGTGGCTTGAAACCAAGAAATTCCCTAAGTGGGCCGCAATTGCCACCGTAGTCGTGGGAGTTCTGGGCGTTTTCGTCGGTGTCTTATTCGCCATTGTTCCCGCGATGATTGACCAAATGGTCTCATTGTGGACCCATTTGCCAGCAGAAATAACTCAACTGCGAACTCAGGATTGGATTGCTTTCCTCGATAAGCAGTTTGGCGATGTTGTCGACATCAATGCGGTAATTGCTGAAATAGGGAAATTCTTTAGTGACCCAGCAAACATCAGCAAGATTGCCGGTGGTGCATTAGCTGTAGGAGTTGGCGTAGCTAACGCAATCAGCGGAACGCTGATTGTGGTTATTTTGACCTTGTACTTCACCGCTTCACTGCAGCTGGTGAAGGACACCGTTTACAAGTTTGTTCCTAAGAGCCGTCGCGACAACTTCATTCGCATGAGCGAGGAAATTACCGGCGGTGTCGGTAAATATGTTGTGGGACAGATTTCGTTGGCTGTCCTCAACGGTTTCCTCGCATTCTTGGTGTTGACACTCATCGGTGGAAAGCAAGCCCTGCTCTTTGGTTTCCTTGCGTTCTTGTTCGCACTGATTCCTCTCGTTGGTACAGTGCTTTCCTGGATCTTGGTGACCTCCGGTCAGCTTCTTTTGGCCGGACCTGAAACAGCCTTGATTATCTGTATCTACTTCTTGATTTACATGCAGATTGAGGCCTACGTGCTCAGCCCACGCATCATGAACAAGGCCATTTCTATCCCTGGTTCCATCGTCGTTATTGCCGCACTGGCTGGTGGAACATTGATGGGAGTTCTTGGAGCACTTGTTGCGATTCCTATCGCAGCGTCAATTGTGCTGGTGGTCAAACAGGTCGTTTACCCAGCACAAGACCAGATCTAACCTCTTTATTTCGCTGAGCCTTCGAACTCGCCTTCCCAGAACTCTGGCAAAGGCGCGGCAGAGGGGTTGACTCTTTCGACGATTTCGTTGAGGACACGCTTTGTTTGGTTCTCGCCCACCCACAGGTGCTTTCCGCCTTCAACCTCAACGATGTCAATGTGAGAGACCGTAGAGAAGCGCTCACGCGCTTCAGGTCCCTGCAAATAGTCATCATGCTCGGGGACGAGGGCAACAAGCTGACGGTGGTCGTTATTCCATGCAGCTACTTCCTCTGCTGTAGCACGATGCAATGGCGGGGACAGCAAAATGGCGCCATCGATAGCGTGCTCCCGGCCATATTTCAACGCCAGCTCAGTTCCAAAAGACCAGCCGACAAGCCAAGGGTGTGGAAGTCCTCGCTGGTGAACAAAATCCATTGCGGCAGCGACATCAGCGCGTTCATCAACGCCGTGGCCAAATTCGCCGTGGCTGTGTCCGCGAGCAGACTTCGTGCCACGGGTGTTGAATCTCAATACGGCTAACTGCGCTAGCGCGGGCAGTCTGCCAGCAGCTTTACGCAGGATATGGGAGTCCATGAAGCCACCTGCGGTAGGCAGAGGGTGCAAGGTCACCAAAGTTGCAACCGGGTCACCTTCGAGAGGGAGCGCTAACTCCCCCACCAAGGTCAGCCCATCACTGGTGTGCAGTTCAATGTCTTCTCGACGTGCGGGCAGGTTGATCCCGCCACGAATTTCAACAGCCATAACTAACTCATCTTCCAACATGCCTGGTGCCAGTGGCGCCGTGCTTCCACATCTGCTTTGTCACCCAAGATTCCATCGTTACGCCACGCAACGAGGTGGGCTACGCCCTCCTGGATCATTAGCGAGCATCCTGGGCAGGTATAGGTCTTGTTTGCATTGAGGGCTGAAATAGGCTGTACGGTCCATTCACGCCCGTTACGCACCTCTGTACGACGAAATCCCGTTGTGAGACGTTCAACGTCTAAGGGCTCATACTCCGCATCCCGTTTGCGGGAACGGTTGTTCTTGGCCATTAGTACCAGTGAACGGCTTCAGAGTGAGCCCACGCACCGCAGGGTGAACCGTAACGACCCTGGATGTATCGAAGTCCCCACTCAATCTGTGTTGCCGGATTGGTTTGCCAGTCATCTGCCACGGTTGCCATTTTTTCGCCCGGCAGAGACTGTGGGATGCCGTAGGCGCCACTGCTCTTGTTGTGTGCGTAAACATTCCAGTGGGATTCGCGGTTCCACAGTGCAACGAGGCAATCAAACTGTTCCATACCCCAGCCACGTGCCAACACGGCCTGGAGACCAATCGCCTGTGCCGTATCAGGATCAGGAATTCCAGCTGCAGGTGCAGAAGCAGAAGCAGCCTTGGCGGCAACTCTGGCACTGATACTCACACCATCACGGCCTGCGGCAGTGGTGTAGGTGCCGTCGACATCAATATCTTGACCATCTGGAGCCACGATGGTTGCCGGAATGTAATATGGCGAAGCCACAGCACCAGAATAAGGATCAACTACGTTGACCAGCAGCAAACCGATGGTGACAAGAAAGGCTGAAGAGAACAGCTTGAATGAACGCTGAGATGGGAACAGCTGTGGGCCTGAGAAGCGTGGCAGGGCAAGCGAAAAACCTCTGCGCGCCGATGAAGCTGAGGCTGCAGAGTCACCCGTGGCGCGTGGAACCGAACGGTTCGACGCGCGAGTTACTTCTGAATGTCTACCCACAGTGCTCCAATTTTAGCCCAGAAGGCTGAGAATCAGCCAATAGAGAGCCTCTGAACAGGGGTTTTAGTTGTTTCCGAGGGCTAACAGCAGCTCAACAAGAGCATCAAGGACAGCATCAACCTGTGCCTCGTCGTATCCCCCACGACCAGGTCGGAAGGTAACCGAACGCACATCAGCAACACTCAGAGGTTCGCCAGTTGTCAAGAATGCATTGACCCGCTCGGCAAACGCATCCACGTCCTTGACCTTGTAACCCTGGGCAAGGAATTTAGCTTTGTTAAATCGCTGTCCAGGCTTGCGTGCAAAACGTGACGTGAGGGCAGCAGAAAGCTCGCTGGTTTGTTGAAGCCATGCAGCTTCACCCATCGTGGCCAATGCAACCGCTCGTTCACGCTCTGCAAAGGCTGTTTCTAGTCTCTCTAGAGCACCATCAACATGACGGGTGGAGTACCCGCCCTTTTGCAACGAGAAAGCAGTGTTGCGAATATCTGTTGAGGTCAGAGTCACCGCCCCAGCAATGTTGCTGTCATAGGCAACGCGTGCTTGCGCAATAAATGCATCGACTTGCTCTGCGTTGTATCCGCGGGCGCCGCGCTTGACGCGGGGAAATGACATACTCACAAGACTTATTGTTTCAGAGAATTATGTGCCTTAGTGCACAACCAGGACATAGATCACATATGTCACCAGCGCTGAAGGCAAAATCGAGTCCAAACGATCGAGAAAACCACCGTGGCCCGCAAGCCAGGAACTCATGTCCTTCACGCCGATCGTGCGCTTGATGTGAGATTCTCCCAAATCACCCAAGGTTGCAGTCACGAGCAGGATGGGGCCCAGAATCAAACCAAACCACCACGGCTGTCCGAGCATAAAAATACTCAGCAGCACTGCAGCAATAATCGCTGCTACACCAGCACCAGCAAAACCTTCCCAAGTTTTCTTGGGACTAATCTTGGGCGCCATGGGGTGCTTGCCAAAGTTCAAACCGCTGACATAAGCACCAGTGTCCACCGAGACAACAATAATCAAGAAGGCGAGGGTCCACCATTGACCGTTAGGTTGTGACACCAATGCCACGGCAAAGCTTCCCAACACGGTGACGTAGGCCTGAACAAAAGCAGCAGCCTTGAAGTCCCTAAATAAGCTCACATCCGCTATGGCGTGAACCCCACGCTTGATTTCGAGAGCTCTCCAGGCAGATACAAAAACCACGCCGATGATTGCCACCCCAATGGCAGCGAAAACACCGAAGTAATAGGCGACAGGAACGGCAACAACTGCGGTCACTGCGGTTGGAATGCGGGGAACCCGACGGCCCATCGCGCGAAGCGCAGTAGAAAGTTCGACCGAAGAAATCCCCAACAAAACTGCCGCAAAGAGCATGAACAAATCTTTGTTGACCAACAGGCTCAACAGCAGAATTGCTCCTAGAGCAACACCGATTCCAATAGCACCTAGGAGATTACGGCCGGATTTTTGCTTGATTTTTTCGTTCGTTTTTTCGAACTGGAGACGCCGAGCTTCAAGTTGGCGCTCAAAATCTGCCCGGGTAGCCCTTAATTGGGCATGTAATTCTCCAGCAGGATTTCTCTTGCTGTGTTCATCGCGATGTGGATTCTCGTTCATGGCAGGAACCAGAGCTCACTAAACCTTGAGTAGTTCAGCTTCCTTGTGCTTGAGAGCCTCATCGATAGCGTCAACGTACTTCTTAGTGAGCGCTTCGAGTTCCTTCTCGCCACGAGCACGCTCGTCATCGCCGAGTTCACCCTTGAACGCATCAATGCCGTCCTTGGCACTGCGTCGGATGTTCCGCAGAGAAACTTTGGCGTCTTCAGCTTTAGCCTTCACAATCTTGACGTATTCCTTACGTCGCTCTTCAGTGAGCTCCGGCATGGTCACACGAATGACATTGCCGTCATTGGTGGGGTTAGCATCCAGGTTTGGTACGTCGCGAATGGCCTGCTCGATGTCACGCAGTGCGCCCTTATCAAACGGGGTGATCAGGAGCGTGCGTGCTTCAGGGTTCTGCATAGAAGCCAGCTGAGCTAGAGGCGTAGGGCTTCCGTAGTAGGTCACCATGACCTTTTGAAACATGGCTGGGTTAGCGCGGCCAGTGCGAACGCTCGAGAAATCTTCCTTGGCTACTTCAACAGCCTTGGCCATACGCTCTGAAGCATCTGACAATACATCCGCAATCACGGTAACTCCTTGAAATTTGGTGCGAGAATGCCAGTCTAGTTGGTGACCAGCGTGCCGATCTTTTCTCCCAGGATTGCCTTGGTGACATTTCCGGAAGGTTCCATACCAAATACTCGCATGGGCATCTTGTTATCCATGCACAGGCTGAAGGCGGTGGAGTCAACCACTTTGAGTCCACGCTTGAGTGCATCCCTAAAGGTGACTGTCTCGAGTTTTTCAGCACTGGGGTCTGTTTTGGGATCTGCAGTGTAGACACCATCGACGCCGTTCTTTGCTACGAGTACCTCATCAGCGTGAATTTCGAGTGCACGCTGGGCCGAGACGGTATCGGTAGAGAAGAAAGGTAAACCAGCACCGGCACCGAAGACGACAACGCGTCCCTTTTCCAGGTGGCGAATAGCTCGCAAGGGCAGGTAGGGTTCAGCAACCTGACTCATTGCGATAGCAGATTGCACGCGGGTAGCAGCACCTGCTTGCTCTAGGAAGTCTTGCAGCGCGAGGGCATTCATAACTGTTCCGAGCATTCCCATGTAGTCAGCTCGCGCACGATCCATACCTCGCTGAGACAGCTCAGCTCCGCGGAAGAAGTTTCCACCACCGACGACAACCGCAACATCTACCTTTTCTGAGGCAACGGCAATCTCTCTGGCAATGGCGCTGACAACGTCAGGGTTGACGCCAAGTCCACCGCCACCAAAGGCCTCACCCGAAAGCTTGAGAAGTACTCGACGGCGGGTGTTTGTCGGCATGAGAATCCTTATCTAGTGAAGTAGCGCTGGTACTAATTTACTCTGGTGCAAGGTGGTGCCCACCACGGCACACATGAAAGAAGCCCAATCCAATGGGATTGGGCTTCTTTACGAATAGTGCGTGTGACTATGCGCCAACCTTGAAACGTGCAAAGCCGGTGATGGTCAGGCCAGCGTTGTCAACGACCTGCTGAACCTTGAACTTGTTGTCGCGAGAGTATTCCTGCTCGAGCAAAGCAATCTGCTTGATGTAGGCGGTGATACGACCGTCAACGATCTTCTCCAGCTGCGCTTCGGGCTTGCCCTCGTTGCGGCTGATTTCGGTAACGATTGCACGCTCCTTCTCGATGTCCTCTGCAGGAACATCTGCGCGGCTGAGGTACACAGGGTCAGCGAAGGAGATGTGCTGTGCAATTGCACGAGCAGTTTCTGCGTCATCACCGGTGTAGGCAACAACAACACCAACCTGTGGAGGAAGGTCCTGGCTGGTCTGGTGCAGGTAGATAGAGAACTTGTCGCCGCTGAATGATGCGAGACGACGAAGTTCAATTTTTTCACCAAGAATTGCTGCTTCATCTGCGATGAGTTCAGCAACAGTCTGTGAACCGGCAGGAGCTGCCAGTGCTGCTTCAACACTGGTTGCGCCAGCTGCGGAAACTGCGTCAAGAACCTTCTCAGACAGAGCAACGAACTTGTCACCCTTGGCCACGAAGTCGGTCTCGCAGGCGAGCTCGATCATGGTTGCGGTGCCATTTTCTTCCTTGGCAGCAACGAGACCTTCGCTGGTGGAGCGGTCGGCGCGCTTAGCGTTACCCTTTGCTCCCTTGAGGCGAAGAATTTCGGTTGCCTTTTCCAAGTCACCGTTTGCTTCGGTGAGGGCATTCTTGGTGTCGACCATGCCGGTGCCGAGGCGCTCGCGCAGGGTCTTGAGGTCTTCCATGCTGAAAGATGCCATAGTTTTATCTCCTATTTAAGGATTGAGTGTCGGAAATTATTCGGCAGCTGGCTTCTTGGCAGCTGGCTTCTTAGCGGCAGGCTTCTTTTCTGCAGCGTCAGCCTTGGGAGCAGCAGCCTTCTTTGCAGCAGGCTTCTTCTCTTCTGCAGCTACTTCAGCTGCAACTTCTGCTGCAACCTCTTCTGCCACAGCTTCAACAACTGCTGCTTCAACTACTGCCTCAGCGCTTGCTTCGAGGAGTTCGCGCTCCCACTCAGCCAGTGGCTCAGCAGATTCGCCCTCAGCAGGTTTCTGGTGACGCTGAATCAGACCCTCAGCAACTGCATCTGCAATCACACGAGTGAGCAGACCAACAGAGCGGATTGCATCATCGTTACCAGGGATGGGGTATGTCATCTCATCTGGGTCACAGTTGGTGTCGAGGATACCGATAACAGGGATACCAAGCTTCTTAGCTTCCTGAATAGCCAGGTGCTCTTTCTTGGTGTCAACAACCCAGATAGCGGAAGGGGTCTTGGTCAGGTTGCGGATACCACCGAGGCTCTTGTGGAGCTTGTCGAGTTCACGCTTCTTGATCAGAAGTTCCTTCTTGGTGAAGCCACTCTTTGTGGTGTCTTCGAAGTCGAGCTCTTCGAGCTCCTTCATGCGAGCAAGGCGCTTACCAACGGTGTTGAAGTTGGTGAGGAGGCCACCGAGCCAACGCTGGTTGACATAAGGCTGACCTACGCGAGTTGCCTGCTCGAGGATTGCTTCCTGAGCCTGCTTCTTGGTTCCTACGAAGAGGATAGTGCCGCCGTGTGCGACAGTTTCCTTGACGAAGTCGTAGGCGTTGTCAATGTGTGCCAAAGACTGCTGCAGGTCGATGATGTGGATACCGGAGCGCTCTGCGAGAACGAAACGCTTTACTTTAGGGTTCCAACGACGGGTTTGGTGTCCGAAGTGAACACCGCTGTCAAGCAGCTGGCGGATAGTTACGACGGCCATGGCCATCTCCTTTTCTTGGCATGTTTTGTGCACAGCACAACACACCGCTTGCGGTTTTGTCGCAGATAACCGGTTGGTTTCTGCCCTAGTGCCCGATGCAATTCCCGCGAATCTGATTGCTCAGTTTCGACCGAAGGGTTTTGTCATACGTGGTGGGCACGCGAAGTCACCCCATAAATGGAGTGCTACCCAAGCATAACAGGCACAATAGGGGTATGGCATCTTCAGCTCCCGTTACACTACCCACCAGCACTTCCCCAAAGAATGCTGCCCTCATCCTCACCGCCCTCATTTTGGGTGCTGGCGTTGCCAACATGAACTTGTCGGTAGCTAACGTTGGGCTTCCCGACATTGGTCGTGACCTGGGAGCATCTCAGGCCGGACTTAACATCGTTGCTGTCGGCTTTTCTTTGGGTCTTGCTGCCACAGTTCTGTATTTAGGTGCTCTCGGTGACCGCTACGGCCGCAAGGGAATGCTGTTACTGGGTTTAATCATTGGCATTCCGGCCGCGTTAATGTCGTCCCTGTCCCCCACGATTGAGATGTTGGCACTTTCTCGCCTCATCGGTGGTTTTGCTGCAGGTATGGCATATCCCACGACTTTGGCTTTGATTACAGCATTGTGGTCTGGTCCGGCCAGAACGAGGGCTATTGCACTGTGGTCTGCCATAGGCGCAGCAATGTCCGCCTCATCCACACTGCTTGCAGGCGCTGTTCTGCTCGTTCTCCCCTGGGGATACAGCTTCCTCATTGCAGTTCCCTTTGCCGTTGTGGCTATCTTCATGGTGTGGCGCTTAGTGCCTGCCCACGTCAATGAGACCGACGACAAAGTCGATCACCTTGGCGGTGTGCTTTCTGCTTTGTTTATTGGTTCATTGGTGCTGGGAATCAATTACCTCGCCCTGGATTCTCAAGAAGGCATTGCCCTGGGCATGCTCGGTTTTGCTGCGGTGATGGGAGTTCTCTTCTTCTGGCGACAAAAACGTGCTAGCGAACCCCTCTTTGACCTGCACTATGCCGCAAGGCCACCTTTCTGGGTTGCGGCGGTGTCCGGAATTATCGTCTTTGGTTCACTGATGGGCGCAATGTTTGTTGGACAGCAGTTTCTCCAAAACGTTTTGGGATACAACACGCTAGAAGCCGGTGCTGCGATCTTGCCCTGTGCAATTTCGATGGTCATGGTGGCTCCATTTTCAAGCCGCATGATTGAGCGCTATGGATCACGCACAACTCTTCTCATTGGTTTTGTTGTGTGCATGCTTGGCTTCGTCAGCATGCTCCTCTTGTGGAATATCCACACCCCAGTTTCCTTTGTCATGCTCAGCTACATACTTGTCGGCATAGGAGTGGGCTTTGCCGGAACACCCGCATCTCACGCACTCACCGATTCTGTTCCGGTTACCAAAGTGGGTATGGCATCGGGTACCGGTGATCTACAACGCGATCTCGGTGGCTCAATCATGCAGTCGTTATTGGGCGCGATTTTGGGTGCTGGCTACGCTTCAGCTATTTCCACAGCAATCGCTGATGCTCCAGAAGCAACAAAGTCACTCATCACCTCGGATGTCAGTCAGGCATTACAGAAATCTTTTGGAAGTGCCGAGGATGTTGCGAAGCAATATCCCGACTATGCCACTGCAATTGTGGATGCAGCTCAAGCATCTTTCCTCGCAGGTGCTAACTGGGCTTATGCCACAGGCATTTTCGTCATGATTATTGGCATGTTCATCACGTTCTTCTTCTTCCCCCGCAAGAACCAGGAACGTGAACTGTATGCCGAATACGCCAAGCAGTCCTCAACAACCAACTAAATGTGATGTTGTGCTCAAAGAATGCTGAGCACCACCTTATAATGTCGACATTCCCGCATGCTCGTGCGCATGTGGAATGTCAAAGCAATTCGTTTACTCGCAACAAGCCTGTTAGCTATCACTGTTGCGGTGAGCTTCAATGCACAAAGCGCACAAGCCTTACTATCAGGAACGTGGTCGTGGCCACTGTCTGGTCAGCGCTCAGTACTGCGACACTACGAGGCGCCTGAGCGCTTTTATGCACCTGGTCATCGCGGCATTGACCTACCTGCAGTCACAGGCCAAGAAGTTGTAGCCCCAGCAGACGGCGTTGTGCACTTTGTGGGACATGTGGTCAACCGCGATGTCATCTCTGTTCAACACGGGCAGTATCTCTCCAGTTTTGAACCGGTCAGCTCAGGGTTGAAAAAGGGAGACCTGGTAGAACGCGGTCAGGTTATTGGGACGGTTTCAGCAGGGTCTCACTGTGAGTGCCTGCATATGAGTGCCCGTAAAGGTGAGAACTATCTCTCGCCCCTCGCTCTTTTGGCAACCATTCCACCCGCCGTGTCACTTCCCTGGGATGACTAGCTACGCAGGATTGGCTTTGTGGAGAGAGATTGCAGTTCGAATAGCATGACGAGCTCGCTTGCGATCACCCGAAGCGTCATAAGCCATTCCCAGTTCAAACCAGGCGCGCCAGCTTTCTGGATCCTTCTCCACCGCCGCCGCATAGCGAGGAAACTCCTTATCGGCATCCTCGCGAAGAGGCCGCCCACTGGGGCGGTGACGAATTACTTCTCCGGGGAGAGAACCTTCAGCCTGCAAGATTTTGACGAGTTTGCTTGTGGTAAACCCAAATGCAAGTTCTCGCCACAAACCCCAGGCACCCACCAAAGGCAACACAATGAGGGCATACCCCATCACGACTGCCACAGGCACTCCGGTGGAAATCAAGATGATGCCTTGGTAGAACGCAGCCCATAAATACAGCACCAGCAGCGCTGCCATCAGGAGTACTCCGAGGAAAGTGCGCACGTTATTAGAGAGAAATGACGCGGTCGAGGCCGACGATTTTTCCAGAAAGCCCAGGAAGTGCTCGGATTGCGGCCATGATGCCCGCCTCATAGGAACGGTCCGAAAGCGTGGTGTGCGTGATGGTTACCGTTTCACCGTTGCCACCAAAGATCACATCCTGCTTGGCAACAACACCCTCCATGCGCAGAGAGTGCACAGGAACACCGGCAACGAGCTGGCCACGGGCACGCTGGTCAGCATGAGGAGCTTGGATGTCCTGGTCTCGAACCTTGCCGATTCGCTCGGCGGTGCTCACTGCGGTGCCCGAAGGGGAATCAACCTTGTGAATACCGTGGGCTTCGATAATTTCAATGGAATCAAAGTGCTTGGCTGCAAGGGTTGCCAGGTGAGCAGAAAGAGCTGAGCCGAGGGAGAAATTGGAGATAAAGATCACGCCAACCTCTGGGTGCTGATCAATCAACGGCTCAACCTGGTTGATCCGCTCGGCAGACCACCCTGAAGTTCCGATCAGAATTGACTTCCCGTTCTCCACAGCGAATTCGAGAACCTTACGGCTAATGGAAGGAAGTGACACATCCACCACGATGTCTGCAACAAGCATCTCGGACAGATCACTGGAGGAACCCAGCTGAGCTGCAAGTTCAAAATCTTCTGACTCAGTGATCAGACGGCATACCAAAGACCCCAGTTTGCCTGAGGCGCCAACAACAGCAACAGAAGTAGTCACGAGATAAGTCTAGATTGTGTAGGCGTCTGGAATACCCGAACGCAATTCCACAGGCAAGTGACCGAGGTCATTGTGCGAGACAAGCGCCCAGGGGCGACCTGGCCGCTGCTGCAGAACAGTAATGCCGCAGTAGGCCTGGTTCAAGGTGACCCACTTCCAGGCAGGTGCTCCTAGTGCTTCGAGAACAAACCACGCAATGACGTTGTTGTGTGTCACGAGAAGATCTGTTTCACCCTGTCGGCCAGGAGCAAGGAACTCGGCAACAGCATCCGCCATTTGAGCAGAGCCTGCTTCAATATCTGCTTCGGTGACAGACCCAAAAAAGGGATCAAACACCGAGGGCGTTTCCTCGCTCTTGCCTGCCGGAATGCAGTCCATGAGAAGTGCTGAAGGTTCTGTGGTGACGCCCTGCATCTGTTCGCTCATGACGCGCACGGTTTCCCATGCACGCTCCAAAGGTGAGTGCCATACGTGGGAGAACTCAACGTCAGCAAGGCGACGCCCCACTGCTTCTGCCTGTGCGATACCGCGAGGTGAGAGCGGACCGTCAATAACGCCGTGTTCGGCGTCGAGTTGTTCGCCGTGACGAACCAAGATGATGTTATGTGCCATGAATTACCCCTGAGCAAGGATACGCGATAACGCGGCCTCATCAGCGTGCCCAACAGAAACCACAGAGAGCCTTCCTGCTGCGAGTTCCTGTGCAAGTTCTTGAACTCGCTCAACAGTGACGGCATCAAGGAGTTCGAGGGCCGCGTCGTAATCGACGAACTCTCCAGAAGAAATTTCAGACTTACCTAGGCGTGACATCCGGGTGTCCGTGTCTTCGAGTGCCAAGGCTGAACCCCCGGCAAGTTGTCCTCGAGCCCTGGAAAGCTCATCCGCAGTAACACCATGCTCTGCAAGCTTGTGGAATTCACCAATCAACAGCTCGGCGACCTCGGGTGCTTTCTTTGGTGACGTTCCAGCAAACAGCCCAAAGGCTCCAGCATCTGAATAGGACGATGCAAAAGAGAAGACCGAGTAAGCCAGGCCACGTTTTTCGCGGATTTCCTGGAAAAGACGCGAGGACATTCCACCACCGAGAATGGAATTCATGACCGTTTGCACGACACGACGTTCGTCCGTGGCAACAATACCCGGGACACCGACCATGATGTTTGCTTGCTCAATGGGGCGTTCGATCACCTGCAGCGGTTTTCCCTGTGTAATCAGAGCGGGGGTAGTAGAACGACGAGGAACAGGGGTTGCCTCCACACTCAAGTCCCAGCCAGCTGCCTCAAGAGTGCGTTGCACCTGTGCGACAAGTTCATCATGATCAAGCGAACCTGCAGCCGTAATCACAAGGTCATTGGGGCGATAGTTGGCTCGGTAATGAGCTACAACTGCTTCTCTGGTTGCAGAGCGAATAGTCTCGGGATTTCCACCGATTGGACGCCCAAGCGGGTGATCTCCGAGCACTCCTTCAAAGAATCTTTCCTGAGCAACATCCGAAGGATCATCTTCTGCCATGGCGAGCTCTTCGAGGATTACACCACGCTCAGTTTCAAACTCGTCTGGATCAATCACGCTCGAGGTGAGCATGTCGCTCATCACATCAATAGCCATGGGAAGATCCTGATCGCGCACCTTGGCGTAGTAGCAGGTGTACTCCTTGGCGGTCGCGGCGTTGTGTTCACCGCCAACGGAGTCGAAAGCAATCGCAATATCTAAAGCAGAACGAGTGGGGGTTCCCTTGAAGAGCAGGTGTTCCAGAAAGTGAGTGGAGCCCAAGCTGGCAGGGTGAGCGGCAACACCATCGTGTGCTGATTCTGCAGGCACCTCATCGCGTGAGCCGACGGCAACCCAATACCCCAGGGTCACACTGCGTGCACCGGGAACACGTTCGGTCAAAATACGGACACCGGAGGGTAAAACGCTACGGCGAACTAAGGCATCACCGGAAGCAACGAAGCTCAGTTCTGATTGGTCTAAAGGAAAAGCAATGGGTTTATTCATACGGTGCTCAAGCCTAGAGCACAGCACTGACTTTGTGCCGGCCTATTACGAACGAGTGAGGGAAGGAAGCCAGTTCCGCCCCTGCTCAACAGAAGCACGATCAAGGTCAGCAATCTGCTGACGAGAAAGCTGAAGATGTGGTGCATGCATGAGTGCCTCGAGCTCACGAATAGATTCAGCACCGATTGTGGGAATTCCCACCGCTGATCTGCCCAAAACCCAGGCGACCGCGACAGTAGAAATATCAACTCCCTGAGCCATAGCAACGTTGTCTAAAACTCTGAGCACGTGAGTGCCGTGTCGACCACCGTGTTGGGCAGCACGACGTGAGCGGGTGTCATTTGGGTTAAACGATTTAATATTGCGGTGTCGCCCTAAGAAACCATTTGCCAAAATGAAATAGGGCATGATTGACATCTGCTGTGCAATAGCCATCATGGTGATGTTGCCTTCCACGATGTCTCGTCGAAGCAGTGAATATTCCAAAGCAACTGCTTCAAAACGCGGTAAGCCGCTTGCCGCAATGATGCGGGCCTCGAGCAAACGATCGGCAGAAAAGTTGGAAGCGCCTAAAGCTCTCACCTTGCCGGCTTGGATGAGGTTCTCTACTGCAGAAAGGCTTTCTTCCATCGACACGTCAGGATCTTCAGCATGGAAATACAGAAGATCGATGTAATCGGTCTGTAGTCGCTCCAACGAAGCATTGACTGCCTCCACGATGTTGGACGCAGACAAGCCAGAAAAATCGGGGTGGCGTCCCACTTTTGTTGCCACAACAACATCAGAACGGTTGCCTCGCTCGCGCATCCATTTTCCAATGATCTGCTCGGACATCCCGGAAGAATACGAGTCAGAGGTGTCCACCATCTGGCCGCCCAGCTCGACAAAACGGTCAAGAAGATCAACGGAGCGACCGCTAGGAAGTGTCCAGCCAAATACGGCACCCCCAAGAGCGAGAGGGAACACACTCATATCGGTTTGGCCGATGGTACGAGAGACATCTGGGGCATCAGCGGCAGGGGTTACTCCCCCCGGTGTACCGATGTTTTCCCCACTCATAAATCTGACATTAGAGCAGAAATGTCACAGCAATGTTACGACAGACCTTAAGTCCAGCAATATGTAAAAACTGTCCCCCGCACTCTCTAAAAACGTCCCCCAAAAACAGGAATAAATCCCTACAACGCAGTAATGCCCGCCCACTTATGTGGGCGGGCATTACGTGAGGAGTTGAGGTTACTCAGCGTCGCTTTCAGCAGCTGCTTCGCCCTCTTCACCCTCGAGAACGGGCTCAAGCGAAAGCTTGCCACGGTCATCAATCTTGGTGATCTTGACGAGAACCTTCTGGCCAACAGAGAGAACGTCTTCAACGTTCTCAACACGCTTGCCACCTGCAAGCTTGCGCACCTCAGAGATGTGCAGCAGGCCGTCCTTGCCAGGAAGCAAGGAGACAAACGCACCAAAGGTTGCGAGCTTGACGACCGTACCGAGGAACTGCTCGCCAACCTCAGGGTTGGTGGGGTTCGCAATGGCGTTAACCTGTGCGCGAGCTGCCTCAGCCGAAGGACCATCGGTTGCACCGATGTAGACGGTTCCATCATCCTCAATCGAGATGGTTGCACCAGTCTCGTCCTGGATGGTGTTGATTGTCTTACCCTTAGGGCCGATGAGTTCACCGATCTTGTCGACAGGAATCTGAACGCTGATCACGCGAGGAGCAGTAGGCGCCATCTCGTCAGGACCATCGATTGCTGCGTTGATGACAGCGAGGATTGCGGTACGAGCTTCCTTCGCCTGAGTCAGCGCACCGGTCAGCACTGAGGCA
Source organism: Aurantimicrobium minutum (assembly GCF_002355535.1). NCBI lineage: Bacteria > Bacillati > Actinomycetota > Actinomycetes > Micrococcales > Microbacteriaceae > Aurantimicrobium > Aurantimicrobium minutum. The sequence continues at coordinate 857,478 of NZ_AP017457.1, forward strand.
GGGATGCCGTCGAGCTTGGTGTCGAGCTGAATCGCGGTGATGAATTCGGAAGTACCAGCAACCTTGAAGTCCATGTCGCCGAGAGCATCTTCTGCACCGAGGATGTCAGTCAGAGCTGCATAGCGAGTCTCACCGTTGACCTCGTCAGAGACGAGACCCATAGCGATACCTGCAACGGGCGCACGCAGTGGCACACCAGCGTTGAGCAGCGACAGAGTCGATGCACAAACCGAACCCATCGAGGTCGAACCGTTGGAGCCCAGAGCCTCAGATACCTGACGGATGGCGTAAGGGAACTCTTCACGACCTGGAAGTACGGGCACAAGTGCACGCTCTGCCAAGAATCCGTGACCGATTTCGCGGCGCTTAGGCGTTCCCACACGACCGGTTTCACCGGTGGAATATGGAGGGAAGTTGTAGTGGTGCATGTAGCGCTTCGAGGTGATTGGAGACAGCGAGTCAATCTGCTGTTCCATCTTCAGCATGTTCAAAGTGGTGACACCCATAATCTGGGTCTCTCCACGCTGGAAGATAGCTGAACCGTGAACGCGAGGGATGACCTGAACTTCAGCATCCAGCGCACGGATGTCGCGCAAACCACGGCCGTCCATACGAACACCCTCAGTGAGGATACGTCCGCGAACTACCCTCTTGGTGACCGACTTGTAGGCAGCACCGAACTGGTTGAGAGCAACCTCTTCGAGCTCGCCTGCTTCAACCTTGGCAACGATTGCTTCCTTGACGCGTGCCTTGACCTCGTCGTCAGCGTTCTGACGCTCGATCTTGTCAGCGATGAGGTAAACCTTCTCCAGGTCAGCCAGAGCAAGTTCGCTCACTGCTGCATAAAGCTCGTCAGAGTAAGGCAGGAATACGGGGTAGTCCTGAACTTCCTTAGCCGACTGACGTGCGAGCTCTTCCTGAGCCTTGATCAGTGCGGTGAGGAAAGGCTTCGAAGCTTCGAGGCCCTGAGAGACGATTGCCTCGTCAGGCTTGATGCCACCAGCCTTGATGAGGTCCCAGCTACCTTCGGTAGCTTCTGCCTCAACCATCATGATGGCGACGTCTTCCTTGCCATCCTTGTCCACAACGATGCGACCAGCAACGACGAGGTCGAAGACGGCGTCCTTGAGCTGGTCAACGTTGGGGAATGCAACCCACTGGCCGTCAATCAGGGCCATACGGATACCACCGATAGGGCCAGAGAAAGGCAGACCGGAGATCTGGGTTGATGCGGAAGAAGCGTTGATGGCCAGTGCGTCATAGAACTCACCAGGAGCAATAGACAAAACGGTCACAACGATCTGAACCTCGTTACGCAGACCATCAACGAAAGATGGGCGCAGTGGGCGGTCAATCAGACGGCAGACCAGGATGGCCTCAGTCGAGGGACGGCCTTCACGACGGAAGAACGAACCGGGGATCTTGCCTGCTGCGTAGCTACGCTCTTCTACATCCACAGTCAGTGGGAAGAAGTCGAAATTATCCTTGGGCTGCTTGCTGACAGAAGTAGCTGAAAGCAGCATAGTTTCGTCATCCAGGTAGGCCGCAACTGCGCCCTGAGCCTGCTGTGCGAGACGACCGGTTTCAAAGCGGACGACGCGCTTACCGAACTTACCGTTGTCAATTACGGCTTCGGCGAATTTGATTTCTGGACCTTCCATTAAGGTCTTTCTCCTTTGTTTATCGTCGTTACCCCGTGTGGGTACCGACTCATACATCCGGAGCGAAGCATGGCAGAACGAAGTGCGTTCAAACACGAACATACGTTGCACGAGTATCAGACTTCGTGCTGGCCACCAGTAGAAATCCACCAACATCTGTTGGTAAACCACCACCGAAGACCAGCGAACTGCCTGCCTGCTCTACCTCAAGAGTACCCCAAAACCCTCAATAAGCCCATGAAGGCTGGAATCAGAGGGTGAATGTCGGCTTAAATGCCAGATGCCACCGCGAACGGTGGCATCTGGTGAAGAACGAAAAGTCGACTATCGACGCAGTCCGAGACGCTCGATGAGCTTACGGTAGCGGTTGATGTCTACGTCAGCTAGGTAGCCGAGAAGACGACGACGCTGACCAACGAGCAATAGCAGTCCACGACGTGAGTGGTGGTCGTGCTTGTGCTCCTTGAGGTGCTCGGTCAAGTCCTTGATGCGCTTGGTGAGAAGAGCAACCTGAACTTCAGGAGATCCAGTGTCACCGGGGTGAGTTGCGTATTCGTCGATGATCGCCTTTTTGACATCTGCTTCAAGTGCCATAGTGGGATCCCCTTTCTTAGTACCTCGTTGCGCGGCGCCCCATGCCTTGTGCCTGGAGCTCTCTGTATCCGCGGCCGTTAGACGGCAACCTCACAAGATTAGCAGAGAAATAGCTGACCATTTGACGCCCGAGGAGTACTCTGTGTGGCAAGGAAACACTCACCTTCATCTCGAGGTAAGGGGAAAGAAATGAATTTCACAGAATCAATCAAAAGTGTCTTTTCGAAATATGCCACATTTAGTGGCCGCGCCAGCAGATCAGAATTTTGGTGGTGGTACCTCTTTGTCTCCCTGGTGAACATCGTGATGAGTTTCATTTGGAACATGAGCACCATGGGCATGTTGAACAGCGCAACCAGTGTTGAGGCCATGCTCGCAGGAATGTTTAACTGGGCTTATTACCTGTGGATCGTTGTCTCACTTGCGCTTCTGCTTCCAACCCTCGGAGTGATCTGGCGTCGCCTTCATGACACCAACCGCTCAGGTGGTTTCTATTTCCTGGGCTTGATTCCCATTGTGGGAATTATCGTTTTGCTCGTTTTCTGGGTTCAGGATTCAACCCCCGGAGCAAACAGGTTCGGTGAAAACCCCAAAACTTCCTAAGTTCCCTCAAACGATTCACTGCTGCCTCCGATTATTCGGGGGCAGCAGTGTCTTTACCGAAACACGTTCACGGCGCAGATACTCTGAATGTCGAGGTTGTGACCGACGCAACCGAATTAATAAGGAGATTCATCATGAATTTCGTTGAATCCATCAAGTTTGGTTTTAGCAACTACGTCAACTTCCAGGGACGAAGCCGTCGTTCGGGTTTCTGGTACTGGTACCTTTTCACCGTCCTTGTGTCACTCGTGTTCAATGTCCTATCTGGAGGTAAGTCAGAGAGCTTCTTTGGCTTCTTGGGAGGACTGGCTGCTCTAGCAATCTTCTTGCCATCGCTGGCTTATTCTGTCCGTCGCCTGCACGACATCAACAAATCAGGATGGTTCATTCTCTTTGCTTTGATCCCACTAGTTGGCTGGATCTTCCTGCTGGTGTGGTACGTCAAGGACAGTGACCCCGCTGACAACCGTTTTGGGCCCAACCCAAAAGCCGCATAAACATCTCTCACTGTCACTGCTGCCTCCCACAATGTGGGAGGCAGCAGTCGCTTAATGCGAGAAGATGGAAGCATGAGTTTTGCAGAAGCTATTCAGTCTGTCTTTTCCAAGTTTAATAAGCTCCAGGGCCGCTCCCCTCGCTCAGAGTATTGGTACTGGAGATTGTTCGTTTTCATCGTCTCTTTAGTAGCAGTTATCCCCGTTGTCCTTGTCGCCATGATGGTGCGCCAGGGTGATGTCTGGGCATTGTTCCCTTTCCTCATTGCAGCGGGTGCTATTGCCGTTTTCTTGTGGCTACTGACCATCACTGTGACCGTGCGTAGACTTCACGACCAGGGCGTTAGCGGTTGGTTCTTCCTGCTCTTTCTCATTCCCAGTGTGGGCTGGATTATCGAGCTGGTGTTCATGTTGCAGCCCAGCCACCCTGGCTCAAACAAGTACGGCGCCCCCTACCTCGCCAAGTAATTTCCATGCGCATTGTTGTTCGGGTTAAACCCGGCAGCAGCAAAGGACCTCTCATTGAAGAGGATGCCGAAGGACTTTTTGTCTTTGTGAGAGAAAAAGCAATCGATGGCGGCGCCAATGAGGCTGTTGTGAAATTGATTGCTGAGCACTACAGCACTGCCAAGTCTCGCGTTCGAGTGGTGCGTGGTCACACGTCACGCATCAAACAGATTGAAATTGACGACTAAAGCCCAACGTGCTTTCTGAGGAAGGCGGTAGCGTCTTCAATTTCTTCAAGGGATAGCCCGTGCCCCACGTGAGCATAAAGCTGTGCGTCAACGTCAAAATGCGCCGGAAGCCAACGACGAGTGAAATCAATGAGGTCGGGGGTAATCACCGGATCTTGTGGATCTCTGCCCCAAAAAATGGGTGGCTTAACCTCAGCGAGCGCAGCATCCCGCTCGAGGCCACCTGCTGTTGTGTCATCGACGGCGAAGCTAGCTAGAAATACTCCAGCGCCATATCGCTCGGGCTGATGGCGGAAGAGCTGCGTGAGCATAACCCCACCCTGGGAGAAGCCCAGAAGGGCAACATCTTGAAAACCGCCAACTTCGTCCTCGAGTTCATTGATCCAGGAAATAAGTTGGTGCGTGGAGCGCGTAACCTCGTTCACGTCACGTCGAAGAGTCGCATTCTCGGCGTCGTAGTCAATCTGGAACCAGGCAAAACCTGGTCCAGCGCTCAACGGAGCGCGTAGAGAAGCAATCACAAATTCTTCGGGCATGTATTGCCCCAACGAGAAGAGGTCGCCCTCGTTCGAGCCGTAGCCGTGCAACATCAGAAGCAGGGGGCGTTCGGCCAGAGCGGAGGCGACCTTTTCGCGTGGTACTGACCAGCGCACAGCGGTGCTGTCGATGGCAGGGAAGGTCATGCTTAGCTAACGCCTAGCAGGTCGATAACAAAGATAAGTGTCTTGCCAGAGAGGCGGTGTCCGCCACCAGCAGGACCATAAGCCTTCGCAGGAGGGCACACGAGCATACGACGTCCGCCCACCTTCATTCCTGGGATACCTTCTTGCCATCCGGAGATGAGGGCTTGCAGGGGAAAGTTGATGGATTCGCCACGGTTCCAGGAAGCGTCGAACTCTTCACCGGTTTCGTATTCAACACCGACGTAGTGAACGTCAACGGTGGCTCCGGGAGTTGCTTCAGCACCGTCACCCACGACGATGTCGGTGATCACGAGCTCTGAGGGAGCTGGCTCCATAGGAGCGTCGATTTCTGGCTTTGTGAGGTTGTGTTCAGTCATACGTCAATACTGTCAGAGAAAAGGGGGCCGGTTCCTTTAGGAACCGGCCCCCGACTGCGTTGTGGTTATTTCTTGTCGTCGTCTACGCCGTCCATGGCGAGGAGTTCTTCCTCAACCTTGCCGCCGTAGCCTTCCTTTTGTGGGTCACCGTGAAGACCACCGGAGACTGCGTACTCCTCTTCGGGAGAAAGAATCAGGTTCTTTCGACCGTAGATTGCGAAGCTCAGCAGCATGATGGCGTAGATCACTGCGATGGCAATGATTGCTGGTCGTGCGGGTTCGTTGATAAAGAACCCGAAGAAGATTGCAATCGATACCACTGCTGCGATAACAGCACCTGGAATACCCCAGGGGCTCTTGTAGGGGCGGTTTGCCTTGGGGAACTTCTTGCGCAGAACGATGAAGGAGATCATCTGCAGCACGTAGGCAATCACAGCACCCCATACAGCGATGTTCAGCACGATTGCTCCAGCAACACCACCGGCACCACCCAAGCTGTCAACAGTGACCAAGGCAACAAAACCGATAATGGCACCCACGGTCAATGCAACATAAGGGGTCTGGCGCTTTCCAGTGAGAGAGAACACCTTGGGGTAGTAACCAGCACGAGACAGGGAGTACATGTTACGTCCGTAGGCGAACATGATTCCTTGCAGTGAAGCTAGTAGACCAATGAGTGCGAACAATGCGAGAACTGCCGCAGCACCGTCACCAACCATGGCGCGGAAGCCGTCGAGCAGTGGCTCACCTGCGGCACTGATTTCTTCAGCACCAACCAGTGCAGTGTTGAGGAAGAGTACCAAGAGACCGGTGATGATCAGTGTTGTGCGAGCAATCAAACCAGCACGTGGGATATCACGAACGGGGTTGTGAGATTCTTCTGCTGCCAGAGGAAGCTCTTCAATACCAAGGAAGAACCACATTGCGTAGGGAAGAGCGAAGAGGATTGGCAACCAACCATATGGCAGGAATGCGGTCTGTCCTTCTTCAGGAGCGATGTTCCACAGCGAGTTGAAGTCGAGCTTGCCGGAGAACATCGCCATTGCTGAGAAGACCAGCAAGATAGCAATCGAGATGATGGACACCACAATTGCAAACTTGAACGAGATAGCGGAACCCGCAGCATTCAATAGAACGAACACCGCGTACAAAATGATGTACCAGACGAACATGGGCAAGGACAGTCCCAGGAGTTCTGCGGTAATGCTGTTCGCATAGGAAGCAGAGAAGAACACGATAACGGCCGTGGTTGCCACGTACTCGATCGTTTCCGCAAGCCCAGTAGCCAGACCACCCCAGGGACCAAGGGCAGAACGGGCAAAGGAGTAAGCACCGCCGGAGTGAGGCATCGCAGCGGCCATTTCACCGATGCTGAACATCATTCCGTAGTACATGAAGATCAAAACGGCGAATGCGATCAGCATTCCACCAAAGCCAGCGAAGCCAATTCCGAAGTTCCATCCGGAGAAGTCGCCAGAAATAACTGCTGCGACGGCGAGACCCCAGAGGCCCCACAATCCAGCAGAACGCTTGAGCGTCCGTTTCTTGAAATAGTTGGCGTCTGCGGTTGTGTACGTCACACCCGAGACGTTCAAGGTGTCTTTGGACATTTACAATTTCCTTCTGCTCGGGTTGAGCACCTCAATACGAGGCGAGGCACACAACGCTGTGAGATTCCTTGGAGATGACTATATGCCTCAAATTGGTTCTTGTAACTACCTTTAACAAAAATTTTTTCAAAAATAAATCTGTTATTTACCCGATAACACTTGACAGTAATCACCCAATAGGGTGGTCTAATGGTTGAAATACCTACCTCAAGGAAGAGAGTGACGATGTCTAGTGCCGCAGGAAACCTCACCCCTGAAGGGCTCAAAGCCCTCGTCGAGGACGGAAGCATCGACACTGTCATCGTGTCGTTTACTGACATGCAAGGCCGCTTGGTAGGTAAACGAGTTTCTGCGCGTTTGTTTGTGGAAGACGTGATGGCACACGGAGCCGAGTGCTGCAACTACCTGTTTGCTGTCGACGTGGAAAACAACACCGTCGACGGTTATTCGATCTCCAGCTGGGAACGCGGTTATGGCGATATGGCCATGATTCCCGACATGAGCACCCTCAGAACTGCACCCTGGCTTGAAGGAACTGCCATGGTGATGGCAGACATGCAATGGCTGGACCACACCCCCGTGAAGCAGTCCCCTCGTGAAATTCTGCGCACCCAGATCAATCGTCTAGCTGAGCTGGGACTGGTCCCCTATGTTGGAACAGAACTTGAATTCATTGTTTTTGATGACACATACCGTGAGGCTTGGGCCAAGGGCTATGACAACCTTCGCCCCTCCACTGACTACAACGTGGACTACGACCTCCTTGCCTCGACCCGAGTAGAGCCTCTCCTGCGAGACATTCGTAACTCGATGGATGCTGCAGGAATGTATTGCGAAGGCGTCAAGGGCGAATGCAACCTGGGACAGCAAGAAATAGCTTTCCGCTACGACCACGCTCTTGTTACCTGCGATAACCACTCTGTTTACAAAAGCGGAGCAAAAGTCATCGCTGACAAGCACGGCAAATCATTGACCTTTATGGCTAAGTTCAATGAGCGCGAAGGAAACTCGTGCCACATCCACATCAGCCTGCGTGACAAGGACGGCAACCCTGTCTTTGCCGATAAGAGCCAAGATCACGGAATGAGCAAACTGTTCCGCCACTTCCTAGCAGGGCAAATTGCTGCCATGCGTGAACTGTCCTTGTTCTTTGCCCCCAACATTAACTCCTACAAGCGTTACGTTGACGGCAGCTTTGCCCCCACCGCAGTTGCCTGGGGTCTAGACAACCGCACGTGTTCATTGCGCGTGGTGGGCCAAGGCCACGCGATGCGTGTGGAGCAGCGAGTTCCTGGTGGAGATGTGAACCAGTACCTCGCGGTTGCCGCATTGATTGCAGCAGGACTGCACGGCATCGAAAATGAACTGGAACTTGAACCCATCACAACCGGAAACGCCTACACCGGCGGCGCTCCCCGTGTTCCTTCGACCCTCCGCGAAGCCGCTGAACTCTTCGCGCAGTCAGAGATTGCCAAGCAAGCCTTTGGCCAAGAAGTAGTGGATCACTATCTCAACTACGCCCGTATTGAAGTTGCTGCCTACGACGCGGCTATCACCGACTGGGAGCGTGTCCGTGGCTTCGAACGACTCTAAACCACAGCCTGTTATCGGGCTCACTACCTATCTCGAACAAGCCAAGTCGGGCGTGTGGGACGTTCAGGCTGCCTTCCTGCCGAAGGTGTACTTTGACGCAGTCAATAAAGCTGGCGGCATAGCTGTTCTCATCCCGCCACAGGCCGTCAACGCAGAGATTGCCAATACCATTCTTGACGGCCTCGATGGCTTGATTATTTGTGGTGGAAAAGACGTGGACCCAGCTCGTTATGGTCAAACACCCCACCCACTCACTGATGAACCGCGCCCAGATCGTGACAGCCTCGAGGACGAACTCCTCACCGCCGCTATTGAACGAGAGCTCCCCTTCCTTGGCATCTGCCGTGGTGCACAAATGCTCAACGTGATTCGTGGTGGAGATCTCATTCAACACTTACCCGAGGTTGTTGGGGATGATCGATATCAAAAAGGTCAGGGAAACTTCAGCCACATCCCCGTCAACGTCAAAGAAGACTCACTTTTGGCAAACGTATTGAACAATGACTCCCCTGTGGGTGCGATGTACCACCACCAAGCCATCGGGGAAGTCGGCGAAGGCCTTTCTGTCGTTGCCACAACCGAAGACGGTGTGATTGAGGCATTGCAGCTTGATGACGTTCCGTTTGGGCTAGCTGTGCAGTGGCACCCCGAACAAACTCCAGAAGATATTGGCCTATTCCAAGGCCTTGTTGAGGCAGCTCGAGAGTATGCCCTCACCCACCGTCGCAGTCTTTCCTCATCACAAAGGAGCTCATCGTGAGTTACACCATCATCAATCCCGCAACGGAAGAAGCCGGGGAAACAATTGAGCACCTCAGTCTGGAACAAACCGATGAGGCCATCAATAAGGCCCAGAAAGCACAAAAAGAGTGGGCAGCACGCAACCCAGCAGACCGCGCAGCAGCGCTGCGTTTATTCGCTGATGCGGTTGATGCAGATGTAGAAAATCTGGCACAACTCGAAGTTCGAAACTCAGGCCACCCCATTGGTCAAGCACGGTGGGAAGCAGAACACGTGCGCAACGTCCTGGAGTACTACTCAGCAACGCCTGAGCGTCTGTTTGGCAAACAGATCCCAGTCGCCGGCGGCCTCGATGTCACCTTCCAAGAACCTCTTGGGGTTGTCGGCGTGATTACGCCCTGGAACTTCCCGATGACCATTGCTTCGTGGGGTTTTGCTCCCGCATTGGCGGCAGGAAATGCAGTCGTTCTCAAACCAGCCGAGTGGACTCCCCTCACCAGCATTCGCTTAGGGGAACTCGCGCTTCAGGCTGGATTACCCGAAGGGCTCTTCCAAGTCTTGCCCGGTAAGGGTTCTGTGGTCGGCGAGCGCTTTGTTACAAACCCGACTGTACGCAAAGTAGTGTTTACCGGCTCAACTGAGGTAGGCAAGCGGATCATGGCAGGCGCTGCAGACCAAATTAAGCGCGTCACGCTGGAACTGGGCGGTAAGAGTGCCAACATCGTCTTTGCTGATGCTGACATCGAAAAAGCGGCGGCAACTGCTCCCTACGGAGTTTTTGAAAACGCTGGGCAGGATTGCTGCGCTCGCAGTCGCATCTTGGTTCAGCGAAGTGTGTATGAAAAGTTTATGGAATACCTCGAACCAGCAGTCAAGGGTGTGAAGGTTGGTGACCCGCGTGATGAGGCAACCGAAATGGGGCCTCTGGTTCACAAGAACCACTTCGAGAGTGTTTCTCGCTATGTCCCCAGTGACGCACCCGTGGCATTCCGTGGCACCGCACCCGAGGGTGCTGGTTATTGGTTTGCTCCCACCGTTCTTACTCCAGGATCTCGTGACCACGTCAGTGCGACCGAGGAAATCTTTGGTCCTGTTGTCACAGTGCTTCCTTTCGATGATGATGCAGACGCTATTGAGCTCGCTAACGCGACAGAGTATGGCCTGTCTGGTTCCATCTGGACTCGAGACGTGGGGCGCGCAATACGCATTTCACGCGGTGTGGAATCAGGAAACTTGTCCGTGAATTCGCACTCGTCTGTGCGATACAACACTCCCTTTGGCGGCTTCAAGCAATCCGGTTTGGGTCGTGAGCTGGGCCCCGATGCGGCTTTGGCATTTACGGAGACGAAAAACGTCTTCATCCCCGCTGACTAAATATTTTTCATAAACCTCACAAAGGAGAAAACAATGAGTATCGAAAAAATTGACCTCACCCAGCGTCTCGCTGGCAAGGTTGCTGTCATTACCGGTGGTGCAAGTGGTATCGGTTTTGCCACCGCAAAGCGCTTTGCAGCTGAAGGCGCAACAGTTGTCATCGGCGACATGGATCCCGTATCTGGCGAGAAAGCGGCAGCTGAAGTTGGTGGCCTGTTTGTTCTCGTAAACGTTACAGACGAGGATCAGGTTAACAACCTCTTCGATACTGCATTCAAGGTTTATGGCTCGGTCGATATTGCCTTCAACAACGCAGGCATTTCTCCTCCCGACGATGACTCCATCGAAACAACCGAACTTCCTGCTTGGAACAAGGTTCAGGATGTCAACCTCAAGTCTGTGTACCTGTGTTCTCGTGCTGCACTGCGCCATATGGTCAAGCAGCAAAGCGGATCAATCATCAACACCGCATCCTTTGTTGCCGTGATGGGTTCTGCAACCTCTCAGATCTCCTACACCGCGTCCAAGGGTGGTGTCCTTGCAATGAGTCGTGAACTGGGTGTCCAGTTTGCTCGCCAGGGAATCCGCGTTAACGCACTGTGCCCTGGGCCGGTGAACACTCCCCTGCTTCAGGAACTCTTTGCTAAGGACCCCGAGCGGGCACAGCGTCGTCTGGTTCACATCCCTATCGGCCGCTTCGCCAAGCCGGAAGAACTGGCTGCAGCCGTCGCATTCTTGGCAAGTGATGACTCCTCCTTCATCACAGGATCAACATTCCTGGTTGATGGCGGAATTTCATCTGCTTACGTCACTCCTCTGGACTAAACCACCTCCAATGTCTCCAGAGCTTCACTCCGAACAGGCCGTCGCAGCAAATCCTCTCAACGGGGATTTGTTACTACGGCCTGTTCGTGGTGGAAACACCTATGAAGAAACTGTGGAGCGACTTCTTCAAACTATTCGCTTAGGTCTTGCACTTCCCGGGGCACAGTTTCCTCCCGAGCGAGAACTTGCCGCGATGCTTGAGGTCAGCCGTGACACCGTTCGCTTAGCGATCTCTGCGCTGGTTGATGCTGGTTATCTTTTCGTCAAACGCGGTCGTTATGGCGGAACTTTCGTGGCGGAAAATCTGCCCAGCCAACCCCTTCGAATGGGTCGTGATGGTGAGCTCACCCATAATGTCGAGTTCACACACGATGAACTCGAGGATGCCCTCATCTTGCGTGAAATTTTGGAGTGTGGCGCCGCCGAGTTCGCTGCTGTTCGAAGCTTGACCTCGGTTGAAAGAGAACAGCTCTGGGCAGTGTTAAAGGAAACTTCTCTGTCTACGGCAGAGAACTACCGCATGCTCGATTCCAGACTGCATTTGCTCATTGCAGAGCTCACTGGCTCACCCTCGTTACTCTCCGAGGTTGCCTCCTCACGCATGCGGATCAACGAATTGCTCGATGGTATTCCTTTGCTGGCACCAAACATCTCCCACTCCAACGAACAGCACGAGGCAATCGTGTTGGCCATTTTGACGGGTGATTCGGAAAAGGCACGTGCTGCGATGGCTGATCACGTTTCAGGTTCCGCTGCGCTTCTTCGCGGCTTCCTCGGTTAGCTCCGTATGAGATGTCGCATGTGCGGGCTCGAAAAGTCCTGGCAGCACCTGTTTTCATGGCAGAGTGAGTAAGTGAGCGAACACAAAGGCACCTTAGGTATTGCGCAAGGAACCGCTCTCTACATTGCCAGCGTTCTCGGCACCGGAATTTTGGTTTTGCCTGGTTTGGCCGCACAGGTTGCAGGACCCGCCTCAATTCTTTCGGTTGCCATCATCTTCTTTCTTTCCATCCCCCTGGCTGGAACCTTTGCCGCTTTAGCTGCTCGCTATCCAGACTCTGGTGGTGTTGCCAGTTATGTGCGCAAATCGATGGGTAACACCTGGGCACGCGTAGCTGGGTATCTTTTCTACTTCGGTGTTGCTGCTGGCGAGCCGGTGGTCGCGGTGATGGGTGCTGAATATGTCATTGCTATTACTGGCGCTGACCGTGCTCTACTGCCATTAGTTGCCGGGGTGTTGTTCTTAGTTCCTTTCACCCTCAACCTGTTCGGAGTGAAAGTTGCCGGCTGGGTTCAACTCGGTTTGAGTGCGCTCCTCGTTGTTGTCGTCGTTGGCGTGATTGCCTATGGTGCACCAGCGGTGCAGGAAGAAAGCTTCACTCCCTTCATGCCACACGGGTGGATTGGTGTGGGTGTGGCCATCAGCTTGTTCGTGTGGGCTTTTGCTGGTTGGGAAGTTGGCACCCACATCGCCGCCGAGTTTAAGAACCCTCGCCGCACAATCCCTATAGCAACAGCAATTGCACTCGTAATTGTCGGCCTGGCATATTTGGCACTGCAGTGGGTGACCATTGGTGTTCTGGGTGAAGACGCCGGTAAGGGCAGTGTTCCATTACTCACCTTGGTGAATGAAACAGCCCCCAAAGCAGGCTCCATCATTATTGCCAGCATTGCCGCCATCGTGTCTTTGGGGGTGCTCAATGCTTATCTGGCCGCCATTGGCAAGCTCGGTGCTTCACTAGGCCGAGACGGAGATCTTCCCCGCTATCTCGCCAAAGGCGCTGAACCAGATGAGATTCCTCGCCGAAGCTTGATGTTGTCACTGTTTATTTCGATTGTTTTCTTTGGCGTTCTTTTTGCCCAAGATTTCCAATTACTCACCCTCATCCCTATCCACTTGAGCTCCATGGTGGCTATCTATGTATTAGGTATGACTGCCGCGGTGTTGATCTTTCCCCGCTGGAGCTGGGATTGGTGGGTTGCCATCGTGGCTCTTGCGATGACCATTGTGTTGCTCATCTTGAACGGCCCCAACGTGTTATTTACCCTCGGGGTGGTTATCGTTGCCGTGATTGTGACAGTGGTTAAGCGTTCACGTTCTGCTCGAACGTAATCTTTCCATCCATCATGGTGAGCAGGATGGGCGTTGAATGAATCTCGTGAGGGTCAATCTCAAACAGGTTTCGTCCGAGAACGACAAGATCTGCCCGCTTGCCCACCTCAAGTGAACCAATCTGGTCTTCCATTCGTATTTGATACGCAGCATTGATGGTGACTGCAGCCAAAGCTTGCTCAAGATTCACCCGCTGCCGCTCTATAAAGACACGATCGTGGGCGAATCCCGGACGCTGCCTTGTTACAGCTGCTTCTATCTGAATCAAGGGAGCGATTTCTGAGATGAGAACCCCTGGAATATCGGCACCATAGGTGACGACAGCGCCGCTTCTGACCAGATCGCCATATGGAAAAGATTCCAATTCGACGCGCTCTGGCCCAAGTAGTTCTTCATAGACATCGATGTAGACACCGTTGTAGTTCGTTCCCCACATCGGTGTCACATTCGCAATAACGCCCAGCTCGGCAAAGCGTGGAATATCGTCGGGGTGAACCAACGTGTTGTGACAGACGGTGTGACGTGAATCACCACGCCCAATACGTTGTTGCACTCGCTCTATGGCATCCAGGATTACTCGAACAGAGCCATCACCGTCGTTGTGGATGTGCATATCAAAACCAGCACGTTGAGTCGCTTCAATTTGAGCCTCGATGTGCTCCGGTGTGAAGGACATGGTGCCGCGGCCATGACTTCCCGTGCAGAAAGGCTCCAAAAGCAAGGAGCCAAAGCTCATCATGGTTCCATCTGCCCAGAGTTTGTTGACACTGACGCTGACATGCTCTGAAGCGTATTTCTTATTCCACTGAACCAACGTGTCCGTGACGTGCTGGGGCACATCATCTGCGTTCCTAGTCCACACCGAACCAACAATTCGAATTGGCAGATTGCCAGCTTTGTCTCGCTCGACGAGCATCTGGAAGATCGGTTCTGACTCGTCTTGCTTTTCTCCGATGAGAATTCCCGCGTCATAGGTCGCAGTTATCCCCCAAGATGGGGCGGGATCAACCGTGAGCTTCATTGCTTCGGTGATGCCCTCGGGTGAAAAGAAACCTAAGCGTGAGCCGATTAGCAAACAGGTTGCACCCTCAACACCATGGCCTGTTGGCCAGCCGTCCTCATCTCGGACAAAATACTGTGCACCAGGCACCGGATCAGGGCTGTCCTTGGTCAGTCCACACACGTTCATTGCAGCAGTGTTGAACCAGATGTCATGAGCATCGGCCGACAGCAGTGCCATCGGGCGGTCACCGGTAATCTCATCGAGCCATTGCCTGCGTGGTGTTCCCTCTTCGAAGGATGCTGGCATCCACCCGTGACCTCGAAGAAGTGTTCCTTCAGGTGCTGCATCGACCCACTCTGTGATGGCAGCACACACCTGCGCAGTCCCGGTTATCCCGCTGAGGTCAACTCCCACTTTTGTGGCAGCACCCATAATCAGATGATCATGTGCGTCAATAAACCCTGGGAGCAACATGCCGCCGGCGAGATCTATCTCCCTCGTGTCTTCTGTGACAAACTCACGTGCACCTGAGAGATCCCCGACATAAACAATGCTCTTACCCTCAACCACCAAGGCGTCGGCAACAGGTTGTTGAGGGTTGAGGGTGTAGACGGTACCGCCACTGAAGAGAAAACGAGAATCGTGCGCAGACATCTTAGAAAAACTTTCTAACTGGGAATTTCCCGGTTACATTTCTTCATGAGTGTTGGGGTCTCCGCCCCACAGGCGACCACGTTCAAGGCTGGAGATGAGACCAATCTCCTCATCAGTAAGGTCAAAACCAAAGCTGTACAGGTTCGAGGCCTGACGTTCAGGGTCGGCAGATTTGGGAAGAGGAATCAAGCCTTGCTGGGTGTGCCAGCGAAGTATCAGCTGAGCTGGTGTCACGTCACGGGCCTGAGCAAGATCAACAATGATCTTTTCCTGGCGCAGTTCGTCAGTCTTACCCAGTGGACTCCAACTTTCCGTCTGGATGCCCAGCTTGGCATGGACTTCACGCATGTGGGCTTGAGGGAAGTAGGGGTGTAACTCAATTTGGTTGACCGAGGGCACCACACCGGTTGCATCGATAATGCGGGTGAGGAACTCCTCTGTGAAGTTACACACCCCAATGCTTCTAGCAAGACCGTCATCTTTGAGCTCAATCATGGCCTGCCAAGAATCGAGATAGCGATTCACGCTGGGATTAGGCCAGTGAATAAGAAATAGGTCAATGTAGTCCATGCCCAACGCTTGACGGCTGAGCTCAAATGAAGCCATGGTTTCATCAAAACCGTGTGCAGCACCTGGAAGCTTGGTGGTAACAATAATCTCTTCGCGTGGAACACCCGATTCGGCGATTGCCTTGCCTACTTCAACCTCGTTGTTATAACGCGTTGCCGTATCAATCAGGCGGTATCCCGAGTGAATGGCAGACACAATCGAGGCAATGCCGTCATCGTCGGTGAGCTTGTATGTTCCCAAGCCAATCTGGGGAAGAACGAGGCCATCATTAAGAGTCACGGTAGGGATTGTCATGACTCTAAGCGTAGAGGTTTGAAAGGGGTTAGAGAGTAAGAAGTGAATGAATCTCTCGGCCTGCTAATCGCTGGCGCCCCTCAAGGGCTTCCAACTCCAACACCACTGCAATTCCTGCCACTGTCCATCCTGCCCGCTCAATGAGCGACACCGACGCGTTGATGGTTCCACCGGTTGCCAGCACATCATCCAACACCAAAACACGAGCACCTGCTGGAAGCGAAATTGGGTTGACCTCCAGTGTGGCGGTTCCATATTCAAGGTCATAGGTTTCGCCAATGATGTCGCCAGGGAGCTTGCCACCCTTACGGATAGGAAGAACACCCACACCCCCATCGATTGCTGCGGCAGCGGCAAGCAGGAAGCCGCGGGCTTCCAGACCGGCAACTGCATCAAACTTGCCGGTAAAAGGCTCGATGAGCCCATCTACTACAGCTCGGAATGAAGGGCCGTGGGCAAAGACCGGAGTCAAATCCCGAAACAAGATTCCTTTCGAAGGAAAATCCGGAACCGTCAGCATACGTTGCATCACAACTTCAGTGGGTGTACTCACGATAAGTAAGCCTAGCTAGGCTGGAACCCATGACGAACATTTCGCGCTCCAACTATGACCCTGAGGTCGAAGAAAGCGAATACGACCGCTTGGAGCGCAGGTGGACAGAACAGCTCAGCGAACTGCGTGTGACCCAAGCCGGAACACAAATCATGATGGGATTCTTGCTCACGCTCAGCTTTCAACCCTCATTTGAGACGATCAGCTTATTTGAACGCAATCTCTACCTGTCTCTGGTCATCACGGCAACATTGGCTACCGTGCTCGCGATTGCACCTGTGAGTTTTCACCGCATACTCTTTGGCCACCCTGGAGCAAAAGCCCGGGTGGTGTCGATAACTCAAGTACTGCTCCGTCTGACCCTGATTTTGGTCGCGCTTGTGCTCTCCGGCACGGTAGCCCTCATTTTCAACATGGTTTTAGGCACCACGGCAGGAATCATCGGCGGAATCTGTGCAGTGGTGACTATCACCACGATTTGGATCGCACTGCCGATTACAGTGCTGCGTAAACTGCGCTGAGTTTAGGCTTCCATTCCTGAAATCTTGGCTGGGGAGAGCTCACGCAAGACATCCTCTTTGGACATCAATCCTGCTTCAACAACGAGGTCTGAAACGGGACGTCCAGTCTTGAGAGCCTGTTTAGCCAGCTCTGCTGCAGGACCATAGCCAATGAATGGAATCAGTGCGGTGATAACACCGACACTGGAGGCAACCATTCCTTCGAGACGTTCAACGTTGGCGGTGATTCCTTCGACACAGTTCACGCGCAGTGTCATGCAAGCTTGGGCTAACCAGCTAATGCCCTGCAGAAGTGAGTAGGCAATCACAGGCTCAAAGGCGTTGAGCTGAAGCTGGCCGCCCTCAGCTGCCATAGTTACCGTGACATCATTACCAGCGATTGCATACGCAACTTGGCTAACCGCCTCAGGAATTACAGGGTTCACCTTGCCGGGCATGATGGAAGAGCCTGCCTGCTGGGCAGGAAGGTTAATTTCTCCCAAACCTGCCTGGGGACCAGAAGAGAGCAATCGAAGGTCGTTACTAATCTTGGAAAGCTTGATGGCAGAGCGCTTGAGCGTTCCAGAGAAGCTCATGAAACCACCGGCGTCGCTAGTCGCCTCAATGAGATCTGGGGCGCTTTGAATGTCGAGACCAGAAATCTGCGCCAGGTGGCGCACGGCTGCTTCGCGATAGCGAGGATCAGCTGTAATTCCGGTACCAATAGCGGTAGCACCAAGGTTGATTTCACTGAGCATCCACACGGTCTCAGTCAAACGGTCATAGTCCTCGCCCAAGGTGGTTCCAAAGCCATGGAATTCCTGCCCCAGAGTCATGGGGACAGCATCCTGAAGCTGGGTGCGACCAACTTTGAGGATGTGCTTGAATTCTTCACCCTTAGCGTTGAACGCATCGCGAAGCAGACCCAATTCCTTGAGAAGGTGAGGAAGTGCAAAAGCCAAAGACAGCTTCACCGCGGTGGGGTAGGTGTCATTGGTGGACTGGGACTTGTTCACATCGTCAATGGGGTGCATGTATTGGTATGCGCCCTTGGCGTGGCCCATCAGCTCCAAACAGCGGTTCGCAATAACCTCATTGGCATTCATGTTGGTGCTGGTTCCAGCACCACCTTGAATGATTCCCACAACGAACTGTTCGTGCCAAGCACCGTCAATGATTTCTTGGCAGACGCGATCGATGATTTCGGCCTTGTGGGGATCGAGCACACCAATTTCTAGGTTGGCACGGGCAGCCGCTTGCTTGACGCAAGCCAGGGCAACAATAAGTTCAGGGAAAACTGAGATAGGACGCTTAGCAATGGGGAAATTCTCCAAAGCACGAGCGGTGTGAACACCCCAATATGCGTCTGCTGGAACCTGCATGGCTCCGAGTGAGTCGGTTTCTGTGCGAGTAGCTGCCGGCGCGATGGGCAGTTGCGCATTCCCCGAGAAATTGCCCACCTTGTCGGTTGAGGACAATCCCAGAGTGTCGATTGGACGTGTTGAAGGTGTTGTCTGTTCAGACACTGGTTATCAGCTCCATTGCTGTGTTGAGAGGACTTTGTGGGTCGACTTTGAGTCTATGTCTGTCTTTTGGAGCCAAACAAGAAGACTGTCCAGTTTTTCAGACAAAAAACAGCGTTTTTTGACAAACAGTCAGCTTCGGTTCTTATTTAGCTCAGTTTGCGCAGCAAACCACGAATTATTTTCTTTTTTGACTCGGTATACGGAGGGAAAATGAGTGCAAGAGTTTCCGGCTTGAAGGACTTGGCAAAGACGGCTTTCTCATGGCTAAACGTGTCGAAAGAGCGTTTGCCGCGATAGGCGCCCATGCCGCTGGCACCTACTCCCCCAAACGGAAGCTCGGGAACACTCAGCTGCACCACAGCAACGTTGAAAGCAAGAGAGCCTGAACTGGTTCGTTCGGTGAAGGCGCGACGCACCAGAGTGTTTTCGCTGAAAACATATAGAGCTAACGGCTTCGGCTTGGAATTGATGAAATCAATGGCGTCATCAAGGTCTTGCACGGTAATCATCGGCAAAATAGGCCCAAAGATTTCATCCTGCATCACGGGTGCATCGCGGGAAACCTCAGCGAGCACGGTTGGTGGAATGAACTTCTGTTTCATATCCGGGGCACCGTCAGCAACAACGCGTCCGTCTTGGAGGAGCCCGGTGAGACGTTCGAAATGTCCCTGATTGATGATCCGGCCATAGTCGGGAGAATCCTTGGGTACAGGGACATACAGGGAAGCAATAGCGGCAACCAGGTGAGCTTCCAACTCGTGTTGCACAGCTGAAGTGGCCAGCACATAGTCCGGAGCAACGCAGGTTTGACCGGCATTGAGATATTTTGCCCACGCGATGCGCTGCGCGGCTGCCTCGAGGTCAACCGTCTCATCGACATAGATGGGAGACTTTCCGCCAAGCTCGAGAGTGACGGGAGTCAAGTGTTTGGCTGCAGCCTCGAGAACTATCTGGCCGACCCGTCCGTTGCCGGTGTAAAAAATGTGGTCATAGCGTTGCTCAAGTAGCCAACCGGTTTCTTTCGCGGCGCCCTCCACGATTGCCACGGCACGAGTGTCCAGATACACCGGAATGAGCTTGGCTAGGGCAGCTGAGGTTGCTGCAGCCATTTCGCTGGGTTTGAGAACCGCAGCATTACCCGCTGCAATGGCACCAATCAACGGTGCAAGCAAAAGCTGCAGAGGATAGTTCCAGGGCGCAATAATCAACACCACACCCAAGGGCTCGCTCACCACGAAGGCTTTGCCCGGCATCATCGCAAGCGGGATAGAGACTTTCTGAGGCTTCAGCCACGATGACAAATTCTTCAGCGCATAATCAATGTCACCGAGGATGATGCCAATTTCTGTCAGCTGTGCTTCGGTGGCAGATTTCCCAAGGTCAGTAGCAAGTGCTGCCTCTAGAACACTCTCATTGTCCGTAATCAGCTGTCTCAGTGCAGTGAGCTGGTTGATGCGCCACTGGCGCTTCTTTGTCAGACCAGAATCAAAACTCTCACGGAGTTGGGACACTAGCTTGGTGGCATCAGATGCTTTCTTGAGCGTGCTCATGAAGTACACACTACGCCTGAGAACCTGTGAATTCCTGCTGGGTTCTAGGTTCGAGGCGTGACGCTATAGCGACGAAGTTGAAGAGAGGGGTTTTGTGCCCGCGCATCTTCAACCGCCTTCACGTTGACGGTCGCAATGGAAACACCCATTTGCTGACCCATATCGATCAGGGTCTCACCAAGCGGAGAAATAACGCGAGACATTCCCACAGCGATAGGTGGAATCTGATCGGCTGCGGCGAGATACACGGTGTTTTCAATAGCTCGAGCGGAGGTGAGTGCTGCCCAGTGGTGGGCTTTCTTCGGTCCTGAAATCCACTCTGCTATGAGTGCAACCAGGTGCACGCCGGCATCAACGAGCTCCCGGGTGGTCTCCGGGAACCTCAAATCGAAGCAAGTTTGCATACCAACGACAACACCATCAATCTCAAACACTTCTGGAGCATCGGCAGGATTACCTGCTTGCATCCACTCGCTTTCTTTGTAATCGAAAGCATCAAAGAGGTGAACCTTGCGATACTTGGCCACCAACCCAGCACCGGGGAGAACTGCAACGGCAGTGTTGAAGGGCAGCTTGTTGGAAGGATCAGAGGATTGCTCGAGCATGCCAACAACAATGCCGATATTGCACTCTTCCGCAAGATCCGTCATTGCCTCAACGAATGGGCCATCAAGCGGCTCGGCATAGTCAAAGACCCAATCCCCCAGTTTTCCACCGAGAACTGAGGAGTATTCCGGCAAGATCACTAGCCGAGCACCATTGTCGGCGGCCGCGTGAACGAGAGCTTGAATGGTTTTTACGTTCTCGGCAACGTTAGGACCAGGACCAAACTGTGCGACAGCTATTTTCACTCCGCCGACATCTTGGGACTCACCCAATTCATCATTAGTGGTGTTGAATTCTTCTGTCATTGCTTTCCCGATCCCACGAGCTCTCTCGTGATGCGTACATCGTCGTGCATTTGTTTCACAAGCTCTTCAACCCCGTTGAAAGCAACCATTCCTCGAATGCGTGCGACAAATTCAACAGTGGCCATGTGGCCATAGAGGTCAAGGTTTTCATCGAGGAGATAAGCCTCCACGGTGCGAGACATATTTCCTTCAAAGGTCGGGTTTGTTCCCACAGAAATAGCTGCGGGGTACCGCTTTCCTTCATCCACAAACCAGCCTGCATAGACTCCGTCACCGGGAATCACAATTCGTGCATCATGACCAATATTGGCGGTGGGGAAACCGAGTTCACGTCCGCGCTTGTGTCCGTGAACAACTTCACCGCTGACCCTGGGGTAACTTCCCAAAAGTTCAGTTGCCTGAGCAACCTCTCCTGCGGAAATGAGCTCACGAATATGTGAGGAAGAAATGCGGCCATGGCCGTCTTCTTTCACATCCTCGATGAGGACAACATCAAAACCGAGCTCATGACCTAACTCGGTCAACAGTTCCACGGTCCCTTGTGCATTCGCACCGAAACGGAAGTCGTGACCGACGAGTACTGCTTTGGCGTTGAGGGTGCCTAGGAGGATCTCGGTCACAAACTCTCGTGGACTCACCGCAGCAAGCTCCTGGTCAAAGGGAAGCACGAGTGCTGCTGTAACACCTTGCTGCGCGATGAGATCGAGGCGTTCCGCATCGCTCAGAATTTCAAGCGGTGCAGCATCCGGTGCCGTTACTTCTGCAGGATGACGATCAAAAGTAATCAGCGTAGAGGCTAAACCTCGAGAATCAGCAAGTTCGCGCAACTGTCGGAGAATTTCACGATGGCCCAGATGCACACCATCAAACTTCCCAATGGTGACCGCACTTGGGCCCCAACCTGCTGGGACTTCTGAGAGCGAATACCACCGCTCCATTATCGAGCTGCCTTCTCAGGGTGCTTACGCAGCCACAACAACCCCCAAATGGGCATGACCAGTGGGACGAAGAGGTATCCAGCGCCAAAGTATGACCACACCGTGGGGTGAGCAAAAATCTCTGGCATCACCAGGCTGAGCATTCCCACCACGATGACACCGGTGAGTTCGAAACCGATTGTCCACTTCGCTACCGAATACCAGATTGGTCCCGGAGCAATCAGTGCAATGGTGGCAAAAATATACACAACTGCAGCCACTGCAGACAGCGAGTAGGCAAGCGGAGCTTGTTCAAACTTTTCAATGAGTTGATAAACCGAACGCCCCGTGGCAGCTAATGCCAACACGATATAAATCGCGATAAGGATGCGCCCAACACCTGAGCGACGGTCAGCCTGCTGGGGTGTGGTGTGGTCAGTCATGTCGTGAATGAGTCTAGTTCGCGCCTAGGCAACCTGAATAAACCAGATTTGGCCCATGCGATAAAGCATGATGGCAACAGCCAACTGGCCAACACCCAAAATGATGGTGCTCCATCGACTGCGATCTATGAGCGCCCAGAAGCCTGTCGCAATCGGAATAAAGATGGCGCTAATGAGGTAGATGTAAAACTCAAACAAGCTGCCCGTTGGCTCATTTCCCATCAAAGGAGAAGCAATAGTGACCGCCAACTGAACGATCAGCAGAAGTGCAACCACACCGGCAAAAGCCATGGTGAGGTCACTTGGCCTGCGACCAATAGCTCCCAACACAACAGCTAACAGGCCGCCGGTCACAGCAACGCCAATTTGCAGGGCAGTAAACCAGTCGATCATGACCTAGGAACTTTCCGTTTCTGTGGGGAAATTGACAACGACACGGGAGAGGTTTTTCTTCACTGTAATCAGCCCAATCAGCCTATCTTGTGGGCCTATTGCTGCGACCGGCTCAGCGCTATCGGGATAGCCCTCTAGTAGAACTCTCTTTCCTTGGCTCAGTTCGAGAGCTTGGGTCTCATTCAGGTCAATAGCGGGGAAAATCCTCCGTGCAACATCCGAAGGTTTCTGCAACTGAGGAGCACCGGCCATGCTCTCAATATCGACGGCATCCATCACGTGGAAGTCACCGATGCGTGTTCGACGCAACGCAGTGAGATGTCCTCCGACTCCCAACTTGAATCCCACGTCACGGGCGAGGGCACGAATATATGTTCCTGAGGAACACTCGACTCGAACCTGAACATCGATGTAACCATTACCTGCATCATCTTGACCGAACTCAATGTTGTTGACTTCGAAAGAGTAGATCGTGACTGGACGAGCCTTGAGTTCAACACTCTCCCCTGCTCGAGCGAGGTCATAGGCGCGTTTTCCGTTAACTTTGATCGCGCTGACCGAACTAGGTATTTGCTCAATTTCACCGGTCAAAGAGTGAACTCCAGCAAGAATGTCTTCCTCAGTGACCTTGCTCAATTGAGTCTGCGGGGCAAAGCCGAGTAGCTCTCCTTCCGCATCGTCTGTAGTGCTGGAGGAACCTAAACGAATGGTGGCTAAATATTCCTTACTCAGACCGACGATGTACGTCAGAAGCCGAGTAGAGGGCCCTAACCCCATGATGAGCAGTCCGGTAGCCATGGGATCTAACGTTCCCGCATGGCCAACCTTGCGAGTCCCGGCTAAGCGGCGAACACGCGCAACCGCATCATGACTGGTAAAACCTTGAGGCTTGTCGACTAACAAAATGCCGTTGGGGGCAGAAGTCGAGGAGGAAGCCATAGTTCAATTATCCCAGTAGTGACCTTGATAAAAGTCAGAGCTTCACCCTCTTTCAGGAGATAGAGTAAATCAACTTCACCCCGACAAGGTTGGAACACCATGACCTCTGCAACTCGTTCCACAATTCGCAGCACCCGCGGCCTCTGGATTCTTCTCGCACTCTCCTTCGCAGCCGCATTTGTCCCTGCAGGAACCCCCGGAAGTATCACTCTGGTCGTCGGGTTTATGCCAGTTATTTTCTCCATCTGGCATTTCACCTGGTGGGCTGGCGCAGCAACAGCCTGGTTGTCATTTCTTGCCGTCGTCGTGGTGAGCTTCACAGGTGAGGCACTTGGTGTTGCTACTGGATTAGTTTTTGGAAACTACTACTACCCAGATGGGCCTCTGGGGCCCCTCCTGTTAGGCGTTCCTCCCCTGATTCAATTCCAGTACTTTGCCATGGCATATGCCGCACTCATGGTGGCTAGATCCATTGGTGGAGTCCTCACAACAGCCGCCAGAGGTTGGTTGTTGGTGGGAGTTTCCACCATGGCCGCCTTCGCCATGACACTTCTGGACCTGGCAAGTGACCCCTGGCATGCCACTGTTTTGCAACAGTGGATTTGGCGCGATGGTGGTTCTTACTTTGGCGTTCCCATTCACAACTTCTTTGGCTGGTTCTTTGAAACCTTGGTATTCCTGCTGATCATTCAGGCACTGCTCAATCGCACAAAAACACTGGTCACCATTGCTGAACCCAAGCCTCGAGGTTTCTGGCTGCAAGGCGTCTTGCTCTATGGAACATTCCCCTTCACTATTGCGTTGACTCCCCTGGTTCAAGGCTCTGCCTTTGACCATGACGCCCTCGTGATTGCTGATGCCATGGTCGGCGTTGCCCTCTTTGCTGTCGTGCCATTGTGGCTTGCCGCAATTCTGAGCCTGCGAACAGTCAAAACTCAGACCCTGTAAAAACCCTCTACGCTTGAGCGCGTGCAGCAAGAGATTATTGACTGGTTTGAAGCCGAGGGCAGAGATCTTCCTTGGCGCCAACCTGGCTTCACCCCGTGGGGTTCACTGGTCTCAGAATTTATGCTGCAGCAAACCCCTGTCGCTCGTGTCATTCCCAAGTTGGAGGAATTTCTCCAACGCTGGCCAACGCCAGCAGCGCTCGCGGCATCACCATCTGGGGATGCTGTGCGAGCGTGGGCGAATCTCGGCTATCCCCGCAGGGCACTATGGTTACACCAGTGTGCCGTCACGATTGTGGAGAAGTTCAAGGGTGAAGTCCCCCGTGATGTTGAGGACTTACTCTCTCTTCCCGGCGTCGGACCCTACACCGCCAGAGCAGTAGCGGTCTTTGCTTTCGGTGCTCACGAACCTGTCGTGGATACAAACATTCGCCGCGTTATCGCCCGGCACAATCAAGGAAATGCTGACCAGGGACCACCTTCAACACAACGTGATCTTGAGGCAATGAAAGCGCTGTTGCCTTCGCCGGAGAAATCCCCTGCTTTCAACGCAGGAATCATGGAGCTGGGTGCTCTGGTTTGCACAGCGCGAAACCCCCGCTGTGACGTGTGCCCCATAGCCCACACCTGCGCATGGAAAAAGGCGGGCTATCCCGAACACGTGGGGCCTAAGAAAACTGTGCAGAAAAAGTATGAGGGCAGTGATCGCCAAGCTCGTGGTGCCGTAATGGCGCTACTGAGACAGGCGCAGCACACAGTGAGCTCAGAGGAACTTCAGGCGTGCTGGCCAGATCATGCACAGCTCGGACGAGCGATAACGGGACTATTACAAGATGGTCTCATGGAGCTTGTCGCTGATGACAGCTACCAATTGCCGGCGTAGAGTGAAGTCATGAAAGATGAAGAACTTCGCGAAGTTGCTCGCAAGCAATTGAAGAAAAAGGCCGATTTCAAGCAATACTTGTGGGTCTGGCTCGCTGTTTCCATTCTCCTTACCGGAGTGTGGTTCCTCACCTCCCCTGGCCAATACTTCTGGCCTATCTGGGCCATCTTTGGCATGGGTATTGGGGCATTGTTCACTGGAATTGATGCTTACTCCAAGAACCCCAAGATCATTACTGATTCACAGATTGACGCTGAAGTAGAGCGCCTGAAGAAAAAGTAAATGACCAAAAACCATAAAGGCCCAGAGAAATCTGGGCCTTTATTGATATCTAAGCTTCGTCAGTTTCGCGAGGTTTGATGTAGGGGTCCTTCTCGCCGGCATACTGTGCTTTCTTGGCCAAAGCTTCAACTTCTTCATCTTGAGCATGTGCCTTGGCCAGCAAGTCGTCGATGGACTTTGCTGTGTCAGGGAGTGCATCAAGAATGAATTCAATAGTTGGGGTAAGACGAACAGTCAGACCTCGGCCAACCTCGCCGCGGATACGACCAGTGTTTGCCTTCAGCGCTGCAGCAGTCTCTTCACGCTCTTCATCCGTGCCATAGACGGTGTAGAAGATGGAGGCGTGCTGCAAGTCACCGGTCATGCGTACATCAGTGATGGTGACAAAACCGAGACGCGTATCAGTAATGATGCCGCGCTCGAGTGCTTCAGCGACGATGACCTTAATCAGTTCGCCGAGTTTACGTGCTCTTGCGTGATCAACCATGATGTTCCCTTACCTGCGAGTAATGAGGGGCCGTGTTGAGAGTGTCTCAACCAGGCCCCTCATCTCACATTTAGACGCGGGGCTTTTCCTTGAGTTCGATGGTCTCGATCTCATCGCCGATTTGGATGTCGTTGTACTTACCCAGACCGATACCACATTCGAAGTCAGTCTTGACTTCGGTGGCATCGTCCTTGAAGCGACGCAGAGACTCGATGGCCAGGCCATCGGCGATAACGATACCCTCGCGGATAACGCGTGCCTTCGAGTTACGTGTAATCGTTCCACTGCGCACGATACATCCAGCAATGTTGCCGAACTTGCTCGAGCGGAAGATTTCGCGAATCTCTGCAACACCGGACTGAACTTCTTCGAACTCTGGCTTGAGCATGCCCTTGAGGGAGTTCTCAATATCTTCCAGTGCTGAGTAGATGACCGAGTAGAAGCGGATATCAACACCTTCACGCAAAGCACGCTCGCGTGCCTTGGTGTCGGGTCGAACGTTGAAGCCGATGATGACTGCGTTGTCGACTGTTGCCAGGTTGACATCGCTTTCGGTAACAGCACCAACACCGCGGTGGATGATGCGCAACTGTACGCTCTCATCAACCTCAATCTTGAGCAAGGACTCTTCCAGAGCTTCAACAGCACCGGAAACGTCACCCTTGATGATGAGGTTGAGAGATTCAACCTTGCCATCCTCAAGTGCCTTGGTGAAGTCTTCAAGCGAGATGCGCTTACGAGCCTTAGCCAGCTGAGCGTTACGTTCAGCGGCCTCACGCTTTTCAGCGATCTGACGAGCAGTACGGTCATCTTCGGTAACCAGGAAGGTGTCACCGGCGCGAGGAACTGAAGACAGACCCTGAACCTGGACAGGACGTGATGGGGTTGCTGCTTCAACTGCAGTGCCGTTCTCGTCCACCATGGCACGAACGCGACCGTAGGCAGTACCTGCCACGATGGCGTCACCGACGCGAAGAGTTCCAGACTCAATGAGCACGGTAGCGACAGCACCGCGACCCTTGTCCAGACGAGCTTCAATAGCGATACCGCGGGCGTCCTTATTGGGGTTAGCGCGCAGATCCAGACCTGCATCTGCGGTTAGTAGAACAGCATCCAGAAGTTCGGTAATACCCAAACCAGAAAGTGCAGATACGTCAACGAACATGACGTCTCCACCGTATTCTTCGGCTACGAGGTTGTACTCGGTGAGCTGCTGACGAACCTTTGCAGGGTTCGCATCAGGCTTGTCCACCTTGTTGACGGCAACCACGATAGGCACATTAGCTGCCTGTGCGTGGTTCAAAGCCTCAATGGTCTGAGGCATGATGCCGTCATCTGCAGCAACAACGAGAATGGCGATGTCAGTTACCTGCGCACCACGGGCACGCATAGCGGTAAACGCTTCGTGACCAGGGGTGTCAATGAAGGTGATTAGACGGTCAACACCATCGTGGTTTGCGTGAACCTGGTAGGCACCAATGTGCTGAGTAATTCCACCGGCTTCGCCCGCGATGACGTTGGTCTTACGGATGGCATCGAGCAAACGAGTCTTACCGTGGTCAACGTGACCCATCACAGTAACAACGGGTGGACGAATTTCGAGATCTTCATCGCTCTCGTCAGCAAGTTCTTGCTCAAGGTCGATGTTGAATGCGTCGAGCAGTTCTTTGTCTTCTTCCTCAGGGGAAACAATCTGGATTTTGAAGCCCAGTTCTTCACCGAGAATTTCGAAGGTCGCTTCGTCGATTGATTCAGTTGCTGTTGCCATCTCACCAAGGTGGAACAGAACAGTTACCAAGTTTGCTGGGGTTGCATTGATCTTGTCGGCAAAGTCAGCAAGTGAGGCACCGCGGCGCAAACGAATAACAGTGTTGCCATCACCACGAGGAACACTTACGCCACCAAGCGATGGTGCCTCGCGGAGTTCAAACTCTGCTCTTTTTGTTCTCTTCGACTTACGTGCTTTGGACTTTCCGCCGCCACGACCGAACGCACCAGCGGTTCCACCGCCGGGGCCACGGCCACGACCGCCACCGCCACCTGCTGGTGGACGGTTAGGGCCAAAACCTGGACGAGCTGGTGCACCAGCACCACCTGGGGCTCCACCAGGAGCACCCTGACGGAATCCGCCACCACCACCTGGGCGCTGGAATCCAGCACCTGCACCTGCGCCACCGCGACCTGGACCACCGGGACGACCTGCGCCACCGGCTCCACCGGGACGTGGCATGCCACCTGGGCGAGGAGCCATCGGGCGAGGAATACTTCCGGGGGAAGGTGAACCTGCGGGGCGGGTTCCCATACCTTGTGCGGAAGCGAAGGGGTTGTTACCTGGTCGTGGTGCACCGGCAGGGCGTGTTCCCATGCCTTGTGCAGAAGCAAAGGGGTTGTTTCCGGGGCGTGCGCCACCGGCAGCCTTAGGTGCTGGTGCATCAGCAGCTGGAGCTTGAGGAGCTTCTGGTGCGGGAGCGGGCTTTTCTTCCGCCTTAGGTGCAGCCGGACCAGGTGTGGGGGCAGCAGGTGCCGCTGGAGCTTCAGCAGCAGGCGCTGCCTTGGCAGGCGCCTTTGCTGCGCTCTTCGCAGCGGGTGCAGCTTCGCCAGCAGGAACTGGCTTCATGCCCTCTGCCTCTAAAGCGTTACGTAGCTTGCGTGCTACGGGAGGCTCAATTGTTGACGATGGTCCCTTAACGAACTCACCAAGATCTTTCAGCTTGGCTAGAGCAAGCTTGCTATCGATGCCGTATTCGGCAGCAACTTCGTGTACGCGTGGTTTGGCAGCCACAATTCTCCTGTCTTAGGGCCTGAGCCCTGATAAACAGGACCAGACCATTACTTACGGACGGTACTCATTTCGAGCCGCTCATTAGTTGTCCATTAGCCGTTCAGCCTTTGTGTGATGGTGTCAGTGTTAGTAATTTCTGCGCGAAGTGCGCGGCCAAAAGCCCGGCGCTTCACTGCTTCATTGCAACACTCTGGTGTGGGGTGTAGCCACGCACCGCGACCTGGCGCTGAACCGGATAAATCCGCTTCAACACGGCCATCAACTTCAATAACCCGCAACAAAGCGGACTTCTCAGATCGTTGACGGCAGCCGATGCACGTCCTTACAGGTTCCATGATACCCCAGTACTGCCTGGGCGGGGTGTCCCGCCGTGCGGTACGGCCTAGTCTTCGTCCATTACGGAGTCAGGCTGGATGTCGATCTTGGCTCCGGTGAGCTTTGCTGCCAGGCGAGCGTTCTGACCTTCCTTACCAATAGCTAGCGAGAGCTGGTAGTCAGGAACGAGGGCACGAACTGCCTTAGTAGCCGCATCCAAGATGAATGCGCTGGACACCTTTGCAGGTGACAGAGCATTCGTCACGAAGGTGGGCAAATCTGCTGAGTAATCAACGATGTCAATCTTTTCATCGTTGAGTTCTTCCGTCACCGCACGCACACGACGACCCAGTTCACCGATGCAGGCGCCCTTAGCGTTGATTGCTGGATCGGTTGCCTTGACCGCAATCTTGGTGCGGTGACCTGCTTCACGAGCTAGAGCAACAATTTCAACGAGTCCGCTTTGAATCTCCGGAACTTCCATTGTGAACAGCTTGCGCACAAGCTGAGGGTGGGTGCGCGAGACGGTAACCTGTGGGCCTTTAGCACCGCGGTTGACCGCAGTGACGTAGACACGAATACGGTTTCCGTGTGTGTAATCTTCGCCAGGAACCTGCTCTTCAGGTGGCATTACTGCTTCAACAGTGCCCAAATCAATGAAGACCATCTTGGGGTTTTGTCCCTGCTGAATTACACCCGAGACAATGTCACCTTCACGGCCCTTGAATTCACCAATAACTGCGTCATCAGCTAGGTCACGAAGACGCTGGTTAATGACCTGCTTTGCCGCAAAGGCCGCAATACGGCCAAAGTCATCTGGAGTTGCCACTGCTTCACCGATAACAACACCCTCTTCGTCCTTCTCAGGAACGTAAATGGTGACGATACCGGTCTTGCGGTCTAGTTCAACACGTGCTTCAGGAAGTTCAGGTGCGACGCGTGGTGCGCGAGGCGCATCATCGTCGTCCTTAGAGGGCTTCACGGGCGCAACACGAGGCTCCGACTGGATAACGTGCTTCTGATATGCGGTGAGGATGGCTGCTTCGATAATTTCGACCAACTCATCGAAGGGAATTCCCTTCTCTGATTCCATGAGCTTGAGAACTCTGAGATCGATGTCCACGGTGGGCCTCCTCTATTCGTACCTGTAAGCGTGCGCCTCCCGGCGCCGAACTACAAGGTTACCTGACGAATGTGTGAGAAAAAACCGTGAGGTCCCCAGCTACAGCTTCAGAGCTGAGAAAGTACGTCTCCGACAGGAACGCTGGTGCGCTCGTTGGTGCGACGATCCCACAGCTCAACAACGCCGTCTGATAATCCCTTACCAACAATGAGAATCTTGGGCACACCGATCAGTTCAGCATCACCAAACTTCACGCCGGGTGAAACCTTGGGGCGGTCGTCATATAAAACCTCGTAGCGCGCGCCTTCAAGCTCAGCAACCAGTTTCTCTGCGGCTTCGAATACCTCATCATCTTTACCGGTGGCGATGACGTGTATGTCGAATGGTGAGACGTTTTCTGGCCAGATCAAACCCTTGTCGTCATTGTTGGTCTCGGCAATCACGGCGAGGATACGTGTCACGCCAATTCCATAAGACCCCATTGTGACGGTGACAAGCTTGCCGTTTTCGTCAAGAACCTTCAGACCAAGTGCTTCGGCATACTTACGTCCCAGCTGGAAAACGTGACCGATTTCCATACCACGTGCAATCTCAACAGGTCCTGAACCGTCGGGTGCCGGATCACCATCGCGAACATCCGAGGCTTCCACAACACCATCTGCGATGAAATCGCGACCAGCAACAACATTGAGCACATGCTTCTGATCTACATTGGCACCGGTAACCCACGCGGTTCCATCAACTACGCGAGGGTCAACGAAGTAGCGAATTTTGCTGCTTCCCTTTTCTCCCAGAACGGGACCATTTTCTGACCATGGGCCGATGTATCCCTTAACCAGAGCCTTGTTCTTGGCGAAATCTTCTTCCGTTGCTGCTTCAACTGCAGCAGGGGAGAAAGCCACTTCAACGCGGGCAAGTTCAACTTCACGATCGCCTGGCAAACCAATTGAGATCAGTTCACGCCTGCCATCAAGGTGGGTTAGTGCCAACACAACGTTCTTGAGGGTATCTGCCGCGTTCCAGCTGCGACCATCTTCACGAGGCTCGTTCTCATTGAGGTGATTCACCAACGACTCGATTGTGGGCGTGTTGGGTGAATCAAATACCCGAGCAGCAGGCTGTCCCTCGATGGGGCGTGATGCAGGAACAACTGTTGTAAACGCTTCAATGTTGGCGGCGTATCCACCCGCGCTGCGCACAAAGGAGTCCTCACCAACCTCGGTGGGGTGCAGGAACTCTTCCGAGCGCGAACCGCCCATGGCTCCGGCGTCTGCTTTCACAATGACGTAGTCCAGGCCAAGGCGGGTAAAAATACGCTCGTACGCATCACGTTGAGCTTGGTAGCTTTGCGCCAGTCCTTCATCAGAGATATCGAAGGAGTAGGCGTCTTTCATAGTGAATTCGCGTCCACGCAACAGACCTGCACGGGGACGTGCCTCATCACGGTACTTGTCCTGGATTTGGTAAAGGCACACTGGCAAGTCTTTGTAAGAGTTGTATAGGTCCTTGACCAAGAGAGTGAAGACTTCTTCGTGCGTAGGTGCCAGAAGGTAGTCAGCTTCTTTACGGTCCTTGAGGCGGAAAATTCCATCGCCATATTCGGTCCAGCGACCGGTGATCTCATATGGCTCTTTAGGCAGCAACGCAGGGAAATGAACTTCCTGCGCTCCAGCTGCCGTCATCTCTTCACGGATGATCTTCTCAATGTTGGCCTTCACGCGAAGCCCAAGCGGCAACCATGCAAAAACACCCGGAGCTTGACGGCGAATGTATCCAGCGCGGAGCAAAAGCTTGTGGCTGGTTACTTCAGCTTCAGAAGGGTCTTCGCGCAGAGTACGCAGGAACAGGTGAGATAGACGTGTAGGCACGCTTTCAATCTTAAGCGGTGTGCACGCTCTTGTTGCGCCAGCCCAACAGGAGGACCGAAATAGCAACCAGCCCAACTAGGCACATCACCCACACGTTCAGCAGGCCATATCCCACAGCCGCAAGGACCAGACCAGCAAGTGCCCCTCCGCCAGCGCCAGCAAAACTCATTACCGAGTCAGAGAAACCTTGAACTGTTGTTCGATTTTCTGCCGCAACAGATTCAGTCAATAACGCGCTGGCGGAAACAGTTGAGGCAGACCAGCCCAGACCTAACAGCACCAGCGCAATAGTGACAGCACCGACAGAATCTGGCGCTGAAAAGTTCACAACCAATGAAGAGAAAAGAATTGCTTGGCCAATCAAGATGGTTGTGGTGCGACCAATGCGGTCTGCAAGCCATCCGAATACCGGCGAAAAGGCATACATTCCAGCGGTATGCAGACTGATTACCAAACCAATCATCGGAAGGACCACATCGTGCAAAGCCAAGTGAACCGGGGTCATGGCCATCACGGCAACCATCGTGGCGTGGCTCATTGCGAGCGTAAACACGGCAACTGCACCGGCGGGAGTCTCTGCCAGGATCTTGACGGCAACGCCAAAACCTCTGCGTGCCGCAGGAGCGGGAACGCCCTCGTCAATAGCGCGTTGTTTAGCAAGTAGCAGCGGGTCTGGACGAAGAGCAGTAAGGAAAAGAACAGCCGAACATAGTTGCGCAAAGGCTGCGATGGCGAATGCACCGGTAAACAATGGCAATCCCAGGGAGTCCCCTAAAGCATCTCCAGGGCCAACCAGGTTGGGCCCGGCAACTATGCCAATTGTTGTGGCCCACACCACCAGCGAAAGATCACGAGCGCGAGTTTCAGCTCTTGCTAAATCTGCAGCCGCGAAGCGAGTCTGCAGATTCACTGCCCCGCCGGCTCCGAGGGTCAACATGCTCACCAACAGCAATGGCAAGTTCGACATACCGGCAGCAACAATCACCATGACGGCTCCGACGAGACCAATGGCACCTCCGGTTGCGAGCGCATAACGTCGGCCCACGCGACCAGCTAAACGAGCCAGAGGAATCGCAAAAAGAGCAGTACCTAGCGTGGACATGGTGGCTGAAAGGCCAGCATAAGCAGGAGAGCCACCAACTTCCGCGGTGAGCAATGAGCCTAAGGAAAAGGCTGCACCCATTCCTAGCCCACCGAGTATTTGGCCGGCGGCCAATACGCGCAATGAGCGACGTTGAATTGCTCGATAGTCGGTGATGCTCACCACTTCAAGCTATACCCCCGGGGGTTACTTCATACGCCTAAAGATGACAACACCAACGGCCATCAGGACAAGAAACACGAAGGCTGCAACAAGAAAAGGACCTGACATGTTCTTATTCCTTAGGGAGTAATGACTTCGACAGAACCGATTTCTCCCGCAGGCATTTCTGCAGCAAGACGGTTGGCTTCTTCAATCAGCGTGGCAACAATTTCACTCTCAGGAACAGTTTTCACAACTTCACCCTTGACGAAAATCTGGCCTTTACCGTTACCGGAGGCAACACCAAGGTCAGCGTCACGAGCTTCACCGGGTCCGTTAACAACACAGCCCATAACTGCCACACGCAGGGGAACCGTCATGCCTTCCAGACCAGCAGTGACGTCGTTGGCGAGCTTGTAGACGTCAACCTGTGCACGTCCACAACTGGGGCACGAAACAATCTCAAGCTTGCGCTCACGCAGGTTCAATGACTGCAGGATCTGCAGACCAACCTTGACCTCTTCGGCTGGTGGGGCAGAAAGGGAAACACGGATGGTGTCACCGATTCCCTCACCCAGGAGGATTCCGAAGGCGGTGGCAGACTTGATAGTTCCCTGGAAGGCAGGGCCTGCCTCGGTAACGCCTAAGTGCAGTGGCCAATCCCCACGTTCAGCGAGCTGGCGATACGCCTTCACCATCACAACGGGGTCGTTGTGCTTGACGGAGATTTTGAAGTCGTGGAAGTCGTGTTCTTCAAACAGGCTTGCTTCCCACATAGCGCTTTCAACAAGAGCTTCTGGGGTTGCTTTGCCATATTTCTCGAGCAAACGAGGGTCAAGAGAGCCCGCGTTGACACCAATACGAATACTCACGCCAGCTTCTTTGGCACGGCGGGCAATTTCACCCACCTGGTCATCGAATTTACGAATGTTGCCAGGGTTCACACGAACTGCGGCACATCCTGCGTCGATTGCTGCGTAAACATAGTTGGGCTGGAAGTGGATATCCGCGATGACAGGAATCTGGCTCTTCTTGGCAATGATGGGCAGAGCCTCAGCATCGTCACGACTGGGCACAGCCACGCGAACAATGTCACAACCTGAAGCAGTCAACTCTGCAATCTGCTGCAAGGTCGCATTGATGTTCGTGGTGGGGGTGGTGCACATCGACTGGACGCTAATGGGTGCATCCCCACCGACAAGAACTTTTCCAACTTTGATCTGACGGGTTTTACGACGTGGCGAAAGAACTTCAGGAGTCTTCGGCATTCCAAGATTTACAGCAGGCACGGCTTTAGCTTACGCGTGAAGTGGAAAGTTCTTTAGCCAAAAATGCTCACCGGCTTGAAGATGTCTGCATAGAGCAAGAGTGCGCTCATTGATGCCAGCAAGATAACGACCAGCAATGTCAAGGGCATGAGCTTTGCTGTATCGAAGGGTCCAGGATCTGGACGCTTCCGTATCTGAGCAATCTTGCGACGTGCTGCTTCATACAGAGCACCCGCAATGTGACCGCCATCAAGAGGGAGCAGTGGAACCATATTGAATACGAACAAGGCAATATTCAACGATGCCAAAATACCGATCAGCGTGGCACCCTTTGCTGTGTCATCCACCATGTTGGTGCTCGCAACTTCTCCAGCCACACGGCCAACACCCACGATGCCGATGGGGCCATTGATGTCTCGTTCTTCAGGACCGAAAGCGGCGTTCGCTACATCAACCATGCGCTGCGGCAGGTGCAAAATCATGTTGGTGACACCGGCAATATTTTCACCCATCATGGGGAACACTTCAGTAATTGATCCAGGTGTCATGGCGTAGTCAGGTGAAATACCAACAAAGCCAACTTCTTCAACAACTGGTTGCCCGCTGGAGTCCAGCACTGGATTACCTTGATCATCAACTTTGGTGCGCTCAGCTAGAACGGGAACAACGCTGAGTGAAACTTCTTGGCCGTCACGGTCGACAACTACGGTGAGAGTTTCGCCAGCAGAAGAGCGAATTACCTCAGTTCCTTCATTCCAGTTGGTCACCTTTTGACCATTGATGGAAAGAATGGTGTCGCCTGCTTGAAGACCAGCTGTTACACCCGGAGCCTCAACTGTTGAGTCAGAGCATTCGGCAGGAATACCTTCAGCAGTCACACACTGCGTGATGGTGGCAACTTGAGTTGTGGGGGCTGGTTGCCCGTATCCAACAACCAAGATCGCAAACAACACGAATGCGAGCACCAAGTTCATGAATGGGCCACCCACCATGATGATGATGCGCTTCCACACTGGCAGGTTATAAAACGCTCGTGATTTATCCAGGTCAATCATGGACTCATCACTGGCTTGACGTGCGTCCTGAACGAGCTTGCCGAAAAGTCGACGAACACGATTCTTCGAATCTACAGGTTCATCTCCGGGAGGATACATACCTGCCATCGAGATGTAACCGCCCAAAGGAATGGCCTTGAGGCCGTATTCGGTTTCGCCAACTTTGCGAGAAAACAGTGTGGGTCCGAAGCCAATCATGTACTGGCCCACCCTCACGCCAAAGAGTTTGGCAGGCAGGAGGTGCCCGATTTCATGCAGACCGATGGAGACCGCCAGTCCAACTGCAAAGATGACGACGCCGAGGAAGTAAAGCCAGAAAGTATCCATTAGAAAAAGATTAACCCGACCGTCTGACAATCAACCGAGAACAAGGTCAGGAACCAATGACTTCATCAGCACGCTGACGTGCCCAGCGCTCTGCTTCAAGGACTGCTTCACGTGTCAGTGCCCCGGATGCGGGAGTGTGTTCATCAACGACGCGCTGAATCGTCGTGAGGATATCCAAGTAGCCGATTTTGTCTGCGTGGAAAGCCATGACTGCTTGCTCATTAGCGGCATTGAAAACTGCCGGGAAAGTTGAACCCGCTGATCCAACCTGTTTTGCTAACCAGACCGCGGGGAATGCTTCTTCATCTAACGGTTCAAAAGTCCAGGATTGTGCTTTTGTCCAGTCTAAAGGTTCGCCAACACCAGCGACACGGTGTGGCCAGTCCAACCCCAGAGAGATGGGCAGACGCATATCAGGCGGAGATGCTTGAGCAATGGTTGAACCGTCCACAAACTCCACCATGGAGTGCACGATTGACTGGGGGTGAACAGTGACATCTATTCGATCAAAAGGAATATCAAACAGCAGATGGGCTTCGATAACCTCAAGACCCTTATTGACCAGCGTTGACGAATTCGTCGTCACAACAAGACCCATATCCCACGTGGGGTGAGCAAGGGCTTCCTGGGGCGTGACAGAAACTAAGGATTCACGGCTACGTCCCCTGAAAGGGCCACCGGAAGCAGTCAAGACTAGGCGTCGAACTTCGGCGTGCGTTCCCGAGACGAGTGCCTGCGCGATAGCGGAATGCTCTGAGTCAACTGGAACTATCTGGCCTGGCTTGGCGAGGTCGGTTACGAGAGTTCCGCCGACAATGAGGCTTTCTTTGTTGGCCAGCGCAAGCGTTTTCCCAGTTTCTAGCGCCGCTAGAGTAGGACCTAGACCTACAGATCCGGTAATGCCGTTGAGGACGACGTCAGCATCAACACTGCGAACAAGTTGTTCAGCTTCTTCGTGGCCGATGGCAATGTTGCTGACACCGAACTCGGTGGCTTGGTGGTGAAGAACTTCGCGATTTGACCCAACGGAAAGTCCGACAACTTCGAAACGGTCACGGTTGGCACGGATCACATCCAAAGCCTGAGTTCCGATAGAACCTGAGGAGCCAAGAATGAGGACGCGACGCATAATCTCCATCTTTCCACCACTTTCGAGCTAGCAATATTGTTCGGGTACGAACTATCCTTGAAATCTGTGAGAAAAACTGGACTTTTTTCTTCCACACCCACCATTTACCTCAGTGCCGAGGAAGTTAGGATTGCACTATGACGAACACTTCTGCCCCCGCCGCAACCGTTGTTACACAGGAACGCAAGGTTGTTACCGCAATCCCTGGACCCAAGTCACAAGAAATGATGAAGCGACGTAACGCTGTCGTTTCTGCAGGTGTGGGTGCCGCACTTCCCGTGTTCATTGAGAACGCACACGGCTCCATCGTGGTTGATGTGGACGGCAACCAGTTCATCGACTTTGCCGCAGGTATTGGTGTGACCACAGTGGGACACAGCAACGACGGTGTCGTTGCCGCTGTAGCTGAGCAGGCCGGTCACTACACCCACCTGTGCTTCACCGTGACCCCCTACGAAGGTTATGTGGCAGTAGCTGAGCAGCTCATCAAGCACACTCCCGGTAACCACGACAAGCGCGTCATGCTCGCCAACTCGGGTGCCGAGGCAGTAGAAAACGCCGTCAAGTTTGCCCGCAAGTTCACAGGCAAGAACGGTGTTGGCGTTATCGACCACGCCTACCACGGTCGCACCAACCTGACCATGGGTATGAACTTCAAGAACGCCCCTTACGGAACCGGATTTGGTCCACTTGGAAACTCTGTATTCCGCGCTCCCAGCTCCTACCCTTTCCACGACGGGCTCAGCGGAGCTGAAGCGGCCAAGCGCACCCTCTCCTATTTCGAAAAGATTGTCGGCGCTGAGGATCTCGCTTGTATCTTCATGGAACCCATTCAGGGTGAAGGTGGATTCGTTGTTCCAGCCGATGGCTATCTTGCAGCTATCCAGGAATGGTGCACCGCGAACAATGTTGTCTTTGTAGCTGATGAAGTTCAGAGCGGTATTGCTCGAACCGGGGACTACTTCGCCACCACAAATATGGGTGTCGTTCCTGACATGATGACCGTTGCCAAGGGTATTGCTGGCGGTATGCCACTGTCTGCTGTCGTCGGTCGCGCCGACATTATGGATTCTGTTCACGTAGGCGGTATGGGTGGCACCTATGGTGGCAACCCCGTTGCCTGTGCTGCAGCACTGTCTGTTTTCGAACAGCTCGAAGACGGAAAGCTCTTTGCTGAAGCCAAGCGCATTGAAAAGACTCTTGGTGGTGGCCTGCGTCAGCTGCAGGAAAAGTACCCTGTGATCGGTGATGTCCGTGGCCGTGGCGCGATGCTCGCCATTGAGCTCGTCCAGCCCGGCACCAAGGACCCCAACCCTGATGCAGTCAAGAAGGTTATTGCTTATGGCGCCCAGCACGGTCTGCTCTTGCTCAGTGCAGGAAGCTACTACAACGTGCTGCGTTTCCTTCCTGCAGTGACCACCAGTGATGCACTACTCGAAGATGCACTGAGTGTCCTCGATGAAGCACTGGCTTCACTGTAAATAACAAGTAGATTGTGAGGGGTCACCAGATACTGGTGACCCCTTCCTTTTTGGACAGAACTAGGAATACTCATGGCAGAAACAGGCAGCGTCGCCACATCCGAAGAATTAGCCGTTCTCGTTCGTAACGACTTCATTGAATCTCGCCACGCAGGAAGCGTGGTCGTGGTCAACCCACAGGGCGATGTCATCTTCAGCAAAGGCGACCCATCTGCGCTTGTGTTCCCCCGCTCTGCCATGAAGCTATTCCAGGCCATGGGTATCTTCTCGACCGGGATTACTCTCTCTCCCGAGCACACCGCTTTAGCAACCTCCAGCCACACAGGTTCGGCAGCACATGTGGAGATGGTGCGTGAAGTGTTGAGCTTGGGTGGTTTCACTGAAGCTGATCTGCGTTGTGCCACAGAATGGCCAGTCAACAAAGAGATGCTCAAGCAGGTGTACAAAGCAGATGGATCGGCTCTGCCGATTTATCACTGCTGTTCAGGTAAGCATGCAGCGATGCTGCTGGCGTGCCAGGCCGAAGGCTGGCCTACTGACAACTACACCGATCCAGGCCACCCTCTTCAACTCCGCATTCGTGAAGCGGTGGAATACCTCACGGGTGAGACTGTGACAGCCACCGCCGTTGACGGTTGCGGTGCTCCCGTCCACGCCATGCCCTTGGTTGCCCTTGCTCGTGGTGTGGCCAAGATGCGCTCAGCGAATGAATCCGCTCCCATGAACATCGCTTCCTCTGCACAGAAACTGTTCTCTTCCATGCTCGAGCACCCGTGGGTTGTGGGAGACCACGGTGAGCCTGACACACTCATCATGGAAGAACTCGGCTTTGCCGCGAAGTCAGGTTACGAAGGTGTGTTCCTTGTTTCCACACCGGATGGAACGACAGTGGCGACGAAGATTCTTGATGGAAACTTGCGCACAGCCCCTATTGTTGCCCTGCAGGCTCTGGTGCGCGCGGGCGCTCTCGAACAAAGTGCGCTAGATGCACTCATCCCCCGCTTGCACACCGAG
Source organism: Aurantimicrobium minutum (assembly GCF_002355535.1). Classification (NCBI taxonomy): domain Bacteria; kingdom Bacillati; phylum Actinomycetota; class Actinomycetes; order Micrococcales; family Microbacteriaceae; genus Aurantimicrobium; species Aurantimicrobium minutum. Next base: position 897,298 of record NZ_AP017457.1, read on the forward strand.
GTTTACGGCGGCGGCAAAGTTGTGGGACAGCTCACAACAACCTTTAGCTGAAAGCGTCCGCGGGGACATCCTTTTCATCTGCTGTGATCGCGGTGACAATACGCGTTGCAACAGCATCTGGCGAGAGTCCTTCAGGCATCGTCGGTGCAATACCGGCGATAGCGCGAGAGGCAAGACCTGTTTCGGTGTGAGGCGGACGCGTGTCCACAATGCGAATACCTTCACGACGTAATTCTCGCTGTGCTGCGCTGACAAAGGCCCTTAATCCTGCTTTGCTGGCGCCATATGCGGCCATACCGGCTGTAGGCATATCTGCGATCACTCCAGAGATGGTGACGATGAAAGGATCACTTCCGGCAGCCTTGGCAGAAGCTAAAGCGGGGATAGCTGCTCGAATAAGTTCGATAGCGCTGGTTTCATTCACGGCAACCAGGGTGCTCAGCGTTCCCACCTCGAGTTCGGAAACTGGTCCAAAGGCAACCAAGCCGTGAGCAATCACAATTCCATCCAGCTGGCCAGCAGAGGTAACTGTATTCACCAGGGATTCCGCAGCGCCGGGCAGAGCCAAATCAAGCGTGAAGAGCTCACTGGAGATACCAAGTTCCTGGAGCTTTGCGCCATCGCGTCCCGTGAGAACAACCTGAGCACCAGCTCCAGAAAGTTGACGTGCAATACGGGAGCCGAGCGCACCGGTTCCACCGGTGACGAGAATACGCTTACCTGCTAGTTCAGTCATGAGCTCAGTCTGTCAGCCAAGGCCCGTAAAGCGCGAGAGCGATGACTTAATTGATTCTTCTCATCGGGATCCAAGATTGCCGCAGTGACCTCATACCCTTCAGGAATAAAAACGGGGTCATAGCCAAAACCGTTTGCTCCGTGAATTTCACGGGCAATGCGGCCAGGCCATTTCCCTTCGACCACATATTCCTCATTGGTCACAGGGTTCACCACAGCAATAGTGCATTGGAAGTGAGCGCCGCGGTCTTCATCTCTGACATCACTGAGTTGATCCAGTAGGAGTTGAACATTCGCGGCGTTGTCTTTGGCGGATCCTGCCCAGCGGGCAGAAAAGATTCCTGGGGCACCGCCTAAAACATCGACACAGATACCGGAGTCATCCGAGAGGGACGGTAGTCCTGTGTGAGCGGCCGCTGCACGCGCTTTAATGAGCGCGTTCTCGGCAAAGCTCACACCATCTTCGATGGGCTCAGGCCCGTCATAGCCAATCACCGTAATGCCGGGAACAAGAGAACCCAGAATGGCATTGAATTCCTCAATCTTGTGCAGATTGTGGGTTGCCAACACGAAAGTGTTCATGATCTAGGCAAGTGCTTGTCGCTGGAAGTTGGTGAGGTCGTGTGCCCCAGCAACGGCGAGATCCAGCAACGAGTTCAGCTCGTTGCGATCGAAAGGAGCGCCCTCAGCAGTTCCTTGAACTTCAACAAAGAGTCCGCGACCGGTGACTACGACATTCATGTCGGTCTCCGCGCGGACATCCTCAACATAGGCAAGATCTAGCATGGGCACACCGTCAATGATTCCGACCGATACGGCCGAAACGCTGTCGATCAGTGGTTCTGCAGAAGCGGGAATGAGTTTTTGTGATTTACCCCACGCAATGGCCTCGGCGAGCGCCACATAGGCGCCGGTGATTGCAGCGGTGCGGGTTCCCCCATCAGCTTGGAGAACATCACAGTCGATCACGATGGTGTTTTCACCGAGTGCTTTGGTGTTGACCACGGCGCGCAGTGAGCGGCCGATGAGGCGAGAGATTTCGTGGGTGCGCCCACCAATTTTGCCTTTGACCGCTTCACGATCCATGCGCGAGTTGGTCGAGCGAGGAATCATCGCATATTCGGCTGTCACCCAGCCTTTACCGGATCCTGTCATCCAGCGGGGAACACCACTGGTGAATGAGGCGGTGCACAGAACCTTGGTTTTGCCGAAGGAAATCAGTGCTGAGCCTTCTGCCTGTTCACTCCAGCCACGCTCGATGGTGATTTCACGAAGTTGGTCGACGGCACGGCCGTCAGCACGGGTGATGTTCTCAGACATAGATTCCTTTAGTTGAGGGGAAGATTGATGGCCCCTGTTGGGGTGTAGTCCACAGAAACAACCTGGGGACCTAAAAAGAGTGACGATAAGCGAAGAAACTCAGCTGTGTTATCGCCAGTTGCTTCATAAATGTAGGTGGGCGCAGCGGGATCGATGCGGTCTAACTCTCTAGTGACCAATTCCCGATATACGTCCTTGGCTGTTTCGTTATCACTGGAGACCAGTCGAACATGATCTCCCATGACGTAGGAGATTGCTCCTCGGAGGAAGGGGTAGTGCGTGCAGCCGAGGACAAGGGTGTCAATGTTGGCGGTGATTAAGGGCTGCAGGTATTCCCTTGCAACTCTCAGGACATCTGCCCCGCTGGTTTGACCGGCTTCGACAAATTCCACAAATTTGGGGGCTGCCTGAGTGAAGAGTTCCAAATGGGGAGCGGCAGCAAAAGCGTCGTTGTATGCCCTGGAGGTGATGGTTGCTGTTGTGCCAATCACACCAATGCGGTTGTTGCGTGTGGCAGCGAGAGCACCACGAACAGCTGGCTGAATAACTTCAACCACGGGTACGTCGTAGCGTTCGCGCGCATCACGCAGCATGGCCGCGCTGGCTGTATTGCAGGCAATGACAAGCATTTTGACGCCCTGCTCAACCAGCCCGTCCATGACATCGAGTGCATAGGTGCGCACATCAGCGATGCTTTTGGTGCCGTAAGGCGAATGGGCGGTGTCGCCGATGTACGTGATTGATTCGTGTGGGAGTGAATCACGAATGGCCCTTGCGACGGTGAGACCACCCACACCAGAGTCAAAAATGCCGATGGGCGCATTGCGGTTGAACCGGCCGCTAGTCATCTTGGAGCTTTTCGTAAATCTCTTTGCAGGTTTGGCACACGGGGAACTTCTCTGGATCACGTCCAGGCGTCCACTTTTTTCCGCACAGTGCGCGAACTGGCTTTCCTGAGAGGGCGGACTTCATGATGTCGTTCTTCTTCACATAATGAGCGAAACGATCGTGATCGCCTTCATCCAATTGCTCGTTACGCAGCAGCTCTTCGAGTTCACGGTCAAGGGTGGCAGTACCACCGCCGGTCTCCAAGGGTGTGCCGTCAGGAAATGTCGAGCTCATATGCCAATTCTATGAGGCGGAAGCCTCCTGAGTGAACCCTGTGAAAAGTGTCACGAAAAGGCAACAAGCGGGCTTAACTTCTGGCTTTTTCGCATTAACGGCGGGTAAACTAAAGGAGACATAACGGGGTGTCGTTCTCATCGACATTTTCTGGTGCCCGTTTCTCTTGTTCTTCTGGTGCATCTGACACCACTCAAGGAGCTTTATCGTGACTACACAGGTAGTAATTCTTGCCGCTGGCATGGGTAGCCGTCTTGGCCGCTCACTGCCTAAGCCGTTGACTGAACTCAGCGACGGCCGCACCATCATGCAGCAGCAGATGGAAAACATTCGTCACGCTTTTGGGAACGACGCACACATCACTGTTGTGGTTGGTTACAAGCTTGAGCACATCATCGAGGCTTTCCCTGATGTGAACTTCGTCTACAACGAGCAATACGACACCACCAACACCTCGAAGTCCCTCATGCGTGCACTGCGTGCATCTAGCAACGGTGGCGTGCTGTGGATGAACGGCGACGTTGTTTTCGATCCAGCTGCTCTCGTGCGTGCGTCTGAACTCATTGTGCGCGACCAGTCTTTTGTGTCGGTGAACACTTCTTCCGTCTCCGACGAAGAGGTCAAGTACACCACCACAGCTGAGGGCTACATCAACGAGCTGTCCAAGACCGTCAAGAATGGTCTGGGAGAAGCCGTTGGTATCAACTACATTTCTGCCAAGGACAAGCCCGTTCTGCTGCATCACCTCACCAAGGTCAACGACCAGGACTATTTTGAGCGTGGACTTGAACTGGCTATCGAACAGGATCGCCTCCTTGTTGAGCCCATGGACATCTCTGACCTCTACGCAGTCGAAATTGACTTCGCTGAGGACCTCGAGCGCGCCAACCTCTTTGTCTAACCTGCGCACTTTCCTCTAAGGCCTTAGGCTCTAAGTCGTGAGCGCACCGGTAGAACAGTCTCCGTATCAGCGGTCTTCTTTTGCGCGCTATCGTCACGCTCTGTGGCTGTTGACTCGTCGTGACCTGAAGGTTCGTTACTCAACGAGTGCTCTGGGCTATCTCTGGTCCATTCTTGATCCGCTGATTATGAGCGGAATCTACTGGTTTATTTTCACCCAGGTTTTCCAGCGCGCAGCCGGTACAGAGCCCTACATCGTCTTCTTGCTGGCAGGGTTACTGCCCTGGATGTGGTTCAACAGTGCCGTTTCAGACTCCACCAGAGCATTCATCAAATCAGCAAAACTGGTCCGTTCCACAGCTATTCCTCGGAGCATTTGGGTTGCCAGCATTGTGCTGGGTAAGGGTATGGAATTTCTGTTTTCCCTGCCGGTGCTTGCAATCTTTGCCGTTGTCGCCGGTGCACAGCTGGGCTGGGAAGTGGTCTTTTTCCCACTGGCGATTCTTATTCAAGCAATCCTCACCTTTGGAATTGGCTTGATTGTTGCTCCGCTGGTTGTGTTTTTTAGGGATTTGGAACGGGTCATCAAACTCTTTCTCCGTTTCCTCTTCTATGCCTCCCCCATCATCTATGCCTTCGGTGATTTGCCTGCCGCGGTTCAGCCCTGGATGGCGTTCAACCCACTTGCGGGAATCTTTGACCTCTATCGCGCTGCCTTCTTCCCTGAAGAGCTCAACTGGAGCGTTGTGGGAATCTCTGCGGCAATGTCGGTGATTATTCTTGGCCTGGGCATCTGGGTTTTCTCCCGTGCTGAGCGTTCTGTATTGAAGGAGATCTAATGAGTACTCCTTCTGTGATCACGGTTAACAATGCCGGAATTCGTTTCCGTCGCAACCACAAAGGACGTCGCTCCCTCAAAGATTTGTTTGGCTCCAAAACCCGACGCTCTAAGCCCAATGAGTTTTGGGCTTTGCGCAATGTGTCTTTCACCGTTGCCCCGGGTGAAGCCATTGGTGTGGTGGGCCGAAACGGTCAAGGTAAATCAACTTTGTTAAAGTTGGTTGCCAACGTGCTCATTCCCGATGAAGGACACGTGCAAGTTCACGCTGGCGTTGCCCCACTGATTGAAATCACCGGTGGGTTTGTCGATGACCTCACCGTGCGCGATAACGTCTACCTCACCGCGGGACTGCACGGCATGACTCGGGAACAGGTTGCAGCAAAGTTTGATGACATCATCGACTTTGCTGAAATCGAAGACTTCCTCGACACCCCCTACAAGCACCTCTCCAGCGGCATGAAGGTGCGCTTGGCTTTCTCTGTGGTCACCAGTTTGGAAGAACCTGTTCTTCTCGTCGATGAGGTCCTGGCCGTGGGAGATAAGTCTTTCCGCAACAAGTGTTACCGCCGCATCGAAGAAATGCTGGGAGAAGGCCGCACCCTGTTCTTTGTCTCCCACAACGAAGGCGACCTCAAACGTTTTTGTACCCGAGGCCTCTATCTCGACAAGGGCACCCTCAAACTCGATGGCCCCATCATGGATGTCATCAATGCCTATAACGAGGACTACCCAGGCCTATAAGACCTGGGTAGCTTCCGCTCAGAACTCTGGGGTTAGCTAAACGCGTTCAACCCTGTCAGAGCACGACCAATCACCAGCTGATGAATTTCATCCGTGCCCTCATAGGTGCGCACGGCCTCAAGGTTTGCCATGTGTCGCATCACAGGGAATTCGCCAGTGATGCCATCCCCGCCAAGAATCGTGCGAGCTTCGCGGGCAATCTTGAGAGCTTCCCTGACGCTATTGAGCTTGCCGACACTGATTTGTGTGAGGTTCAAGGTTCCTGCATCCTTCTGACGGCCAATGTGCAGTGCGAGCAGAACACCCTTCTCGTATTCGAGAGTCATATCTGCCAACTTGGCTTGAGTGATCTGGAAAGAACCAATCGCTTTGCCAAAAACTTCTCTCTCTTTCGAGCGGGAAATAGCGGCGTCTAGACAGGCACGGGCTGCTCCCATGGCACCCCAGATGATGCCGTAGCGTGCCTCATTCAAGCATCCAAACGGTCCAGATAATCCCTGTGCTCCCGGCAGAATTGCGTCAGCAGGAAGACGGACATCGGTCAATTCGATATCGCATTGAATTGAGGCACGCATAGCGAGTTTGCCATCAATGGCTGTTGCTACGAATCCGGGGGTGTCAGTAGGAACAATGAAGCCTCGAACACCCTCATCAGTCATGGCCCACACGATGCACAGATCAGCCACAGTGGCGAGACCAATCCAGCGCTTGGCTCCGTTGAGAACCCAGGTGTCCCCTTCTAGCACTGCTGTGGTTTTCATGTTTGCTGGATCACTTCCGCCATGAGGCTCGGTCAGACCAAAGCAACCCAGCTTCTCACCCTTGGCCATCTGTGGCAGCCAGTAATTCTTCTGTTCTTCGGTGCCATATTTCGAGATGGCAGACATGGCCAACGAGCCTTGGACAGAAACAAAGGTGCGCCATCCGCTGTCGACCGCTTCCATCTCAAGACACACAAGTCCGTAGCTGACCGCGGAAGCACCAGCGCAGCCATAGCCTTTGATGTGCATTCCGAGGAAGCCTTGCTGAGCAATGAGGGGAATGAGTTCGTTGCGGAAATACTTCTTATCGAAATCGTCCTCAATCACGGGACGGATTTCTGTCTGAGCAAAGTCACGGGCCTTCATAGCCCACTCTTTTTCTTCTGGGCTCAGCAGCGCGTGGAAGTCAAAGACCTCATCAGCGAGAGATACGTCAGGATATTTAGCGGTGCTCATCTGATTTCCTTACTGTGTATCGGTTGACGAAAGCCAACCGACCTTTTCACTATGCTCTCCCAACGCTGGCGGAGCAAGCCGGTAGGTCGCTTCACGACCTGGAATATGAATGGGATTTGTCACTTGTCTTGTGCTGTGTGAACCCTGGGGGTAGGCGATTTCCACCACAGGATTAAGCCCCAGATCACTAGCGAAGTCGAATGCCTCAGGAATGGTGTTGACCAAACCAGCAGGAACTCCTTCCCCGCTGAGGAGGGCAACCCAGTGCGCTCCGGGTTCTGCAACCAGGACCTTTTCGAGTTCTTCTCGCAACTCAATCCGATGTGTTGCGCGACTGGGGTTATCAGCAAAGCGATAATCCGTTGCTAGCTCTTCACGGCCCAACAAGCTCACGAGGGTCTGGAACTGCCTATCGTTACCCACAGCAATCAAAAGTGGACGATCCTGGGCATCAAAGAGCTCATACGGGGCAATGCTGGGGTGTGCATTGCCGAGGCGTTGTGGGGTTACTCCTGCATTGAGTGCCGCACCAGCTTGATTCGTGAGGGCACTGAGCAAACTGGTCAGCAGATCAACCTCGACAAGTTGGCCGCTCCACTTTTCCGCAGGTGCATCATCGCGAGCTTTGAGGGCAAGCAAAATGCCCTGAACGGCATTCATGCCGGTCAGGATGTCCACAAGCGCAACACCAACCTTGGTGGGCCCGCCATCTTGAGGTCCAGTAATACTCATCAAGCCACCAACTGCTTGGACGAGCAGATCATATCCAGCAAGGGAGGCGCCTGTGCCGCTTCCAAAACCAGTGATGGAGCAGTAAATAACTCCAGGATTAATCTTTCGCGCCTGGTCAAAGTCCAGCCCCAATTTGGTCATCACACCAGGGCGGAAATTTTCAATCACAACATCCGCCGTGGCAAGAAGTTCAGTGACGTGAGCACGACCTTCTTCGCTACGTAAATCGATCACAACAGAACGCTTGTTGCGGTTCACGCTCGAAAAATAGGTGGAGACACCTTGCTCGTCGGCTGGAGGCAACCACGCCCTGGTGTCATCCCCGCTGTCGCTTTCTACTTTGATGACATCGGCACCAAAATCTGCCAGGGTCATCGTGGCATAGGGGCCAGCGAGTACTCGAGAGAAATCAAGCACTCGCAAACCGGAAAGTATGCCGCCCTGAGGAGCGGAAGCTGTTGCCATAACGCTTATCTTACGGGCCCAAATAATGTTGTGACAGTTACTCTGTTGGCGAAAGCAGGCCCTTCCAGCTTTGGCACACACTGCTTATGTCATAGTGTTGGCTTGTTCGATACCAGAAAGGTCTTCTCATGGAAATTCGCATCGGCATGATCAACACTTCCCGCGAAATTGGCTTGGAGACCAGCTCTTCTGTTGCAGAAGTTGAAGCACTCGTTGCAGATGCTCTCACCGGCAAGACTCCCCTGCTCAAGCTTTCTGATGAGAAGGGCAAGGTTTACCTTGTCTCTTCAGCAAACATTGCTTTTGTTGAGGTGGGTTCTGACCAGTCTCGCCGAGTCGGCTTCGTAGGCTAACGCCAACTTTTCTTAGGCTGTCAGGCCTAATTCATCCATGCGGCGCGAGTGCGCGGCAATGAGGTCAGTAAAGACAGGCTCCAGACGCTGTTCGTCGTCATCGTGGTTGCCAGATAGTTGCAAGGCTGAGCGCGCAACTAGCTGAGTATCGCCCACAAGGCGACGTCCCCACAGTGCCAACTGTGATGCAAGCTTGGGATCTGCAGCAATGCCTTCCTTGAGTAGATTCACAATCACATCAGCGGTGCGATCTGTTTTGAGTATCTCTTCAATACGTGGACGAAGTGCTTTAGGCAGACTAGTTACGAGACGAACAAAGAAATCATCGAGGAAACCTGCGGTGAGATACACTCCCAGCAGCATTTCATACCAGTTACGGCCTGAGGTGAGTTCTTCAAAAGTGTCAATGGCTGGCGCAAACGGTGCCATTGCCACTGCTGGGTCTACTTTTTTCTTGCGAAGTTCAGCAACCAAACCGTGGTGTTTGGCTAAAACCTCTCCCGCTGCAGCGCTGAGTCCCTCTTTAGCTTCTAGGTTGGGAGCTGCGGTCACAGCGCGGGTGAGAGATTCGAAGACAGCGAGTTCAAAATAGGCAACCTGCCCCAAATATGGCACCACATCAGGGGTCATATCGGAGAGATCTACCTTGTCTTCACGCTCAACCTTCTCTTGACGAGGTTTGAGGGTAGGGGCAACGACACGTCGCTTGCGAAGACCGAACCATGAAAAGACCACGTATCAAGCCTATTCCCTTGCGAGCATATGAGCGAGACGCCGATAGGCTTAGAAGGTCGCTACCGGCATCGGATCGGTAGCCCTACGCCTGGGTGACGAATAAAAAGGCGTAGAACCTTTTTAACACGACAGGCACACACGTGACTTTTGCAGACTTAAACATTGACGCTGACATTGTTGAAGCGTTGGCTTCTAAGGGAATTGTTGAACCGTTCCCCATTCAGGAACAAACAATTCCCCTTGCTCTGGGCGGCCAAGACATTATTGGTCAGGCCAAAACCGGTACCGGTAAGACCTTTGGTTTTGGGTTGCCAATTATTCAACGCCTCGGAACCAACCCCGGCCCCGGCGTAAAGGTGCTCGTTGTTGTACCCACCCGTGAATTGTGTGTTCAGGTTGCTGAGGACATGGAACTGGCCACCTCCAACCGTGAAACTAAGGTTGTCTCCATCTACGGCGGCAAGTCTTATGAGAGCCAGGTTGAACAGCTCAAGGCTGGTGCCCAGATTGTGGTAGGAACCCCAGGTCGTTTGCTCGACCTCGCCAATCAGCGCCTGTTGAGCCTGTCCGAAATTCAAGAAATTGTGCTCGATGAAGCAGACAAGATGTTAGATCTTGGCTTCCTGGCAGATATCGAGAAGATCTTCTCGCAGACTCCGCCTAAGCGTCACACCATGCTCTTCTCTGCAACGATGCCGGGACCCATTGTGGCACTGGCTCGTCGATTCATGAACAGCCCCATCCACATCCGTGCAACTGATCCAGATGAGGGCCTTACTCAAGCCAACATTAAGCACGTTATTTATCGTGCCCACAACATGGACAAAGATGAGGTCATTGCCCGCATTCTGCAGGCAGAAGGCCGAGGCAAGACCGTCATCTTCACTCGCACCAAGCGTGCAGCGTCACGCTTGGTTGAAGAACTCACCGACAGAGGCTTCCCAGCTGTGGCGGTGCACGGTGACCTCAACCAGGAACAGCGTGAACGTGGCATGGCACAGTTCAAGTCGGGCAAGAAAGACATCCTCATCGCCACCGACGTTGCCGCCCGCGGTATTGATGTGGACGACGTGACTCACGTCATCAACCACACCATTCCGGACGAAGACCAAACCTATTTGCACCGCGCTGGCCGAACCGGTCGCGCAGGTAAGACCGGTACCGCAGTGACATTCGTGGACTGGGAAGACCTCCACAAATGGTCACTGATCAACAAGGCTCTCGAATTTGGCCAGCCTGAACCCACTGAGACCTACTCGTCTTCACCACACCTCTACACCGACCTCAACATCCCTGCAGATGCGAAGGGCCGACTCAAGTCCACACCGCCCACCAAAACGGCAGAAGGTCACACTGGTCGTCAACGTGAAGGCCATGGTGGTCAGAAGTCAGGTGGCGGTGACCGTAACCGTCGTAGAACAAACAACCCGCCTAAGCACGTCAGCCCTGAGGGCAGTCACGGCGTTGCCGGCGGCGCACATGATGGCCGCGGAGACGAACACCATGACGGAAACAACCCGTCACGCACACGCAATCGTACCCGTCGCCGTGGCCCAGGTTTGGGCTCTACTCAGGGCTAAATTTTATGGGTAAGGAAGAAATAGAGTTACTTTTCCGAGTGATTCCTCTGGCTATTGGTGCCGCTTTCACTCCCTCGCTATTTGGTTTGCAGCTTGTGGCTGCCGTATCTCCACGCTGGGTCTCTCGGACTATTGCCACAGCCATTGGTGCCGGTCTTGCATTTGCCATCGCTATTTCTCTCTTGTTGTTCGGGTTTGCTTCATTGCCTGCGGATAACAGAGGCCAAGATTCGCCCCTCAGTGGAGCTATCTGGCTCATTGTTGGCATCGTGTTAGGCGCCTCGGCAACGTGGCTGTTTATGCCTCACCCTGAACTTGCGAAAAGTTCCGAAGTTCGCCTCACCGAAGGCCTCAACAAGGCACGACCAGTCACTTTCTTCGGCGTTGCTTTTGCGTTGAGCATCAAGGATGTCACCAGCTTTGCCCTGTTGATTCCCGCACTCCATGACATTGCCGCAAGCAAAGTTGATATTTGGTTCAAGGTTCCCACGGCGTTGCTTGTCTATCTGATCGCGCTCATTGGCGTTATTTTGCCCCCCATTTGGAGACTGATTAGACGCGAGCATGCCGAAGTCTTTTTGGACAAAATGTTCCGGTTCACCATGGATCACCAGTTCAAAATCCTGGGCGTTGTAGCAGTCTTCTTTGCTATTTACTGCATCATCATTGCCGTAGGCACTGGAAAATTCGGCTGGGTCAGCTGGTAGTTATTCCTTGCTCACTGTTTTCACGCGCGCACGAACTGCCACTGCAGCACAGGCAATAACTGCCGCTGCCGCAACCCACTCAGCGAAACCTACACTCTCGCCAAAAAACAGTGCTGCCCAAAAAATCGTCAAAAGCGGTTGGAGTAATTGAATCTGACTCACTGACGCCATGGGCCCAATAGCGAGTCCCCGATACCAGGCAAAGAATCCCAGATACATCGAAATCACCGCGATATAGGCAAAACCAATCCACGCTAAAGCAGGAACGCTTGCCCACTCCAAACCGGAGACACTTGTGATGGCCATGGGTAACATCACCGGCAATGCCACAATCAGTGCCCAACTAATTGTTTGCCATGATCCAATTTCTCGAGAAAGCATGCCACCTTCGGCATAACCAATAGCTGCCATGACAACGGCAGCTAGGAAGAACACATCACCCAGCTCGAGTGAGAATCCAGCTCCTGATGTGAGTCCTGAGAAGACAACAACTGCTATCGCCCCAAGTATCGAAGCAACCCAAAAGGTTTTCGAGGGGCGTTCCTTGCCGCGAATGACTGCAGCAACTGCCGTTGCTGCGGGGAGTAACCCGATCACCACTGCACCGTGTGAAGCAGGTGCGTGCTCAAGCGCAAACGAGGTGAAGAAAGGGAAGCCCACCACAACACCGAGTGCAACGACCCCCAACCGAACCCACTGCTTTCCGCGTGGAAGTGCGGAGCGCGTCACAGCGAGAACAATCGCAGCAATACCTGCCGCTACTGCTGCCCGGCCAGCGCCCAGAAAGACCGGAGGGAATCCAAGCAAAGCGATCTTTGTCATTGGCAAAGAGAAAGAGAAGGAAGCAATTCCAATAAAGCCAAAGATGAGGCCGGCATATTTCTTACCAAAAGACGTGTTTTTTGCTGCAGAACGATGACCGGGGGTCACTGTACTGTGATTAGGCATACTGTTCACTCTATTTGGAAGCCAACTTATGTACGCTGTCCAGTTCATATTTAATCCTGGAACCTACGATGACGAGTTCCATGTCCTCGATGACTCAATAGAACAGTTCGTCGCTGAGCTTCCCGGTTTTTTGGGTGTGGAAAAGTGGGTTAAACCCGAGACGGATATCAAGAATTCGATCTACTACTTCGAAACCAAAGAAGCGCTCACTCAACTCGCCCGATTTGGAAATCATCGAGAAGCTAAGGGGAAAGTTGCTCGCTGGTATGACGGCTACCAGGTAGTGATTACTGAAGTTATTGCTGCCTACGGCGATGGCAATATCCCGAGCATCGCTTCGACAATAAAAGGCAAATCTGCCTTTTACTCTGGATAACTTGGTTCAGAACCTGTTCCCTGCTCAATAATGCGAGCAAGCATTTCAGGTTCTGTAGTGTTCTCTCCTGGCTGGTTGGGTTTACCCGTGCCGTGGTAATCACTGGAGCCAGTGATAATCAGACCGCGTTCCTCACACAGTTCACGAAGAATCGTTTTGCCTGGTTCCATATTTTCCCGGTGTTCAATTTCGTAACCACCGAGACCTGCATCAATCAGGCGATCAATGTATTCCATCGGAGCCACACGCCCCTTCGTGGTGGGGTGAGCCATCACGGGAACACCACCGGCAGATCTAATCAGTTTCACAGCAGAGAGAGGGTCGAGGGCATATTGAGAAACGTAGTACGGCCCGTCTTTAGAGAGGATTCCTGAGAATGCTTCACTACGTTCAGAAATAATGCCCCGAGCAACCAACGCATCAGCAAGGTGGGGGCGACCCACGGATTTCCCAGAGGCTGAGACCTGCTCCAAAACATGGTCCCAAGTGATGTCGTAGTCTGCAGAGACGTTTTCTGTCATTTGGCGAAGACGATTTTCGCGGTCACTTTGTAGTTTCTTGAGTTCCTCAACCAAAGGTGCATAGTTGGGGTCGAAAAGATACGCCAGAATGTGGATGCTGCCGTATTCAATACGAGATGTGAACTCCATACCGGGGATGAAAGTCATCCCCAAACGCAGGCATTCTTCACGCGCTTCATCCCAGCCAGCAGTGGTGTCGTGGTCTGTCAACGACATCGTGCGCACACCAGCAGCGTGTGCCTCGCGCACCACGTCTGCCGGAGAGCCAGTGCCATCTGAGACATTGCTGTGGAGATGCAAGTCGATAGGACTTTGGGCTCGTAAAAATGCTTCCACCCTTTCACTCTATGCCTGGCTGGGGACATGCTGAGCCTTTTCCCAACAGACGGTGACAGACTAGAAGCATGAACGCGGAAGATGCCCAGCACGAAGCCCCTCTCGGCACCGAAAACAGGTCGACTACTCCGGCATCAGATACTTTCCAGAAATACATCGGGAGCAACTGGGCAGATCGGCCAGAGCAGATTCCCTCACCGCGTGAACAGGCCTCATATGCCGCTGCGCGTCGTGGGGCGCTGAGTAAAGCTCACCCGGGAAAGCGCATTGTTATTCCTGCCGGGCCAATGAAACGTCGTAGTAATGACACCTTTTATCCGTACCGTGCTGATTCAGCTTTTAGTTGGCTCACGGGATGGGGTTCAGATTCTGAACCTGACTCAGTTTTGGTAATGGAACCCACTGCCACAGGTCACGCAGCAACTTTGTATTTCCGCGAACGAGCAGGTCGTGACTCGGATGAGTTTTATGCAAACAGTGACATTGGTGAGTTTTGGATAGGCCCACGGCCCTCCTTAGCTCAGGTTGCCGGTGATCTGGGTATTTCAACCAAGCACCTCGATGAGCTTCCGGAAGCAGATAAGTCCGTGACCGAAATTCCTGAGGACCTTGCTCGCGATCTTTCCGAGATGCGTCTGGTCAAGGACGAGTATGAGATCTCGGAAATGCGCGAAGCAGTAGCCTCCAGTATTCGCGGGTTTGCAGATATTGCTCGTGTTCTGCCAGCAGTTGCTGGGAATACTCGCGGAGAGCGTCTCATCGAGGGAGCTTTTGCCTCTCGCGCTCGGTTGGAGGGTAATGGTGTTGGTTACGGCACTATTGCTGCCAGTGGTGCGCACGCCTGCATCTTGCACTGGGTCACTAACGACGGCGTCGTGAATGAGGGCGACCTCATTCTCATTGATGCAGGTGTTGAACGCGATAGCTATTACACCGCTGATGTGACACGAACACTGCCCGTCAGTGGCACCTTTACCCCGGTTCAGCGCAAGGTTTATGAAGCCGTGCGCGAAGCCGCAGATGCTGCCTTCGCCATTGTGAAGCCGGGGATTACTTTCCGTGATGTTCACAACACCGCGATGGCTGTTATTGCCCAGAAAACCTCAGAGTGGGGTCTTCTTCCGGTCACAGCTGAAGAGGCGCTTCTTCCCGAGAACCAGCATCACCGGAGATATATGGTGCATGGCACCAGCCACCACCTCGGTATTGATGTGCACGACTGTGCTCAAGCCCGCCGTGAAATGTATATGGACGGCATCGTTAAGGAAGGCATGATCTTCACGATTGAACCCGGACTGTACTTCCAGCCCGATGACCTCACTGTCCCCGAGGAATATCGCGGAATTGGTGTGCGCATTGAGGACGATATTTTGGTGACCGCCACCGGTGCGGAAAACCTGACCATTGCACTTCCGAGAACAGCGGATGACGTTGAGGCCTGGCTCGCCCCCCATGTGGCGGCAACCAAGGCAGCTAAAGCAGCACAGCTCAAAGTAGAGTCACTGGCCAAGAAGAAGCGGAAGTAACTATGACTAAGCGCGGTGTTGGTAGTTGGATAGTCATTGCGCTGTTAGGTCTCAGCGGTTTTCTCCACCTTGTTACTCCTCAAGGATTTCTGTGGTTGATGCCACCTGAATTGGGGGAAGGAGTCAACCTCGGGGTTGTCTATGTCAGCGGCGTGGTCGAACTGGTGTGTGTTGTCGGACTTCTTCTCAGAGCCCGTTGGGCGCCCACGGTCACGGTGCTAACGCTTCTGGCAATCTGGCCTGCCAATATTTGGTTTGCCTTCAGCACAATTGGGGCAGGGAACACCCTGTTGACGGTTATCGCGTTTGTGCGTCTGCCTTTGCAGCTGCTGTTGCTGTGGTGGGCGTGGAAGTCTCCGGTTAACGCGCGGCAGGGTTAACCAGTTCTGCAGTTCTTGAGAGAACATCCCGACAGACTTGGATAGCGGGGCTTCCCGCACTTGCCCTGCGTGCTGCCGTGAATACTGTTCTGCGCGGGTTGCCGGGAAGATCAATCAAATCGACGGTCACTTTTCGTCCGACCCAGGCAAGACCTGTCAGTAACGCAACTGCGTTACCGGACTCGACCAAGCGAATATGGGCTTGGATGTCAGCAGTTTCAAATTGCACATCAGGTTCAAAACCTGCTTGGCGGCAGGCTTGTTCTGCCCAGTGACGCGATGCCGTTCCGCGTGGCTCCATGACCCAGGGAAGCCCAGCAGTGTCAGCAAGTGACGAAATCGAATGTTCTGCTCTGAGTTTCGAGGAAACCCCCAGTCGAATGGGGTCAGTGGTGAGGTCAATACGATCCAACTCGGGATGCCGAGCAGCAGCATGGCCCGGATATTGCTCCGCAATAACCAAGTCATAGTCTCTAGCCCAGGTGGCATGCAGTGCTGCTTCTGGTTCTTGCTGGGTTATTTCTAAACGAAGCTGCGGATGTTCTTTCTTCAGTAGCGTCAATGCCTCTGGGAGTAATGCCAGGGCTGCTGACTGGAAGAGGGCGAGTCGAACTAAACCAGCAGGGCGCTCGAGAGAGGTCGTGATTTCTGATTCTGCTTGCTCGAGCACTTCCAGCACCGTGGAGGTGTGGCTTACAAGAATCTCTGCTTGCGGCGTCAAGATAACCCGGCGTCCACTCTTGCGCAGCAAGGGGACGCCCACCTCTTTCTCTAAGAGCGCGAGCTGTTGTGACACAGCAGAGGGGCTGTAGTTGAGGGCCTCTGCTACCTCGGCCAGGGTGCCGCGCAGCTTAACCTCCCGTAGCAGACGCAGTCGTCGCAGATCAAGCATGAGCACCTCTCAATAGTTAAGTATTACTAATGAGTAATAGTAACTAATGTGCGCTTTATCTAAAGTCTTTTGCCCACCAGACTATACACATGACCGCAGACGCATACTCTCCTGAACTGGCCAATGATTCCATCGCGCTTGTGCGCAAATGGCTCACGGAAGCACAAGGATTCCCTGTTGATTCCAGCGCTGTCATGCTGGGGGGAGTATTGAAAGATCCCACCGGACTGGCCTTCACCGTGGGCTTCGTCGATGGCGTTGTTCGCCCCGAAGATCTCAAGGTCGCAGCACACAACCTTCGTGAACTTGCCCCCAAGGTCCCTGGCTTCCTCCCCTGGTACATGCGGGCCGCAGTGCGCCTCGGTGGCGCATTTGCACCCCTGATGCCAGGAGTGGTTATTCCTATCTCTCGCAAGGTACTGCGCAACATGGTTGGGCACCTCATCGTGGACGCAACCGACGCCAAACTCGGTGGAGCTATTGCCAAGCTCCGTAAGCCAGGCATTCGCCTCAACGTCAACCTGCTTGGTGAAGCCGTCCTCGGCGAGCGCGAAGCAGCTCGCCGCTTGGAAGGCACACGCGCACTTCTGGCCCGCGATGATGTCGACTACGTCTCCATCAAAGTCTCTTCCACTGTTGCACCTCACTCTGCTTGGGCTTTTGAGCAGGACGTTGAGCATGTGGTTGAGCGCTTGCTCCCCCTGTTCCACCTTGCTGCTGAAAGCCCCACTCCTAAGTTCATCAACTTGGACATGGAAGAGTTCAAAGATCTCGACATCACCATCGCGGTGTTTACCCGCATCCTGGACCGTCCAGAGCTTTTGAACCTCGAGGCAGGCATTGTGCTTCAGGCATACTTACCAGATGCTCTTGCTGCCATGATGCAGCTCCAGGAGTGGTCTGCTGCGCGCCGTGCACGCGGCGGTTCCGGCATCAAGGTTCGTGTGGTGAAGGGAGCCAACCTTCCCATGGAGCGCGTTGAGGCAGCACTGCACGACTGGCCTCTAGCGACCTGGCACACCAAGCAGGACAGCGACACCAACTACAAGCGCGTGATTAACTACGCCTTACACCCAGAGCGCATTCAGAATGTCCGCATTGGTGTTGCCGGCCACAACCTCTTCGATGTTGCCTACTCGTGGCTTCTGGCAAACAAGCGTGGCGTGCAGTCAGGAATCGAATTCGAAATGTTGCTGGGTATGGCTCAGGGGCAAGCCGAAGCGGTCAAGAAGGACGTCGGCGGACTTTTGCTCTACACCCCTGTTGTGCACCCTGCAGAGTTTGATGTCGCTATTGCCTATCTAATTCGCCGCCTTGAAGAGGGCGCCTCTCAAGACAACTTCATGTCTGCCGTGTTTGAACTGGCAGCTAACGAAGCGCTGTTTGAACGTGAAAAGACACGCTTCTTGAACTCGCTTGCAGAGCTCGATGACAGTGTTCCTGCCTCGCACCGCGTGCAAGACCGCACGAAGCCTGCCGAGCCTATGCCTACTGACTCGTTCAAAAACGCTGCCGATACTGACCCTGCCATTGCTGCAAACCGTGCCTGGGGTGATGGAATTCTTTCCCGTATTGCTTCCTCTCAGCTGGGCAATGAGACCGTTGCGCAGCACACCATCACCACCGAAGCACAGCTTGAGCAGGTTTTTGCAACCGCGACCGGCCCCGGTGCGAGCTGGCGACAGAAGTCTGCCGCTGAGCGTGCAGAAATCCTTCACCGTGCCGGTGAAGTTCTTGAAGCACGCCGCGCAGAACTGATGGAAGTTGCTGCTAGCGAGACAGGGAAGACACTCGACCAGTCCGACCCTGAAGTAACCGAGGCTATTGACTTCGCTCACTATTACGCCGAGCAAGCTAAAAAGCTCGAGCGCATCTCCGGTGCGAGCTTTGTTCCAGCCGGACTGACAGTGGTCACCCCACCCTGGAACTTCCCCGTTGCGATTCCGGCCGGCTCGACACTGGCAGCTTTGGCCGCAGGATCCCCCGTAATCATCAAGCCTGCAGCACAGGCGCGACGTTGCGGCGCGGTCATGGTGGAAGCTCTCTGGGAGGCCGGTGTTCCTCGTGATGTACTCCAACTGGTCAACATGGGCGATCGTGCCCTGGGCAGCAAGCTGGTCTCGGACCCCCGGGTTGATCGCGTGATCCTCACCGGTGGTTATGAAACAGCTGAGCTATTCCGTTCTCTGCGCAATGATCTGCCTCTACTGGCAGAAACCAGCGGAAAGAACGCCATCATTGTCACCCCGAGCGCAGACCTCGACTTGGCGGCAAAAGATGTTATTTACTCTGCCTTTGGTCACGCCGGTCAGAAGTGTTCAGCAGCATCGCTGGTGATCTTGGTCGGTTCTGTGGCCACTTCGCAGCGATTCCGCAACCAACTACTTGACGGTGTTGCCAGCCTCAAGGTTGGCTACCCGCAGGATGCCACCACCCAGATGGGCCCCATCATTGAACCTGCCAAGGGCAAACTGCTCTCCGCTTTGACCTCCGTGGGCAAGGGCGAGAAGTGGCTTGTTGAGCCCAAGCAACTCGATGACTCCGGCAAGCTGTGGTCTCCTGGTGTGCGAGATGGCGTCAAGCCTGGCAGTGAATATCACTTGACCGAATACTTCGGCCCCGTTCTCGGAATCATGACGGCAAAGACACTGGAAGAA
Source organism: Aurantimicrobium minutum (assembly GCF_002355535.1). NCBI lineage: Bacteria > Bacillati > Actinomycetota > Actinomycetes > Micrococcales > Microbacteriaceae > Aurantimicrobium > Aurantimicrobium minutum. The sequence continues at coordinate 916,382 of NZ_AP017457.1, forward strand.
GCCATCGACATGGTCAACGCCATTGATTACGGCCTCACCTCAGGTTTGCACTCTCTCAACTCAGATGAGATTGGGCTCTGGTTGGAGAACATCCAAGCCGGCAACCTCTACGTCAACCGCGGTACCACCGGTGCAATCGTGCAACGCCAGCCCTTTGGCGGCTGGAAGAAGTCTGCTGTTGGCGCGGGTACCAAAGCTGGTGGACCGAACTACCTCATGGGCTTAGGGAACTGGGAAATTGCCCCCACGCAAGACATTGGTATTGCTCCCGTCTCGAAGTTTGTCACCACGCTCATTGACGCTATTGAGCGCTCAGAAACTCTCAATGGTGGGGAACTGTCCTGGATTCGCCAAGCAGCGAGCCTGGACCAGTTCGCCTGGGCCACCGAGTTCGGCGAAGCAATTGATGTTTCCCAACTGGGCGTCGAGCGCAACGTGTTCCGCTACCGCAGCGTTCCCACCAAGATTCGCCTGATGGAGCAGGGAAACCCGGTAGAGCTCTTCCGAGTTGTGCTGGCTGCACTACGTGCCGAATCAGACTTCACCATCTCTGTTCCCACCACATTGGGCGAGAAGTACCTGTGGGCTTTGCAGGCAACAGGTATTCGTGTTGACCAGCGCTCAGACCAGTCCTGGCTGGCCAGCTTGGCAGAAACAGAGCTGACAAATGCTCGCATTCGCCTCATTGGTGGAAGCGCATCACAGGTGACCGCAGCAACCAACGGCCGCCCCGACTTGGCTGTCTACGCCGGACCGGTGCTGCTAGCAGGTCGTATTGAAATGTTGCCCTTCTTGCGCGAGCAAGCAGTGAGCATCACAGCACACCGCTTTGGTACACCCAATCACCTCAGTGATGCACTGATCTAAACGCAGAATTCACCACCTGTTTGCGCCTCTCAAGGGGCGCAAACAGGCCTTAACGGGCTAAGTTAGAGACGTGACTGGAACACGAGTATTTGTTGCGCGCCTGACTGGTAGTGGCGTATTCGACCCCGCGGGTGACCGCCTGGGTCGCATTCGCGATGTCCTCGTGGTGTACCGCAAAGACAATGCCCCCCGCGTGGTGGGTTTGCTCGCTGAGCTGCCCGGTAAGCGTCGTGTCTTTATCTCGATTGGTCGCGTGTCCAGCATCGGCAGTGGACAGGTCATCACCACCGGCCCTATTTCCGACCGCAAGTTTGAACAGCGCGGCGGTGAAGTTCGCCTCCTTGCAGAATTCTTAGGCCGCAAGGTCACCTTCAATGACGGCTCCGGTGAAGGAATCATCGAGGACGCCTCGATTGAAGAAACCGGTCCAGGCGAGTGGGAAATTAACCAGCTTTTTGTTCGCCGTCCCCGTCAAAGCGGCGCCCCTTTTGCTAAGGGTCCCACGGCACTTGTTCCCTGGTCTCTCGTTACCGAGAAAACCAACGACGGTGAATCACAATCTGCTGAAGCACTGATTGCGTCCTACTCTGAGCTGCGTCCTGCTGACTTGGCAACAACCTTGCTGGATCTGCCTCAAGAGCGCATGCTCGAGGTTGCTGAAGAACTCCCAGATGACCGCCTTGCTGACGTCCTTGAAGAGATGGACGAGAGTGACCAAGTCGAGATTATGTCTCAACTCGACGACGAACGTGCTGCTGACGTTCTCGACGAGATGGAACCTGACGATGCTGCCGACCTCATTGCACAGCTTCCTGAAGAACGTGGTGAGCACCTCCTTGAGCTGATGGAGCCTGAGGAAGCGGATGACGTTCGTCTTCTACTCAGCTTTGGTGCTGATACCGCCGGTGGTTTGATGACGCCTGAGCCCATCATCCTCTCGGCTGAGTCCACTGTCGCTGAAGGTTTGGCCATGATTCGCCGTAATGAGACTGCTCCTGCTTTGGCAGCGGCAGTCTGCATTACCTTGCCACCCTATGAAGCACCCACTGGTCGCTTCTTAGGAATGGTGCACTTCCAGCGCATGCTGCGCTATCCCCCACACGAGCGCCTCGGGGCTCTCATCGATCCAGGTCTTGAGCCCATTTCGGTAGATACTCCAGCGCCTGAAGTGTCACGTATTTTGGCCAGTTACAACCTGGTTTCTGTTCCAGTTATTGATGAGAACCACCGCCTTGTTGGTGTGGTCACCGTCGATGACGTTCTTGACTACCTGCTGCCAGATGACTGGCGTAGTCACGATGATGACGAAACAGAAACCACACCGAATAAACGCACGCCTAAAAAGCGTCCAGTAAATAAGAGCGCTGCACCAGCAGCTAAGCCCGCAAGCCGAGGAAGGAGGGGCTGATATGGCACGATTCAACCGTCACGATGAAAGCTTCGACTCCCCCAAAGGCTTCAGCGCGCTCAACCCACGCCCCAACCGTTCTCGTGACCGTTTCGGGCGCTTCACTGAAGCAATCGCTCGCGGCATGGGTACGCCCTGGTTTCTTCTGGGTCTCACCATCTTTGCCATTGTCTGGATGGGATTTAACACGTTTGCTCCACCTGCATGGCGCTTTGACTCCTATGCCATCGGCTTCACCGCACTGACACTGATCCTGTCGCTACAGGCTTCCTATGCAGCGCCGATGATTCTGCTTGCACAGAACCGTCAAGATGACCGTGACCGCGTGCAATTTGAGCAGGACCGTCAGCGCGCTGAGCGTAACCTTGCTGACACCGAATACCTCGCTCGCGAGGTTGTAGCACTGCGCCTGGCCATGAAAGATGTTGCCACCAAGGACTTCATCAAGGCTGAGCTTCGCGCTCTCTTGGAAGAGTTGGACAAGGAAGAAACTCCCGCCCCCAGCAAGCCTGTTGCAAAAGCCCCCACCAAACCTGCCGCCAAGAAGGCTTCCGCTAAGCCAGCGACTCGTCCGGCTTCACGTTCGACTACCTAACACGTGACCAACCTTTCTCACGCTGTTCGCGAAGCTGCGGGATCAGTTATTGATCCCGAGCTTCGTCGTAGCTTGGCTGAGTTGGGGATGATTGGTGCTGTTTCTGCTGAGAATGGCGTTGCTCAAGTCGAAGTGCGCCTCACTATTGCTGGCTGCCCAGCAGCACAGAAAATCGAAAGCGATGTTCGTGCTGCCGCAGCCAGCGTCAGCGGTGTAACCGAGGTGGCTGTTGATGTTCAAGTGATGACCGCTGAGCAGCGTGCCGAACTGCTCGCACACCTTCGTCCCGGTGGTCCCAAGCAGAACCCGTTCGGTCCCGGCACACTCACCCGTGTGATTGCTGTCACTAGCGGAAAAGGCGGCGTGGGCAAATCAACCCTGACAGCGAATCTGGCCGCCTCCCTGGCCCATCAAGGATTCCGCGTGGGAATCCTTGATGCCGATGTCTATGGTTTCTCGATTCCTGCTCTGATGGGGCTAGCTCCAGACGGGGTCGCCGCTAAGCCCACGCGACTTGATGACATGATTGTTCCCCCTGTAGGTCACGATGTGAAGGTCATCAGCATTGGCATGTTCGTGGAGAACGCTAATGCTGCTGTTGCGTGGCGCGGACCGATGTTGCAGCGCACCATTACGCAGTTCCTCACCGATGTTTACTTTGGCGACCTCGACTTCTTGTTGTTAGACCTTCCACCTGGAACCGGCGATGTGGCCATCACGGTCGGCCAGCAGCTTCCCAATGCCGAGGTGCTCGTTGTGACGACGGGGCAAAGTGCTGCCAGTGAGGTTGCCGTGCGGGCCGGCGTCGTGGCACGCCAGACAGGCCAACGCATCCTGGGCGTTGTTGAGAATATGGGTCCTCTGGTGTTGCAAGATGGTTCAGCCATAGCCCTCTTTGGTCAAGGTGGCGCCGATGCCGTTGCCCACGAGCTGAGCATCGGCCAAGACAAAGCAATAGAAGTTCTGGCCAGAATTCCGCTGAGCTTGGGTTTGCGTGAAGGCGGAGATCAGGGGACACCTATTGTCCTTTCACACCCAGCAGACCCTGCAGCACTCGCCATTAACGAGTTAGCCCGCGTGATTGCTCACAGCGGGCCATCTCGTGCAGGTATCAACCTGGGTATTTCACCGGTTTAGTCTCCGATGTAACTCATCACGTGCTTGATACGTGTGTAGTCATCAAAGCCATATCCGGAGAGGTCCTTGCCGTAACCGGAGTGCTTGAAACCACCGTGAGGCATTTCAGCAACGATGGGGATGTGAGTGTTGATCCACACGCAACCAAAGTCCAGCTTTTTTGCCATGCGCATCGCACGGCCGTGGTTTTGGGTCCACACAGAGGACGCTAGTGCGTAGTTCACGTCGTTCGCCCAGGTGAGTGCCTGCGCTTCATCAGTGAACTTCTGCACAGTCATCACGGGGCCGAAGATTTCGTTTTGAATAGCCTCGTCGTTTTGCTTCAGCCCAGAAATGATGGTTGCTTCATGGAAGTAACCCTTATCTCCCTGACGTTGACCACCTAATTCAATGACCGCATTATCTGGCAAGCGCTCAATGAAACCCTGAACCTGAGCAAGCTGGTTCACATTATTGACCGGTCCAAACATGGTGGTGGGGTCAAGAGGTGAACCGGTGATCGCGTTAGCACGTGCATACTTGACCAGCTCTGCCATGAACTCGTTATAAATGCCTTCTTGCACCAGCAAACGAGTTGCTGCTGTGCAGTCCTGTCCAGCGTTGAAGTAACCAGCACCCACAATTCCTTCGACTGCTGAAGGGATATCGGCATCGTCAAAGACGATGACGGGAGCCTTTCCACCAAGTTCTAGGTGAACACGCTTAAGGTCCGTTGCTGCGCTCTTTGCTACTTCCATGCCGGCACGAACAGAACCGGTAATGGAGATCATTTGTGGAATCTTATTCTCCACCATTGCTTTTCCGGTGTCACGGTTACCCATCACCGCGTTAAAGACACCCGCGGGAAGGAACTCTGAAGCCATCTCCGCCAACAACATGGTAGAGGCTGGGGTGGTGTCAGAGGGCTTGAGCACGATGGTGTTACCGGCAGCAATAGCTGGAGCAAACTTCCACACCGCCATGTTAAGGGGGTAGTTCCAGGGCGTGACCTGACCAATGACACCAATGGGCTCGCGACGAATCATGGACGTGTGGTCAGCCATGTATTCGCCCGCGGACTTGCCTTCGAGGTGGCGGGCTGCGGTGGCAAAGAAACGAATCTGATCAACCGAGGGCATGATCTCGTATTCCACGAGTGTCTCGAGTGGCTTACCGGTGTCCTTGGACTCGACCTCGGCGAACTCACGTGCGCGAGCTTCCATGGCATCTGCGATACGGAACAGCGCTAGCGAACGCTCACTGGGAGTGGTCTCACCCCAGCTTTCGAAAGCTGTTGCCGCTGCGCTGTAAGCGTCGGCAACATCCTTCTCATTAGAGACCGGGCTGGTTGCATAAACCTCTTCGGTAGCCGGGTTCAGAATCTCTAGTCGCTCGTCAGAGCTGGATTCGACGAATTTGCCATTAACAAAGTTAGTGAAAGTGTGTGCACTCATAAACACAGCATATGACGAATAACGATAGTAAATAAAGGGTAATCCTGTGGATTTCGTAGTTTTCGATAGAGATTTCTGCGGTTTCACTTGCCTCGGTGGATTTTTAGTGCCAGAATCAAGCCCATGAACTCTAAGTCACGTACCGCACAACTTGATGAGGTATCCAAGGCCATCATCGAGCAGTTACAGGAGGACGGACGCAGGTCTTACGCCGAAATCGGTAAGGCTGTCGGTCTTTCTGAAGCAGCTGTGCGCCAACGTGTCCAAAAGCTCACAGACGCAGGCGTCATGCAAGTAGTCGCCGTGACAGATCCCATGCAATTGGGTTTCTACCGTCAAGCAATGATTGGTTTGCGCTGTTCAGGTGATACCCGAGCAATTGCTGACCAATTGTCCGCCATGAAGTCAGTTGATTATGTCGTGCTCACGGCAGGATCATTCGACATCATGGCTGAAGTTGTCTGCGAATCGGATGATGATTTGATCAATCTTCTGAATGAGCAGATCCGAAAGCTTGAGGGCGTTGTTTCAACCGAAACATTCGTATACCTCAAGCTCCACAAACAGTTATACAACTGGGGAACGCGATAAAAAATGCCGTTATTCACATCACGGAAGAAAAAAGAAGCAGCACACGTTGCTGCACCCACAGCGCATGTATCGGCAGAGAAGCCCTACACCGCACCGGTATACAACAACAAGGACCTTCAGAAGAAGGCCAATGACCACCTCTGGATGCACTTCACTCGTCAGTCAGTGATGCACGAGAATGGTGTGCCCATCATCGTCAAGGGTGACGGTCACATGATCACGGACATTCAGGGCAAGAGCTACATCGACGGCCTTTCGGGTCTGTTCGTTGTCCAGGCCGGTCACGGACGCAAGCGCTTGGCTGAAGCTGCTGCAAAGCAAGCTGAAGAACTCGCCTTCTTCCCCATCTGGTCGTACGCACACCCTTCCGCAATTGAGCTTGCAGATCGTCTCGCTGACTACGCACCAGGCGATTTGAACAAGGTCTTCTTCTCCACCGGTGGTGGTGAAGCAGTTGAGACTGCGTTCAAGCTAGCTAAGCAGTACTGGAAGAAGATGGGTAAGCCCACCAAGCACAAGGTGATTTCTCGCTCGGTTGCTTACCACGGAACACCCCAGGGTGCTCTCTCCATCACAGGTATCCCTGCGATGAAGGAAATGTTTGAGCCCTTGGTTCCTTCAACCTTCCGCGTGCCCAACACCAACTTCTACCGTGCTGAACAGCACCAAGATGACCTTTATGCATTCGGTCAGTGGGCTGCTAACCGCATTGAAGAAATGATTGAGTTCGAAGGTCCCGACACTGTTGCAGCTGTCTTCCTCGAGCCCGTGCAGAACTCCGGTGGTGCATTTGCTCCACCTCCCGGATACATGCAGCGTGTCCGCGAAATCTGCGACAAGCACGATGTGCTCATGGTTTCCGATGAGGTTATTTGTGCCTTCGGTCGTATCGGTGAAATGTTTGCCTGCAACGCCTACGGTTATGTCCCCGACATGATCACCTGCGCCAAGGGTATGACCAGTGGTTACTCCCCTATCGGTGCAACCATCATCTCCGACAAGATTTATGAGCCCTTCTCCAAGGGAACCAGTTACTTCCCTCACGGTTACACCTTCGCAGGTCACCCCGTGTCAGCAGCTGTTGCTCTGGAAAACCTCAACATCTTCGAAGAAGAGAAGCTCAACGAGAACGTGCGCACCAACTCGCCACTGTTCCGCGCCGAGCTCGAGAAGCTGCTCGACATTCCCATCGTCGGTGACGTTCGTGGTGACGGATACTTCTTCGCTATCGAGCTCGTCAAGGACAAGGCAACCAAGGAAACCTTCAACGATGACGAGTCCGAACGTTTGCTCCGTGGATTCCTCTCCAAGGCCCTCTATGACGCAGGTCTGTTCTGTCGTGCAGATGACCGTGGAGACCCCGTTGTTCAGCTTGCACCACCGCTGACGATTGGTCCCAAGGAATTCGCAGAAATGCGTGAAATCCTTGAGGGTGTCCTCAAAGAGGGTGCTCGTATCGTCTAAGTATTGAGACTCTGACTCTGGCGGAGGTTGACGAAATCATCCGCAAGATGTCAGTATCCCAACTGGGGGCGTCGTCTGCATAAGGCGGCGCCCCCACCTTTGTGTTAATGAGATGTCGCACGTGTATATGCCCTCAAGGACACAATCGCGCAAGAATTGGGATATGCCCACACCACAGTTCTACGGAGTGACCACGACAGGAATCTATTGTCGTTTTGGGTGCCCTTCACGAACTCCTCGGCCCGAGAACGTGGTGTATCTCAACTCAACGCAGGATGCCCAAGTTCTCGGTTTGCGCCCCTGTAAACGATGTAGACCTGATCAACTCACCGCCCCGCACCAGGCCTTCCACGAATTCGTTGCTTCGCAATTAGTGATTCTCGCCCAGCAACATCCTGCACACTCCATTAAGGAATATGCAGCTGCACTGTCCATATCTACGCGCCAGTTGGAGCGGATTATCTTGCTTCAAACAGGCTTTTCTCCTCGGGCATACCTCAACAGCAGCACGCCTGCGTCCCTCTCTGAAAGAATCAGCACATGAGCGCAACCTTTGCCACAATTGACTCCCCCCTCGGACGCATCGAGCTCACGAGCGACGGTGAAGCTATCACCTTCTTGAGCATCGAGGGTGTCGAGGGTTCTCCTCACGGGCGTCTTCAACACGGTGGTCGTCCGGGTACCCCTGATGCTGTCATCACCCAAGCGATCAAGGAACTGAGCGAATACTTCGCTGGCACACGAAAAGACTTTGATGTTCCAGTCAAACTTGTGGGAACGCCGTTCCAGCAAGCCATTTGGCACGAACTTCTGGCTATTCCTTATGGTGGCCACGCCTCCTATGGCGACCTGGCAACACGTGCGGGGAACCCCAAGGCAGCTCGTGCTGTGGGAGGCGCTGTGGGTGCAAACCCTGTGCCGATCATTGTTCCTTGCCACCGCATTCTTGCTGGCAACAGCAAGCTCACCGGCTACTCCGGTGGTTCTGGTGTTCCCACCAAGATTCAACTCTTGGACATTGAGGGCATCGAATACAAGTAATGGCTTATAAAGATCTCGAGATTGGCGAAGACGGCCTCGCTCGCTGTGGCTGGGTTGGAACTGATCCCGAATATGCTCGCTATCACGATGAAGAGTGGGGCGTGAAGCTTCTCGGTGATCACAAACTCTTCGAAAAGCTTTCTCTCGAAGGATTCCAAGCTGGTCTGAGCTGGATTACCATTTTGAAACGGCGACCAGGGTTTCGTGATGCATTTCACAACTTCGATATCGATGCCGTTGCTGCGTTCACTACTGATGATGTAGAACGCCTCATGCGTGATGAACGCATCATTCGTAATCGAGCAAAGATCGAAGCGACCATTTCTAATGCGCAGGCAGTACAGCAGATGATTGCGCAGCAACCAGGTGCGCTCCATGATCTCATCTGGTCATTTCAACCACTGTCGAGGCAGCGCGCAAATGCGTGTGCTGGAGATGAGCAGGTGCGCTACCAAACTTTGGCACAAGTTCCTGCTGTAACAACAGAATCAGAACAGCTGAGCAAAGCCCTCAAAAGGCAGGGGTTTAAGTTTGTGGGAGCAACCACGATGTATGCGCTGATGCAATCTGGCGGTCTCGTTGACGATCACTTGGCGGGCTGCCACAGAGCAGTTTAGGTAGCTTCGATATCGAAGGGGGTAGCCGCATTTGCGTCGCGAGGTACCGCTTTCTTCGCAACTACTGCAGGCGCAATGACTGGGGCTGATTGAGGTGCATCATCAAGAAGCGCCTCACGGATAATACGACGGGGGTCATACTGGCGGGGGTCGAGTTTCTTCCACTCTTCCTCATCAAAATCGTCACCGAGTTCTTCTTTGATGCGTTCTTTTGCGCCCGTGGTCATTTCTTTGAGCTTGCGCACTAACTGACCAAATTTTGCGGAGTACGCAGGCAGGCGTTCGGGACCAATCACGAAGACAGCAATTACCCCGATGATGAGTAATTTCTCGAAGGTCAAACCAAACACACTACGAGAATACCGCTCCTAAAGCATGCGTTAGCTCTACGCTTAAGCCCAAGGAGACTGACGTGACACACAACGAACTAACGTGGAAGTTCCTCAACGAATTTGATGTTGAGTCGAGCACCCAGGCACAAGCCCGCGCTATTTCCCTCGAACACGGCTTAAACCCCATCAGTCCAGCTGTCGGAGCACAGCTTGCTTTGGTCGCTGCTGCAACAAATGCAACCAACATGATTGAGATTGGCACCGGTTGTGGCCTGTCTGGTTTGTGGCTTCTTTCCGGTGCTCCTGAGGCAACCCTGACCTCCATTGACCCCGAGTTTGAATACCACGAGCAGGCTCGTGAATTCTTTACCGAAGCAGGTTTCCCCGCCAGCCGCGTGCGTCTCATCACCGGCAAGGCGCTTGATGTTCTTCCTCGCATGAACGAGAACAGCTACGACGTTGTCCTCGTCGACGGTGACCCCAACCAGGTTGAACAGAACGTTGAACACGCATTGCGCCTAGTTCGTGTGGGTGGAACTGTGCTTGTTCCCCACATCCTGCACGATGGCGACGTAGCCAATCCAGCCAAGCGCACAGCAGCAGTGAACGGATTGCGAGCCGTACTCACCGCTGCACAAGAATCCGAGAACATCGTGGCTGCTCTCTCCCCTGCAGGTGACGGCCTGCTGCAGTTCACTAAAATTTCCTAAACATTCTTCATAAAAAGAACCCCCGCTGAGATCAGCGGGGGTTCTTTGGTTGAGACGTTAAAACTAGGCGGGGTTTACAACCTTGGCCAGTACGTCGTGAAGCTCCTTCGCTTCAGCGTCGTTGACGGAGACGACCAAACGGCCACCACCCTCGAGAGGAACGCGCACAATAATCAGGCGACCTTCCTTGACAGCCTCCATGGGACCGTCGCCAGTCCGTGGCTTCATTGCAGCCATTTAGGCCACCCCTTTCACTTACTTTGTGTACTTCTATTATCTCGCATTGTTTACTACTCAAAAACCACAGCTATGCCCCAAACAGCTACGGAATCCGTCGTTTCAGACTGTTTTTAGGGTGGACTCCAGTCGTATCCATCAATACGCCAGCAAATCAATAGCCAGCCCCACTGTAGGGCGATGAACAAGACCGTCATAGTGACGCGATAAACCTTCGATTTCGGGGCTGCAACAGCTCCTAAAGCCGGGAAGAGTGGTGCAAGCAAACGGAAGGTGCTCGACTGAGGGAAGAAGACAGCAAGGAGGTAGAGGGCGTAGCTGATAAGCCAGAACCGAATGTCAACACCCAAACGCTTCATAGCGGGGGTGAACAAGAAGATCACAAAGCCAATCACGAGTGCTGCCAGCAACACATAACCGGCAACTTCGGGATATCCGAAGTTGGTTGTCCACCACTGGGCGGCGAAAATCCAGGGGGTGAACGGAACCAGCTCTTGGTAGCCAATGTAGGCAGAGCGCCACGCTAACTCTGTTTCCAGATAAGCCGTAGGCATACCTGTGACCGCACCAGCAATAAACAACCAGACAACCCCAGAAAATGCTGCAATAAGTGCAACTGCGGCCACAAGGACTTTCTCTTTGAGGAGGAAGCGTGCTTTTTGCGTCGCGCGATAAATCCAATGCAGGACCAACGTCAATGCAATGGCGAGAGATCCAGGACGGGTTACAGACAATACGAGGACAACCGGAATCATCCAGGCATACTTACGCCGCACCAACAGATACAGCGCAATAACAATGAGCATCAGCTGCATCGACTCTGCATAAGCCAGTTGGAATAGCGGTGAAACCGGGGCCACCGAGAACAACAGCACGGCGAAAAGGGCCTGTTGCGCGGGAACAAAACGGGTCAGGAGTTTATAGAACACCAAAGTGGCCACATAAGCACACACCACCGTGATGATGATGGCAGCAATATTCCACGGCAGGCCGGTAAGCACCATCACTCCGCGCACCAGTGCGGGATACACCGGCATGAACGCCCACGCGTTCTCGGCGATATGGCCATCTTCAGTGACTGGAAGCTGCGTTGGATAACCAACCTCAGCAATGATGTTGTACCAGCGACCATCCCACATCGAGGAGAAATCCCAGAGACTGGGCTGTGCACCTGTCCATGCGTTCTCTGCTTGCTGACTGGCCAAAACGAGAAGCATTGCTGTGGATATGGCTCGGCCAAGCAGGAAGATCAAGCTGACCTTAATCCACCAGGCCAGTCGTGTACGTGCCATCCCCCGAAAGTCCTTAGGCCTGAGTGAGCCAGTTGCGCAGTGCCTGCTCGCAGGACTCAATCTGTGACGTCAATACGCGCTCATCATCAGTGTGGGCAAGGGATGGGTCACCTGGTCCAAAGTTCACTGCAGGGATTCCCAGCGCTGAAAAACGTGAGACGTCTGTCCAGCCATATTTAGGCTTGGGTTCTTCTCCCACGGCGGCGACAAAGTCTTGTGCAATGGCAGCAGTCAAACCAGGCCTAGCGCCCTCTGCGCTGTCAGTAACAACAATCTCAAACCCGGCAAAGACATCTTGCACGTGAGCAAGTGCTTGGTCTACAGACTTGTCTGGAGCAAACCTGTAATTCACTGTGAGCACAGCAGCATCGGGAATCACATTTCCTGCGACACCGCCAGAAATCCCGACTGCGCTGAGTCCTTCACGATAATCCAGACCATCCACTGTGACTGTTGCAGGTTCGTAAGCCTCTAAGGCAGACAGGGCAGAAGAGAGTTTGTGGATTGCATTTTCGCCCATCCACGCACGCGCAGAGTGTGCACGAACGCCCTGCGTTCTCACCTCTACGCGTAAAGTTCCATTGCAACCGCCCTCAACGGTGGAGTTGGATGGTTCCCCCAAAATGGCAAAATCGCCGGCGAGTAACTCAGGGGCCACTACAGCCAAGCGACCAAGCCCGTTGAGGGAGGACTCGACTTCTTCGTGGTCGTACCAAATCCAGGTGATGTCATAGGCCGGTTCGGTGAGTTCAGCGGCAAGTTTGACGGCAACAGCAACACCGGCCTTCATGTCTACTGTTCCCCTGCCCCACAACCATTGGGCGCCTTCTTCTTCGCTGTAGCGAACCGGAAGGTTGTTGTTGACCGGAACGGTATCGATATGCCCAGCAATAATGACGCGTTGCGAACGACCAAGGTTGGTTCGTGCCACGACAGCATCTTCATTGCGGAAGATGTCCAGATGCGCATATTCAGACAGTGCTGCTTCAATCGCATTTGCGAGGGCGTGCTCATTGCCTGAAACAGACTCGATGTTGCAGATATCTGCTGTGAGCTCAACGCTAGATCGGAACAGGTCAAGCGTTGGCGTGGAGGACATGCCCCAAGTTTATCGCCGGTAACCTAGAGGCATGGTTTCTTCGCAGACAAACACGCACGCCTGGGGTTACGGGCTCGCAACTGTTGCCTCAGATGGCACCGTATTAGACACCTGGTATCCCTCTCCACAGCTAGGCACTCTGCCTGCTGGTCGTGACAAGTGGATTGTTCCTGCCGAACTTGAAGACCTCGTCGGTGAGGATGCTCGTCGTCGGGTCACCTTGGAAGCCGTCACCGTCGAGATCAACCTAGAGGAACCAGCACAGGGCACTTCAGATGCTTACCTTCGCCTGCACCTGCTTTCTCACCTTCTCGTTGCCCCGAACACCATCAACCTCGATGGCATCTTTGGCCAGCTCCCCAACGTGGTGTGGACTAACGCTGGCCCTGTACACCCCACAGATTTCACAGCGCTTCGCCCCCGACTTCTTCGTGAGGGTATTCAGGCTCAGGGAATCGATAGATTCCCTCGCCTAACCGATTACGTCACCCCAGACCGCGTCCGCATCGCAGATGCTTCGCGGGTGCGCTTAGGTGCACACCTCGCTCCTGGAACTGTTGTCATGCACGAAGGTTTTGTTAACTTCAATGCAGGAACACTAGGAACCTCGATGGTGGAAGGCCGCATCTCTCAAGGCGTTGTCGTTGGAGACGGTTCAGATATCGGCGGCGGTGCCTCCATTATGGGAACACTCTCCGGCGGTGGAACCGAGAAAATCAAGATTGGGCAGCGTTCGCTTCTGGGAGCAAACTCCGGCATCGGTATTTCCATTGGTGATGACTGCGTTGTTGAGGCAGGCCTCTATGTCACGGCTGGCACCAAGGTCAACGTCATTGATGGCGAGAATACAACCGTGATGAAAGCTAAAGAGCTTTCTGGTGTGAACAACTTGCTGTTCCGTCGTAATTCAGGAACCGGTGCCGTGGAAGTAACCTCGCGCACGGGCGTGGGCATTGTCCTCAACTCTGCCCTGCACTAATTTCTAGGGCGCGATAATCTTCACGCCAGGTTCAGTACCTTGGCTCATCGCGGCTAACGCTTCCGGAACCTCATCCAAGCTGATGGTGCGTGTAATGAACTGCCCTGGATCGATAACACCAGTAGCAATGTCGGAGAGCATCTGCGGATAAGAAGCAGCTGCCATTCCGTGTGAACCCAACACCTGTAACTCACGGCCAATCACTAAATGCATGGGTACTGTAGCGCGGTCCCCAATCTTGGCAGGTAGCAACAAACCTATTTGAACGTGGCGTCCCTGGACACGCAGGCTTTCGACTGCTGTGCGCGAGGTTTCTATACTTCCCAACGCGTCCACTGAGACATCAACACCGCCTGGAACAATCGCCTGGATAGCCTCAACAACAGATCCACGCCCGGCATTGATCACATGTGCCGCACCGGCTTGACGGGCAAGCTCTAAAGCATCATCGTTCACGTCCACAGCAATGACCTGTGCACCACAGGAAGCTGCAACCATCACGGCAGCTAAACCAATCCCGCCGCAGCCAAAGACTGCAACGCTTTCTCCCAGAGTGACAGCTGCGACATGCTTGATGGCCCGATAGCTCGTGGCAAAGCGGCACCCTAAGCTTGCTGCCACAACGAAGGGAACTTCAGCGGGAAGTTTCACCGCATTGAAGTCTGCTCGAGGAATAGCGACGAACTGAGCATAGGTACCTGGGCCGCTGAAACCTGGTTGCCATTGATCTGGACACACCTGGGCATTGCCACTTTCACACCACGAGCATTGTCCACAGCCACACACAAAGGGAAAAACAACCCTGTCTCCCACAACAAGACCAGAAACCTCCGCTCCCACCTGGTGAACCACCCCAGCAAACTCATGGCCAGGGATGTGTGGAAATACGGTGATGTCGGGATCATGACCCTGCCATGCATGCCAATCAGAGCGGCACAATCCAGCCGCTTTGACTTCGATAACAACACCGTCGGCTGGAGCTGTTGGCATCACCACGTCTACTACAGTCAGTGGCCCTGCAAACTGTTCAAACTGAACTGCCTTCATGGCGGAGGTGAGCAGGCTTAGAAGTTACGAAGCTGGTCGCCGATGTACAGCTGCTGTGGGCGACCAATCTTGGTCTGTGGGTCCAGGTTCATTTCACGCCAGTGCGCAATCCAACCTGGCAGACGGCCCAGAGCAAACAGAACAGTAAACATGCGGGTGGGGAAACCCATCGCCTTGTAGATAACACCGGTGTAGAAGTCCACGTTGGGGTAAAGCTTGCGCTCCTTGAAGTAGTCGTCCTCGAGGGCGATTCCTTCAAGCTCCTTGGCAATTCCCAGAAGTGGGTCGTTGACACCGAGGGCAGCAAGGACCTCGTCTGCGGTGTCCTTCACAAGGCGTGCACGTGGGTCGTAGTTCTTGTACACGCGGTGACCGAAGCCCATGAGACGGACGCCGTCTTCTTTGTTCTTGACGCGCTCAACGTACTTAGAAACGGACTCACCTGATTCTTGGATTTCTCCGAGCATGGTGAGCACAGCCTCGTTTGCTCCACCGTGAAGTGGGCCAAAGAGGGCGTTGATACCTGCAGAGACTGATGCAAAGAGGTTTGCATCAGTAGAACCGACCAAGCGGACAGTAGAGGTGGAAGCGTTCTGTTCGTGGTCTGCATGCAGAATGAGCAAACGCTCGAGAGCGTTGACAACAACAGGGTTCTGAACGTAAGGCTCTGCCTTGTTGCCGAAGGTTAGGCGCAGGAAGTTCTCAACAAAAGACAGCGAGTTGTCTGGGTAGAGACGAGCCTGACCGATGCTTTTCTTATGTGCATAAGCAGCCATTACGGGAAGCTTTGCCAGAAGGCGGTAGGTCGACGTTTCAACCTGCTCAGGGTTCTTGGGATCAAGTGAGTCTTCGTAATAGGTCGACAGTGCTGAAACGCCTGCAGAGAGTACCGGCATAGGGTGTGCGCGACGTGGGAATCCGGAGAAGAAATCCTTGAGGTCTTCGTGCAGGAGTGTGTGACGACGAATGTTTTCTTCGAAGTTTTCTTTCTCGACTGCGGTAGGAACTTCGCCATGAATGAGCAGATAAGCAGTTTCAAGGAAGGTCAGGTTTGTTGCTACCTGGTCGATGGGATATCCGCGGTATCGCAGGATGCCAGCCTCACCATCGATGTAGGTGATTTTCGACTTGGTGGAAGCTGTGTTGACGAAGCCATAGTCCAGTGCGGTGAGGCCTGTCTGCTTGGTCAAAGTTGAGAGGTCAATAGCTGGATTGCCTTCGGTACCGTGCAAAACGGGTAGCTCAATGGTCTTGCCGTTGTAAGTGAGGGAAATGTTCTCCCCCGCAGGCACTGAGTTAGTGGCTTCAGTCACGAAGACTCCTTGTGGAAACTGTCTTAGGTGAGTGGGTACTCAAGTTCATTCATGGTGATGAAATCCCCAAGTTATCCAAGCCTATTGGCAAAAAGTACTGTTGCTAAACACTCAGAAGTCTGCGTGCAGCCTCAGCAATACGCTCATCGGTTTCCGTCAACGACAAACGAACATGGTTAGGAAAAAAATCACCATAAAAAACACCTGGCCCAGCAATAATTCCTAAGCCGGCAAGCTTCTCAATCGACGCCCACGCATCAACGCCCTCGGTGACCCATAAATAGAGTCCCGCTTCACTGTGGTCGATGCGGTATCCGGCAGAGTTCAAAGCAGGAATGAGCATCTCCCGGCGAGCGCGATAGCGCTCTTTCTGAGCGGCAACGTGTGCATCATCATTGAGTGCAGCAACCATCGCAACCTGGACTGGCCCCGGTTGCATCATGCCTGCGTGCTTACGAATGTTGGTGAGCTGAGAAATCAATGCGGCATCTCCGGCAACAAATGCTGCACGGTATCCAGCCAGGTTGGATTGCTTGCTCAAGGAATACGCGGTCAGAATTCCAGTGAGATCGCCACCGGTTACCTCTGGATCAAGCAGACTGGGAATAGGTTCGTGTTCCCAGCGCCCAGACCAGCCCAGTTCGGCATAACACTCGTCACCGACGATGTAGGCCCCGAGTTCTCGTGCTCGCTGAACACGAGCCTTGAGCTGTTCTTTATCGAGAACTTGTCCATCTGGATTACCGGGGCTGTTGAGCCAGACCAGCTTTGTGTTTTCTGGCCATTGAGCGGGGTTATCACTCGGGAAAGGGGTTGCCTCGGCCATGCGCGCCCCAATCTCATAGGTCGGATAGGCGGCTGTAGGGTGCACGACCACATCACCAGGACCTAAACGCAACATGAACGGTAGCCAAGCAACAAACTCTTTGGACCCAATGGTGGGCAGAACATTATCTACACCCAGGCCGGTCACACCACGACGGCGAGCAAACCACTCCACGATTGCTTCGCGTAACGCGGGAGTTCCGATTGTGGTGGGGTACGCGTGTGAATCTGTCGCCTGAGCGAGGGCAGCACGAATAACCTCTGGCGTGGGGTCTACCGGTGAACCGATGGAGAGATCAATTGCACCGCCATGATGAGCTTTCGCCTTCGCCACGAAGGGCGCCATGGCGTCCCATGGGTAATCAGGCAGCTCTGTGAGCATGAAACTTAGGCCTGTGGGGGCAGTGCAGTAATTACAGGGTGGTCACCCTTGATAACGCCAACCTTGGCAGCTCCACCGGGGGATCCAACTTCTTGGAAGAACTCCACGTTTGCCTTGTAGTAGTCAGCCCACTGCTCTGGGAGATCATCTTCGTAGTAGATGGCTTCGACGGGGCACACTGGTTCGCATGCGCCACAGTCCACACACTCATCGGGGTGGATGTAAAGCATACGGTCACCTTCGTAGATGCAATCTACGGGGCACTCATCGATGCAGGCACGGTCTTTGACATCTACACATGGCAAGGCGATGACGTAGGTCAAGGTGGTACTCCTCTATCGAAAGTTCAGGTGGGTCTGACTTAACTTTACTGTTCTTTTCTTAGCTGCTGATGCTCTCGCCACGGCGGTGTTCGGGCAGTTTGGGCCAAGCCACGACCACTATCGCAATCAACGTGGGAGCAACAGCCCAGATTGTGCCCAGCAGGTTGTTTGGCACAAGGACGGATCCCCCGACGCTGCGCAGACTCAAGAGAAAAACCATGCCAATAATTCCCAGTGCCGCACACAGCACGATCAGCCTGTCTTGCACAACCATTCTCAGGCCTACGAGAAAACCGATAAGCACAATCAGAGAAAGAATCATGCCCCAGGGAATGTCGATTCCCAATATGGTCACGACGTTTTGATGAGCAACGGTGGTGATGGATCCAACCAGAAGCCCCATGAAGAGTGCTCCTAGACACAGCAATAAACGGGTGGACCAGGGGCGTGTGGGGTGTTGTTCGGGCATTTATGTAGTGTACCTAGCTAAATATCGTTCGTATCCGTATGATTATTTCCATCGGTAAGAATATTGAGTTTGACCAAGTTAGGTAATCCTTACTAAGGTAAACCTTACTTAGGTAAACCTAACTCCGTTGCTGCAACTAGAAAGACCAGTGCCAGAATAATGTTCGCAAACTTGCTCATCGGTCTTCGCGAAGGCCTCGAAGCGGCACTGATCATCGGTATTCTCGGCGCGTATCTGATCAAAATTGATCGCCGTGATGTGTTGCCCAAAATGTGGGCTGGTGTTGGCATAGCTGCACTCCTCTCTGCTGCGGTAGGAATCCTTCTTGGTGTTGGGGTTGCAACACTCGATGACAGGTCAGAAGAAATCCTCGCAGGGGTGCTGTCCTTCCTTGCTGTAGTCCTGGTGACTTGGATGATCTTCTGGATGGCCAAAACTGCTCGCAGCATCAAAGCTCATTTGGAATCAGATGTGGATAAGAACCTTGCCGGTAACGGCTGGGGAATCATGCTTGTCGCATTTTTGGCCGTCGGTCGTGAAGGAATTGAAACCGCTGTCTTCATCTGGGCGGCAGCCAACGCAACAGGTGAACGCCTGCTGCCAACCTTGGGTGCCATCATTGGTCTCGGAATAGCAGCTCTGTTGGGATGGCTCATCTTCAAGGGAATGGTGCGCTTAGATCTCAAGAAGTTCTTCGCATGGTCAGGAGCTTTCCTCATCATCGTGGCCGCCGGAATTCTCAGCTATGGAATCCACGAATGGCAAGAAGCTGGTCTACTTCCCGGCGACGCGAACAAAGCCTTTAACGTGGAAGCTGTCATAGCTCCAGACACCTGGTACGCGGTACTACTTCGCGGAACAGTCGGCTTTACGCCCGAAATGTCATGGCTGCAGGTTATCGGCTGGGTTCTCTACGTCGGAATCACCATGACAGTTTTCTTGCGCTCTATGAAAACGAAAGCCCCAGCCAAATAAGGAGAGGGCTTGTCGTCAGTGAAACTGATTACTCGTTCTGCTTCTTGAGGCGGCTCGCGTTACGTGCACGAGATTGAGCATCGAGCTCAACCTTGCGAATACGCACCGTTTCAGGTGTGACCTCAACACACTCATCTTCACGAGCGAACTCGAGGCACTCCTCGAGTGAGAGCTGACGAGAAGGAGTCATTGACTCGAAGCTGTCTGCAGTTGACGAACGCATGTTTGTCAGCTTCTTTTCTTTGGTGATGTTCACATCCATGTCATCAGCACGGGAGTTCTCACCAATAACCATGCCCTCATAAACCTCTTCAGTGGGCTGAACGAAGAAGCTCATGCGCTCCTGCAGACCAATGATGGCGAAGGGAGTGACCACACCGGCGCGGTCAGCGACGATAGATCCGTTGACACGGGTCACAATCTGACCCGCCCACTCTTCATAGCCGTGAGCAATCGCGTTAGCGATACCGGTACCACGCGTTGCGGTGAGGAATTCGGTGCGGAAACCGATCAGACCACGAGAAGGAACGATGAATTCCATACGAACCCAACCGGTTCCGTGATTAACCATCGATTCCATACGCCCCTTGCGTGCGGCAAGCAGCTGCGTGATTGCACCGAGGTATTCCTCAGGTGCATCAATGGTGAGGTGTTCGTAAGGTTCGTGAACCTTGCCATCAACCTTCTTGGTCACTACCTGTGGCTTACCCACGGTGAGCTCGAAACCTTCACGGCGCATGTTTTCAACCAAGATGGCCAGCGCAAGTTCACCACGGCCCTGGACTTCCCAGGTGTCGGGGCGTCCGATGTCGACAACTTTGAGCGAAACGTTACCGATGAGTTCACGGTCGAGACGATCCTTCACCATTCGAGCGGTGAGCTTGTGACCCTTGACCTTACCGACCAGAGGAGAGGTGTTGGTTCCGATAGTCATCGAAATAGCGGGGTCATCCACTGTAATGGCGGGAAGGGGACGAACATCATCGGGATCAGCAAGAGTTTCACCAATGGTGATCTCATCAATACCTGCCACAGCAACAATGTCACCGGGAGCAGCACTCTCAGCGGGGAAACGCTCGAGGGCTTTGGTCTTCAAAAGTTCGGTGATGCGAACGTTGGATACAGTGCCATCGTGCTTGACCCAGGCAACGGTCTGACCCTTTTTGATGGTTCCGTTGAACACACGAATCAAAGCCAAACGACCCAGGAAGGGCGACGCATCCAGGTTGGTGACGTGCGCCTGAAGTGGTGCTTCGTCATCGTAGGAGGGAGCAGGAATGTGCTTGAGAATGGCTTCAAAAAGAGGCTCAAGGTCATCGTTATCAGGCAAAGAACCATCTGCGGGCTTGTTGTGACTTGCAGCACCGGCACGGCCAGATGCATAAACAACAGGAACATCCAGGATGGAATCCAGATCCAGATCGGGAACATCATCAGCCATATCGGATGCAAGACCAAGCAGGAGGTCCTGGCTTTCGCCCACAACTTCGTCGATACGAGCATCGGGACGGTCAGTCTTGTTCACCAACAAGATCACGGGAAGCTTTGCTTCCAGTGCCTTGCGCAATACGAAGCGGGTCTGTGGAAGAGGACCTTCAGAAGCATCAACCAGAAGCACAACGCCGTCCACCATGGACAGACCGCGCTCCACCTCGCCACCAAAGTCAGCGTGGCCAGGAGTGTCAATCACGTTAATGGTGATGGGTCCGCTTGTTGCGTGCTTTCCTTCGTAGGACACAGCAGTGTTCTTCGCAAGGATGGTGATGCCTTTTTCGCGTTCAAGATCGTTGGAGTCCATCATGCGGTCTTCGCCGGCAAAGTGGGCGTCAAACGAGTTGGTCTGCTTGAGCATTGCGTCAACAAGCGTGGTCTTACCGTGGTCAACGTGAGCAACGATTGCGACGTTGCGCAGGTCTGAGCGGAGGGCGTGCGCCATGAAAAATCCTCTCGATGACCTCACATGGTCATCGTTTGTGAAAAGTGAGCGCCCGAATAACGTGTACCAGCGGCACCACAAGTGTGCGATGCCGGGAAAATCGAGCAGTTCCAGCATACCGCAGGGCTTGAACTTCTTGATTTCGAAGCCTGAGTTACTGAAATAATGAGTCAATGCGCCGTGTGATTTCCCTCCTGACAGCTCTGTGCCTGATTGCCAGCGGACTAGTCATTGTTGGGCTGGTCACACCGATAGAGCCAGCACAGGCAGCGAGCAGTTGTCCACCGGCCATCACCGAGCTAGATAACCCCAGTTTTGAAGCCCCAGTGCTGACAAACAACACCTATCAGCAACTGAATGATTCCAAAGTTCCCGGGTGGTCAACTACGGCTACAGACCACCTCATTGAAATTTGGAAGAGCGGCTTCAACGGCGTACCTGCAGCATCCGGACTGCAATTTGCCGAAATTAACGCCACTCAAAACGCAGCGCTCTATCAAGATCTTCCAACTACCCCCGGCCAAACGCTCACCTGGGGCCTTTCTCACCGAGGACGCCAAGGCGTTGACACCATGCACGTCGAGATTGGCCCTGCCGGCGGTGCATCCAACTATTCCTCTGGAACCATCAGCGATGGAAACACCGCCTGGGGTCGCTGGACTGGAAGCTACACCGTTCCCGCAGGACAGTACACAACCCGATTTGCCTTCATTGCCGATTCAACTGCGGGCGGAAATAAGAGCATTGGAAACTTCCTGGATGACATTTCCTTTGGTACGCCTGCCTGCGTGATTGCAACAAAAGATGTTTACCCCCAAGGTCCGGTCGATGTTGGCGAAACACTCACCTATGTGGTCTCGGTGACGAACGAGGGTGGTGCAGCAACCCGGGACATCACCATTACTGATGCGATTCCTGCCAACACAACCTATGTCGCTGGTTCTGCCTCCCCCTCAGGCTCGCTGTCGGGATCAACTCTGACGTTGAGACCAGCTGGAACCAATGGGGTTCTAGGAGTTGTAGAACCGGGAGCAACAGCGGTTGTCTCTTTCCAAGTAACCGTGAATTCGGCGGCAGCTCAAACCACTATTCGCAACAGCGCATCGGTCAGTTCTGACAACGGCATCGCAATCGATAACTTCACGACTAATGAGGTTGCGAACACAGTTAATGCTGCAGCAGATGTCGAAATTCTCAAAGGTTTTTCTGGAGGAGGAACTGTTACCTCTGGTGGTTCAAAGACGATGTCTTTTTTCGTGAAAAATCTCGGGCCAAGTTCAGCAACCAACGTGACCGTCTCTGATGTCATTCCTTCTTCACTGACAATCTCAGGGGCCTTGCCTGCGGGCTGTTCCACGGCTCAATCTGGTGGAAATACAGTTCTGACATGCGTTATCAACTCCATGACGTTGAACCAATTGGAGACCATTTCGCTCAATGTCGACGCAGCCACAACAGCGACAGCCATTGAAGTGTTCAACACTGCCCGAATTAGCTCTGCAAGTTTCGACCCCAACCCCGTCAACGACGTGGCCATTGCTCCGCTTTCCATCCGGCCCGATACAACTGGAGCACTGAAAATTCAGAAAGTTTCTAGTCCTACGGCAACTACCGCCGGTGGGAAAGCGGGCTGGATTATCAATGTTCACAATGCGGGAAGCTCAGCAACCTCAGGGCCAGTGACTCTCAGTGATCCAGCAGTTCAAGGATTCACGGCGACGAGCGTCACGGTCATCCCTGCCATCAACAACCAAGGCGGCGACCCAACGGTAACGTGCACTCTCGGCGCTACGCCTCTGTGCACATTCCCTACCGGAATCAACGCAGGCAATAGCTACACCGTCGTTATCTCAGGAAACCTTGCCTCTACTGTCGGTAACGGAACGGTACTAACCAATACCGCAAGCCTGAGTAACGGCGAGAGTTCTTCTGCGACCATCACAGCCAATAACGTGGCTGATGTGGTTGTCCTCAAAGAGCTCACTACTCCGGCAGAGGCAGGAGTTCCTTTGGGATATCAAGTGACTGTCATCAATGCGGGCCCTAGCGCTGCAGTGAACACCGTAATTACAGATACCCTTCCAGCTGGAACAACACTGCTGAATCTCCCCTCAGGCTGCACGAGCACAGGACAAACTCTGACCTGCGCATTGGGCACACTGGCCACTGCTTCGGTGACAACCTTGGTCTATCAGGTTTCCATACCTGATCGCGGAGGTACCTTCACCAACCTTGCAGTCGCTACCTCAGATACTCCGTTCTTAGACGCCATCACCCCTGAAGCATCAGTCACAGTTACCATTGCTGGTCTCGCGGTTACAGGCTCATCTCTGAGTGCAGCACCTCTCGGAATTGGCTTGCTTGGTTCAGGAATAGCACTGATGATCCTTGCTCTGCGACGCAAGAAGGAGCAGCTGGGGTCATAAATGAACGACGAGTGGACTCCTCAACAGCAGCGTGCGCGGACCTGGCTCGAAATTGCCATCGTTCTCGCGCTTTCGCTGGGTTCGTCTGCGATTTATTCCATCGTCTCCCTAATACGTAAGCTGACCACCCCTGAAGCACTCAATGCTCAGAAGACGGTTATTAACCAGCCACTATCTGACCAGCCCATCTTTGATCTGGTTTACCAACTCTTAGGTATTGCTTTTGGTTTGGTCCCTGTGGTGCTCGTGTTCTGGCTCTTGGCAAAGCCAGGCCAGAGTGCGTTCACACAACTAGGTTTCAACTTCAAGGAACCGGGTAAAGATCTCCTGCGCGGCTTCGGTCTTGCAGCAGTTATTGGCATTCCTGGTCTTGCGCTCTATCTCGTTGGCCACGCGCTGGGTATTACCGTCACGATTGTTCCCACAGCACTGGATACGTATTGGTGGACTATTCCTGTGCTGGTTTTGGCCGCTTTGCGTGCCGCACTGGTGGAAGAGCTCATTGTGGTGGGATATCTCTTTACTCGATTGCGGGAGTTGGGCTGGCACACCTGGCAGATCATCACCGCAAGTGCACTTCTTCGCGGTAGCTATCACCTCTATCAAGGCTTTGGGCCCTTCATTGGCAATGTTGTTATGGGTGTGGTCTTTGGGTATGCCTATCAGCGCTGGGGCCGCACTATGCCGCTGGTTATTGCGCACTGGATTTTAGATATTGTCTCCTTCACCGGCTACGCCGCCATAAAGGCACTAGCTCCCGGCTTCCTGCCAGGAACCTAGGCCCACAGCACCTAGGCTAGAACCTATGTTCAAACGCATATTCATTGCCATTGCCCTTGCGCTTGTTGCCTCACTGACGGTTACTGCATGTAGTGCAACAGATAACAGGAACCTTTCCGGCCAGGCAGCTCAAGATGCCTTGGACATTGTGGTCAAGAACTCTGTCAAGAAAATGACTACCGAGGGCGGGTCTGAAACCCTCGCAGTTGGCCAGACCACCTATGCGATTATTTATGACCCCCAGGCCCCAGAAGGCAAGCAGGTCGTCACCGCAAATCTGACTGATAACTCCCCTGCGACCTTTGACTCCTTAGAGACGGTTTCTCTTCTGGCGCTAGAGCGTTTACTCACGACACCACTTCTTGAAGATGCCGAAGTGAGTTTGACCAAGAATGTCTTCACGATTCAGGGGAAAGATTTCTTGGTAGAAATTTTTGTCACGGATGATCTTGTTTACAAATCAAATATTTGGAGCAGCACCTCAGGCTCGAAAGACCCTCAAGTGGTCGTTATTAAGTACGGCATCAGCGAGGAATCACGAACCCTGTTCAACACCGCTGTCGAAACTGCCCCTGCACAGTAATCAATACCTTTCGTCCAATTATTCAGGGAGACATTACGCCTAGAATTAACTATGGCTAAAACCTCCCACCCCACTCGCGACCGTCTCATTGAGACCATGGCTGAGTTGTTGGATGGTTCAGATCCTGAACACATCACTGCAGACCAGGTACTAAGTGCAAGTGGTGTTTCCAAGGGATCGTTGTATCACCACTTTGAGGACTTCGAAGATCTTCTCGAAGCTGCACTCATCTCTCGGTTCAGTAAGAACGTGGATGCCACTATTGACCATCTTGCTTCCATCCTCGCCACCGCAGGTTCACGCGATGAACTACTTGCCGCTTTGCGGAAAGTTAATGATTTTGACCAAGACCAGTCACGTTTCCGTTTCCGTCTTGAGCGTGCCCGTGCCGCAGGTTTGACCTACAGCAGCCCTCGGTTTCACGACGCCCTGGGCATAGAACAACAACGTCTCACGGACGCTTTTACGGACCTATTTGTGGAAGCTCAAAACAAGGGCTGGATGTCAACCGAAGTTGACGCCCGCGCAGCAGCAGTTTTTGTTCAGGCCTACACTGTCGGACGTGTCGTTGACGACATCGCTCCAGAGAAGGTCAACCCCTTAGCTTGGATTGACTTGATCATGCGCATCATCGACAAGGCAATTCTCATCTAGCCTGCCAAGACCTCCGCAGTTGACTTCACGATGGCAAATTCACCATGCAGGTTTGCTGCCGTCATTCGCGCAACCTCCTCAGCGGGAATAATGTTGCCTTCGATGTCCTTCTTGTCGAAAGTATGAGTGGCATCCAACACAAAAGTAACGTCATAACCAAGGTTGCCACCCATACGTGCGGTGGTTTCGCAGCAGAAATTCGTCATAATTCCGCAGACGGTTATGGCATTGATGTGTTCTTTCTTCAGCCACGAATCCAAATCAGGTGTTCCATAGAAGGCAGAGTTCACGCTTTTGGTGACAAAGAGGTCATGTGGGCCATCAATACCAGGCTTGAGGTCATTGCCAGCTTGGCCAGGCGCCAAGGGTGATCCTGGCTTGATGGAGTCATGGCGCACCAGAACGACAGGTTGACCAGAGTTTCGCCACTTGTCCAATAGTGCGCGAACGTTTTCTTCGCACTTGGGGTTATTTCTAGGACCGTTGCGGGGGTCATCAAACCCACGTTGGACATCAACCACAATCAGAGCATTCTTTGTCATGTCTTGAGCATAAGAGAAAAGGCAGGCCCCCAATAGGGGACCTGCCTTTTCTTCTGTGGTGCTTAGTCGCGGAACTCAGTCTTGGCGAACTCTGCATCGTCCTCAGCGGACTTCATGCGAGCAATCGAGAAGATGAGCAGACCGAACAAACACTTCGCCAGAATGTCGGCGATGGTGTATCCAACTTCGCGAGCAACAAACTGGTCAGCTACGAAGCCATCGCTGTTCATCGCGAAGATGAAGGCGATGGGGTAAACGCCCCAGGTTGCGATCAGCAAGAGACGAAGCTGCTTGATCTTCTTCTGTACTCCTGCAGACTGGCGAACCAGGCTCTTGCTGAGCTCGATGAAGAGCACATACAGGATGTAGAGGAAGGGGATGGTGGAGAGTAGACCCCAGACAGATGGAGCAATACCCCAGATGTCAAGCTTGGCGTCTCCGGGATATCCCAGAACAATCATCAGTGCTGCCGCAGGCACCAGGCGCTTGAGCAGCGAGCTCTGGAGCTGTCTGGTCAGTGCAAGGACGGCAACAATTTCCATCAGAAGCAACGGAACGGTCAGCAGCCAGTCAACGTAGCGGTAACCCACGTTGTAGACAGCTGCATTGTTCATTGCTCCATCGAGTGATGAGAATGCGTGGTTGAACGAGTCGAACATTCTGAAGTAGTGATAGGCGGCAATGCCTGTCACGGTTGCAGAGATGAGGACTGCGAGACGATAACGCGGGAGCACACGATCTCTGGCTAATACCAGGAAGAACGTAGTGAACAACATGCTGGCAATACCCAGCGAGAGCATGTTGAAAACAATGTTGAACTGGGTATCAGTCAACAGTTCGGACAGATTATTCATTGGGGTGGAACCTTCCATTAGTGAGACGTACTAATGGCGGCGGAAAGCCTCAAAGTCCTAAACCCCTACTTTGAGGCTTGGCGTCACCATATTGGTAGAACATTCCCAGCATATAGCGATATATCGTTAATTTCGACAGGCGCACATAAAGAATTGAGCCCCTCTTTCGAGGAGCTCAACCTTAGTTTTCGAATGCCTCAGGCGGTGGGCATGAACACACGAGGTTACGGTCACCGTATGCGTTATCAACACGACGAACTGGTGCCCAGTACTTACTTCTGATGCGCATCGTGAGAGTAGCGGCATCCAGACCCTCTGCAAAGGGGTAGGCAGCCTTCTCTCGTGAGTAAGGGTGGTTCCACTCACCAGCAATCGACGCTGCAGTGTGAGGCGCGTTGTGCAAAGGGTTGTCATCAGCTGGCCACTCGCCTGCAAGAACAGCATCTGCCTCTGCCTTAATGGTGATCATGGCGTTGATGAAACGCTCGATCTCTTCGAGGTCCTCAGATTCGGTGGGCTCAATCATGAGAGTTCCCGCAACAGGGAAGCTCATGGTGGGAGCGTGGAAGCCAAAGTCCACCAATCGCTTGGCCACGTCATCCACGGTCACACCAGTCTCCGCGGTCAGAGGACGGATATCCAGAATGCACTCGTGGGCAACCAGGCCGTTTTCTCCGGTGTAGAGAGTGGCGAAATACGGCGCCAAACGCTGAGAGATGTAGTTTGCAGCCAACACAGCAGACGCTGTGGCTTGGCGGATGCCCTCTTCACCCATCATGCGCACATATGCCCACGAGATAGGCAAGATGCTCGGTGAACCATAGGGAGCTGCCGAGATCTGAACACCATCGTGTGTAACCGTGGTGACCTTGCCATCTTCAACGAGCACGTGGTGTGGGTTTTGGATAGCAAAGTGGCTGGGCAGATAGGGAGCAAGGTGTGCCTTGGCTGCAACTGGTCCAACACCGGGGCCACCACCACCGTGAGGAATACAGAAGGTCTTGTGCAGGTTCAGGTGAGAGACATCACCACCAAAGTCACCAAAGCGAGCAAAACCGGTCATCGCGTTGAGGTTTGCACCATCAACATAAACCTGGCCACCAGCTGCGTGAACAGCTGCAGTGATGTCGGGCACAGCGTGCTCGTAGACACCGTGAGTGGAAGGGTAGGTAATCATCAGAGCAGCAAGCTTGTCACCGTGCTCGGCGATCTTTGCCCGCAGATCATCGAGGTCAACGTTTCCAACCTCGTCACAAGCAACAACAACCACGCTCATGCCTGCAAGAACTGCGGATGCCGCGTTGGTTCCGTGTGCACTGGAAGGAATCAAACAGATGGTGCGCTGAATGTCCCCATTAGCCAGATGGTATCCGCGAATAGCAAGCAACCCGGCAAGCTCTCCCTGGCTTCCAGCGTTGGGCTGGAGAGAGATGGTGTTGTACCCGGTGAGGTCAATGAGCCACTTCTCCAGCTGAGCAATCATCTCAACATATCCAGCAACATCATCGGCAGGAGCAAAGGGGTGCAATCCGCCAAACTCAGGCCAGGTCACTGCTTCCATTTCGGTAGCCGAGTTGAGCTTCATTGTGCACGATCCCAGAGGAATCATGCCGCGATCGAGGGCGTAGTCGAAGTCCGCAAGACGCTTGAGGTAGCGCATCATGCTGGTTTCGCTGCGGTGCGTGTTGAACACTGGGTGCTCGAGGTAGCTCGAGGTGCGAACCAGCTTGGCAGGAACAGCAGCGGCAACAGCCTGGTAGGCAGCGTTGGCGCCGAAGAATCCAGCGACAGCTTCCACCTCACCTGGGGTGGTGGTTTCATCCACCGAAATGGAGAGAGTGTCTGCATCAACGAGGTTGAGTAAGAAACCACCCTGCTTGGCAGCATCAAAGATGGCCTGTGCCTTGCCAGGAACTGACACGGTGAGAGTGTCAAAGAAGTGGTCGTGGGCGACCTGGACACCGCCGGCGCGAAGAATCGCTGCCAAAGCGGTTGCACGCTCGTGCACCTGAGTTGCAATTTCCTTGAGACCTTCTGGGCCGTGGTACACGGCATACATTCCAGCCATCACAGCAAGCAAAACCTGTGCAGTACAAATGTTCGACGTTGCCTTATCGCGACGGATGTGCTGCTCACGAGCTTGAAGAGTCAAACGGTAGGCAGGCTCACCGTTAGCGTCCACTGAGACGCCGACGAGACGACCTGGCATGCTGCGCTCAAGACCTTCACGCACAGCGAGGTAGCCGGCGTGTGGACCACCAAAGCCCAGGGGAACACCAAAGCGCTGTGAGGATCCCACCGCAACGTCAGCACCCAATTCTGCTGGGGATGCAATGAGAGTTAGGGCAAGCAGGTCTGCTGCAACGATGGTGACAGCACCGGCTTCCTTAGCCTTGGCGATGACATCACTGGGGTCCCAAATACGACCCGAGGCTCCAGGGTATTGAATGAGCACACCAAATGCCTCTGGCAGCTGTGCGCCGGAGGCGAGATCCAGTTCCACGACCTCGATATCAACAGCACCAACACGACCAGCAATCAGGCTCTTGGTTTGTGGCAAGACATCAGTGTCAACAACAAACACGTTGGATTCAACCTTGGAGGAGCGACGTGCCAGCAGCATGGCTTCTACAGCAGAAGTCGACTCATCCAGCATGGAACCGTTCGCGGTGGACAGGCCAGTGAGGTCAGTGACCATGGTCTGGAAGTTGATGATGGCTTCCAAACGACCCTGCGAGATTTCTGGCTGGTACGGGGTGTACGCGGTGTACCAGCTGGGGTTCTCCAGAACGTTGCGCTTGATCACAGCAGGAGTAATGGTGTCGTAGTAGCCCTGACCAATGAGTGAGCGACGAACAGTGTTCTTCGACGCAAACTCACGCAGTTCAGCCAGTGCTTCACGTTCGGTGGCAGGTTCTGGAAGTAGTGAAGAACCCGCAGCACGGAACTGGTCCACGTGAATGGACTCAGGGATAGCAGCCTCAATGAGCTGCTCAATGCTGTCATATCCCAACTGCTTAAGCATGTGTGCTTGAGCAGAAGAATCTGTTCCGATGTGGCGGTTGACGAACGCGTTCGACATGTATGTTCCTTGCGTGAAAAGGGCAGGGCTATTTGAGAGTGGTGCGGGGGCTACCAAAAGGTAGCGACGAATTATTCGCCGGTAAGCGCGGTGTAGGCGTCAGCCTCAAGCAGTGCAGGCATGTCTGTGATGCTGATCTTGATCAACCAACCAGCACCGAATGGGTCTTCGTTGACCAATTCTGGGCTTGCAACGACAGCGTCGTTAACCTCGACGACTGTTCCTGATGCAGGAGCGTAAAGTTCGCCAACACTCTTGGTGGACTCGATCTCTCCAACTACAGTTCCGGCGTTGATGGAGGAACCAACCTTGGGAAGTTCAACATAAACAACATCGCCGAGCTTCTCAGCCGCATACGCGGTGATGCCAACGGTGGCACTGTCACCGTTAATTTCGAGCCACTCGTGCTCTTCGGTGTATTTGAGGTGTGAGGGGTTAGCCATGATTAGTTCTTCTTTCTGCTGTAAAACGGTAAAGCGGTAACGGTATAGGGAAGACGAGTGCCGCGGATATCCACATCGATGACGTTGCCAATCTCGGAGACAGAGGGGTCAACAAAAGCCATGGCGATGGGGTATTCCAGGGTGGGTGAAAGAGCACCTGAGGTAATCACGCCGACTTTGTTTTCGCCGGAATAGACCTCGTAGTCTGCTCGCGCAGCACGCTTGCCTTCACCAACCAGACCCACCAGCACGGGTGCGTCAGCGGCGACACCCTTTTCTGCTGCGGCACGGCCAACAAAGTCGCCTTCTTTAGAGAGGGCAACGACCTTGCCCAAGCCAGCTTGGACTGGAGCGGTGGTGAGGTTGAGCTCGTGGCCGTAGAGAGGCATACCTGCTTCCAGACGGAGAGTGTCGCGGCACGCAAGACCAGTAGGAACGAGGCCACGGCTTTCGCCAGCAACCATCAATGCATTCCACAATGCGGCGGCGTGCTGAACATCGATATAGAGTTCGAAACCGTCTTCGCCGGTGTATCCGGTGCGTCCGATCAGTACCGGGTTGCCCAGGAATACCGCGGGCAAAGACCAGTAGTACTTGAGTGTTTCTAGGGTGTTCTCGGGGCGATCGTGCGCTTCAGCAGAAAGCTCAAGGCCAACCGTGTGCTGGAGAATGTCCAGGGCATTGGGTCCTTGCACTGCGATGAGTGCGGTGGCGTCGCTTTCATCTTTGACGTTGACGTCAAAACCGGTAGTGCGGTGGTTGAGTGCTTCCACGGCGGGGAAACGGTTGCCTGCATTGGCCACAACCAACCAGTGGGTCTCCCCCAAGCGATAGATCACGAGGTCGTCAATGATGCCTCCTGCTTCGTTGAGAAGCAGCGAGTACTTGGCCTGACCAATGTTCAAAGCTGACAGTTTGCCGGCGAGTGCGTAATCCAAGAACGCACCTGCATCAGGGCCAGTAATGGAGATTTCTGCCATGTGGGAGATATCGAAGATACCTGCAGCAGTGCGCACCGCGTGGTGCTCGGCGAGGTCACTGTCATAACGAACAGGCATCATGAAGCCTGCAAAGTCAGTGAAGCTTGCGCCGAGTGACTCATGCACCGCGTGCAGAGGTGAGTATCGAGGTGTATCAGACATTGAGTTCTCCGATCGGTTAGAAACCTTCGTATGGAACTCCCCCTCTGTCATTTGTGCCTGAGAGCTTCACTACCTAGGGCAGTTTTCACCGTGGGCGAGATGGTTGTTCCACCATCTTCTTTTCAGAGTGGCCCGTTCACTGCGGTACGCGTACCTGAGAGATTGTCGGGGAGGATTGCTCCTTCGGTGTTCACCTCGAGGGTGAACTCTCCCGCAATGATCGATTGACCTCGATATTCAGTTGTTATGCCAAGTCTACGGCGGTATTACCTTTTTGTTCCCACCGAGCCGAGCGAAAACTTCCGTTTGGGCAAAGATGCTTCAAGTCAGGGTTGAAGGTAGGAGATGATGCATCGCGTTTGAGTCAGAATGACACTAAGATGGTTTTACTTAGAGTCATCCTGACTCTTACAAAGTTGGAGCTATGTCAACCGAGCAAAGCCAGGTCGCCCTCGCCGTTTCGACGGTGATCTTTGCGCTGCGCCCGCACAGCTCGGGAACACCGGAGTTAGTTCTTCCACTGGTCAGGCGTATTCGGGAGCCCTACCAGGGTCAATGGGCTCTGCCTGGCGGACCATTGAACTTGGATGAGGACTTGTCCCAGGCAGCCTCACGCACCCTGTTGGAAACGACAGCACTGGAGCCGCGCTATCTTGAACAGCTCTACGCCTTCGGCCAGCTCGACCGCTCCCCCGATGACCGTGTCGTCTCGATTGTCTATTGGGCACTCGTGGCCGGCGACGAAGCAGATCGCGCAATACAGAGCGAGAACGTCCAGTGGTTCACTGCTGACGACCTGCCCGAACTCGCTTTTGATCACAATCTCATCGTCGAATACGCCCTGTGGCGCTTGCGCACCAAATTGGAATACTCACGTATTGCACACGGCTTCTTAGGTGAAACATTCACCCTGGCCCAGCTGCGTGAAGTCTATGAAGTGGTTTTGCGCAAGCCTGTAGATCCTGGCAACTTCCGCCGCATGGTCGAAGCCAGTGGAACTGTGGTGCCAACCGGCGAGCGCCTCGCCGGTACACCACACCGCCCTCCCCAGCTCTATCGCTACAACACCTCTATTGATTTATCGGACAACGGTCCACTCTCACAGCTTGAGGCATCCCGCACTCTGGCATTCACCCGAGGAGAACACTCATGACCCCGACCGCCTCGGTCAACGACCGCATTCAACTCATTGCCGCAGGCAAGAGTGAGGACA
This sequence comes from Aurantimicrobium minutum, assembly GCF_002355535.1. Classification (NCBI taxonomy): domain Bacteria; kingdom Bacillati; phylum Actinomycetota; class Actinomycetes; order Micrococcales; family Microbacteriaceae; genus Aurantimicrobium; species Aurantimicrobium minutum. The sequence goes on from NZ_AP017457.1 coordinate 949,173, forward strand.
CCACGTGCTCTCCGTCATTGGCCAAGGGCCCCTGGGAGTTTGATAAAGGTGCGCCTGGATACGGTCCAGGCGCATCCATGGGGGATGTCATCCCGACGGGCTCCCCCGTTCAAGGTGGTCTGCCTGAGGAATACAAGAGCGCAAGCAACGAGGAACTCCATGCACGCATCCGCGCTGCCAAAGAAACCCTCGGTGACAAAGTTGTTGTTCTTGGCCACTTCTATCAGCGCGATGAAATCGTGCAGCACGCCGACTACCTCGGCGACTCTTTCCAGCTCGCCGTTGCCGCCAAAGGACGCCCCGAGGCAGAAGCCATTGTGTTCTGTGGCGTTCACTTCATGGCAGAAACCGCAGACATCCTCTCGGGAGATAACCAAAAGGTGATCCTGCCCAACCTGGCAGCGGGTTGTTCGATGGCGGATATGGCAGATATTGACTCTGTGACTCAGTGCTGGGAACAGCTCGAGGAACTCTATGGCACTGAACCAGATGAGAATGGCCGGGTTCCAGTTATTCCTGTGACTTACATGAATTCCTCTGCAGCGCTCAAGGGTTTCTGTGGTGAACACGGTGGCATTGTCTGCACTTCCTCCAATGCAGCAACAGTGTTGGAATGGGCATTCGAACGAGGACAGCGCGTACTGTTCTTCCCCGACCAACACCTCGGCCGTAACACAGCCAAGGCAATGGGTATCTCTGTTGAGCAAATGCCGTTGTGGTGGGGTCGCAAGCCTCTCGGTGGCAACACAGAACAAGAACTCCACGACGCCAAAGTGATCCTATGGAACGGTTTCTGCTCCGTGCACAAACGCTTCACAGTGGAGCAGATTGAGAAAGCCCGTGCCGAACACCCTGGCGTGCGGGTCATTGTTCACCCTGAAAGCCCAATGGCTGTCGTCGACGCCTCGGATGAATACGGTTCCACCGATTACATCCGTAAGGCCGTCGAAGCGGCCACAGAACCGACCACCTTTGCAATCGGTACCGAGATCAACATGGTGCAGCGTCTGGCGGCCCAGCACCCTGAGCACACCATCTTCTGCCTTGACCCCGTCGTGTGCCCCTGCTCCACGATGTACCGCATCCACCCCGGCTATCTCGCCTGGGTGCTGGAGCGTCTGGTTGCCGGCGAGGTTGTGAACCAAATCACTGTTGATGAGAGTGTGGCTGAGCCTGCTCGTGTTGCTTTGGAGAGGATGTTGGCTGCCAAGCCAGCCAACTAATCCATGTCCAAAGTAGTTGTTATCGGAAGCGGCGTCGCAGGACTGATCGCTGCTGCTCAGGCGAGCCGACAACACGAGGTTGTCCTCGTGACCAAGGCAAACCTGGCCGAAAGCAACACACACTATGCCCAAGGGGGTATCGCTGCGGTGGTGTCAACAGAAGACACCGTGGCAGAACACATGGCAGACACCATGTTTGCTGGTGCGGGTATGTGTTGGGAGCCAGCTGTCGAAGTCCTGTGTTCTGAAGGACCGGGTCGTATCAATGACCTCGTGAACTTTGGTGTTGAGTTTGACCGTAGTGGGACAGACTTTGCCATGGGCTTAGAAGCAGCCCACTCACATCCGCGTATCTTGCATGCAGGCGGCGATGCCACAGGAGCTGTGACAAGTGATGCCCTGGTTGAAACGGTGCGCAAGAGTGCCACAGAAATTCGTGAATACACTTTTGTAGCCGAGATAGTGGTCGATAACGGCATCGTCAGCGGCGTTCAGGTGCTCGATGCAGACGGCATGCACTTTATTGCCGCAGATGCTGTCATCTTGGCCAGTGGTGGCGCAGGCCAGCTCTACCGCCACACCACCAACCCGACCGTGACCACCGGAGATGGTGTCGCTGCAGCATTTCGTGCCGGAGCTGTGTTGGCTGATGTGGAGTTTTACCAATTCCACCCCACAGCGCTCGCCGTGCCAGGTTCCTTCCTCATTTCTGAAGCAGTGCGTGGTGAAGGAGCTGTGCTCATTGATGCCCAAGGCGAGCGCTTTATGCAGAAGATTCACCCCCTTGCAGAGTTGGCACCGCGTGATGTTGTTGCTCGCGGCATTCAACAAACCATGATCGAACAGGGCGGGCAGCCTGTGTTGCTGGATGCAACAGCATTGGGAAGTGAATTCCTCGCGCAGCGTTTCCCCAGCATTACCAAAGCATGTCGTTCCTATGGTTTGAACTGGGGTCGCGACCCCATTCCGGTAACTCCAGCCGCTCACTATTGGATGGGTGGTATCGCTACCGACACTTATGGGCGCACATCTATTCCAGGACTCTTTGCTGTGGGCGAGGTGGCCTGCACAGGAGCACACGGTGCAAACCGGTTGGCTTCAAACTCTCTACTGGAGAGCATCGTCTTCGCACACCGAGCAGTTTCTGCCCTGGGTGAAGCGTGGCCCACCGATGCACCAAGTGTGCGCTGGGCTTCAACAGAACCGCTGGCAGAACTCGAACTTCTCGAGCCCAATCACACCTCAACCGCACAGGTTGTAGACCGCGTGGAGTTACAGACATTGATGTGGGACAGCGTTGGCCTGGCACGTACTGGAACAGATCTGACCCGCGCACTAGAACAGCTTCACTCTTGGCGTCCAGCAGATCCCGCACACCGCCTTTTTCCTGACTGGGAGGATGCCAACCTGCTTCTGCTTGCTCGCACGGTGACCGAAGCTGCGCTTTCTCGCGAAGAATCTCGCGGCGGTCACTACCGTCTGGATTTCCACGACACTGACCCGGCGAAAGCTCGCCCGATCACGCTGGTTCGAAAGGCTTAACCATGTTGGACAAAGAGACCATCGACACCGTCGTGAAAGCTGCTTTGCTGGAAGATGCCCCCACTGGGGACATCACGTCACTGTTGGTTATCGCGGAAGACGCCACCGCCACAGCAGTGCTCTCGGCGCGCGAAGCGGGAACCTTCTCTGGTTCTGAGGTTTTTCAGGCAGCTTTTGACCTGACAGACCCTCGCATTCAGGTCGAACTCATCAAACATGATGGGGATCGGTTTGAGCCAGGGGATGTTTTGGCCCGAGTGTCTGGCCCAGCACGAGGAATTCTGACCGCAGAACGTATTGGGTTGAACTTCACCCAGCGCATGAGCGGCATTGCCACCTTGACGGCCGTCTATGTTGATGCCGTCAAGGGAACTCAGGCAACCATCTTGGATACTCGTAAAACAACTCCAACCCTGCGCGCATTTGAACGCCACGCTGTGGTGTGCGGTGGCGGAACAAACCACCGCCTCAACCTCTCCACTGCTTTCATGGCCAAAGACAACCACCTCGCGGTGCTTCTTGCTGGAGGCAAGGATCTCACCACCGAACTACAGCGCGTGAAGAAAGAACTTCCCGAGGGAGTGAAGTTTGAGGTTGAAGTCGATCGCCTTGACCAGATTGAACCCGTCATTGCCGGCGGTGTCGACATCATCATGCTCGATAACTTCTCCCTCGAAGATTTGAAGACCGGCGTCGCCCAGGTCGCCGGTCGTGCGGTGGTTGAAGCAAGCGGCGGGGTGAACCTCGACACCGTTCGCGCCATCGCCGAAACCGGTGTGGATGTCATTTCCGTTGGAGCATTGACCCACTCCGCCCGCGCACTCGACCTCGGGCTTGACGTCACCATCGATACTCCCGAGAACTAGAGCTCCCATGATTTACCTCGATAATGCCGCAACCACCCCGGTGGTTCCTGCCGCGCTGGAGGCGGCTTGGCCATATTTGACTTCAGAATTTGGTAATTCCTCAAGCACCCATGAACTTGGGTTGCGCGCCAAGCAGGCACTTGAAAATGCCCGCGCCACCTGTGGCGCCTGGCTGGATGTTCCAGCATCGGACATTATTTTCACCTCGGGTGGAACGGAGGGAGACAACCTCGCCATCACCGGTCTTGCCCTCGCCTATCCCCGAGGCAAACACATCATCTCTGCCCTAACGGAACATGAGGCAGTTCTCGAAACACTGCGTTTTTTGGAACGGGTTCACGGTTTCGAAATCACGTGGCTTGAGATTGATGGCCAAGGAAATATCGATCTCGCCGAGCTCACCGCTGCGCTACGACCACACACCACTCTGGTCACCCTCATGCTGGCCAATAACGAGATTGGTACCCTGCATCCTCTGCCCGAGATTATTGACGCGGCACATGCGGTCGGCGCACTTGTGCACACGGACGCAGTCCAAGCGGCTGGCTGGTGTGATCTGCGTGTGGGTGCATCTGGAGCTGTTGTTCGCGGAGTGGATGCGCTGACAATCTCTGGTCACAAGCTTGGCGCCCCCAAGGGTTCAGGCCTGACATATATTCGTGGACGCCTGGCCGTGGAGCCTGTGCTCCACGGGGGCGGCCAAGAATTCGGTCGCCGCTCTGGGACAGAAAACGTTGCATGGGCGGTAGCACTCTCGACAGCACTGCAGCAACTTCCCGAGCCCACAGCAGAAGCCACTCGAGTGAGCACACTGCGTGATGACTTTATTGCACAGGTACTGGGAACTATCCCCCAGGCCTCTTTGACAGGAAACCCCACACAACGTCACCCCGGTATTGCCAGTTTCACGTGTGCCGGGCTCAACGGTGAGACCTTGTTGTTGGAGTTAGAACAGCGCGGCGTCATTGTTTCGAGTGGATCAGCATGTGCTGCCGGAAGCGATGAGCCCTCTCACGTTCTGGTGGCATGCGGGATTGATCCGGATACTGCAAGAACATCTATCCGCTTTAGCTTCAGCCATAACACCACAGCAGAAGAGCTGAATATGGCAGCCGAAGCATTTGTCAGCGCAGTTTCAGCAGTGAGCGGGCTGGCGCAATAGCTTCTGCCGCTCAGGCTTAGCCACGTGGCGCTAAGGCAACCAAGACCTCGTTGCGCTTGAGAAAACCAGGTTTCCAGGGTGGGTCAAAGCGCGCAAAGTAGACATTTCCCTCGGGAATCAGGCCTGCTTCTTTTACGCGCTCAAGTAGGAGTTCCCCATTGTTCTGAAAACGGGTCGCATTCCAGCCACCACCAAATTTCATCACCGCAGCATCGTGAGCATGAACGTGTGTCGTGCGCACGCGCGCATTGGCAGGCACAGGAACCTCTGAAATATCGACACCTTCGGGAAGAACGAAGGAAACCGTATGTGTTTCTTGGGCAGTAGTTTCTTGAATGACAGGCGCAGTCATGGCGAACTTCTTGTTCGCCATGTTGTTTCCTGAGATGTAGCTCACCAGTGGGCCAAAGGCCACATTCCCAGCACGCATGAAATCGCCGACGACGTCTACTTGAACGAGGACGTAGTCGGGATAGTGACGCACATCGAACCCGTCGTAGTGCTTCACGAGCGTATAGGGCTGTTCAGCAGTCATAGTGCGAGTGTATTCCTGCCGGCTGTTATCCAGCTGGGAAAGCTTGAGCCATTCGCACGGCAATAAGTTTTTCAATCAGTGCATCAGGAACTGCGTGATCGATTGGAAACTTCACTCCCCCGCCTTTTTCGGAAACCTCATACCCACTTAGATCTTCCATCATCATGCGGAAGACCTGACCCGAGTGGGGGTAGTACCCAATGTGCTTGTTGTAGGAGGCAAACCCGGCAACAACCCTGCCATTTACCCGGAATCCAGGCATGGCATAGGAAATGCACTGCTCTGCTTCAGGAATCACAGCGAGAATCTGGGAGCGTAGGTGCTCCAAAGTGCTGCGTTGGGGTTCAGGTTGAGCCTGAATATAGGCGTCAACCTCAGCGGCTGTCATGACAAACCAGTGTTGGCGCGATACACAGCAACAACAGCATTGGCGTGGCCATGACCCATGCCGTGCTCGGTCTTGAGGTAATCGACCTGCTCCATGTGCTTTTTGTCTTTTACTGCATCAAGCTGACTCATCCAATGATCGATCGGTTGACCATACTTCTTCTCAATCGAGGGGAAATAGGAGGCGGGTCCCGTAACTTTTTCGTTCATCCTTCGAGGCTAGTCACACAGAAGACAAAGGTGAAGTTAACGAACTGTGCCTCCGGAGCATCCGGAGGCACAGTTAGAGCAACCTGTTTACCGACGAGATTCACTTCCGTTGAATCCGCGGCCAAATAGCGGTGCAAACATGCAGGTGTCAGATGCTCCTGCGGAGATCAAGAAAATACCAATAAAGAAGAAGACAGCACCAATGGGGCCCCAGGTCAGTGCAGCAATAGCGAGAACGAGACCGACGACAATCCGAGCCCAGCGTCCGAAGGTCGATGACATAAATGCGGTGAAACCCATGATGACTCCTGTTCCTTGGGTGTTTCTAGATTATCGCCAGGCTCCAATAATGAGACCCATAATTGTGAGATTCACAACATCGCTGCCGACCTCAAGAATCCACACCTTGAAGCCTTGACCGGCGAACAAACGGTGGGACAGAGACGAGGCTGCTGCTAAACCTAGACCAAGGAGAAGGCCGACGAGACCGCCCTCGAGAAAACCAAAGTTGGGGTTTGACTGTGCCACAAAATAAATCACGGATGCAACAGTCACTGCCTCGATGAATGCGGCTATGGCGGTGGCACCGAAGGTGACCGCCATGTTGCCGGTGACTTCCATGTTGTTTGGATCTTTACCCATGGCACGCCACCACGCAGGGAAGAACGTCTTTGGACCAAACCAGATAGCTCCAGCAATAAATGCGGCAACGAAAGCCACCAGAATGGCAATCCAATTCAATTCGAGTAAAAACATGGTGTTCCTTAGTGAGAAAGTGACGATTTAGTTTAGGACCGCTCAGTGGCAGAATCCACTATCCGCCAGCTCTCCAGCAGGAGGATACTGAAGTTGGATGGGTTGTCCTCATCCAGAAAAGAGTTCACTCATGGACATTGCAGGAAAAGTATTCGTCGTTACCGGTGGAGGTAACGGAATTGCACGCGAGCTCGTATTACAGCTTCTCGCCAAAGGGGCAACCGTTGCCGCGGTTGACCTCAACGCGGAAGGTTTGAAAGAGACAAAGAAGCTTGCCGGCGCAGGCGCCAAGCTTTCTACGCACACTCTCAACATCACCGACCGAGCCAAAGTAATGGCACTCCCGAAAACAGTAATTAGCAAGCACGGCCAGGTTGATGCCCTTGTAAACGTGGCAGGCATTATTCAGCCCTTTGTAAAAGTAAACGACCTCGACTTTGACGCCATCGAACGCGTCATGAATGTCAACCTCTATGGCACCATCAACACGGTGAAGGCATTCCTGCCTGAACTGCTCAAGCGCCCGGAGGGTTACATTGCCAATGTCTCCAGCATGGGTGGTTACGCCCCCGTACCTGGTCAGACAATATATGGGGCTACCAAGGCTGCTGTAAAACTTCTGACTGAAGGTCTTCATTCTGAGCTCATGGACACAAAGGTTCATGTCACTGCCATTTACCCCGGTGCCATTGCAACCAATATTGCCCAGAACTCAGGTATGGCCATGCCTGCCAACATGGATCCCCATGAGGCAAATAAGTTCAAAACAACCAGTGTTGAGGTGGCTGCACACACCATCATTGGCGCTATTGAAAAGAATGCTTACAAAGTCTTCATTGGCTCTGACGCCAAAACCATGGACAAGCTCACCAGGCTCATGCCCGAGAAGGCAGCGGCCATGATTTATAAGCAGATGAAATCTCTGCTGGGCTAACTAAGCCAGGTAGTCAGCTAAGGACTGGAAGTAACTCTCCATCCCCGCCTTGGCCATGGGGATGTGTTCTTCTGGCAGCTCACCATACTGAGTAAAGCGAACCCAGCTTCCGGTTGGGCGCTCCTCGAAATCGACCACAATCTTGGCAAATTCTCCTGAAAGATCTTTGGCTGCGAATTCTGCAAGGTCTTGGGAGTAAAACATGGTGTGCTCGATGAGCTTGCCTGGTTCGACAGCAGTGTATGTGCCCCAGAAACAGGACTGGAATCCATACTCTGGAACATCAACAGCGATAGCCCACATTCCACCAACTTCAGGCTCTGAGATTGAAGAACCAGGAACATTCTTCAGCTCTGTCGGGTGATACCACGCCTCAAGCTGGGCTGCGTCGGTCCATGCCTCCCAGATACGGGACATGGGCTGGGTGTACTCACGCTCGACGGAGTAGAGGAAATTGTGCTGCATTACTTCTCCTTCGGGAGGAACATTTTGCCCACCAGGCTGATGGTCGTTTTCTTGGGGAAAAACTTCACAAGACCAGCACCGACAGCGTTTGCTCCGCCGACCACAACAGAGGGGGTGTTTTTCTCCAGTGCCGAGAAAGTTTTCTCCACCACATCTGTTGCAGGAACGGCTTTGCCCGAGGGCTTCCCGCCGGCAACGATGAAGAATTCTGATTCGGTTGCACCGGGGCTGACTGCCAGCACGCGAACCTTCGAGGTTCCCAGCTCTCCCCAGAGAGCTTCGGTGAAGGAGCGCACAAATGCTTTCGTGGCGCCATAGACGGCCATGCCTGGCACAGGTTGGAAGGATGCCGTGCTGGCAATGTTGACCACAGCACCGCGGTCACGCTCAAGCATTCCAGGCAAGAAAGCTGCGGTGAGGTCGACAAGAACACCGATATTGAGCGTGATTTCTTGCTGGGTTAGTGCCCTGTCTTCGTTAACGAAGAAACCATTGAGCCCAAAGCCTGCGTTGTTGACCAGAACATCAACGGTGAGTTTCTTTTTGGCCATCTCTTTTTCCAGCTTGGCCACGGCACCTGCTGAGGTGAGATCAAGTGCAATGACCTCCACGTTGACCGAGTATTGCTGACGCAAACGCGCTGCAAGGACATCAAGACGGTCCTTTCGGCGCGCAACCAGGACAAGGTTTGCTCCGCGAGCGGCGAAACCATCCGCATAGGCAACACCGATGCCGGCACTTGCTCCGGTAATCAGCGCAGTACTTCCGGTGTATTCCATGGAATCCTCTTTCAACAAAGATGTTGTGGCCTCAAGTCTAGGTTGTGCTGGTGATTTGTTAGCGTTGAGTCATGACTGAGCAAGTGGGGCAACCTTCCACCCGACCTGATGTGACAAACATGCTCACTGAAGCTGCAGCTGCGATGGTGAGCTCGACTTATCCAGCTCCCCAAGCAGAACTTGTGCTGCGTGATCTTGCTGATGCCTATAACGCTGATGCAGAAATTGCTCTACTGCCGACTTTGGTGCTCACGGAAACGAAAAAACACGGCGTTCCCCAGATTCGTGTGGTGAAGACGAGTTACCGTTTTGACCAAATGACGAAGGTGCAATCAATTCTTGCCCAAGCCCGTCATAACCATGACGATGCCCATGATGTTGCCGAGAGCCTGCGCTCCATCGCAACGATGAAGCCCATCTATCCTGCCTGGTTGCGGGTGATTGGCTACTCACTGTCAGCGCTAGGTTTTGGTGCAGCGTTCCGCCTAGACCTCCCCGCATTGGCCGCGGTAACGATTATGGGTTTGTTGGTGGGCATCATGGTGCTCAACCTCAGCAGAAGTACTCGCTTTGCAGCTTTACTGCCTCTCATGGCTACCTTTGTTGCTGGCCTCATGGTCGCTGGAATCTCAATCTTGTTGGATAAGCCAGACCCTGTTCGCATGGTCGCGATGCTCATTGTGGTGTTGCTGCCCGGAGCAACACTGACCTCAGGGATTATCGAGCTGGTCAGTGGTTATATGGTCTCCGGCGCATCCCGACTGATGTATGCCCTCATGATTTTAGGCAGTATGGCCTTCGGAGGTGTTCTGGCCATTTCAGTAAGTGGGATCCCTGCCAGCCGACTCGAGGATGTCACAGTCACCCTCACCCCCGCATGGGTGGCCTGGGCAGGTGCAGCAATTTATGGCGTGGGAACGTTCCTCTACTTCTGCACACCTCTTCGACTCTGGCTTCCCAGCTTGTTTGTGATGATGTTCAGTTTTGCCATCTCCGTGCTGGCAGTTCCAAGCCTGGGTGTTCCCCTGTCTGCAGGGATTGCCACAGCTGCCGGATTGATTACCTCCTGGGCAATTAATGCTCGGTTGGGTGGTGGCCCGGGAGATTTGGCTATCTTCCTTCCCACGTTCTGGCTGATTGTTCCTGGCTCGACAGGCTTCGTTGCGCTCACGGGAGAGTTGGAAGCTTCACAAAATCTCAGCGATGTTGCCGGAACGGCCGGACTTACCTTCTTTGCTATGGCAATCGGCATGATGTTGGCCACTGCGGTCTATCCACTACTGACCAAGATCACCCCGGATGCCAAGCTCATTATGCGTAACGGGGCTGGCCTGATTCTCAACACCGTGAAAATCAAGCCTGAGAAATAATTACTCGCCTGACTTTCGTGCTCTGCGGCGCATAACCAAGACCGTCAGGGTAACCATGACTGCCAAGAACATGAGTACCGAGCTAAACAGCAGCGAATCTGATCCTGATTCGGGTTCAGGTGTCTGGCTCACCGGCGCAACAATCTTCACGCCAATTGCTACCGTGACAACTTCACCTTGAGTGGAAAGTCCGTGCAATACAACAGTATGTTGCCCCAGCTGTGCTGCTGAACTGAGTGGGAACTCACCCTTGAATGAGCCAGTTTCATCGGCAATCCCTGCACCCAAGCGAGCTGGAGTTGAGAAAATCCAGGCTTCCAAAGGCGAGTTGGGTGTGTATCCCTGAGCTTCCACGGCCACTGTTGATCCAGGATTTAACAACAGGGATGATCCATTGGTTGTTGATTGGGTTGTGTTCTGCAGGGTTACAAGAACTCCCTGCTCGGTTTGGACTGTGACTGTTTGTTCAGAAACTGAAAGCCACGCCTCTATTTCATTGCCATCTAATAGCGCCTTTGCATTGCCTGTTGCAGGAGCATCAAATTGAATTCCTGGATATGGAGCATCTCTAAATTCTGGAATTGAGGAAATCACTGGAGGAGCTTCAACTTGGGGTGTTGAAGAAACAGTTGGGCTCACGGTGCGGGCTGTAGAAACAACTGCTACAGGTGCGGCAGGCATCACTGCTGATGCCTCCGCTACAACCGATCCACCCATGATGTTCATGGCAGAAACAGAAAGATTGAGAGTGGACCCCGGCGTCAATCCCCGGTATTCACAGCGGGTAGCTGTTGGGGTGCTAAAGATGCAGCCTCCAGGGCTCAGAGAGTAGCCAGTGATCGGAGAACCACCATTAGACGTCGGGACTTCCCAGGTGACGAGTGCGGTGGTTGATGAGGTTGGAGTAATGATGACATTTCGAGGAGCGGATGCCTCAGTGGCTGGAATTCCAATTGCGGTTGCTCGGTTGGATCCCATATCCGATGTGTTTGCAGAACTAATTACAACCACTTCAACGTCATATGCCACACCGTTTGTTAGCCCTGTAAAGGTGTGCCTGTTGGCGGTTGAAGCGAAAAGGTTAACGGTCGTAAGCGGGCTTTCACCTCGGGGAGTAATTGTCACTTCGTAACGACTGAAAGTACCGCCACCAAAGTTTGTCGGAGGCCGCCAGGTGACTGTCAACGTGGTATTCCCTGGAATCGCAGCCAAAGAAGCAACAGAATCTGGCGCGGTGGCGGGCGCGATTGAGGGTGAAGTATTCGAATCAGGGCCTGTACCTGCGGAGTTTGTCGCAGCAACAGCAACGGTGTAGCTTTCACCGTTTGTGAGTCCTGAGATTGTGCAGGCAGGGGGCGTTTGTACAGGAACTGCCGCACAGTCACTCTTGATAATGGAAGGCCCAGAGGTCGGAGTAGCTGTGAGCACGTAGTTAGTGATGGGCGCCCCACCGCGGCTTGCAGGTGGAGTGAAGGCAACCGTAATCGAAGAATCACCTGAAGATACGGAGGTAATCTGTGGAGCGGTGGGAACAATGGCGAGAACCCTGAAAGTTCGGGTTACCGGGCTTGCAGAAGCGTAAACGTCATTGCCTAATGCTTGGGTGACGGTGATTGAACAGTTACCCACAGCCAGGGGAGTAATTAAACCAGATGAGTTGACACTACAAATCGAACCGGTCGTCGTGTTATAGCCCAGGCTCAAACCTGAATTCACGGTGGCAGAGGCAGAAAATGCCGATGAACCAAAGTTGCGATCAGATATCGCAGGGAACGTGATGGTTTGGTTCAGCATTCCAGCAACGATGGTTTGCGAGATAGAAGTTGCTGGAAGGTAGTTGGTGGTTCCAGACTGGCTTGCCGTAATGACACACTGTCCTCGAGCAAGGAAAGTGACAACGCCATTACTCATGGAACACACTGTCGCCAACCCTGTTGTGATATTTAGGGAAACACTGGCTCCGCCATTTGAGACAGCAACGGGTGTATAGGTCATTCCAGGCAATGCTTCTTCAGGAACATTAGAGGTGAAGTTCAGAGTCTGCGAAGCACGTGTAATTGTGATGTTTGCTGTCGTGGATTCCTCTAGGTAGGTCGCATCAGCTGCACGAGTGGCCGTGACAGCACAGGTACCCACACCCGTGGAGGTCATGACATTGTTTGTCACGGTACATGGCCCACTGGTACGAACGATGGTTAGTGCACCACTACCTGAACCACCCGAAGCAACAAGGTTGAGGTTTTGTCCATATTGAACGCTCGACGCGTTGGCAAAAGAGATGCCTGCTTGGTTTGTCTGTGTAATCGTGAGCAGAGGGGTCCCCACAATGGTGGGGAGTTGATAGTTGCCCGAGTCAGGTCCAATGACATACCCAGCGTTGACAGTTACAGTGACAGCTTTATTTACTCCCACAGACGGTGAGGACACAGTCGCGACAAGCTTGGAGTGATCTACGCTGACGTCATCGCCTGGTTCGATACCCACCAGATCCGCTGCAGTGGTGGTTGCCAGTTCCACAATTGAGCTGCCGTTATAAGGCCGCAGCCCTGGAGAAGGAGTCACGGAAAGAGCGAGTGGCTTGGGCGTCAAGGTGATGGTCACATCAGCGGACCAGGCAGAGGTTGCATAGGACGCATCCCCAGCTTTACGCGCGTGAATGACACATTCACCCGCAGAAAGCGGGATCAGAGTTGTTCCAACAACATCACATGCGCCTGAGACTTCAGTAAATGAGTAGGCGCCGGTTCCCGAGCCACCTGAAGCGGTCAATGTCAGCGTTGAACCATATTCCACCGATGTTGCACTCGTGACGGTAACGGTGGACTGGGTTGCTGCCGCGATTGAGATAGTTTCTGTCTGGGTTTGAGCTAAGTAGTTGGTGTCCTCTGCACGTGTTGCAACAACAACACAGCTACCAGCACTGGTGGGGGTCATGATGGATGAGGCCACCGTACACGGGCCGCCGGTTGTAGCGAACGTGAGGGCACCTGTGCCACTTCCGCCTGTGGCCGAAAGTGAAATGTTCTGGCCAAAGACCGTTGTGAGTGCACTTGTGACAGTGATTGCCGCCTGTGCGGTGCGAGTGATTGTGATGACGGGTGTTCCTGAGACTGTGGGGAGCTGGTAGTTTCCAGCGTTTGCGCCAGTCAAGAAGCCTTGCGCCACGGTAACCGTGACTACTTTGTTGGTTGCCACATCAGAAGTGGAAACCTGAGCAGAGAGTTTGGAATCGTCTGTGCTCACCACATCATTGTTGATGATGCCTGTCAGGTTTGATGCGCTCGTGGGCGCAAGCGTCACTGTGCGGGACGTGTTGTATTGACGGGAACTGGGGTCAACGGTGACCGCTAACGAAAGTGGCTTAGGCGTGATGGTAACCGTGAAGTTTGAGGTCCATGCCGAAGCGTTATATCCGCTGTCAGCCTGCTTACGCGCTTGGAAGACACAGTCACCGACAGCGGTAGTGCTCAGGGTCGTTCCAGAGATTGAACAGGGACCCGAGACCTTGGCGAACTCGAAAGCACCGGTTCCCGCGCCACCACTTGCGGTTAATGTCAGGGTTGAACCGTAGACAACAGTGGTGGCGCTGGTGATTGATACCGCCGCTTGGGTAGCGAAGGCAATCTCAACAGTTGAGGTCGCTGTCTGCGCCGAATAGTTGGCATCCTGTGCCTTGGTTGCTGTGATGACACAGGAACCAGCTGCAGAAGAAGACAGGGTCGAACCAGAAACGCTACACGGACCACTATCGACTGCGTAGCTGGTGTTACCGGTTCCGGTTCCTCCTGTGGTTGTCAAGGTGAGAGTCTGTCCGTATACGAATGACGTCGCCGAAGTGAAGTTCAATGTTGCTTGGTCTGCTTTGGAGATGTTAACTGTGGGGGAACCGGCAATCACAGGAAGCTGGTAGTTCACAGCATCAACACCAGAGAGATAACCAGCAGAAACAGTGACGGTTACTGTCTTATTTGTACCTACATCTGCTGTTGCAACTGAAGCAGCGAGATATGAATCATCAACTGTGAGAGTGTCCCCAGCTTCTACCCCAGATAGGTCTGACACCGAAGTTGAGGCCAGGGAGACAGAGGTACCACCGTTCCATTGACGGTTTTGGGGAGTTACCGAAAGGGTCAACGGCTTAGCCGTCATCGAGACGGTGAGATCAGCAGACCACGCGGAAGTCGTGTAGTTGGTGCTGCTGAGTTTGCGCGCATGCACAACACAATCGCCAACGCCCAGAGGTGTAAGAACACCATTCTCTACGACGCAATTGCCGTTCACTTTGGCAAAATCGAAGGCTCCAGTGCCACTGCCGCCTGCTGCAGTTAGTGTGAGCGTGCTGCCATAGACAACGGTTGTCGCGTTGGTCATGGTTACCGTCGACTGAGATGCCTGGCTGATTTCGACGTTGCCGCTGAGGGTTTGAGCAGTGTAATTAGTATCAGCGGCACGGGTTACTACAACTACACAGGTGCCAACGCTCGAAGGAGTCACGATAGAACTCGAGACTGTACAAGGACCACTGGTTGTGGCAAAACTCAATGCTCCAGTACCACTTCCCCCCGTGGCAGAAAGGGTAATGCTTTGACCAAAGATTGTTGCGAGAACAGTTGTCCATGACAGTGCGGCTTGAGAAATCTGTGTAATGGTGAGAACGGGTGAGCCCGTCACTGAACTGACGGAATAGTTGGCAGCGTGTGTACCGGTGAGGAATCCAGTATTCACAGTGACAGTGACTGCCTTATTTGTTCCCACATCTGCCGTGGTTACTGCAGCGCTGAGCTTGGTGTCGTCAGTAGTGACGACGTCATTGTTGATAATTCCAGTCAGATTGGACGAAGATGTTGCCGCCAATCCCACAGCAGTAGAGGTGTTGTAGGGCCTTGATGAGGGATCAACCGTCACAGACAGAGTCAATGGTTTTGGAGTGACACTGATGTTGACATTCGCTGACCAAGCAGAAACGTTGTAGTTCGTGTCGCCCAGGTGACGGCCACGAACCACGCAGGTTCCAGCCGCGGTTGTGCTCAAAGTCGCAGCAGAAACGGAACAAGGGCCGCTGACAACCTCATACTCGTAACCCATGACGCTTTCGCCACCGCTCGCTGACAGTGTGAGCGTGTTTCCATAGACGACGGTGGTGGCACTGGTCATCGTGACCGAACTTTGATCGGCCTTCACAATGTTGACCGTGGGCGAACCAGAAATAGTGGGGAGCTGGTAGTTTCCCGCATTAGCACCAGTGAGATAGCCCGAGGCAACTGTGACGGTTACTGCCTTGTTTTCCCCCACAATGGCTGAGGCAACCGTGGCAGATAACTTGCTGTTATCGACGGTTACCACGTCATTGTTGATAATGCCGGTGAGATCAGCTGCAGTGGTGTCTGCGAGGGTCACCGTTCTAGTGGTGTCAAATGCACGGGACGAGGGATTTACAGTCACTGCGAGGGTAAGAGGCTTGGGCGTCACAGTCACTGTCTGGCTCGCGGACCATTCAGAAATGCTGTAGTTGGTGTCTGCCGCGCGGCGGGCCTTGACCACACAATCGCCTACCGAGGAAGCAGTTAAGCTGTCGCCGGTTACAGAACAGTTTCCAGATACAACAGCGTATTCAAGAGCACCAGTGCCTGTGCCACCTGTAGCGGTCAACGTGAGTGAGCTGCCATAGACAAAGGTAGTTGCGCTACTCATGGTCACAGCGGACTGAGTTGCTTGGGTAATTGTCAGCACCGGAGAGTTTGACACCGTGGGCTCTTGATAGTTAGCTGCGTGAGTTCCACCTAAGAAGCCACTGGAGATAACTGTGCTGACGGGCTTGTTGACGCCAACGGAAGCGTCGGGAACTGTGGCACTGATTTTGGAATTATCCAAAGTGATGGAGTCGTTGCCAACAAGACCCGTTACGTGCGCAGAAGACAATGTCGCGAGGATAACCGTACGTGATCCGTTGTAATCCCGGGAGGAGGGAAAAGGAGTGACCACAATAGTCAAAGGCTTGGGAGTAATGCTGATGGTGACATCCGCACTCCACGCGGAGACGTTGTAACCGGAGTCTCCTGCTTTCCGAGCTTTGACAACACAGTCTCCAACAGCAGATGGCGTCATCGTGGTTCCGGAAACGCTACAGTTTCCTGAAACCTTGGCAAACTCATAGGCACCAGTTCCGCTACCACCCTGGGCACCAAGCGTGAGGTTTGTTCCGTATTCAACAGTGGTTGCGCTGGTCATCGACACGACAGCTTGGTCGGCATAGGCAATAGAAACTGAGTAGCTTGCTGTTTGTGCTGCGTAGTTGGTGTCAGCTGCACGAGTAGCGACAACCACACAGGTTCCAGCGCTGACCGGTGTCAAGATTGATGACGCAATCTGGCAAGCTCCGCTTGAGGTGGCAAATGTGAGCGCGCCTGTGCCGCTACCACCCGAGGCAGCCAGGGTGATGTTTTGACCAAAAATGGTTGTGAGTGCACTCGAGAAAGTGATGGAGGATTGCGTTGCTTGCGTAATGGTCACAACGGGCGAACCAGAGATTGTAGGAAGTTGGTAATTTCCTGCCTTAGTTCCAGTGAGGTACCCACTTGCCACAGCAACAGTGACAGCCTTATTCGTGCCCACATCCGCGGTCGCAACGGTGGCAGAAAGTTTGGTGTTATCTACAGAGACATCATCACCGTTGATAATTCCTGTGAGGTTAGACGCGGTAGTTGTTCCGAGGGTCACATCCCTAGTGGTGTTATAGGCGCGAGATGAGGGTGACACCGTCACAGAAAGCGTTAAAGGCTTGGGTGTAATTGTGGTGGTGAAGTTAGCTGACGTAGCCGACTGGTTGTAGTTTGCATCTCCGGCTTTGTATGCGTTGTAAACGCAGTCTCCTGCGGCACTAGTGCTCAGTGTTGTCCCAGAAATGGAGCAGGGTCCAGTTACCACGGTAAAGACGTAACCGGAGGCGCTTCCGGAACCGCCAGAAGCTGTCAGCGACAGAGTAGACCCGTACACAACGGTGGAGTTGCTAGTGACGGTGACTGTTGCCTGGGAGGCCTTAGCAACAGAGATGGTCAGACTCTGTGACGCAGGGAGGTAAACCGCAGTTCCTGTTTGCGTGGCAGTAATGACACAGTTACCGGCTTCTACAATTCGAACAGTGGAACCCGAGACAGTACATTTCGCTGTAGTTGTAGATGCGTAAACGATGGGAAGCGATCCAGCAGTTGTCGTTGCAGATACAGAAAAATCTGCATCCCCAAAGGTTTTCGCTGGTACAGAACTAAATGTCACTGTTTGCGAAAGGCGCCCTACTGTAATCGTTTGGGTTGCTGTGGCGGACAGGTAGTTTGAGGTTCCAGCTTGTGTAGCTGTGATGACACAGTCGCCAGATTCAAGGAACGAAACAACTCCCCCAGAAATTGAACAGACACTGCCGTTCGACGAGCTAACCGAGAAGGTAACCGTCTGCCCAATAGAGCTTGTGGCAGCCGGTGTATACGTTCCATTAGGCAACGGAGTAGAGGGCGCAGTAGAGGTGAAGGCAACTGTTTGCGTGCCCTTGAGTACCTCTATGGTGAATGAGCGAGTAGCCAAACCATAAGTGGAGCCGGTTGCTGTGACCGTATAACTGGTTGCCCCTTGGACAGTTGTAGGTGTGCCTTGAATTACACCTGTACTAGATGAAAGTGTCAATCCAGCAGGCAGAGAGGGGCTGACACTGTAGCTCACAGAGCTACCGATTCCGGAGCTGGTCAGGGTAGTAGAGAAGTTTGATCCCACGGCTAGCGTATATGCCGATGCGGAAGAAGTCACACTTGCGGTGGGGTTAGTCACAAGCGTTGCACTGATGTCAGGGCTGAATGCACCCGCAATCCTTGTGCAGTCAGCAGCTGAAGGCGCTGAATTAACTGGATTTCCACTGACGTCCCTGTTGAACCATAGTTCACGAACGAAAGTTTCAGGCGTCGTACCCGAATTAGTCCTGCTAAAGCTGGCTGATCCAGTCCAGGTTGTAGCGCCAGGAGTTACGTTACGGGCACCATTAGCTCCGTCTGAGTAGCACCCATAAAAAGTCTGTGAAACAGATACACTTCCATTGACGAGGTACTGACTGGTCGAACCGGTTGTAACAGTACTGGGGCTAAACGAGACAGCGCTTAGCGTCGACGCAGTGACACGCAGTGTGGCCGCGTTGGAAGCAGTTTCGGAATAGTTTCCGCCGGCATCGTAGTTTCTCACCAGTGCCCTGTATTGATAGCCATTTTGGGTGGTCGTAACTGAACTCACTGTGTAGGTATTGCTTGTGCCTGTATTCAGCGAGCCAACATTCGACCAGCTGGAGCCAGAATTCGTAGAAACCTGCCACTGAATTCTGACTGTTCCACCGCCGGGATCAGTTGAAGAGACACTAAAGGTAGGCGAGGTCCCTGTCGCTGCGAAGACATTGTTTGGGCTCGTTATTGTTGAGACGCTTGTTGGAGCATTTTTGTAGCGAACCTTAACAACGCCATCGGCGCCCTTGGCACCGTTTCGAGAGTAGCCCTGGATTCCAGTTTCTGGATCAGTAATCAATGAAGTGTCACCGTGTGATGCACCTGCTCCACCACCACCACCAGAGTTTGCTACAGCTACACGAGACAAAAACTTAGCTGTCGTACCTACGTATCCACCAGAACCGTTGCCACCACCATTGACACCGGCACCACCACGACGTGATGTATCGATTGCAGCGTATGCACCGTTGAGACAGGCACCACCACCACCACCACCTGCGTAATTTCCAGGAAAACTTGTTATCCCGTTAATTCCACCTGTACCCGCAATACCGGCTACACCTGATGTGCTCGAACAGGAGCCACCAAAAGCGATACCTGCTCCACCCCAGCCGCCAACATTCGAAGTGGCAGTTCCCAGTGTGAGTCCGAGGGAGTTTGTTACGGCAGGAGCAGATCCCCCAGCTGTCCACCCTGCTGCACTCACGTCAGAGGACCACTGTCCAGCACCGCCACCATACGCCGTAATTGAAAATGTAGATGCTGAGTTAACAAATGTGGTTGCTGAACCTGCGTAGTTGGTGCCCGTGAAATAACTGGAGGGAACCGAAATGTTTGAGGTGTGAATTTGTGGACGACCACCCACACCAACCGTGATGTTGAATGACGGTGAAACCAAAGACCCCAGATTCACAGAGTTGAAGTAATAGGCACCACCACCACCACCGCTACCGGCGTCAGCTCCACCACCACCACCTGCACCCACAGCCAGAACATCAAAGGCAACCACACCATTGGGAACCGTCCAGGTGCACTCAGAGGTGTTGATAAACGTCAATGTGGTGAAACCGCCAGAATTGCTGCTGGATGGCACGCACGCAGCCGCTGCAGAAGCAGGCTGCGGTGTTGCGATAAATACGAGAAAACCTGCCAGCAGCCCAAAGATGCTGAGGGTTGAACAGGTTGCCCAAAGCCTTCGAAGGGAATTATCTGATCCAGGAATGAAAACAGATTTTCCGAGAGAAAGTTGAGGTTTTTTCCAGACTCTGCCAACAAACTTTCGACTGGACCCCCACCATTTGGTTGCGACTGACAGCATCGTGACAAAGATGTGCACGATGCGCCGTTGCAGATGAAAATACAGATTTTTCATAGGTGGAGTTGTAACCCTTGTTACCACTTAAAAGTACCCCGTTTTATACAAAAGGTCTAACTCGAAAGTACTGTGAAAGTTTGCTGTGAACAGGATTTTGGCAGGCAAAAAACCCGCCTTCTGATTCAGTTATCACTCAACCCGTAAAGTTGGGATTAATAACGAGTCTTGACGGCCCACAGGGTCCGTGAATTAGCTCACAAAGAGTGGAACGAGAGCGCCGGAGAACACCTGCCAGGCAAGCACACTCTTGGCTACCAGGCTGAGCGTGATGTATGCACGCTCACCGCGCAAGTAGCTCTTCCAGCCGCCAATTTGGCGATACTGCAGCACCTGGTTGATCGCGAAGGTGTTGAAGAAGATGAACAGTGAAATGACGATGCCATAAACAAAGCCGGGAACCTCTGCAGCGCTGGTTGAACCTGGCTGCAGAGTGTAAATCGCGATGATAATCCAGGGAACAATACCGGTCATGGAACCGAAGATGAATGGCAGGAACTTCTTGTTTCCTGGCTTTTCATACTTCTCCTGCAACGCACCAAAGAAAATCATCGAGGCGTTGACGGCGAAGATGGCAAACAGTGCTGCGAAATCTGTCGCGCCATTGAGCTGCGCAATGAGCCAGATCATCACTGAAGAGCTCAAGGAATACTCGGTCCACCGGAAGTAGTTGTGGTTGAGCTTGAGCCCATTGGCATAGCGGGTGAAGACTCCGGGTAGTGAAATAAGGAAGTGGAAGAAGGCGGACATAAACAAGAACGCCACAACTCCCAGACCCAAGTTGACTTCAAACAGGGTTACCCGCTCGGTGGGAAGATCGACCCCGGGAGGACCTGTCATGTAGTCCACGGTGACCGGGAACATCACCTGTGAACTGAGCTTGGTGAGAATGAACAAGAACGCAAGGCCCTGCAGCAGGTGTATTGCTCCGGCAACGATGTTGTAGACCCGGAGGCGTTTGATTTGTTCGTCTTCACTGCGAATTTTGCGAGCCACTGTGCACCATCCTGTGTGACTGGGGAAAACCCAGTTAGGTGTCAGTCTGCTCGCTTGAGCCAGCTAAAGCAATAAATGGGGCTGAAGTTTCAGTGAATACTTCAGTTAGCGAGGCTCAATCAAGTCTGGCCCGTTACCGCGCAGAGGGTTGACCGCATACTCACTCAAGCCGGAAGCCACAGGGATTGCTGCTGCCACAGCGGCATCAACTAGTTCTTGAGTCCCCATCGTTGCAGGATTGAGCCACTCATCCCAATACTGCTCAGGAAGGGGCACAGGATTGCGATCGTGTATAGCTGCCAGCTGCGGCACGGTCGGCATAGTCAAGATGGTCGCAGTGAGCATCCACGGATCACTCTCGGCAGCTCGCCACCACGAATACAACCCTGCAAAAGCAATCAGGTGGTCTGAGTGAATGTAATGCGGAACTTTCACACCGTCTTCGACAACCCACTCGTAATATCCGGAGGCAGGAACAAGACAGCGCTTGGACTTGACCGCATCACGCCAGGACGCTTTGGCCGCCGCATCTTCACTGCGGGCATTGAAAGTGGAGAATTTGGGTGGTTCCCCCTTCACCCAGGACGGAATGAGCGACCAGCGGGCGCTCTCTAAGCGCCGAAGCTGAGCACCTGATTGCGCATCAATCGTGTCCACCACAATAGGTACTTGGTTGGTGGGCCGAATATTCCAACTCGGAACAGGCAGGTTCTCGCCTACGACATCCACATGAAAGACGTCCTCGAGCACTTCAGTGGGTTCCGCGAGCGCGTAACCTCCACACATGCTGTGCTCCTTTAGGTGCCTGAGGACGTGAGCGAAACATCACACTTTACGTGAATGAAGTTTCCACTCGGAAGTGTTTCACGAATATTTACCCGAACAAAGTCACTGAGATCACCAAAAAGCTTGACCCCGCTGCCGAGCACTACGGGAGCGTAGGTGATTTCAAGACAGTCAATCAGATTCGCTGCAAGAAACTGCGAAGCCAGTTGACCACCGCCAACCAGCCAGATGTTTCCATCACCAGCACGGCTGGTGATCTCATCTACATGCTCTGCAGGTATCCCATCCACGAAAGCAATGTCTGCCATCTCTGGCGCAGGAAGCGATCGCGAGCTGAACACAACTGTTTTCATTTCACCAAAGAACTGTGACCATTTTTCTGGGTGGCTCAGGATGTTTTCATTCTCGAGTAGCCACTCATAGGTTCGCGAACCCATGACTTGAACACCCACGGTTGAGATAAAGCTGGAGGTAATTTCCTCGGGAGCTCCCTCAATAGAGGTGAGCCACTCTAGTGATCCGTCAGAGTCAGCAATGTAGCCATCAAGGGATGAGGCGACAAAGTAGACAATTTTAGACATTGAAGCGGAATTCGACCACGTCGCCATCTTGCATGACGTAGTCCTTACCTTCCATGCGCGCCTTGCCTTTGGCGCGAGCTTCCGCAACAGAACCGGTCTCAACGAGGTCCTCGAAAGAGATGATTTCAGCCTTGATGAAGCCCTTTTCAAAGTCAGTGTGGATCACACCGGCTGCTTGGGGAGCTTTCCAGCCCTTACCAATGGTCCACGCACGAGCTTCTTTAGGACCCGCGGTGAGATAGGTCTGCAGACCGAGAGTGTCAAAGCCAATACGAGCAAGTTGATCCAAGCCCGACTCTTCCTGACCAGTGGAGGCTAGCAATTCAGCAGCATCTTCTGGAGAAAGATCAATAAGTTCAGATTCAAGTTTGGCATCCAAGAACACTGCCTTCGCAGGAGCAACCAGAGCAGCCAATTCAGCGCGCTTCGCTTCATCGGTCAACACAGACTCATCCACGTTGAATACGAAGATCACCGGCTTCGCAGTCATGAGACCAAGATCCTTGATGGGGGCAAGATCGATGCCAGACACAGAGAGAAGCTTGCCTTCGTTAAGCACCTTTTGTGCGTCAACGGCCGCTTCAAGGGCTGCAGGTTCTGCCTTCTTCGCTTTGACTTCCTTCTCGAGGCGCGTGATTGCCTTCTCCAAGGTTTCTAGGTCAGCAAGAATGAGCTCGGTGTTGATGGTCTCGAGGTCACTTGCAGGAGAAATCTTGCCGTCAACGTGAACAACGTCGGGGTCAGAGAATCCGCGAACTACCTGGGCAATGGCGTCTGCCTCACGAATGTTGGCCAGGAACTTGTTTCCCAGACCTTCACCCTCGGAGGCACCCTTCACAATGCCGGCAATGTCAACAAAGGACACCGCAGCTGGCAACAGCTGCTGGCTGCCAAAGATTTCAGCCAGCTTGTTCAAGCGTGCATCAGGGAGGTTGACCACACCTATGTTGGGTTCAATTGTTGCGAAGGGATAGTTCGCCGCGAGAACCTGGTTTTTGGTCAGTGCGTTAAAGAGGGTGGACTTGCCTACGTTGGGCAGTCCGACGATTCCGATAGTTAGAGCCACAAGGGTTAAGCGTACCGGGCACTAGAGAGTCAACTGGACAGTTTCAGCAAAGGCAAAGTGCCAACCAAACCACCACCATGCCGCAATGACGGCAACTCTGGTAGTTCGTGACTTCATGACGTGATCGAGCATGTCCCCCATTGGGGCAATGACATGAGGTTTTCTCTGAGCATAAATCTCAACGGCAATTGCTGTGAGGACAATCACGAGATAACCGAACGCAACGAGATTCCACATCAGGGCTTCCTCCACAACTGGAGGAGGCCTAAGCCGGCAGCAAGCCACAATCCAACAAAAACAATCCGGCCCCAGATGTTTTCAACGAACGGGTCAAGAAGCACAGAGATTGTCGGAAACATGTAGATCCCATCTGGGACGGTCACGCTCAACACAAAGGCGGTTGCTTCCCAGACGCACAAAGCCACTGCCGCCATCGACCAAAACCACATTGAACGCAGCAGCGAGGTGTGGGAGCGCTCAGGGCGTTCAGGAGTTGGCGCCCAGGCAACGATAAGAACAGTGACTCCAATGGCCACCAAAGCAACCAAATCGATCCAGCTGTGCCTTGGAGCAAGAACTAGGACAAGACCAAGAACTCCTGTGATTGCCAAGGTGACGACCTTGGGTGCGACTACCGGTTGTTTCATCAAAATGATGCGGCCACCAGTAAGCCGATCAATAATCAGCATTGCCACTAAGGCAAAGAACAACACTCCATCGACATAAGCGCCGCGCCAGGTCTGAAAACCAGCCATGATGGCCAGCACGCATATCCATAAAACAGCGCTCAGCGACCACCGAGGTCGTGAAACTTCGGTGGTCGCTGGCATATAAGGGCTTAGTTCTGGGGGAAGCCCAGGTTGATACCACCGTGGCTGGGGTCGAGCCAGCGGCTGGTGATCGCCTTTCCGCGGGTGAAGAAGTGGACTCCCTCAGCACCGTGAGCCTTGGTGTCACCGAACAGTGAGTTTTTCCAACCACCAAAGGAGTAGTAGGCAACAGGCACAGGAATCGGCACGTTGATGCCAATCATGCCGACCTCGATCTCGTTCTGGAAGCGACGAGCTGCACCACCATCATTGGTGAAGATCGCGGTTCCGTTACCGAACGCACCGTTGTTGATCAGATCAACACCCTCGTCGTAGCTCTTCACGCGAACGATGGAGAGCACGGGGCCGAAGATTTCCTCGGTGTAGACCTTGGAGGTGGTGGGAACGTTGTCGATGAGGGTGGGACCAAGCCAGAATCCGCCGGCAGCGCCGTCGAATTCTTGTTCGCGGCCATCGACAACAACTGTCGCGCCATCTGCCTTGGCGATATCGATGTAAGAAGCAACCTTGTCACGGTGAACCTCAGTAACCAAAGGACCCATGTCACAGTTACGACGGCCATCACCGGTGGTGAGCTTGCCCATACGCTCCACGATCTTCTCAATCAGCGGGTCAGCAACTGGTTCAACAGCCACAACAACCGAGATTGCCATGCAGCGCTCACCGGCAGAACCGAATCCAGCGTTGATGGCTGAGTCGGCTACGAGGTCGAGATCTGCATCGGGGAGAACAAGCATGTGGTTCTTTGCACCGCCGAGTGCTTGAACGCGCTTACCGTTCTTGGCGCCGGTTTCGTAGACATACTTCGCAATAGGTGTGGATCCTACGAAAGAGATGGCCTGAACGTCTGGGTGTTCCAGGAGTCCGTCAACGGACTCCTTGTCACCGTTGAGAACGTTGAAGACACCATCAGGAAGACCTGCTTCCTTAAGAAGCTTGGCGAGCCAGATGGCTGCAGAAGGGTCTTTTTCTGAAGGCTTCAAGACAACAGTGTTACCTGCGGCTATAGCAACAGGGAAGAACCACATGGGAACCATGGCGGGGAAGTTGAAAGGAGAGATCACTCCTACAACGCCCAGAGGCTGACGAGTTGAATACACGTCAACGCCTGTGGAGGCGTTTTCGGAGTATTCACCCTTGAGCATCTGGTTGATGCCGCAGGCAAACTCGACCACTTCCTGGCCACGAGTGATTTCACCCATGGCGTCTGAAAGGACCTTGCCATGCTCGCTGGTGATGATCTCTGCGAGTTCACCCTTGCGCTCGTTGAGCAGTTCACGGAACTTGAAAATAACTTGTTGCCGTTTGGCGAGTGAGGAGTCACGCCATTCGGGGAAAGCAGCTTTTGCGGAAGCAATAGCTGCATTGATTTCCGCCTGATTAGCTAACGCAACCTCTTTGGTGATTTCACCAAGAGCTGGGTCATAAACAGGAGCGGTACGACCGGACGTGGAGGGGCACTCTGCCCCATCAATCCAGTGAGAAACAACGGGGAGTTGCGACATAAATATCAGTTCCTTCTGTGCGTACCTACTCTAGCCGTGGCGACCGGGAAATGTCAGTACCTGCTGACACACTGAATACATGGACTTCACTCTCTTTCTGGTTCTTGGATTAATTGCAGGACTCATCGCTGGTATTGCCATCGGCTGGGCTTTGCGAGCACGCAAATCACTACCGAGTGATGCGGGTGATTTGGCCGTGCGTGCCGCAACTGCCGAGGCCCGCCTTGCCGGTAAAGACGAGCAAATCCAGACTCTTGAGCGCATGCTTTCTGAACTGCGTGAGGCCAACGACCGCAGGCAAGCAGATGATGCTGCCCGCGCTCAGGAGGAACATAAAGTTCTTGAAGCTCTCGCCCCTGTGAAAGAGACCTTGCAGGCGATGCAAACCAAGGTGAACGATCTGGAAAACCAGCGCCAGGAACAATACGGCCAAATTGCTCAGCAACTCACTCAATCTCGTCAGTTCGGTGAAGAACTTCGGGCGACAACACAGTCACTTGCTTCTGCGTTGAGCTCTAACAGCGTCAGAGGCACCTGGGGTGAAGCCCAGCTTCGTCGCCTCGTTGAGGTTGCCGGCCTTACTGCCCACGTCGACTTTGATACTCAAACCACCATGACAACGGATGGTGGAACCATCCGCCCAGATATGGTGATTAATCTTCCCGGCGGCAAGACCATCGTGATTGATGCCAAGGTACCTTTCAACTCGTACTTGGAAGCGAGCCAGATTCCTGTCACCGCAACTGGGGAAGAAGCAGCCCGCCGTGAAACCCTGATGAAAGCGCACGTCAAGGCTGTTCGCTCCCACGTTGATGCACTGAGCTCCAAGAGTTACTGGAGTGGATTCGATTTCAGTCCAGAGTTTGTTCTCGCATTCATTCCTAGCGAATCTCTGCTGGCCTCAGCATTGGAAGCAGACCCCACCTTGTTGGATTACGCCTTTGGTAAACGCGTAGCTCTCGCCTCCCCCGTCAACCTCTGGGCAGTGCTCAAAACTGTTTCTTACACCTGGCAGCAGCAGGTTGTCACCGATGAAGCAAAGAAACTCTTTGATCTCGGTATTGAGCTCTACAGCAGACTCAGCACCATGACCAAGCACACTGAAGATCTGCGTAAGGCAATCGAGAACACGGTCAAGCACTACAACGGCTTTATTTCCTCACTCGAAACTCGCGTGCTTTCAACAGCTCGCAAATTCCCCGGCATTGATCCCACCAAGATCTTGCCCGAAGGTATCGAGGTTCATGAAGCCCCCAAACCCCTCACTGCAGGCGAACTCGTGGACACTGATGACAAGACCGAAGCGAGCTAGTGCCATGATGGGAACGTGAGTTCCCCAGCTTCTAACGCGCCCCGCGCTTTGCTCGCCGGGCGCGTTTTAGCGTTTGCGGGCATTGTTCTCGTCGCCTTCAGTATGCGTGCAGCTGTGGCAGGGCTCTCTCCGCTGATTCCTGAAATCAGCGCAACCTATGAGCTCAACACTGCAGCTATTGCCTTGCTCGGAGCCATTGCGCCTCTGAGCTTTGCCGCTGGAGGTATCTTCACTCCGCGTATTGAAAAGCGCATCGGTATTGAGCGCACACTCATCCTGGCGCTTGTCTTGATGATTGCCGGACACATTCTTCGCGCTTTCTCCGTGAACTGGCAGACCTTGGCTTTTGGAACCCTCACTGCGCTAGTTGGTATGGGCTTTGCCAATGTCGCCATGCCGCCTGCGGTGAGGAAATATTTCCCCGATCACGTCAGCACTATGACGGCCATCTATATGTCGGTCATGTCCTTTAGTGCCTTCTTACCTGCACTGATTGCAGTTCCGGTTGCACACGTTGTGACGTGGCGAGGATCTTTGTTGCAATGGGCAGTCTTTGCCATCATCGCCCTGATTCCGTGGGTAGTGGAATACCGCTCACACCGCAAAGACTCCAGCTTTGATGCCCCCGAAGCCGCTCCCTTGGTGCGCAAGGTTCACCCGTGGCATTCCCCCACAGCATGGTCTGTGGGCATCGTCTTGGCGGTGTCTTCCATTACCGGTTATGCCATGTATGCATGGATGCCGGTGATCCTGATTGATATTGCCGGAGTGACCCCAGCACAAAGCGGGGCGCTGCTTGCCCTCTTTGCTGGAATTGGATTACCCCTGGCATTTGTTGTTCCCGGCCTAGCCAAGCGCATGGGGAAACATGCACACTGGCTTGTCACTATCTCCAGTGTGTTTTATCTCGTGGGATATCTCGGCTTGCTCTTCGCACCTGAGCACCTGATTTGGTTGTGGGTCGCCATCGTCGGAACAGGATGTCTTGAGTTTCCATTAGCTCTCACCTTGGTGAATCTGAGAACTGAAAATGTTAGAAGTTCTATGGCACTGAGCGGATTTGCCCAGATTGTTGCTTATCTCAGCGCAGCCCTGGCTCCACCACTCATGGGAATTCTGTATGGTTCAACCAGTAGCTGGACAGTAGTTCTGACAACCCTGTTGGTTGTCTCTGTAGCACTGAACGTGCCAGCGGCGATGATTCTGCGTCGCAACCGAACGGTTGACGCAGAACTTCACGCGAAGGTTTAGACCTCGAGCCAGCGGTCTGCGCGGTAGTCGGTCTGAACGCGACGGATGGTGCCCGAGCGTCCGCGCAAAATGATGCTGTCCGTGCGGATAATCGGTCCCTTACGGCGAACACCCTCAACAAGACCACCATCGGTTACACCGGTAGCAACAAAGAAGGTGTTGTCGCTGGTGACCAGACTGTCCTGGTCATAGACGTGATCAAACTTGAGGCCTGCATCTATACCTCGCTGCATCTCTTCGTCATCCTTGGGAGCCAGCATGGTTTGAATCTGGCCACCGAGCGCCTTAATGGCGCAGGCGGTGACCACACCTTCGGGGCTTCCGCCGATACCGACACACATATCAATGCGTGATTCGTAGCGGGCTGCGTTGATACCACCGGCAACATCACCGTCCAGCAGCAAACGTGTTCCGGCACCAGCGTCGCGGATTTCCTGAATGAGACCCTCGTGACGTGGGCGGTCAAGAATAGCGACGCGAATGTCACCAACAGGCTTACCCATCGCTTTTGCCAGCGCACGAATGTTTTCACCAATGGGCTTGCGAATATCTACAACACCAACACCGGCTTCCCCAGTGACGATTTTGTTCATATAAAAAACGGAGGAGGCATCAAGCATGGTGCCACGGTCAGAGACGGCGATGACGGAGACTGCGTTCTGGCGGCCTGCAGCCGTCAGGCTGGTGCCGTCGATGGGGTCTACGGCAATATCGCAGGCAGGACCTCGTCCGGTTCCCACCTTCTCACCGTTAAACAGCATGGGGGCTTCATCTTTTTCACCCTCACCGATGACGACAACGCCCTCAAAGTTCACGGTTGAGAGAAAAGCACGCATGGCGTCGACTGCTGCTTTGTCAGCAGCATTCTTGTCGCCATGGCCGATAAATGGCACTGCGCGAATCGCGGCGGCTTCGGTGGCGCGCACCAATTCCATACCTAGGTTGCGGTCAGGGTGGAGGTTCAAAATGCCTGTATTCGTTGACGTCACGCTTTCAGCCTAGGCGTCGACGCGCGTCACCTTCTATTCGACGAGCGCGCAGCAACACATTTGGATGCGAAATACCAATAAATGAGGGGCCTCACATCCCGATTAGACTAGAGAGGCGCTTTCCCACGTATATTCGCGCCAGAATCAAGGAGATGACATGCCCGTCGCAACCCCGGAACAGTATGCAGAGATGCTCGACAAAGCAAAAGCCAAAGGCTTTGCTTACCCTGCATTCAACGTCTCGAGCTCTCAGACACTGAACGCTGTTCTTCAGGGCCTCACCGAGGCAGGTTCCGACGGAATCATCCAGGTCACCACTGGTGGTGCTGACTACTTCGCTGGCCACACGGTCAAGGCTCGTGCAACAGGTGCACTCGCTTTCGCGAAGTTTGCTCACGAAGTAGCAAAGAGCTACCCCATCACCGTGGCACTGCACACCGACCACTGCCCCAAGAACGCTCTTGACGACTTTGTTCTCCCCTTGATCAACGCTTCTGAAGAAGAAGTCCGCGCGGGACGCAACCCCATCTTCCAGTCCCACATGTGGGATGGCTCGGCAGTGCCCTTGACAGAGAACCTCGACATCGCTGAGATGATGCTTGCTAAGACCAAGAACATCCACGCCATCCTTGAGGTGGAGATCGGTGTTGTTGGCGGAGAAGAAGACGGCGTCTCCCACGACATCAACGACAGCCTCTACACCACCGTGGAAGACGGCATCAAGACTGTTGAAGCTCTGGGCCTGGGAGAGAATGGCCGCTACATGGCTGCCATGACATTCGGAAACGTTCACGGTGTGTACAAGCCCGGTAACGTCAAGCTTCGTCCAGAACTGCTCAAAGACATCCAGGAAGGTGTGGCTGCCAAGTTTGGCACCGGCCCCAAGCCTTTCGACCTCGTATTCCACGGTGGATCTGGTTCAACCGATGAAGAGATTGCTGAAGCCGTTGCTAACGGCGTAGTCAAGATGAACATCGACACTGACACACAGTACGCCTTCACTCGCTCTGTTGCGGACACGATGTTCAAAAACTACGACGGTGTGCTCAAGGTTGACGGCGAAGTAGGAAACAAGAAGATCTACGACCCCCGCGCCTGGGGAAAGATCGCGGAGACTGCCATGGCAGCACGCGTCGTTCACTCAACCGAGCAGCTTGGTTCTGCCGGTCACTCCGGAAAGTAATTCTTGTCAGATAAAAAACCAAAGGCTCCCAAGCCTGAAGATTCAAAGCAGGCTCCGACTCCGCTTACTCCAGAGGAGAAGCAGGAGCGGAGTCTTGCTCTGGATCGATTCATCACCTGGGGCTTAATCTTCGTTGGCGTGTATTCGGTTTTCTCCGGACTTGCCGACTACATCAACCCTCGCCCAGTGATGAATGCACTCGTTGACGAACTCAACACCCTCATGCCCGACTTCAACTTGGGCACGTTCACTGGTGTGGCTTTCGCCACCCAAATGGGTTGGATTGCCGTCACTATTCAGGCAGTCATTCTTGCCTTGGTTGTGTGGAAGTCACGCGAGCGCATGCAAGCAAAGAAGAAGTCGTGGTGGGTTCCGGTTATTGGAGCAGTTATCTCCAACGTTATTTCCACAGCATGTATCTTCATCTCGTTGTTGGCTGATCCTGGATTCCAAGAAGCCATCAACAATATGGCGAACTCTGCGAAGTAGTTTTAGCTCGCGCGCTTGGGCCGCAGTTCTTTAGGCAAAGAGAAGATCAGGTCTTCTTCGGCTGTCTTTACTTCTTCGATGTCGGTATATCCGGCAGTCGCAATCACCTTGAGCACATCTTGAACGAGCTCTTCGGGAACAGATGCACCGCTGGTCACCCCAACTGTGGAAACTCCGTCAAACCATTCCTGCTGAATTTCATCGGCGAAATCAACACGGTAAGAAGCCTTGGCTCCGTATTCCAGAGCTACCTCCACCAATCGCACGGAGTTTGATGAGTTGGCTGAGCCAACAACAATGACAAGATCAGAGTTTGCTGCAACCTTCTTGATCGCAATCTGACGGTTTTGGGTGGCATAACAAATGTCGTCACTGGGGGGATCTTGCAAGTTGGGGAAACGTTCACGCAACAGGCGCACTGTTTCCATGGTCTCGTCCACGCTCAACGTCGTTTGTGACAACCAGACAACTTTGTTGGGGTCTTTGACCTCAATGTCAGGAACTGCGTGAGGACCATCCACGATGGTGACATGGTCCGGGGCTTCCCCTGCTGTTCCTTCTACCTCTTCGTGGCCGACGTGCCCGATGAGGAGGATTTCATAATCGTCGCGAGCAAAGCGCACTGCTTCGCGGTGAACTTTCGTCACCAGCGGACAGGTGGCATCGATGGTTTGCATGTTCTTCGCTTCAGCGCTGGCCACCACCGCTGGTGAGACACCGTGAGCTGAGAACACGAGATGTGAGCCTTCTGGAACTTCATCGACTTCGTCGACGAAGATGGCGCCCGCCTCTTCGAGGGTGGAGACAACATGCTTGTTGTGAACGATCTCTTTGCGCACGTAGACGGGTGCGCCATAGGTTTCAAGTGCCTTCTCTACCGTGATGACTGCACGGTCAACGCCAGCACAATAACCGCGTGGGGAAGCCAGGAGAACCTTCTTCGGGTTCGGCGATGGCATCTCAACCAGGGTCTTCATGGGGCGGGGGATGCGGGGCATACCCAGTCCAATATTCGTTGCGCTCACGTACTCCAGCTTAGGCGACGAAGATGAGTGTTTGCCCGTGGTCTCTACTAGCCTGATAGGTATGAGTGAGGCAGCATCGACCCCGGACGAGCCGTGGCCCATTGCTGCCTTGACGACCAAGCTCAAGGCATACCTTGACCGCCTCGGTCTGGTGTGGGTTGAAGGCGAGATCACCCAGTGGGATCAGCGTTCCTCGGGAATCTTTGGAAAACTCAAAGACCTCACAGAAGACTCCACTATGGGCTTCACCATTTGGTCGAACGCCCGCACCAAGATGCCTGATGACATCAAACAGGGTGACCGCGTTATTGCGCTCGTCAAAGTGGACTTTTGGAAAAAGAATGGCCAGTTGGGGCTTAATGTTCTCGAACTGCGCCATGTCGGCTTGGGCGATCTGTTGGAGAAGTTGGAGCGCCTTCGCGCTCAGCTGGCTATGGAGGGCCTCTTTGACGCTGACCGGAAGGTTCCACTTCCGTTCTTGCCGCAATGCATTGGGCTGATCACCGGTCAAAACTCTGACGCAGAGAAAGATGTTCTGCGCAATGCGCATCTGCGCTGGCCACAGGTGGAATTCAAGGTCATCCACACCAAGGTGCAAGGCGACCAAACTGTTCCCGAGGTGATTGCCGCTATCCAGAAATTGGATGCCGACCCCGAGGTTGATGTCATCATCATTGCGCGCGGTGGTGGCGATTTCCAGAACCTCTTGCCCTTCAGCGATGAAAAGCTTGTGCGTGTGGCAGCTGCCTGTGTTACTCCACTGGTCAGCGCCATCGGCCACGAGGCCGATGCGCCCCTGTTAGATAACGTGGCAGATCTGCGCGCTTCCACCCCCACCGATGCAGCCAAGCGGGTTGTTCCCGACGTGAGTGAGGAACTTGCTCGCGTTGCTGATGCGAAGAGCCGCATCAGCAACAAGGTCACAAGTTTCCTCTCCACTGAGCTGGAGCGCTTAGAGAGCCTTCGTTCTCGCCCCGTCCTGGCAGATTCTGATTGGATCATTGCCACTCGGGCTGAAGAGATTGTGCGTAACGTGCAGCGCGGTTCTGACCTTGTCGACCGCGCATTGCACAACGCCATGCAAGAGACAGTGTCCTTGAAAACTCAGCTGCGAGCGCTCTCGCCTCAGCAAACCTTGGATCGTGGCTACGCCATAGCGGTATTAGCTGACGGCTCCGTCGCACGCAGTGCGAAGGATGCTCCAGCAAACACTGAATTCACGCTGACCCTTGCCGAGGGAACTGTTGACGCTGTTTCGAAGGGTGCACCGAAAAAGAAGTAGTGTGCTTCTTTCTTAGTGAAGTGCTTAGTGTTCTTCGCTGACTCTCACGGCAATCTTGCCGAGCTGTTTGCCAGCTAGGAGCTTCTGGAAACCCTCATGGATGTTTTCTAGGCTCACCGTGTCGGTAATGGTGGGACGTAATCCTTCAGACTGCATAAATGCGAGCAGGTGGGTAAATTCATCCACGGTGCATCCTGTTGACCCAATCACCGAAAGCTGCTGATAGAACACCCGGTTCAGGTCTGCTGAGGCATTCGGGCCCGATGTTGCGCCACAAATAACAACAGTTCCCCCGGGGCGAAGCGCTTTGAGCGAATGTGACCAGGTGGCTTCCCCGATGGTTTCCACGACAATATCGACACGTTCAGGCAAACGGGCTCCGGTGATGAACACCTCGTCTGCTCCTGCCTTTTTCGCAAAATCAAAGTTTGCGTCATCGCGAGTAGTGGCATAGACCGTGGCGCCAGCTGCCTTGGCTAAAGAGATAGCCGCACTGGCAACACCACCGGTGGCACCTTGCACCAGGACCTTATCTCCAGGCTTGAGTCCCGCACGGGTGAACAACATGCGGTACGCGGTACCCCACGCGATGGGAAGAACAGCAGCTTCCTCAAAACTGAAGTAGTCAGGCTTGGGCACAACATGTGTTTCTGGAACGAGCACCCATTCAGCAAAACCACCGTTGTGGACTTCCGAGAGCAGAGCACGCTGCGGATCCATGGTGATGTCACCATGTCCGCGCTCTGCGTCTCCAAATACGGGGTGAACAATCACAGGGGTTCCATCTTCGAGATATCCGGCTGCATCGCAGCCCAAGATCATCGGGATGCGCTCAGCTGGATGGCCCACACCTTTGAGGGTCCACAGATCGTGTGGGTTCAACGAGGAGGCAACAACTTTGACCTTGACCCAGCCAGGAACCGCTTGAGGTTCGGGCATATCTTGAACAACAAGCCCTGCTAGAGGGTTGGACGGGTCTTGACTGATAGCTACGGCTGCACGCATACCCTCATTCTGGCTCACTAGGACGGTGTTTGTCTGCCCTGCAGGAATGCTGTGCACAGGACGTGAACGCACACCACCGCTGCAGGTAGAATTGAGCTATGGCAACACCAGCAGATGTCTCCAAGCTCAGCTACGAAGAAGCACGTAATGAGCTCGTCGCTGTCGTTGCGCAACTCGAGCAAGGTAGCCCCACTCTCGAAGAAACTCTCACCCTCTGGGAGCGCGGTGAAGCACTTGCCGCTCGCTGCGAAGAATGGCTGGTTGGAGCCAAAGAGCGCCTGAACGCCGCCCGGGCTGGTTTAGATTCTGCAGGCGCCTCAGCAGAATGAGCCCTCGCAAGAAGGAACCCAAGATTGTCGCGGAGCTAGGTAGGCCCGAGACACCAGAAGAGACTGCTGCTCGTAAAGCGGAAAATTCAAGGCTTTACAAATCTCGTAAGACCATCAACAACCTGGTCTATTCCATGCTGGTCACTCTGGCATTGGTGTTGGTGATTTATTTCCTCGTGCCTCGCCCCGATGGTGACCCCCAATGGAACATTGACTACGTGGCCCAGAGCGAGGTTGCCGCGCAAACGTTAAACCGTGACCTGCTTGTGCCTGCCATGCCAGAAGATTGGCGAGCAAACGCAGCAGAGCTGCGTAATGCCAACAATGGCAAAGTGACCAGTTGGTACATCGGTTTCATCACTCCCAACGATCAGTTCATTGCTTTCAATGAAGCTTTTGAGGCTGACGCGACATGGGTTTCACAAACTCTCAATGAATATCCCCCAACGGGAGAAATGACAATCGATGGCCAAGTCTGGACCGTATATGACAACCGGGAAATGAGTGATCCCGGCAATGTTGAATACGCGATGGTCACCACCTCCGGTGATGCCACCATCGTCCTCTTTGGCACGGCTGACCCTGTTGAATTTGAACAGCTGGCCACCTCGATTACGGCAGACCTGAGGAGCGCCCAATGAACCGAACGCGACTAAGCCCAGCTGACGCTTGGGCTGAAATGATTCGCGGTAACGAACGCTTCGTCTCTGGCGCCCCCGCTCACCCTCGCCAGGACGTGGAACGCCGTGCCGAACTCATGGAAGAACAGCGTCCCCTCTCCGCCCTCTTCGGCTGCTCTGACTCCCGTCTCGCCGCAGAGATCATTTTTGATAAGGGCTTGGGAGACTTATTCGTTGTGCGTAACGCAGGCCAGATTATTTCTGACTCTGTCGTGGGCTCACTGGAATATGCCGTGGGCATCTTGGAAGTTCCTCTCATTGTCGTGCTCGGCCACGACAACTGTGGGGCAGTCAAGGGCGCAATCAACATGTTGGGTCCAGATGCCTCACAGCTTCCTCCCCACATTGCGAGCCTGGTTGCGCGCATCGTTCCCGCTATTCGTCGTGTTGCCGGCAAGGCAGGACAGTTCGCTCCCGATGGTTCCCTCAACCCCGCAGACGTTGATGCTCTCGAAGTGGGTCGCGAACACCTGCGCGACACCATTGCTGAACTGATGGAAAGTTCAGAACTCATTACCCAGGCAATTGCCGACGGCAAACTCGCCATCGTGGGCGCCAACTATCGCTTGGGTCAAGGTGCTGTTAAGCCCGATGTTGTCGTAGGAGACATCGGTATCTAACTTTCTCCCCTCCCTTTATCCCCAAAGGACTACTCGTGGCCACAAACAAGGAATTCCGCGTCGAACACGACACGATGGGTGAAGTGCTGGTTCCCATCACTGCGCTCTATGGTGCACAAACACAGCGCGCGGTGGAGAACTTCCCCATCTCAGGCTCCACTCTCGAGGGAGCTCACATCGCAGCCCTGGCGCAAATCAAGAAATCTGCTGCCCTGGCCAATGCTGAACTGGGTGTGTTAAACCAGCGCATCGCTGAAGCCATCGCCTGGGCGGCCGATGAGGTTATTGCGGGCAAGTATGACGATCAGTTCCCTATCGACATTTACCAAACGGGCTCTGGTACCAGCTCAAACATGAACATGAACGAGGTGCTGGCTACTCTCGCCTCAAAGAAACTGAAGAAGCCTGTTCACCCAAATGATCACGTGAATTGCTCACAGTCCTCCAACGATGTGTTCCCCACGTCCGTGCACGTGGCCGTGACCAGTGCACTCATCAAAGATCTCATTCCATCTTTGGAATATCTCGCTAAGGCACTCGAGAAGAAAGCCAAGAAGTGGGCAACGGTGGTCAAGTCAGGGCGCACCCATCTCATGGATGCCACCCCTGTTACTCTCGGCCAAGAGTTTGGCGGCTATGCAGCACAGATTCGCTTAGGCATTGAACGCATCAAAGCTGCCCTGCCCCGTGTTGCCGAGGTTCCCCTCGGAGGAACAGCCGTGGGAACGGGAATTAACACCCCCAAGGGTTTCCCTCAGTTGGTCATTAAGAAACTGGCCAAAGAAACCAAACTGCCGATCACTGAAGCCCGTGACCATTTTGAAGCCCAAGCTAACCGTGACGGCTTGGTGGAGGCCTCAGGTGCTTTGCGCACCATCGCGGTGAGCTTGACCAAGATCTGTAATGACATCCGCTGGATGGGCTCAGGTCCGAATACCGGCCTTGCTGAAATTCATATCCCTGATCTGCAACCAGGCTCCTCCATCATGCCGGGCAAGGTGAATCCTGTAGTTCCCGAAGCAGTACTCATGGTCTGCATGCGTGTCATTGGTAATGATGCGGCTGTTGTGATGGGTGGCGCGTCTGGACTCTTTGAGCTCAACGTCGCCATTCCCGTGATGGGAAGCTCCGTGCTGGAATCAATCCGTTTACTTTCTGCCTCAGCACGCATCTTGGCCGATAAGACTGTTAACGGCCTAGAGGCTAATGTGAAGCGAGCTCGGGCACTGGCAGAGTCCAGTCCCTCGATCGTGACACCGCTGAATAAATACATCGGTTATGAAGCAGCAGCAAAGATCGCCAAGCATGCCGTTGCTCACGGCATCACTATCCGCGAAGCCACGCTGGAACTCGGCTATGTCGATGGCAAGAAGCTCACGCTCGAACAACTCGACAGTGCCCTAGATGTGCTGTCAATGACACATCCCTAACTTGGAGATCCACACATGAAGTACACCCAGTTACGCGAGCTCACCGTTTCTCGAATCGGCTTAGGCTGCATGGGAATGTCACACCTGTTCACAGGCAAGGATCAGCCCGACGAAGTGCACATTGCCACGATTCACCGTGCCTTAGATCTCGGTGTGACATTCTTCGACACTGCTGAAATCTATGGCCCCTTCAAGAACGAAGTTCTCGTGGGCAAGGCCCTCAAAGCTCACCGAGACAAGGTCGTTATTGCCACCAAGTTTGGTCTCATGACCGGCGAGGGGCCTGACCGCAAACTTGGTATGGATTCCACCCCGGCAAATATTCGTTATTCCGTGGAGCAATCCCTCAAGCGCCTGGGCATGGATTACATCGATCTGTACTACCAGCACCGCGTGGATAAGTCTGTTCCGATCGAGGACGTGATCGGAACTCTCCAGGAACTCATTACTGAAGGAAAGATTGGTCACATTGGTCTTTCCGAAGCGGGTAAAGAAACTATTCGCCGGGCAAACGCCGTTCACCCCATTACAGCGTTGCAATCGGAATATTCACTGTGGACTCGAGATGGTGAAGACGGCACTCTCGATTTGTTGCGAGAGCTAGGTATTGGCTTTGTTCCTTACTCCCCCTTAGGACGCGGGATGCTCAGCGGCAAGATCACCTCGCTGGATCAGTTCGACGCCGATGACTGGCGTTTGACGAATCCTCGCTTTGAGCCAGAAGCTTTCGAGAAGAACAAAGAAATCCTCACCGAGGTCATCAGCATTGCGGAAGAAGTTGGCTGCACTCCAGCTCAGCTTGCTATTGCCTGGCTGTTAGCGAAAGGTTCGGACTGGTCCCCCATTCCGGGCACTGTGCGGATCAATCACCTCGAAGAGGACCTCGCGGCGGTGGATGTTGTGCTCAGCGATGACCAAATAGCGCGTTTAGATAATGTCACGCAACCCATTGGTGATCACCACTCTGCAGCGCAGTTGAAAATGTTTGACCGCTAGGAACTCCATGACTCGTATCGCTGTTATCGGTTTATCTGACTCCCTGCTTGAGTTAGCTGTATCACTCAAGAACGCCGGCGCAGACGTGGCGGGCTTTGATGCTCATGTCCCGCATTATGTCCCTATTCCGGTCAGTTCGAGCATCGAAGAAGCCATCGAGGGTGCAGATATCGTGCTCGTGCAGAGCGCACCGCATCTAGCTCTTTCAACAGCAGAGAAGATTTCTCCTGTCCTGAAAGCAGGAGCAATCTATGCAGATTTCTCTGCAGGAACTCCTGACCTCAAACAGAGCATTAAACAAACTGTTCCCGAGGGCGCCTGTGCAGATGCCGCCCTCGTGGCAGAGGTAGGCGTGGAAGCCTCTGGTGCTGCTGCAAAGCGACTGGTTTCTGAGCTCACTGCCTTATCCCTTCCTGCCTATTTCATTTCAGATAGGGCAGGGGATGTTGCCACCCGTCAGCTGTTAAGAAACCTTCTGGCTAAATCTCTCACCGGAGCTCTCACAGATACTCTCTGGGCTGCCGAGAGTATCGGATTGCAGGACTTTGCCTGGCAAGAAATTCAGCGTAAATTCGAGGGCATGACTGCTGCCAGCGCTCAAGAACTCATCAATGATGCCGCGCACAACTTCAAACGCCACCAAATAGAAATGCAGGATGTGGTGGAGATTTTGGCACAGAGCGGATACGAAAGCACCATGATTGCACCCATCCAGTTCACGCACGGCCGCATCATGCATGGGAAGAAAATTCCACACGCTCAGCCTCCGGCGAAGAAGTCTTAACGAGTTATCCCCGCACAGTGTGCGGGGATAACTCGTTCTGTCCTGGAGGTGGCAGAAAGGTTTAGTAGTCCAGCTGCTGCTGCAATTTGTCGAGAACGATGTAACAGGGAAGAACCTGAGCAACACTCGCGTTAGGTTCACGGCCTTCCTTGATCGCTGCCACGAATTCACGGTCCTGAAGTTCAATACCGTTCATGGACACATCGACGTTGGAGACATCAATGACTTCCTCTTTGCCGGTAACAAGGTCGTCATAGCGGGCAATGTAGGTTCCAGTGTCGCCGATGTAGCGGAAGAAGGTTCCCAGCGGTCCATCGTTGTTGAACGAGAGTGACAGGGTGCAAATCTTGCCGGTTTCGGTGGCCAACTGGATGGACATGTCCATGGCAATACCAAGTTCAGGGTGCTTAGGACCCTGAATGGCGTTCGCCTTCACGATCTTCTCGCCTGTTTGGTACTGGAACAGGTCCACCGTGTGGGCTGCGTGGTGCCACAGCAGGTGGTCAGTCCACGAACGTGGCTGGCCAAGAGCATTCATGTTGGTGCGGCGGAAGAAGTAGGTCTGCACATCCATCTGTTGAATGTTGAATTCTCCGGCGGTTATCTTGTTGTGAACCCACTGGTGTGAGGGGTTGAAACGACGGGTGTGACCCGCCATGGCGATCAAGCCGGTTTCCTTCTGGACATCCACGATTTCTTGAACACCCTGCAGGTTATCTGCCATGGGGATTTCCACCATGACGTGCTTTCCTGCACGCAGAGCCTCAATGGTCTGGTCATGGTGCATCTGGGTCGGGGTGGCAAGGATCACACCGTCAAGGTCTGGCTGGGTCAGAAGCTCGGTGTAGTTGTCAAAGCCCTTGTCTGCGCCGTATTTTTCAGCGATTTCATCAGCCACGTTCTGGCGGCTGTGAGCGACGTATTTGATGTTGGCGTCAGCGATGTTGGCCAGAGCATCCAGATGCTTCTGACCGAAGGCTCCCAAGCCTACGACGGCAATGTTGACGGTCATTCTTAGTCTTCCTTCGGGGTCAAAATGAGGTGTCCAACTGAGGTGTTGGAGGCAGGAACGTGGTTGAAGCGGTAAACCTCGTTGACTTTGTCACCGAGGGCTCCACGCATAATGAGCCACATAATGAGTTCAACGCCTTCAGAACCGGCTTCGATCATGTATTCCAAGTGTGGCTTGTATTGCAGCACCTCAGGCTGGTTGATGAGGTCATCCATGAACTGGATGTCCCAGGGCAGGTTGATCAAACCTGCTCGTGCACCCTGGATCTGGTGGCTCATGCCCCCGGTTCCCCACACTTCAACCTTGAGGTCACCATCGAACTGCTCTACAGCGCGGCGGATTGCCTTACCCAAGGCGAGGCAACGCTCACCAGAGGGCTGTGGGTTCATCACCACGTTGACGGGCAAAGGAATGACTTTGGTAGGCCACTTGTCGGGAGTGCCATACATCAACGACATGGGCACAGTGAGTCCGTGGTCAACCTCAAGAACGTTGAGCACGGTCATATCGAAATCGTCCGTGATCAGCGACGCTGCGAGGTGGGTTGCCAGCTCAGGAGCACCTTCTACAACGGGCACGGGACGTGGGCCATAGCCTTCGTCGCAGATGGCGTAGCTATCTGCGATTCCAATGGCGAAGGTGGGCATGATTTCCATGCCGAAGTAGGACGCGTGGTCGTTGTACACGATGATCGCGACATCAGCGGGGTTGTCTTTGGCCCACTGCTTGGAGAATTCGTAGCCATCAAACATGGGCTTCCAGTAGGCGTCCTGGGTCTTGCCCGAGTCAACCGCGTGGCCGACGGCGGGGACGTGACTGGTCGCAATACCTGCAACAATCTTGGCCATTATGCTTCGCCTCGTTCCTTCTTTGAACGCCAGCCTTCAATATTGCGGCCGCCGTCCAACATCATCTGCTGGTATTCCTGCACGTTCATATCCGTCATTGTGCTGACGGCTTGAACATAGGAGAGTCCTTCTGATGCAAAAATCTTGGACAGGAAGTAGACGTTTCCGCCCAGGTCGAGCATCTTTTGGAAGTCGCGGTCAATAACCGCTTGCTTCTGCTCTTCAGTCATGTCCCACTCGTCGAGGTAGGCACGGTTATCTGCCAGGAAGCGCTTGCGGTTTTCTTCAGTACGCAGGCTCATGCAGAACTGGTTGAGGTGGAATCCTTGACGAGCCAACTCAATGGTGAAGATGGTCGTTCCTGGAATGTCCTTGTACTGCTCAAAGTTGGGCTTCATGATTAGCTCCAGTAGAGGGTGTTGGGGTTAGTAACAAGCAATTTCTCCTGCAGCTCAGGGGTTACTGCAATCGAGGGGACATAGTCAACCAAGATGCCGTCATCGGGCATCTCAGTCTTCATGTTGGGGTGCGGCCAGTCTGTGCCCCACAAAACGCGGTCAGGGAATTCTTCAACTATCTTCTTGGCGAAGGGAACAACATCTGCGTACTCAGGTGATCCGCTCTTGGTAAGGCGGTCTGGGCAGCTGACCTTGCACCAGATGTCTTTGTTGCCTCGCATAAAATCAAGGAACATGTCGAATTCTTCGTTGTCGACAGGCTTGGTCACATCGGGACGTCCCATGTGGTCAATCACGAGTGGGATGTTCAGCGAGTTGAAGAAATCCTTCTTTTCCTTCAGGTCTGCAGGCTCGAAGTAGAGCACAACATGCCAACCGAGGGGCCGGATTTTTTCAATGATTTCCCTGTAGTAGTCATCTGGCTTAGGATCAACCAAACGCTTGACGTAGTTGAAGCGAACGCCGCGCACACCCAGATCATGCATGCGCTGCAGTTCTTCGACAGTGATATCTGGCTTCACAGTGACGACACCACGGGCTTTACCATTGGCACGCTCAAGAACATCCAGCAACGCTGAGTTGTCTGCGCCGTGGCAGGTGGCCTGCACCACAACGTTCTTCTCGAAGCCGAGGAAGTCGCGCAGAGCAAAGAGTTGTTCCCAACTTGCATCGCAGGGAGTGTATTTGCGCTCGGGTGCGAAGGGGAACACATCACCTGGACCGAACACGTGACAGTGGGCATCTACAGCACCTGCAGGGACCTTGAACTTGGGCTTGCTGGGGTTGGGGTGCCAGTCGAGCCAGTCAGCATCTTTTACAAATGCGCTCATAGTCCACGCTCCTGCAGCATGGCGTCCAGGCGAGGAAATACCTTACGGGCATTCTTAGAGAAGATATTGGTGCGTTCTTCGTCGGAGATCTTCGCTACGTCGATGTAGCGCTTGGTGTCATCGAAGTAGTGACCGGTTTGTGGGTCGATTCCGCGAACGGCACCAATCATTTCCGAACCAAAGAGGATGTTCTTGTTGTCGATGACATCGACAAGAAGATCAATACCTGGCTGGTGGTAGACACAGGTGTCGAAGAAGACGTTGTTCATCAGATGAGTATCCAGGCTGGGCTGCTTGAGCATGTCTGCCAAACCACGGTAACGACCCCAGTGGTAAGGAACAGCACCACCACCGTGAGGAATGATGAATCGCAGTGTGGGGAAGTCTGCGAACAGGTTTCCCTGCAGCAATTGCATGAACGCTGTGGTGTCAGCGTTCATGTAGTGAGCGCCGGTGGCGTGGAAGTTATGGTTACACGAGGCAGAGACGTGTATCATGGCGGGAACATCAAGTTCGACCATCTTCTCGTAGAGGGGGTACCAGAACTTGTCCGTCAAGGGAACGGTCTGCCACTGACCACCGGAGGGGTCAGGGTTAAGGTTCACACCAATGAAGCCCAGTTCATTGATGCAGCGTTCCATTTCCTTGATGGTCTCGGTCAGATCAGCACCAGGTGACTGGGGCAGCTGAGCAACACCCACGAAGTCTTCAGGGAAAAGGTCAACAACGCGCTTGATGAGGTTGTTGCAAGCAACAGTCCACTCCAGGCTGATGCGCTGGTCTCCCTCGTGGTGGCCCATAGCCGAAGCGCGTGGAGAGAAGATAGTGAGGTCTGAGCCGCGCTCTTTGATGAGCTTGAGCTGGTTCTGCTCAATGGTCTCTCGGATTATCTCATCAGAGATTTCAGGGTATTCAGGGCTGGGCTGACCAGCAGCATAGGCAGCAAGCTGGTCAATACGCCACTGGTTGTGCAGCTCAGGCGCTGTTGTGTAGTGGCCGTGAATGTCGATAATCATGCGTTCTCCCACGCGGTTTGAGGTACAAAAACTGATCCCTGCATGAGCATGCGGGCGGTGCGCAGCAGCGCAGACTTTGTCACAACAGGTGTGCCCGAGGAGTTATCTACTTCCATCTGGACGGTGAAGAACCCGGTGGGGTGTTCAACCTCAATCTCCATGCTCGAACCCACGGTGTCTAGGCCAGCAATCTGGGCAGCAACGCTTCCCTCCAGCATGCAGGCAGTGGCAACGGAGACAGCGCCCAGCACACCGATGCTTTCGTGCACACGGTGAGGAATGAAGGTGCGGGTAGAGACGAGGCCACTGTCTTGGGCTGGCGCTAGCAAGCTCATCTTGGGCACGGTTTTGTTGGTGACATCACCTAAGTTCATGAGCGGACCAACTGCTAAGCGAACTTCTTCCACGCGGGCCTTGAGTTCTGCGTTTGCCTCGAGCTCAGCTGGAGTTTCATAGCCAGTAATGCCGAAGTCGGAAGCATTCAGGCAGACAACAGGCATGCCGTTGTCGATGCAAGTCACCTGCACGCCGAGAACCTCATCCACTATGTTGCCGGTGGGCAGCAAAGCACCACAGCTGGATCCAGCAACATCTTCAAAGTTGATGGTGATAGGGGCGTGAGTTCCAGGAACTCCGTCAATCCGTGCGGTGCCGGCATAGTTCACGACTCCACCGGGAGTCTCGACAAAAGCAGTCGCCTTGGAGTCAGTGTTTTCCATGTAGATGGCAACGGGAGTCACACCATCTGCTGCGCGGACGAAACCTTTTTCAATAGCAAAGGGGCCCACACCTGCCAGGATGTTTCCGCAGTTCTGCTGGTCGCTGACCTCAGCGCGGTCAGGCCACACCTGTAAAAAGAGGTAATCCACATCGATGCCGTCTCGCTCAGACTTCGAGACAACGGCAACTTTAGAGGTGAGTGGGTGTCCGCCACCCATGCCGTCAATCTCGCGCACGTCTGGTGACCCCATCGCTGCAAGTAGGAAGGTGTCACGGGCAGCACGATCTGCAGGCAAATCACTGGCGAGGAAGAACAGTCCCTTGGATGTTCCTCCGCGCATGACTGCGCAGTCGACGGCTACTTGAGAATTGGTCATCCCTGGTAGTCCTCGTAGACGAGTCCCTTAGCAGCGAGCTTCTCGCGCATGTTGTAAATATCGAGACCGAGTTCACCCGCAGCAAGACGCTTGCGCTTGCCGGCTTCCATTGCTTCGCGCTCTTGAGCAGCCTTGAGAACCTTTTCGGCATCTTCGCGCTTGACCAAGCAGACGCCGTCAATGTCAGCCACGATGACATCCCCGGGGCGAACCAGCTGGTCTGCCATCAAAATGGGTGTCTGCACGTTTGCAATAGTTTCCTTGACAGTTCCTTGCGAGCTGATGGTCTTGGACCAGACAGGGAAGCCCATTTCGGTCAGCGTGGCCACATCGCGCACACCGGCGTCAATGACGAGTCCGCGCACGCCGTGAGCCATCAGACTCTCGGCAAGAAGGTCACCCAGGTAACCGTCG
Source organism: Aurantimicrobium minutum (assembly GCF_002355535.1). Taxonomy (NCBI): domain Bacteria; kingdom Bacillati; phylum Actinomycetota; class Actinomycetes; order Micrococcales; family Microbacteriaceae; genus Aurantimicrobium; species Aurantimicrobium minutum. Next base: position 993,843 of record NZ_AP017457.1, read on the forward strand.
TCGCAGGGGCTGGTGGGAGTGACAACCAGAATGTCTCCAGGCTGAGCCTGCTCAACGGCGACGTGAATCATCCAGTTATCGCCGGGGGCAACTTCACAGGTCAGCGCATTTCCAGCAATCATTGCGGGGAAGATGGGGCGCAGACGACGGTTCAACAGACCAATTCGGCCCTGGGCCTCATGAACGGTGGCGGATCCGAGTGCGGCGAGGCCGTCAACAATCTCGAGTGGGGTTCGTGGTGTTCCTCGAACAACGCGTGCCATGATTCTCCCTTGAAAACTCTGAATAAAAGCAATAAAGCCTGTATCCAGACAACTGCATTGTGGCGCAGATTTCCAAGGAGCCTTCCGGATAGTGGAAGGCTAATTTATTTCAGCTTGAGGGCGAACCGTCTCGCCCAGACCTGCCTCAACCAGTTTTTGTGACAGTGCAGCACCGGTGACCTGCATGACCGGCACCATTTTGCCCAAGTCGCGTCCATCACTGGGAGCAACAATGCCCAGCGCCGCAATCACGTTGCCGCCCTTGCCACGCAAGGGCACAGCAATGGAAATTGCTCCCTCCGCGAGTTCTTCACGCGTCCACGCAAAGCCTTGCGTGCGAATGGATTTGAGTTGGGAATCCAATAAACCCGGATCAGTGATGGTTTGATCCGTGAACTTATCCAAAGAGTTGAACACTGCATGCTGCAGTTCTGAGCCTCCGTGTGCAAGAAGAACTTTGCCCACCCCCGTGGCGTGAAGAGGAAGCCTGGAGCCAGGTTTACTCATGACTTCCAGGCTTCGCGAGCCAGCAATACGGTCCACAATCAAACAGCGGAATCCATCAAGCACCGCTATTTGAACCGCATCACTGCCAAGTTGATACACATCTTCCATGTAGGGAAGCGCGACTTCACGCAGGTCTGCGTGAACCGACGCAAGCATTCCTAATCGCCAGATTTTGCTTCCGATTTCATAATCCCCGTCGGAACCACGAACTAGGGCGTCCTGCTTCTCCAACTCATGAACGAGACGGTGGGTTGTCGTCAGGGGAAGGTCAGCGCGCCTGGCGATGGAAGCTAATGACTGACGTCGATGCTTTGCATCAAAGGTGTCGAGGACGGCGAGCGCGCGACCAGTGACAGTGCGAGAGGGAGTGCTCTTTTGTGTCACGATTCGAGTCTATTTCGCTGAAGTGACAGCTACTGGGCATCGAGCTCAGCTGCGATGGAAGCAGCCGCATCTGTCAGGGTGGAAACCAAACGATTGATGTCGAGTCTGTTGAGGTGAACAATCACGCCAACGGCGGCAACACACTTCCCCTTGCGCATGATGGGAACAGCGATAGAGCCACTGCCACGTGTCATTTCTTGCCGGGTGATCGAGTAACCGTTCTTGCGAACTTCTGCCAGGTCTTTTCGCAGGGCTTCCGGGTTAGTAATGGATTGTGGGGTGGGCTTAGGAAGTGGTTGGGCAAGGTATTGCTCAATAGCTTTCTCAGATTGATAGGCAAGCAATACTTTGCCCACACCGGTGGTGTGCAGTGGAAGGTGGCCTCCCGCGCGGCTGATGGTGGGGATACTGCGTTCACCAACCAGACGGTCAACATAGAGTGCCTGACCGCGGTCGAGAACTGCAAGCGTCACGTTCTCCCCCGTCTCTTCATAGAGGCGAGCCAGGGTGGGAAGAGCGCTTTCACGCAAACGCTCACTCAGCGGCGCATGTTGGGCAATGGTCCAGAGCTTGGTCCCTACCCGGAAACGACGATCGCCACCCTTGCTCAGGAAGCCACCCTGCTCGAGAGTGCCCACTATCCGGTGACAGGTCGACATGGGAAGCTTCGTAATCTCTGCGATCTGCGTCAGGGTGAGGGCGCTGTGCTTGGAGTCAAAGCATCCAAGTATCTCCATGGCTCGTTCCAGCAGTGCAGTGGGTGCACCACTTTCAACCCGTGCAGGGCTCATCGGGTTGTCCCTTCTGAAAATTCCATCTCATGAAACTTTATCCTTGTTTCACTGTGGCGAACAGGCCTGAATTGACACAGACGTTTCCCCTGAAGAAGTAAAGGCTCAAAGATGACCACAACTATTCGCACCCAGGTAGGCATTCTGGGCGCTGGCCCCGCAGGACTCCAGCTTGCACACCTCCTCCAGCGCGCCGGCATCGACTCTGTCGTGATCGACGGTCGCAGCCGCGAAGACATCGAAGAAACAGTCAAAGCAGGAATTCTGGAATCCCCCGCGGTTGAAGTTCTCGTCGACACCGACGTTGTCTCTCGAGAGCATGTTGAAACCATGCGTCACGATGGCATCGAGTTTCACTTTGACGGTCACGCTCACCGTTTCGATTTCCCCTCGCTGACCGGCAAGGGTGTGTATCTGTTCCCCCAGCACGAAGTTCTCAAGGCTCAAATCAAGGCACGCGTCGCCGCTGGGGTTACTCCCCTGTTTGAACACCTCGCCGACAAGGTTGTGGATGGCCCCAACGGACCCATGATTGTGGGCAAGACTGCCACCGGTGAAGCATTCGAAATCTCAGCGGATTTTGTTATCGGTGCTGACGGTTCGATGAGCATCGCCCGCGAATACGTCACCGGTGACCGCTTCAGCGGCATGGCCCGCGAATACCCCTTCGGTTGGTATGGAATCCTTGTCGAGGCGCCACCAAGCTCGGAAGAGCTCATCTACAGCCGCTCTGAAGAAGGCTTCGTGCTCATCTCCACTCGTGACGAACACATCCAGCGCATGTATTTCCAGTGCGACCCCAACATGGATGTCAATGCCGTCAACGATGAGCAGATCTGGGACAAGCTTCAGGCTGGTGTGGCAACCCACGAACTCAAGCGCGGTCCCATCTTCCGCAAGGACGTGTTGAAGTTCCGCAGCTACGTCCACGACAGCCTGCGCAAGAACAAGGTCTTCCTGATGGGTGATGCAGCACACACCGTTCCCCCCACAGGAGCTAAGGGTCTGAACCTTGCTTTCAGCGATGTGTTGTGGCTCAACCGCGCACTGCGTGAGTACTACCGCTCAGGGTCTGAAAAGTACTTGGACACCTACCAAGAAGACGCGCTCAAGCGCATTTGGAAGGCCGCCAACTACTCCTACATGATGACCACCATGCTGCACATCGCACCGGATGCAACCGAGTTCGATAAGAACCGTCAAGTTGCAGACCTCTACTCACACACCGAATCTCTGGCTGGACAGACCTTTATCGCTGAAGGCTATGTTGGCTGGGATTACGACGCTGACGACTGGCGTTCATAACCACACAAAACTTCGAGGCCCCCGGACCAGCAGGATGGGGGCCTCGAATATTTTCACCTTCACACTGGATAATGAGCACATGAGCTTCGAACTTGTTGAACGCGCAGAGGTCGCCATTGAGCGCCCAGAAAGATATGGCAAACAACTTGCCTCACATCTGTCTCATAAGTGCCCCATGACAGAAACCAGTCAAGGTTGGGAACTCCTGATCCGCGATGGTGAAGGCAAAGTGTTACCTGGGAGCTCTGTCCTCGTTCTTGAAGCTCGCGCCCACGACCAAGACACCCTCGTCATTGTCAAAGACGTCCTGGAGCGTCAGCTCAGAAAGTTTGCGTCCAAGCTAGACCCACTAGATATTCAGTGGAAGTGACCCGCTCTTAGCGCTTGCGGTGGATGGACTTCATGCGCGTGTAGGCGCCGATGGCCTCTGGGCCGTATTCCATACCAATTCCTGAATCCTTCCAGCCACCAAATGGGGCAGCAAGGTTAGATCCGTAGAAGTTGATACCAACAGAACCTGATTCAATGCGGCGAGCTAGTGCAGCGCCGTGCTCAGGGTCCTCGGTGAAGATAGAGCCACCCAAACCAAACGGCGAATCGTTGGCGATGCTCACGGCGTCATTTTCATCCTCGTAAGGAATGACGACGAGCACGGGGCCAAAGATTTCTTCACGGGCCACACGCATCTGGTTGTTCACATCAGCAAAGACGGTGGGCTTGTTGTAGTAGCCACGGGTGATGCCCTCCGGCATTCCCGAACCACCCACAGCAACACGAGCGCCTTCTTCCTGCCCGATACGAATGTAGTCAGCAACAGTGGCTGCCTGCTTCTTTGAAGCAGAGGGTCCATACACAGTTGCAGGGTCGAAGGGGTCGCCAATGATGGTGTTTCCTACGACCGTAGCAACAGCATCAACGACCTCGTTATACATCGACCGTGGTGCAAGAATACGTGTCGAGTTGTAGCAGGTCTGGCCAGTGTTTCGCAGGCAGGTGCGGTTGAGCATGGAGGCGAAGTAGTCCAAGTTGGCATCAGGGAGCACGATGCTTGCTGACTTTCCACCAAGTTCAAGAGTGACTGGGCGCAGGAGACGTCCGCACTGCTCAGCGAGCAGGCGTCCGACGCCTGTGGAACCGGTGAACGCAACCTTGGCCACGAGCGGGTGCTCCACTAGGGCACCAACAACATCACGGCTGCAGGTGATGAGGTTGAGCACACCCTCAGGAATACCTGCGGCCTGGGCTGCTTCCATCAGGATGCGCAGATCCAGAGGCGTCTCTGATGCAGGCTTGATGACCACTGTGCAGCCAGCAATCAGTGCCGGAGCAAGTTTGACCATCACGAGAGCAACAGGGAAGTTCCAAGGTGCAATCAAGGCAGCAACACCACGAGGCTGGCGAACAACTTCGGTGAACTGGTCAGCAACGCCAGGGAAAGGACGTTCATCAACCTGGTCGACATAGTCGGCCAGGCCGGCGTAGTAGCGCAGGAGCTTGCCAGCGTGACCTGCAGCCTGGCGAGTTTCGGTAATTCCTGTGCCGTTTTCACTCGTAATGATCATGGCTAGGCGCTCAGCGCGTGCTTCAAACTCATCTGCAAGACGAATCATCATCTCTGCACGTGCGGGTGCACCAATATCGCTCCAGCCCGTGCCACGGAAAGCATTGTGCGCTGCCTGAACAGCACGGTCAATGTCTTCAACGGTTGAGGCAGGAACAGCTCCCCATACTTCCTCAGTGGAAGGATCGACAATCTCGATCTTCGTGGAGGAGAGGGACTTAACCCAATCGCCGTTGATGAAGTTATCGTCGTGGTATTCCTGGAGCGTGGTCATGATGTCCTTACTGAATAACGTCGAGTTTGAGCAGTTCGATGGAACGAGCAAGTTCTACTTCTGCGATGGCGCGTGCCTCGGGAGTGATGAGCTGGCCATAGATGGTGTCTTCAAGACGGAGGCGAATCTCCTGTGGTGTCTTACCAAACCACAGTGCAGAGAAGGCCATACCGGTGGGCTGGAAACGCCAGAGGCGGTCAGCATCACGCATGATGGCATCTTCGATGCCGTCATGGTTGGGGTCAGTGTCGTGGCCGTCAATAATCTTGCACACTGCCTCGACGACCTCATTGCTGTATCCCAAGGGTGGCAATACTTCGCGGGCAATATTGCATCCCTCGATTTCGTGCAGAACTCGAATATCAGACTGCATAGCGTTCTCGCTACGGAAGCCCTCAGAGATGATGCGCTCCTCATCGACACGAGCCCAGCCGGTGTCGTGCAGAAGGATTGCCAGGCGAGTTACCAGTGAATCTGCCTCGGGGTGGTGGTCCAGGAGTAGCTCAGCAAAGTTGAACGACAGTGGCAGGTGAATGTCGTTAGCACGAGTGCGCAGGTAGGGGCGAACTGCCACCCATACTGCATCAAGGTTTTCCCATTGTCCGCGGGGGCTTGCCCCATTAGCGAGGGTCGGGATGTCTCCAAGGACATGCGTGTATTCCATCGTCATTTTCTTTACGCTTCCCCGCCCGTGATGAGCGTTTTGAGGGCAATGGTGGAGTCTGCTGCCGCATCTGCAGGAATGTTTGCTCCTGCAGTGAGTGCGCGGCGAACGGCCATGTAGTCGCTGACGTCATTGACAGCGTCGATGGCCAACAGGGAACCGTTCCTGTAATAGAGAACGGAGAACTTTTCCGCGGCCATATCGCCGCGAATAACGGTCTGGTCATATCCAGAAGACAAGCCTGCAATCTGAAGTTTGAGATCTGACTGATCGGACCAGAACCAGGGAACAGCACGGTATGGCTCGCGAATACCCATGAGGGTTTTCGCTGCAACCTTGGCCTGATCAACAGCATTCTGAACAGATTCGAGTCGAACCTGACCTTCGTGGCCGAGAGGGTGCGGCAAAATCACTGCATCGCCGGCTGCAACAACATTTGGGTTGGAGGTTTCGGCGTATTCGTTGACAACGATGACGCCATCTTCCATCTCGAGAGCCAACTGGTCGGCCAGTTCACCACGTGCGGTGACACCGATACCCACCATGACGATGTCTGCTGGAACGACAGAACCGTCAGCTAGTTGCACTCCGGTTACCTTGCCGTTTTCGCCGACAAGGTGAGACACCTGAGCATTGAGAGTGACTGTGGTGCCACGTTTTTCATGGGCTGCTTTATAAAAGTCACTCACGATAGGCGAGACTGCACGACCCATGAGCCTGCTACCGGATTGCAGCACGGTGACGTTCTTTCCATGCTTTTGTGCAACTGCCGCAACCTCGAGGCCAATAAAGCCACCGCCGAGCACAACAACGTTCGTAATGGAATCCCAGCGCTTTTTGAGCTCTTTGGCATCGTCGAGGTGGCGCATGTAGAGCACGCCGTCAAGATCTGCTCCGTCGACTTTGAGCTTGCGCGGATCTGCACCTGTGGTGAGAGCAAGCTTGTCGAACGCATAGGTTTTTCCTGAACGGCCTGTGGCCACTCCCCCGTTGGGACCAAACTCAACATGCTCGATCTGCTCGCCGGTAACCACGCCAATGTTGTTTTCAACATAGAAGTGTTCGTTACGGAACTCTAAAGATTCTTCATCCATATCACCGGCCAGATAGGCCTTTGACAGCGGTGGGCGCTGATAGGGAGCATATGCTTCCTCGCCCACGATGGTGACATCACCGGCATAGCCTTCGTCGCGCAGCGACGAGGCTATTTGCATGCCGGCTTGGCCGGCACCGATGATGAGAATCTTTTCTTTCATGATGATTACTGCTTAGGTGCGATCCGGACTTTGAGACCGTCGAGGTCTGCACACATCTTGATCTGGCAAGACAGGCGGGAAACAGGAAGACGCTCAGACTCAGCACCATCGAGCATGTCGTCTTCGAGGTCGGAAACTTCGCCGACAGCATCGACGAATGCGTCATCGACGTACACGTGGCAGGTTGCACACGAGCATGCGCCACCGCACTCTGCAACGATGCCCTTGACACCGTTCTTGACAGCGATCTCCATCACGGAGTCACCATCGCGGGCTTCGAGGGTGGTCTCGGTTCCGTCGGGGGAAATATAGGTTACGTGAGGCATGTCTTACTCCTGTTGTCTCTTTCTGTCTGACGAGTGCTTAGATAAATTGTTTGCCGCCATCGACCACGAGGGTCTGGCCGGTGATGTATCCGGACTGTTCGCCCGCGAGGAAAATTGCGGTTCCCACAATGTCTTCAGGCTGGCTGGCACGCTTGATCGCACCGCGGTCCACGCCATAGGTCTCGGCGTCTTCCATCAGGCTCAGGCTTGCTTCGGTGAGCGTAAAGCCGGGTGCAATGGCGTTAACGGTGACACCCTGGGGTCCAACCTCTCGTGCCATGACGCGGGTCATACCAATCACGGCACCCTTAGATGCGACATAGTGCATCCATAAAGGTGAGCCACTGAAGACGGTAGCGGAGGCAATGTTCACAATGCGACCACCTGGTTGTGTCATCCGTGGATATACCGAGGCGGAACACAGCCATGCACCCTTGACGTTCACGTTCATGACGCGATCCCATTCAGCGGGGTCAATCTCGGTAAAAGGCTTGCGGGTCAATGTTGCATAGATGGCCGCGTTGTTGATGAGCACATCAATGCGACCAAAAGCATCGATGGCTGCCTGAGCGAGGGCATCGGTGGATTCTTTGTTGGTGACATCTACCTTGACAGCGATTGCTGCTGCGCCAGAGGCGGTCAGCATCGCTGCAGTTTCTTCCACACCAGCGAGGTCAATATCAGCCACAACAAGCTGTGCACCCTCGGCAGCAAAACCCTGCGCAAATGCGCGACCGAGGCCGCCAGCTGCACCGGTGACGATGACAACTTTGCCCTCAAATTGATCTGTGGCCATTAGGCGAGGTCCTCTCGGGTGTACGTATTAGCCAGTTCATCCATGTAGTCCATGCACGCTGTGGTGACGAGAACCCTGGACATGGCTTTGGCTTGGTCAGTAAAAAGTTCGTTATATGCGCGGTAGGCACACAACCGCAGCGACTGCTCGGCATCAATGCCAAACCAGTCCATCACGACGCGGCGACCGTGTGGGGTGACTCGCCAGACCTTGTCGGAGTCTTTCACGACGGAGTCGTTTGTGCTCATCGCGACAAGGCGGGTGTCGTGGCCATCAATGATGTCCACAATCGCAACGATGTCTTCTTCGGGGACACCGACCTGCTCGAGAATTTCACGAGCTATGCGTGCACCCTCTTTCTCATGCTGAATGATGAGGTGATCGAGGGAACCATCGGCTCCGGGAGCAATCGCTTCGAGGGCGAGGCGCTCATCGACGGTGGACCAGCCAGTGTCGTGCAAAAGAATTGCGGGAAGCACGATGTTTTCATCGGCTTCAGGAATCTGTGAGAGCAAAGCTTGGGCGATGGAATATGCATACAGGCTGTGCGCATCGTTATCGCGTGTGCGAAGGAAATCCTTCGCCAGGGACCAAATCGCCCCATCCCGCTCGTTCAGTTCAATCATCCCAGGGACTCGCGATGCGTCCGGAATTTTTCCAGTGACATCGCGGCCCAGGTGATTGACAACTGGTGAGTGGGATGGGGACGACATGGTTTATTCCTTAGTGGCTGCTAACTTAGCCAATGATCTCGACGGTACCGTTCGAGCCATCGACTCGAAGCTTCATACCGGTCTTGATCTTGGTGGAAGCAGAACCGGTACCGGTGACGGCGGGAAGGCCGTACTCACGGCAAACGATAGCCGCGTGGCTCATCATTCCACCGATGTCGGTAACAGTTGCGCTGATCTTGCCGAAGACAGGTCCCCAGCTCGGTGCGGTCACAGGAGCAACAAGGATTTCACCCTGCTGGAGCTGGTCGAGCTCCTCTGGTCCCATGATGACGCGAGCCTTACCCTCAACAACACCAGGGGATGCTGCCATACCCTTGAGTTGGTTGGGGTCGCCCTCGTCGGCGCCAAGCCACTGCTGAACCTGCTCGGTGGTGATACCCCAGAGCATGATGGTGAATGGCTCGTTGATTTCTGCAGGAGGCTCGTTGAATGCAGGCTCGGGGCGTGCAGTCATCAGAGCATCTACGATCTTGCGACGACGCTCAATTTCAGCTGGCCAGTAGGTAGGTGCGATGCAGTCTGCGCCAACACCCCAACCGGTTGCGAGGTCGAACAGTACGGGACGTACTTCGTCACGGGTCAGGTAGAGCATGTCATCTGGCTCAGTCCAGAAGCCGTAGCTGTGGAGCAGACGAGACAGCTGACGAACCTTGCGCCAGAAGACGCCCATGGTCCAGTGCTCGATGTAGAAGTTGTGGTCTTCTACGTAGGGGTACACGGTGCGTGCAAGACCGAGCTTGCCGTTGAAGGTCTCGAGGGCTTCGCCATCGAGCAGTTCAGCGTATTCACTGGTGATGCGGTCGCGCTCTGCAATGAGCTCGTCCTTGGGGCGGTGAAGCTGCTCGCCCTTTGCGGCACGAACAACGTAGTCCTGGATATAGCCCATTGGCAGATCCAGGTTGTCACGCCAGTAGACGTCAGAACCGTAGAAACCGTTACCGCTGGTGTAGTTGAACCAAGGCTCCTGAGCCTTCTCCCACGCAGCAATCCACTTCTTGCCATCTGCAGAGCCTTCGAGCTCAGCCAGAGTAGCTGCAGCATCGTTGTTCTTTGCGAAAACAGCGGTGAGGTTGTGCTTGACAGCGAGCTCAGCGAGATCCTTGAGCTCGTCATCGGGACGGAAGAGAACCGAGTCCACACCCATCACCATCTTGGCGATAGCCAAGTCGGGGATGCCGGGGAAGGATTCCTTGCAGAAACCGAAAAAGTCCAGGTAGGCAACGTAACCGAGGTTCAGGAACTCGAAGTGGTGCTCCCAGTTCTTGTATGCCAGCTGGATGAGGCGGTCATAGTCAGCCATCATCTTGGCGGTGGGGTCAATACCAGCACCGCTGGTGATGACCTCAATGTCAACCATCTCTGGAAGCGCTTCGAAGTTGATGGCGTCCATCTCTTCGATGGTTGCAAGAACCTTCTTCTTCCAGTTTTCGAGCAGGGTGTTCCAGTTCTGGAAGTAGTAGCCTGCACGCTCCATGAAGTGAGGAACGCGGTCACCGATGAGCTCAGGTGCAACTGCAACAGGGCTCATGTAGCAGAAACCGTTGTGAATACGGAATTCAATACCGTTTGCTGGAGGGATGATGTAGTGGCGGGTGTTGTATGCACCGAGGCAACGTACGGCGAATTCCACACCGACGGTCTCAAATGGCTTGAACACGTTGGGCCAGTGCTGCGAGTCGCAGAACCAGAACTTCGCGTTTTCCTTGTCTTTCAGGTTTTCCTGGAATACAAGGTTGTATGGGTAGAGGTCTTGCCAACCTTCAGCGCCCTTGGGTGCTGGCAGGTCATAAGGCGAGACGAAGCTCTTACGAGCAGCGCTAGGCGTCATTGCTTTTGCCTTCTTTCCGAACATGTGGTGGTGCCTTTCTCATCGTCGAGACTGGTGTTACAGGGTTGTGGTGCAGGTGTTGCCGTTGTTGTGGGGCTTTACTTGCGGTCTCCGATTTGGGCCATCAGCGACTTTGTGATCGCTTCAATACCGGAACCGGTGGAAGTGATTTTCACTTCCTGCTTCTTCTGTGACCACACCGTTTCGGGGCGGCTTTGCAGAAGGAGAACGTTGGAACCTGCAGGAAGGTCGGCGTCGATAGCCCACTCAATGTCCTGAACTGTTCCGTAGTGTTTGTGTGCAGCCTTAGCTAAAGTTGCGACCTGAATCAGCTCTTCATCGCTGAGGCTGGGGCTGTTGCGACGCTCGGCGTCGACTTCCTTGCGGATCACGGTGCCGTGACCTGAAGGCACGAGTTCTTCGTGCTTGTCAGAAATGGTGCGGTTGATGATGTGCATCATGACTTTGTCGATAAGGAAGTTATCTGGGGTGACTTCACCAGAGACAACCATCTCACCCAGGCCCCAGCTGGAGTCGACAACAATCTTGGACTTGTCACCGTTGCTGGGGTCAATGGTCATGGCCACACCGGAAGTGCGAGAGTTGACCATCTTCTGAACGGCAACAGCCATTGACAGACCCTCATCGGGAATGTTGTTTGCCATGCGGTAAGTGATTGCACGGGCGGTGTACAGCGATGCCCAGCATTCACGAATCTTCTGCATGACAGCTTCTTGGCCGATAATCCAGAGGTAGGTGTCCTGCTGTCCAGCGAAGCTTGCGTCAGGCAGATCTTCAGCGGTAGCACTGGAGCGTACGGCGACAGGTACTTCGCCACCACACAAGTCCATGAGCTTCTTGTAAGCAGCGATGGTTTCATCGCGCACATCAGCAGGAACTTCCTGGGTCATGATCAGTTCGCGGATGTGAGCTGCACGGGTGTCTACGTCAGTCACATCGTTGGGGTCTAGACCTTCGAGGTGCTTCACAATGTGATCGCGCAGTGTGGTCTGGTTCATCACCGCATCAAATGCGTCAGTGGTCACGGCGAATCCGGGAGGGACAGGCATACCTGCGCTGGTCATGATGGCCAGGCTGGTGCACTTGCCGCCCAGACGGTCGTGTTCTGGAGTTTCTGTGCTGTCAAAAGCGAAGGTGTACTTTCCCATGGTTTTCCTTTACTTGGTCCACTCAACTGGTACCGACGTTGGTACCCGGAAGGAGATGTTTTCGATGAAGTTAATGTCTGCTCCTGGCATCAGTCGCAGGGTTGGAATTTTCTTAGTGATTTCTTCCAAAGCAACCTTGCCCTGCAGTTTCGCAAGGAGGTTTCCGAGGCAGAAGTGGATTCCGTAACCGAATGACATGTGGTTACGGGCGTTTTCGCGACCGATGTCAAAGACATCGGGGTTCTCAAACACGCTGGCATCACGGTTTGCCGAGCCCATGAGCAGAAGAACACCAGATCCTTCAGGAATCTTGACTCCGGCGATTTCTGCATCGCGGGTTGCCTTGCGGCGCCAAGCCACAATGCTTCCTGCCATGCGCAGCACTTCGTCAATGGCGCCTGGAATCTTCTCGGGGTCTTCCACGAGAGCTTGGTAGGTCTCAGGGTTCGACAGCAGCATGCGCAGTGAATTAGAGATCAGGGTGGTGGTGGTTTCGTGACCAGCGAAGAGCATCGAGTACAGCAACGATGCAATTTCGTGGTCAGAGATCTCATTACCTTCAGCCTGAAGCTTCAACAGATCTGCAGCGAGGTTGTCCTGTCCAGGGTTCGCCTTATTGTTGGCCACAATTTCCTGGCAGAAGTTCCAATACTCAACGAGGTTGTGTGCGTGAGGAATCTGTTCCTCATCGGTGAGCTCTGCCCAGGTCATTAAAGCGCGGCTACCCGACCACTTCTTGATTTCAGGAATGCGAGAAATGGGAACACCAAACAAGGTCAGGATGGTGATTGTGGGCAGGTCGTTTGCGATGTCGCTGAGGATGTCTCCGGGTTCTCCCGCGGCGAGCATCTTGTCAATCATGATGTCAACGTTTTCGCGAATAGCTGGTTCGAGAACTTTGTAGCGGCGAGGAGTGAACGCCTTGGAGGCAATGGAGCGAATACGGGTGTGCTCTGGCGGAATGCGAGCAGAGAGACCGGAGTATGCGGTGAAGCCACCCTCTTCCATGATCTTTTTGGCAGGTGCACCCATGGGGCGAACTGGAGCTTGGGCGTTTTCAGAGGAGAAGGTCTCCCAGTCTTCGAAGACTGCTTTGACATCGTCGTAACGAGAGACAACGAAGTAACCGATGCGGTCGTCATACATCACGGGCTCTTCGCGGCGAAGCTCAGCGTAAGCGGGGAAGGGGTCCTTCATGTCGAAGGGCTCGTATCCGTGGTATGTGGTTGCACCCATGTGCGTTCCTCCTTGAACTGCTTATTTACATAGTCGACCTGTCGGAGGTAAACAGATAGACATGTTTCTCACTCAATGAGAATGACATTGAAAGATTTTTTCACACCCGCGTAAATACGGGGAAAACGTGGGAAAAATAGTTAGCGAATCGTCCGGCCAGACATCGAAGATTGGATGCTTTCGACGGTTCCGCGCATCAAAGGCATCAAGCGGCGCACCTCACCAATCTTCGCTTTATCGAGCACCATACCCACCGCAGCAATGGTCTGACCTTCAACAATGACCGGCAGCGCCAGAGAGAACTGCCCCACGCGCATTTGCTCAATCGTGATGGAATACCCAGTGCGCTGCACCTCATCTATTTCAGCACGAAGAATCTCAGGATCGACCACCGTTTTCGGAGTGGGTGTTTCCAATTCACGCTCGAAATAGGCTTCGATAAACCATTCAGGCTGGGCTGCCAACAGCACACGGCCCACGGCCGTGGCATGCAGGGGCAGTCTGCCACCCACGCGTGAAATGAGGGGCACTTTGCGGGAGCCATAAATCTTGTCGGTATACAGCGTCTGAGTTCCCTCGCGCACAGCCATGTGCACGTTCTCGTGAGTGAGATCAAAGAGATCTTGCAAGAAAGGGTGAGCACGGTCGCGTAAACGACGACCAGCTAATTGGCCCAACTCCCAGATGCGCATACCCACCTGATATTTGCCATCTGAGGTCTTATCCAGACCGCCCCACTCTTCAAGCTCGTGCACGAGACGATAGGTAGTTGACAGGGGCAAACCAGAGCGCTGAGAAATCCGGGCAACAGAGAGTGCGCCAGGAGAATTCTCAAAAGCAGAGAGCACCGACAGTGCACGCGAGGTGACGCTGCTGGATTCAGCTGTTTCAGCTTTGTTGTGTGCCACCATCACCACCTTGTTGAGTGCCTCATGGTCATGTTACCCAACGCAATCCCCTCAATGGGAGTTCACGCTGTAACGCAGATGCCCCCGGATATACCGGGGGCATCGCGCTCACTGGAAGAACTAGTTGCTTTGGGGTGCTTCAAGTTGTGGCATCTCCCCTGGGGCAGGAAGCATGTGCTTCATCTCCCCTTCCAACTGGTCGAATTCGTGCATCATGTCTTCCATGTCCCCCTCGTACATGATGTGACCGCCACCCTCCATGATGTGCACCTGCCCAGCTGGGTATCCGTGGCCAAATGGACCGCTGAATGCTGCTGCGGTAAAGGCCACCCACATACCAAATAGGAAGATTCCGATGATGCTGAGGGCACCACTAACAATGACGGCGACTTTCGCCAAAACGTTGTTCTTGCCCGCCTTGTTTGACCACACCCACGCGATGATTCCCAGCGCTAGCGCGGGAAGCGGCATAAAGAAAGCAAACACCAGAGCAACAATTCCCAGTGTCTGGCCGGGATATGTGGCGCTGGTGGCGTCGTGCTCAACAGCTGGCTTAGTGCCGGAGGTAGCAGTCTTTGCTTTGGGCGACTTCGGCTCCTGAGCAGGATCAAAAGTTTCTGGGGTGGACGCGGCCATGATTACTCCAATGAAGGGGGATGTGTTCTCACGGTATCGAGCGAACTTATGAGTCGGCTGAGAGAAGTTTATGAATTGCCCTAACGTGAGAGGTATGGCTCATCCTCCCCAGCAGGTCTCCGTTCACGTCCGCGCTTTCATCACCTGGCTGACTATTTTTCCCCTGGTGGCATTGGGATTGACGTTTCTCATGCCACTACTCGGTGACACACACCCCATCTTCAAGGCATTCGTGTTGACCCTGATTGTGGTTCCGCTGGCGGTCTACGTGATTGTTCCCCGGCTGTTGGGGCTCTACGTCAAGCTCAGCTCAAAGAAAAGCTCAAACACACACTAGGAAGGGTTGATGCCGAAGGCAACAGCCAACTTCTCAATCTTCTCGGCACGCCCCAAACGAGGCAGGTCACTGCCGTCACGAACGACACGGCCGCGTGCTTCGAAGTCTGCGAGGAATGTTCGAGCCCACGCAACATCAGACTGAGTGGGGCTAATTGCTTCGTTGATGACCGGGATTTGGTCGTGGTGCAAACACAGCTTTCCGGTCATGCCCAATGCAACAGCGTGCTCTGACTTTTCACGCAGAATTCCATAGCTGGATCCCACCGTGGGGCCATCGATGGGGCCCGGAAGGTTTCCAATACGACTTGCCACAACCAGGCGCGAGCGAGGATAGGCCATGGCAATATCTTCCACACTGGTTCCGGTGTCCCGGCGGTAGTCACCACTGCCAAAGGCAAGACGGAACGCTCCGCGAGCGCACGCAATCTCTCGAGCTTCTTCAATACCTAAAGCAGATTCCACGAGGGCAAGAACACGGGTCTTGCCGCCGAGGCGATCGAAAGTTTCGGTGACGTGAGAGCCGTCTTCTGTTTTCGCGAGCATGACACCCAGAAGCCCGGGAACATCACGAAGCTGATCGATGTCGTCTGACCAGAAATTTGATGCACGGTCGTTAATGCGAACCCAGGCTTGCTTTGTTTCAAGCCACTTGGCCACCTCATCACGGGCAATGCTCTTCTGTGATGGATCTACCGCGTCTTCAATATCGAGAACAATCTGGTCTGCTTTGGAGGCAGCAGCAGCGTCAAACTCTTCAGTTTTGGCACCGTTGACGAGCAGCCAGGAGCGCGATATTTCTGCAGAAATCATAGATAAAGACTACTTGGACAAAAAGGTCGTCATAGCCTTGGCAACCTCGAGAGGTGCTTCGACGACCGCTTGGTGTGATGCGCCGGCAATAATGACCTGCTGAGCTTCGGGCACTGTCTCCGCGATGATTGCCCCGGCTGCAGGCGGAGAGCCAGGATCGATCTCTCCCGAGATCACCAGAATGGGCACACGGATGTCTGCCAAATAACCGCGGGCATCAAAAGCACCCAGTGCTTCACACGTTTTGATGTAACTGGAGTCATCGGTCGAGGCAACCATATCCAAGAGAGCTTTCACCGCTCCAGGATCTTTGGTGATGAAATCATCAGAGAACCAGCGCGCGGGAAGCGCAGGAACGAGCGAAGCTGTTCCGTGCGCTTGAACCTGAGCAATACGTTCGCTCCACCCCTCAGGGCCCCCCATATAGGGCGCAGAACACACGACAACAGAGTGCTTAATGCGGTCAGGGAATTTGTGTGCAATTTCGAGAGCAATAGCGCCAGCAACCGAGACCCCGGCAAAGTCAAAGCGCTGAATTCCGAGTTTGTCTGCCGAAGCGATGACGGCATCTGCGACTTCTTCGAGAGTGTAGGAATCGGTGGGGACAGGTGATTTGCCGTGCCCTGGCATATCGAAGCGCACGATGGAATAGTGCACTGAGAGGGCCGGCATGGCCCTCTCCCACAAATGAATATCAGTGCCGAGGGCATTGCCGAGAACTAAAACGTTGTCAGCTGAGGCTAGTTCTTCAGCAGGAGTATCTGAGACGGTGTAAATCTGTGGGACGGCCATAGCCCCACTTTACTCAGCTCGTAAACAGTGCGGTGAGCGCCATCGCAACCCAGAACCCCAGGAGCATGAAAGGTCCAAATGGAATACGGGTTTCTTTCGTCACCGCCCACGCTTGAGACAACGGGAGATCTTTTCTTCTCAGCAAAGTAATCATCAACACAACAAGTGAGGCAAGGCCACCAAAGATAAATGCAAAAACTGGAGACAGAATGGCCGTGGGGGCACCGATCAACCCTGCAGCACCGCCGAGAACCCCGGCAAGCTTCACATCCCCCATACCCATTCCACCGCCGTAACTGAAGATGAGAAGGAATCCGAAATAGCCTGCCGCAGAAATGGCAGGAATGAGTGGGTACTCACCCGTGCTGATCCAGACGCCGATCCAGGCAATTGCTATTGCTGCATAGCCGGGCATCACCCAGGCATTAGGAAGTCGGTGAGTGCGCCAATCAATGCGCACCAGTGGAATGGTCACGACCGCCAGATAGGCCAGCGGGATGATTTGCCACAACGTCATGTGCTCACGATAATGCAGATAGCCCTCGCAAAGCGAGGGCTATCCACAGTCCGCGGGTGAGCTGACGACGAGTACTCTCCTCCCCAGCTATTCGCGTGGCGTCTAGAGGACTTCCTGGCGTTCCAGGAGGTCGGTGACGAGCGCCGCAATAGCGGAGCGCTCAGAACGGGTCAGGGTGATGTGACCGAAGAGTGGCTGTCCCTTCAGGCTTTCAATCACGCTGGCGATGCCATCGTGACGACCCACTCGCAGGTTGTCTCGCTGAGCTACGTCATGCGTGAGAACAACTCGAGAGTTTTGGCCGATACGGCTGAGCACTGTGAGCAGAACGTTGCGCTCAAGAGACTGTGCCTCGTCCACGATGACGAATGCATCGTGAAGTGAGCGACCACGAATATGTGTCAGTGGCAGAACCTCGAGGATTCCGCGATCGACAACCTCATTCATAACGTTGTCGGAGACTAGAGCGCCCAAGGTGTCAAAGATGGCCTGACCCCAGGGGTTCATCTTTTCTTCTTTATCCCCTGGAAGGTAGCCCAGCTCTTGACCGCCGACTGCGTAAAGCGGGCGGAAGACGATGATCTTCTTGTGCTGCTGACGTTCCAGGACTGCCTCAAGACCGGCACACAATGCCAGCGCTGACTTTCCAGTACCGGCAGAGCCGCCCAGCGAGATGATTCCCATACTGGGGTCGAGCAGCATGTCTATCGCCAGACGCTGTTCTGCCGAACGGCCGTGAAGACCAAAGATGTCACGGTCACCGCGCACCAAAGCAATCTCACCCTTATGAACTACACGGCCAAGTGCAGAGCCACGGTCGGAGTGAATGATCAAGCCAGTGTTGATGGGGGTGTCTTTGACAGCGCTGGTGCGCAGCACCTCATCTTCATACAAGATGGCCATGTCGTCAGCGCTGAGGTCAATCTCTTCATGCCCCATCCAACCGCTGTCCACAGCGAGCTCGGCACGGTATTCCTCAGCGTTCATGCCGATAGAAGAAGCCTTGACACGCATAGGGAGGTCTTTGGAGACCACGGTCACATTGAGACCATCGTTGGCGAGGTTCATCGCCACAGCCAGGATGCGACTGTCGTTGTCTCCCAGCTGCAATCCAGATGGAAGCACCGCCTGGTTGGAGTGGTTAAGTTCAACCCGGAGCGAACCACCCTCCCCAATGGGGATGGGGAAATCTAAACGTTCGTGCTTAATGCGTAAGTCATCAAGAATGCGCAACGCCTGACGAGCGAAGTAACCGATCTCGGGATCGTGACGTTTCTTTTCCAGCTCACTAATCACCACCACCGGGATGACCACGGCATGCTCCGCGAAGCGGAACAATGCCTGGGGGTCAGACAACAAAACCGAGGTATCTATGACATAGACACGCTCGGTTGTGGATGAGGAAGTGGACTTCTGGCGCTGACCGGATTGACCAGTCTTAGCGCCACTACTTTGTGGGCTCATGTCATGAAAGTACGACCCTCGTCACCCACTTTCGTGGCGACACGCCCGATGTTCATCTAAGTGTCATCGGGATGACATCACAGAGCTTTTATCCGCCGAAACGACGCTCGCGACGTGAGTAGTCACGCATGGCACGTAGGAAGTCCACTTCACGTAAATCTGGGTAGAGAGCTTCCACAAAATAGAACTCGGAGTGGGCACTTTGCCAGAGCATAAAGTCAGAAAGCCGCTGTTCTCCAGATGTCCTAATCACCAGATCAGGGTCAGGAAGTCCACCGGTGTAGAGGTGGTCGCTGATCAGTTCAGGAGTGAGCTTATCGGCTAGCTGGTCCAGGCTGCCACCATGACTCTGGTGCTCCGAGATGATGCTGCGCACCGCATCAGCAATCTCTGCGCGTCCCCCATACCCAATCGCAAGGTTGACGTGGAGTCCGGTGTTGTTTTTGGTTCGCTCCTCTGCATCTAGCAGTGTTGCTAACAGCTCTGGAGGAAGTACATCGTCTTTGCCCACGTGATTGATTTTCCAGTTACGGAAGTGAGATAGCCCTTCGGCAAGCTCCGCAATGATGTTGTACAGCTCGGTGAGTTCGGTCTTATCGCGCCCGGTGAGGTTATCTGTGGAGAGCAAATACAGCGTGACCATGCCAATGCCTAGATCATCACACCAGACAAGGAACTCAGGAACTTTCTGGGCGCCTGCGCGGTGGCCATGAGAGGGGTTCTCCAAGAAGCGCTCTCTAGCCCAGCGACGGTTGCCATCAACAATCATTCCAATGTGGTGCGGAAGATTGTCTTTGTTGAGCCCCCGACGCAGGCGTTTTTGATACAGGCCATAGAGCGGACCTGTCTTATTCGCGCGCGACATCACGTCCATGACTTTACCGAAGGTTAGGCGCCTGCGAGCAGTGTTACGCCCAGCGTGCTCACAATAAAACTGGCGTACGCTGTTTAAATGAGCTTGCCGCTAATCGAGGATGCCGAGTCTCACCCCCACGTGGAGGTGAAGCCCTCCTGGCGTGGATGGATTCACACCGGCACATTCCCCTTGGCTATCGCCGCCGGAGTTGTGCTCATTGTTCTGGCTGATGGTCCAGCAGCAAAGTGGAGTTCTGCGGTCTTCATGACCACCTCACTGCTGCTTTTTGGCATCTCGGCGTTGTATCACCGCATCAACTGGAAACCTAAGACCAAGGTGATGCTCAAACGCTTTGATCACGCCAACATTTTCTTACTTATTGCCGGTACCTACACGCCTTTGGCAGTGTTGGCACTCCCACCCAGCAAGGGTGTTCTCCTGTTGGTGATGGTGTGGAGCGGTGCGCTGTTGGGCATTTTCTTCCGGGTGTTTTGGGTGCACGCCCCGCGCTGGTTGTATGTCGCGTTGTACATCCTGCTCGGTTGGGCAGCCATGATGTACGTGGTTGATCTCTTCCAAGCAAACATCGCCATGATGGTGCTGGTTATCGTAGGTGGTTTGGCCTACACCGCCGGCGCGGTGATTTACGGAATGAAGAAACCCAACCCCGTTCCAGGTGTGTTTGGCTTCCATGAAATCTTCCACACACTCACGGTTATCGCGTTTATGTGCCACTGGACGGCAATTTTGCTCATTGCCATGAACCCTGCCTATAACGCCTAAAGGTTGTTATCTGCCCAGATGACGATCGCGTCGTAGTGGTATTTCCCTAAGCCCTCGGCTATCCCTTCGTAGGTGTCCCGATAGGGCGAAGGCATGATGTAACTCAAAGCGAGGCTCTTGTAGGCCTCTCGAGTGGGTTTCCAAAACTGAGAGCAAAACTCGTAGTGCTGACGCACAGCATCCTGGATGGATGCCGCGTCAGCTGGCACGCCTTCATTTAGGCCTGCAACAAATTGCTGCGTTATCGCATCAAAAGCAGCAGTGAACTGCTCATTTTGTTCTTTCGAGTAGTCGTTGGTGTACTGCTCGGAATATATTCCGAACTGGTTCGACATGAGGGAAAGTGACTACTTCGACTCGGCGGCGCTGGTGTCAGCAGCCTGCTCAGCGTCGAGCTTCTTGTTGATCTCTGCGCGCATGTTCACACGGCGCATGCGACGAACCATGTCGATCAGAAGGAGAACGGTCGCAATGGTGACAAGGATTGTGGCAACGAATCCCACCACTCCAGGAGAGACCAGCTGAGGGTCAATTGTCTCTTCTGCAAAAAGCACGGGTCCTCCGAAGGGTTTTTAAGCTAATAACCTTATTAATAGAGTACTGGGCGAAACTGAGAATTCGTCCGTCACGACGGGCCGCCAAGGAGCTCCATGAGTACCGAAACTAACCTCGCAGATCGCTACGGACGATCACGCGATGACCGCGGACCCATCCGCCGTAACCTTGGTGTCATCATTGTCTCGTCAGTGATCATTATTGGCCTGGTGAGCTGGGTCATCTTCACCGATGCACTCGGGTTTGGTCCGCAGACCTCCGCACGCGATCTGGGGTTTGAGGACCTCACCGAAACAAGCGTGACCGTGGAATTTGAACTCACGGCAACTCCTGGACACGAGGTGGCTTGCGCTGTGCAGGCCCTCAACACAAGCTTTGCCATTGTGGGTTGGAAGGTGTTTGTCTATCCACCTTCACAGCAGCGCATCCGCGATATTAAAGAGACCATCACCACGAGCCAACCAGCGACCACCGGTTTGGTTTACCAATGTTGGCTCACCTAGGCTAAACCCTATGGCTAGCGAAGAAATCAAAGAAACATGGCTCACTCAAGAGGCGTATGACCGCCTCAAGGGAGAACTCGACACCTTGTCCACGACAGGTCGTGAAGAGATTGCCAAGCGTATTGAAGCTGCCCGCGAAGAGGGTGACCTCAAAGAAAACGGTGGCTACCACGCTGCTAAAGATGAGCAGGGCAAGATCGAAGCTCGCATTCGCACCCTGACTGCTCTGCTCAAGGACGTCAAAGTCGGCGAAGCCCCCCAAAGCTCTGGTGTTGTCGAAACTGGAACCGTAATCACCGCCACAATTGCCGGTGATGAAGCAACATTCTTACTCGGCAACCGCGAAATTGCTGCCGGAACCGACTACACCGTCTACAGCGAAAGCAGCCCCATGGGTGCTGCCATCTTGGGCCTCAAGGTCGGCGAAAAGACCACCTTCACTGCCCCTAACGGGAAAGACATTGAGGTTAAGGTCATCAACGTCGAAACGTTCACCGGCTAACTCAAACCACAGAATAAAGCCTCCCTTTCGGGAGGTTTTATTCGTTAAGTGTTAGATGTCGTCGCTGATGCGGACTTTGAATCCCTCATCACGCAGGGCCTTGATGACCTGCTTGCGATGTTCCTTGCCACGAGTCTCGATGTGAAGTTCGAGTTCGACCTCACTGATCTGGAGGCCACGACCGTGACGGGTGTGCAGCACCTCAACAACGTTCGCGTTCTGCTCGGAAACAATCTCTGCCGTGCGGGCTAGCTGACCAGGACGGTCAGGAAGCATGACTCGAAGCTTGAGATAACGTTCTGAGGCAGCCAAGCCGTGACCAACAATGCGCTGCAACAGCAGTGGGTCAATATTTCCACCTGAGAGGATGGCGACAGTTTTGCCTGTCTTCTTAATCTTCTTCGCCATGATGGCGGCAACGCCGACAGCACCGGCAGGTTCAACAACGAGCTTGGCTCGCTCGAGCAACATGACAAGTGCACGGGCAGTGTCATCATCGGAGACGGTAACAACCTCGTCGACAGTGTCCTTGATGATCTCAAAGTTCAACGTTCCAGGGCGCGCAACGGCAATACCGTCACAGATGGTGGGATGCACGTCTACGGTGACGGGTTCTTTCGCCTCCAACGAGGGAGGGTAAGCCGCCGCGTTCTCGGCCTGAACACCAATGATTCTGATTGTGCGTCCGAGGGTGGCAGCTTTTTGCTTCACCGCAGAGGCAACACCAGAGATGAGTCCGCCGCCACCGATAGGCACGATGATGGTGTCCACATCAGGGACTTCTTCCAAGATTTCGAGGCCCAGGGTTCCCTGACCGATGATGACATCTTGGTGGTCGAAGGGGGCAATAAAAATACCGCCGGTTTCCGCCGCAAATTCTTTGGCGGCCTTGAGCGATTCGTTGAAGATATTTCCGGTCAGAACAACTTCAGCGCCGTATTCACGAGTTGCCTCGAGCTTAGGCAGAGCTACGCCCAGCGGCATGAAGATGGTTGCTTTGATGCCGAGTTCGCGAGCTGCGAGAGCAACACCTTGTGCATGGTTTCCAGCTGAAGCAGCAATCACACCCTTGGCACGCTCATCTGCAGATAGCTGAGAGAGACGGTTATATGCGCCGCGAAGCTTGTAGCTACCGGTACGTTGCAAGTTTTCACACTTAAGGAATACCTCTGAGCCGAGCACTTTGCTCAGGTAGCGGGAAGTTTCCATCGGAGTGGATTGCGCCACTTTGCCCACGGTTTCCCGGGCGGCCTCGAACTCGGACAGGCTAGGTCCAACTATAGGCTTCGAGGTCATATCCAAAGTTTAGAGGAGAGTTCTGAAGCTCTAAAACTTGCCGCCCATTTCGTGTAGTCGTTGAACCCGATCTTCGATAGGTGGGTGGGTTGCAAACATGCGGTCGACAATGCCGGGCTTCACCGGATCCGCAATCCACATGTGGGCCATGCTGGAGCTCTGTTTTTGCAGAGGGCGACCATAAGCGGCAAGTTTCTGGAGTGCACTAGCTAGTGCCTCTGGGTGCCTAGTTGCCAATGCCCCTGTGGCATCTGCCAAATACTCGCGCTGCCGGGAGATAGCCAATTGCACCATCGTGGCAACCAGTGGAGCAATAATCATGGCGGCCAAACCCAGCACCAACATGACGGGGTTACCACCACCGTTCGAATCACGCCGGGGGGCGAAGAATGACATGCGCAAAAGCATGTCGGAAAGGAAGCCCACTGCAACGACCAGACCAAACACAATCATGGATACGCGGATGTCATAGTTGCGAACGTGACCGAGTTCGTGCGCCATAACACCTTCGAGCTCAGCGTCATCCATCAAATCAAGAAGACCCGATGTTGCTGCAACGGCAGCATGCTGAGGGTCACGACCGGTAGCAAAAGCGTTGGGTGCCTGGTCGTTGATGATGTAAATCTTGGGCATGGGTGTACCTGTGGCAATGCACAGGTTTTCTACGATTCGATACAAACGCGGGTTGTCCGCTTTTTGAATCTCTATCGCCCCGGCAATAGAGAGTGCCTGAGACCCTGCCAGGTAATACTGGAACAGGGCATATCCAGAGGCAATCACGATGGTCATCACGGTAATGGTGACGTCGTTGTAGATGTAACCAGCAAGCCACCCCAAGCCGCCAATGATCAGCAAGAAGAACACCATGATGACAACGGTGTTGCGTTTGTTTTTCGCAATTGCGGAATACATCAGAGCCCTTGCTCAGAAAGTTTTAGAACTGGATGCGTGGAGGTTCTGCAATAGCTGCAGCGTCGGCAACATCGAAGAAGTCGCGCTTGTCGAACTTCAACTTGTTTGCCCACATGTTGTTCGGGAAGGACAAGATCTTGGTGTTGAATTCGCGCACGCCACCGTTGTAGAACCGGCGAGCAGCTTGAATCTTGTCTTCAGTGTCGACGAGTTCACTTTGGAGCTGGAGGAAGTTTTCACTGGCGTGGAGCTGGGGATATGCCTCTGCCACAGCAAAGATGCTCTTGAGCGCAGCCTGCATGTGGCCTTCGGCCTCAGCGGCAGCCGCCGGTGTTTCCGCAGTGAGCGTTTCCGCTCGAGCCTTCGTTACTGCCTCGAACACACCTCGTTCGTGGGATGCATATCCCTTGACGGTCTCGATGAGGTTGGGAATCAAGTCCGCTCGACGCTTGAGTTGAACGGTGATGTCACTCCACGCCTCTTCGACTCGAACATTGAGCGTGACAAGGCTGTTGTAAGTAGCCCAGAGGTAGATGCCGACGATGACAGCAAGCACTAAAACAATGCCGAGAATGGGGAGCAGTAAATCCATAGCTCCAATGGTACGACGAGAATGCTGGATGAATGCCGAGAGATTCATGCATGACGCAACTGGTTCATTCGGACACAAATCTCAATAAGCTAAACCCATGTCTTCCCCGCGCACACGCAGAATTCATCCTGCATGGCTTGTTGCTGGGGTTGGATTTTTAGCACTGGTTGGCGCCGCCGGTTTTAGATCCGCGCCAGGTGTGATGATGGTTCCTCTCGAGGAGGAATTTGGCTGGAGTAGCACCACAATCTCCATTGCCATCGGCGTGAATATTTTGCTCTTTGGCCTCACTGCCCCGTTCGCGGCAGCGTTAATGAGTCGTTTCGGACTACGCAAAGTCACCACCGGCGCATTGCTTCTTATTTCTGCTGGAAGCGCCCTGAGCATTTTTGCCACGAACCCGTTCATTTTGGTGTTGACGTGGGGAGTCTTGATTGGGCTCGGTAGCGGCTCGATGGCATTGGTCTTTGCTGCCACAATCACCAACACGTGGTTCCTTGCCCGCCGAGGACTTGTTGCCGGTGTTCTCTCTGCAGGAAGTGCAACAGGTCAACTGATTTTCCTTCCTGTGATGGCCAATTTGGTCACCACGACAGGATGGCGTTCAGCATCGCTGTTGATAGCGGCAGCCGCCTTAGCGGTAGTGCCGCTGATTTTGCTGTTCATGCGTAACTCCCCCGCTGATCTTGGTGTGCGTCGCTACGGCGAAAGTGAGGAACAAGCCAAGATAGCCGCGGCACTGCTTGCGGCAGAACCTCCTCGGGGGAACCCCGCGAAATATGCGCTAGTGGTTCTCAAGGAAGCGTCACGCTCTCGAACTTTCTGGGCTCTAGCTGTCGGTTTCGCCATCTGTGGTGCCACCACCAACGGTTTGATTGGTGTGCATTTCATTCCCTCAGCGCATGATCACGGCATGCCCGAAACTACTGCTGCGGGCTTGCTTGCCGCAGTGGGCATCTTCGACATTTTTGGCACCATTGCCTCTGGTTGGCTCACCGACCGCGTCAACCCTCGAATCTTGCTCGCGATTTATTACTTCGGTCGTGGCATATCTCTCATGCTCTTGCCCGTTCTTCTCTCGGCCACCATCCACCCAAGCCTGATTCTTTTCATCGTGATTTATGGCTTGGACTGGGTGGCCACAGTTCCCCCCACCATCGCTATATGTAATGAGATGTTTGGCAATAAGGGACCCATCGTCTTTGGTTGGGTCTTTGCCTCCCACCAGGTAGGGGCCTCCATTGCAGCTATCGCTGCCGGAACTGTGCGAGACCTCACCGGCGAATACACCCTGGCATGGTTTGGTGCCGCGGGCTTATGCGCCGTCGCAGCATGGGTGAGTTTCAGGATTCGAAAAGCCCCGACACCAGTCCAGTAAGAGGAATACACTATCTACAACCGTTAAGAGACGAACGGGGCCAGAGACAACGGAGTCACTGCAATGTACGCATTTCCCGAACTTACTGCTGCTGCCAGAGCACAACTGCAGGGCCTCATTGGCACGAGTACTCGTGGTGCCCAAGATCTCCTCGATCGTTTTGATCGCTGGGGCCACGACCTCATCGAAGCGTTTGCTCAGCTCTACCCGATCGAAACAGCACTGCCTCAAATGATCGAGGTGATGGCCGTAGCTCACCTTCACCGTGATGAAGAGCTCCAGCAACGCGACCGTGAGCGTGTTCTAGAACAGGACTGGTTTCAGTCTGAAAAAACTATTGGCTATGTTGCCTACGCTGACCTCTTCGCAAAAAACCTCAAAGGAATCAACAAACGCATTCCCTATCTCAAAGATTTGGGGATCACCTATCTCCACCTGCTACCCATTTTGAAGCCCCGGCCAGGCGCTAACGACGGGGGCTATGCCGTCATGGACTATCGCGCTCTTCGTGAAGACCTCGGCTCCATGAAGGAATTGCGCTCAACAGCAGACAAGCTGCATGACTCAGGAATCTCGCTCACGCTCGATCTCGTTCTCAACCACGTTGCGCAGGAACACGTGTGGGCTGAAAAAGCTCGAGCAGGTGATGCCACGTATCGCGAGTACTTCTATGTTTATCCCGACCGCACCATCCCTGATGAGTTTGAAAAAACTCTCCTGGAAGTTTTTCCTGACTTTGCTCCCGGGAACTTCACCTGGGATGACAAGCTCCAAGGCTGGGTGTGGACGACGTTTAACTCCTATCAATGGGATGTGAACTGGTCGAACCCTGCCGTGTTCTGCGAATACGCAGACATCATTGCCAACCTGGCCAATCACGGAGTTGACTGCATCCGCTTAGATGCAATTGCATTCATGTGGAAGCGGATGGGAACAATCTGTCAGGGTGAACCAGAGGTTCACGTAATCACCCAAGCACTGCGCGCCTTTGCTCGCATACTGTGTCCCTCGATGATTTTCAAAGCTGAAGCGATTGTGGGGCCTGCCCAGGTGGGCGCCTACTTTGGTGAGGGAAAGCACGCAGGAAAAGTCTCCGATCTGGCGTATCACAACAGTTTGATGGTGCAGATTTGGTCGGCGATTGCCGCCAAGGACACCTCCCTCATGGTGCACACCATGTCACGGTTTAGTGGACTACCGAACACGACCGCATGGGGTGTGTATCTGCGTTGCCACGACGATATTGGGTGGGCAATCGATGACACGGATGCCCACGAAGTGGGCCTCAACGGTCACGATCACCGCCTTTTCCTTGCTGAATATTTTGAAGGAAACTTCTTTGGATCTTTGGCAACTGGGCAACCCTTCATGCCAGACCCGGTCAGTGGGGAACGTCGCACCTCTGGCACCGGCGCCAGCCTGGCAGGCATTGAAAAAGCCATCAAGCTCAAAGACGAGATGCTCCTTAACCAAGCCATTGATCGATATCTTTGTGCCTACACAATGGTGTTTGGTTTTGCCGGTATCCCCCTGCTCTATATGGGTGATGAGATTGGCCTGCTGAACGACCACAGTTATCTCAAAGACGAAACCAAGAAGGAAGATAACCGCTGGATTCACCGCCCCAAGATGAACTGGCGCGTAGCGGATGCGGCCGCTGCCGGCGAACTCGATGACAAACCTGCAGGGCGAATTTACAACCGCATTAAGCACGTCATTGATGTTCGAAAGTCTCTTCCTTCGCTTCATGCCAGCGTTGCCACGACAGTACGAGCAGGTTCGGGTAAAGGAGTGGTCATTTTTGACCGCAAGCACCCTGCCGGAGATCTCATCGAGGTTTACAACCTCTCAGAATCTTCACGATGGCTCGGTTCACAAGAACTTGGTGGAATGACTGGGAAAGTGACAGACCACCTCACCGGGCACACCTTCGAGATAGGTAACGGTGTTCCGTTAGCACCCTATGAAGTGCGCTGGTTTAGCCAGGCGTAGTTGTTCACAGGCCTATCATGCTGGATTCCTCGACGCTATAATTCTGTACATGACAACTCTTTCCCTCGCTGAAGCACGAGCTAACCTCTCCAAGCTTGTAGAGGCAGCTGTCACCACTCAAGAAGTATTTGAGATTACTCGAAACGGAAATCGTGACGCAGTTCTCATGAGCGCTGACGAATATGACTCCCTCATCGAGACCATCGACATTCTGGGTGATGAAGAAACGATGAGTCAACTTCGCGTGGCCTTGGCCCAGCAAAAAGCAGGCTTGAGCGTTGCTATGGATAAAGAAACACTCCTTGCGAGCGTTGCTGCCAGAATGCCCGAATGAATCAGCCTTATACCGTCAAAATTCTTCCTGCCGCACGCACTGCAATTGAGGTTCAATTACCTCAAAAAGTTGCTTCCGCTGTCATCGAGTTCATCTACGGCCCGCTTGCCCAAAACCCCCACCGACTTGGTAAACAGCTGCGCGGAGACCTGGCAGGAATGATGGTTGCCAGGCGCGGAGAATACCGAGTGATTTATGAAATCTTCGATCATGAAATCATGATCGAGATTGTGCTGGTGTCACATCGACGCACAGCGTATATGCGTCGATAAACGCGTACGGTTGCGTCTTATCTCAACGTTTGCTGAGTGAGTTTTTTCTTCTCAGGAAAAGGGCTCCGCCGAATAAGGAAATTATTGCGACGACAGAGAGAACAGCACCTGCCTCAGAGGAGCTACCAGTTTTTGCAAGTTCCTGCGGAGTCGGGGTAGGTGTAGGAGTTGGTTCGACCAAGTTGATGACACTCACAGTGTCATTCAATAGCGACGTGGCATAGGCGCTACGACCATTCGGGGTTACTGCAATCCCGGTCATACCGGATGCAACGTTGATTGTGGAGATCACTGCCTTGGTCGCAGTGTCAATGACTTGAACCTGACCTGTATCAAAACAGGCAACGTAGAGCTTTGCTCCGTCAGGGGTGATTGCCATGCCCATAGGACCGCTTGCCACACTGATTGTGTCAGTTACTGCATTATTCGCAGTATTTACAACGCTGACAGTGTTAGGGCCCTTGTTCACCACATAAAGCTTCGAAGCGTCTGGACTAAAGGCCATGGAGCGGGACTCAGCACCGATTGAAATGGTGTTTGCGAGAGTGTTGTTTGATGTAGTAAACACCTGTAATGAACTCGCGGCGTAATTGGTGACATAAAGCTTGGCACCATCAGGCGAAACAGCAACCATCAGCGGGCTCGTCGCAGTTGAAACGGTATTCGTAACTGTGTTATCGCTGGCACGAATAACGGAATAGGTGTTGCTGATCACATTGGCAACATAAATTTTGCTGGAATCTGGTGAAACGGTAACACCAAGTGGAGCAGAGCCAACAGTTACGTTTGCAACCACGGTGAGGTCAGAGAGCCTAATTACGGCAACTGCGTCACCGGTGTTCTTGGAAACATAGGCATATGTTCCCAGCGGATTGATGGCAATGTCTGTAGGGCTGCCGCTGACTGTGATGGAAGTTTGCACAGTATTTGTTGCTGTGTCTATGACATCCACACGACTGGCATTAGAGATTGCCACGAGAGCTTTCGAGCCATCAGGTGTTATTGCAACTGACCAAGGCTCATCGCCGACGGCAATCGTGGCAACGACGTTATCAATAGTCGCGTGTGCTGGTGTTGTAACAAAGAAAACCAGGAAAAGAGCAAGCAACGAGGTGAGGCCAGCTCGGAATGTGGACTTAGTCAGCAACGTTGCTCCAGTGTTGGGTGAATAAAGCCAGGTTTCCGGCGATGTGTTCAGCCTATCTTCAGGCGTGGTTTTTGTGTTTGATTTTCACGGTACCCCCAGTGGGACTCGAACCCACACTGGATCGATTTTAAGTCGATTGCCTCTGCCGATTGGGCTATGGGGGCGTACCTCTCAAGGCTAGCAAAGCACAAGGGAGGCCGCGGACGGCCTCCCTTGTGTGAGAAGTTTTACTTCTTGACTGCGGGCTTCTTTGCAGGAGCCTTCTTTGCAGCTGGCTTTGCGGCAACCTTCTTAGTAGCAGGCTTTGCTGCTGCCTTAGCTGGAGCTGCAGGGCGTGAAGCAAACTCTTCGAAAGCGGCACGAGGTGTCTCACGAGCTTCGAGAGAGACGATGTCACGTCCGAGCCAGAAGTTGTTCCACCATCCCCAGATGACGCGGAACTTGCGCTCGAAGGATGGCATAGCCAGACCGTGGTATCCACGGTGTGCAAGCCACGCGATGTATCCCTTGAGGGCGATCTTGCCGGACTGGAATACACCAATGTTCAGACCAAGGCCTGCAACAGCACCCAGGTTCTTGTGGAAGTAGTCAGTGGGTCCTTCGCCACGTAGCACGGCAACAACGTTGCGAGCCATGAGCTTGCCCTGGCGAACAGCGTGCTGAGCGTTAGGTACACAGTAGCCACCTACGCCGCCACCGGAAAGGTCAGGACATGCGGTTGCGTCTCCAGCACCCCAGGCGCCTTCAATAACTCCGTTGTCGCCTTCAACGCGCAGGTCGGCGCGCACGCGCAGACGTCCACGCTCGTCGAGGGGGAAGTCGGTTGCACGCAGCATGGGGTTAGCCATGACACCTGCGGTCCAGATGATGAGGTCGGATTCGAAGCTTTCACCGGTGGAGAGCTGGATTACACCGTTCTCTGCTGACTGAAGCTGAGTGTCTAGGTGAACCTGAGCACCGCGGGTTGCGAGGTTGTTCAGAACCCACTTGCTGGTCTCGAGCGAAACTTCAGGCATGATGCGACCCATAGCCTCAATGAGGTGGAAGTGGGTGTCATCGAAGGTGAGCTCTGGGTAGTCCTTGATGAGGTCGGATGCGAGTGAGCGAAGCTCAGCGAAAACCTCTATACCTGCGAATCCACCACCAACAACGGTGACGGTGAGCAGGCGGTCTCGCTCAGGACCTTCAGGAAGCTGTGCTGCCTTGTCGAAGTTAGAGAGCAGGCGGTCGCGAATAGCAACAGCCTCTTCGATGGTCTTCAGACCAATAGCGTTATCAGCGATGCCGGGGATGGGGAAGGTACGAGAGACGGCACCAGCGGTGAAAATAACCTGGTCGTACTTCTCGTCGAACTGCTTACCTGCGTTAGGAACGATGGTGGCAGTTTTCTTGGCGTGGTTGATGCCTGCTACCTTGCCGGAAATGATGCGGGTCTTACGTAGGTGAGAGCGGTGACCAACAACTGCGTGGCGAGGCTCGATGGATCCGGCAGCAACTTCGGGAAGGAAGGGCTGATAAGTCATGTAGGGCAGTGGGTCAACAATGGTG
The DNA here is from genome assembly GCF_002355535.1 of Aurantimicrobium minutum. Classification (NCBI taxonomy): domain Bacteria; kingdom Bacillati; phylum Actinomycetota; class Actinomycetes; order Micrococcales; family Microbacteriaceae; genus Aurantimicrobium; species Aurantimicrobium minutum. Next base: position 1,025,073 of record NZ_AP017457.1, read on the forward strand.
ACTTCTGCTTCTCCGTTACGGAGGAGTTTTTCGAGCTTCCACGCGGTATAGAAACCAGCGTAACCAGCACCGACAATCAGAATCTTGGGCACAGTAATACGTCTCCAGCTAGACATTGGGGGGTTGGGGCGTCTCGTCTGTTTCGTGACGGGAATGATCACGGGGAACAACAGGACGAAGTCTTCGAGTAACTCCGATGTACCCGATAACTACAATCGTACCGAATCCAGCGAAAAACAGTAACGGAACACCCACGGTGGTCAGCTGATAGAGCGTGGGAAGACCCGCAATATTGCCACTGTCGAAGGGCAAGGGAGCTGGGGTTGCTGTCGAGGTATCCCATGGGATGGGAGTAGAGGTGGAGCTTCCGCGCCGATACAACTTGATCCATTCGGTGAGATCACCCAGTGGGTTTGCTTTCACCGGTGCGACCTCTGCTGTCACGGCAGCGTAGGCGTTGATCTTTCCGTAGCCGTAAATAGGGCTAGGAACTTCTCCCACAGGTGTAGCAGTAGCGATAACGCGCTGAATCACGTTGTTGGCATCGAGTTCAGGATGTGATGCTCGCACTAATGCCACCAGTCCAGAGACGATGGGGGCTGCACCACTGGAGCCAGACCACTTCATGTATTGGCCGCCAGGAGCAACACCAACAAGTGCCTCACTGGGGGCAGAAACCGCGATGGTGATTCCTTGACTGGAGGCGTCGTAGCTGGCTTCTCCGTTGACATCCAAACCGGCAACGGTCAAGACGCCAGGGATTGTTGCGGGTGCTCCCACTTCGTTAGTTCCAGAGCCGCGGTTTCCCGCAGCAGCAACAATCACGACATCATGCTCGAAGGCATAGAGGAATGCCTCATCCCAGCTCTTTGGCCATTCCAGCGAGTTTCTGGTCAGGGACATGTTGATTACTTTGGCGCCCTGATCCACCGACCATTTGATGGCATTGGCTATCTGTTCATCTGAGGGGATAGCCGTGTCTACACCGAACGCCACTGAAGCTGAAAGAAGCTGCGCTGCCGGAGCAGTTCCTAAAATTCCGTTATTGCCTCCGGTGCCACGGCCTGCCAGGACAGAAGCCACCAAAGTTCCGTGATCAGGCGATGCGCCCACCGGGGTGCGACCATCAGGGGACCCAACGCCGGAAAAATCTGCTCCCCCGACCACAGCAGCATTGATATCGGGCGCATACCCAATACCTGAGTCAATGACCGACACCAGGACGCCCTCACCGCGGGTGATATCCCAGGCTTGATAGAAGTTGTAGTCCGAAAGCCAATACTCCATGTCACGGATGTAGTCAGCCCGGGCAGGCACAGCCTGCAACACCGTCATCATGGTGACGGCAAAAGTAGCAAGAAGAATTAGTCCTCGTCGTAGACGACGCACTGGCACACCTCAGGAGACCAACTCGAACGGGCTAGAGCAAGGTCCCCGATGGGGTTGACTCCCGGTCCTGCTGCCAGGGCATGTCCGGCCAGCGCGTGAAGACACTTCACGCGCACCGGCATTCCCCCAGCAGAAATCCCATCAATTTCTGGAACAACGCCAAAGCTTTCACGGTCCGCAATGAACTGTTCGTGCGCGGCAAGATACTGCTTTTGCATCTCAGGGTCCGCGTTCAACACCTCAGTGAATTCAGCCATCACCTGGGTTGCTTCCAGATCGCTCATGGCGACGGTGGCAGCCGGATGAGTGAGGTAGTAGAAGGTAGGAAACGGTGTTCCATCAGAAAGTCGGGGCGAGGTAGCCACCACGGTGGGCGAACCGCACACACAACGGGCAGGAATACCAACGACATCACGTGCCGGGCGGCCCAGTTGTGCCGAAACAATCCGGATGTCTTCATCACTGACGGGATCAAAGGGGGGACGCATGAAAAAACTTTCTTACTGAACTGGCTGAACTTGAGCAGGGGTGGGTGTTCCCAGCCCAGCGATGAGGAAAGACTTCAACAGGCCAGTAACCCAGTCTGTTTGGGTGTTTTGGAGTTCAGCAGTTGCTTTCTCCCGCTTGAGGTCTTCCACCTGAGTGTCGTTAATCACGAGGTAACTAATCTCACCGGGCATGACGTAGTAGAGACGGTCACGGGCCTGGGCACGAACATAGGCTGGGTCATCCCAGCGAGCACGCTGCTTTTCCAGTTCAGTGAGATCAGCCTGTTTCTGGGCAGCTTCTGCTTGCAAATCAGCAACAACTTGGCGTTGTTCGATCAAGATTTTCAGTTGCGGAGCCAAAATGCCCACGCCCAGTAAGGTCAAGGACATCACCAAGATGGTGAAACCAGAAACACGAATACTGCCAAGCCAGACGCCCGCTTTCGTGGTTCCGGTGACCAGAGCCACCGGAACCTTACGAACGCGGACGTTTTTCTTGGCCATTTCGGCGTGCTACTCCTAGGCGGAGAAACGGGGGAAAGCGCTGCGTCCTGCGTAGACGGCTGCTTCTCCCAGTTCTTCCTCGATGCGAAGAAGCTGGTTGTACTTCGCGACGCGGTCGCTACGTGCAGGTGCACCAGTCTTGATCTGACCACAGTCGGTTGCAACCGCGAGGTCAGCAATGGTGGTGTCCTCGGTCTCACCGGAACGGTGAGAGAGGATGGCCTTCATGCCGTGACGCTGTGCCAGCGATACAGCATCGAGGGTTTCGGTGAGGGTACCAATCTGGTTGACCTTCACGAGAATGGAGTTACCGGCCTTGAGGTCGATACCCTTCTGCAAACGGACAGGGTTGGTTACGTACAGGTCATCACCAACAAGCTGGAGCTTGTCGCCGAGTTCAGCAGTGATGTGGGTCCAACCGGTCCAGTCATCTTCATCCAGTGGGTCTTCAATGGAGACAAGTGGGAAGTCACGAACGAGCTCGGCGTAGTAGGCAGTCATCTCTTCAGAAGAACGCTTCTGGCCTTCGAAGTGGTACGCGCCGTCCTTGAAGAACTCTGAAGAAGCAACGTCCAGAGCAAGGGCAATGTCCTTGCCAGGCTTAAAGCCAGCCTGCTCGATGGCACCAACAATGAATTCGAGTGCACCACGGTTGTTAGGCAGGTCAGGAGCGAAACCACCCTCGTCACCGAGGCCAGTAGCCATACCGTTCTTCTTCAGCAGTGACTTGAGTGAGTGGTAAATCTCAACACCCCAGCGCAGTGCTTCAGAGAAGCTTTCTGCGCCGTATGGAACTGCCATGAATTCCTGAATGTCAACACCGGTGTCTGCGTGAGCCCCACCGTTGATGATGTTCATCAGGGGAACAGGAAGGGTGTGTGCGTTGGGTCCGCCAACATAACGGAAGAGAGGAAGATCTGCGGAGTCTGCAGCGGCCTTGGCCACAGCCAGAGAAACACCGAGGATGGCGTTAGCACCCAGACGCTTCTTGTTCTCTGTGCCATCGAGCTCGATCATGGCGGAGTCGATGAGGCGCTGGTCAGCGGCATCGAAACCTTCGAGTGCGGGACCAATTTCGTCGATGACAGCGTCGACGGCCTTCTGAACACCCTTACCGAGGTAACGGTTCTTGTCTTCGTCACGAAGCTCATATGCTTCGAAAGCTCCGGTGGATGCACCCGATGGAACTGCAGCGCGGGCAAGCACGCCATCTTCGAGCAGAACCTCAACTTCGACGGTGGGGTTACCGCGAGAGTCAAGAATTTCGCGTGCGCCAATGGCGTCAATCAGTGCCACAGTATCTCCTTGTGATGTTTGTTTTATAAGTAAAGAGGGAGGGAAACAGTCTTAATTCTAGGCGAGGTCCTTGAAGACCAGGTCCTTGGCACTCGTAGTCTCAGCAGAAACAAAGGCAAAGGAGCCAAATCCTGCCTCGCGGGCGCGATCAAGCACAGGTGTGAGATTTTTCGCACGCTTCTCAAGGCGAACACGCTTGCCAGCAGCAATAAGCTCGCTCTTAATCCCCATCAATGTTGAAAGACTCAGATCAGCGCTGTCCAGGACGGCATCGTGAACCAGCACCACACTGTCTTGTGCACCTGAAGCTTCAACTTCAATGAGATCAACAATGCGTTCAAAACCAATAGAGAAACCCGCCGCGGGAACGTCTTGACCAAGGAATCGGCCAATCATGCCGTCATAGCGTCCGCCGCCACCTACTGAAGATCCAGATTCAGGGTGAGCTATCTCAAAGATGGTGCCGGTGTAGTAACCCATGCCGCGAACCAGGGTGGGATCAAAGCGCACCTCAACACCGGAAGGCAATTGTGTAAGTGCCTGAGCCAAGGTTTCCAGATCTGCCACTGCATCGGAATCAATGCCGTCGGGAAGAACAGAAAGGATATCTTCGGTGGTCATTGGAACCCCGCCTGAAGCCAGGTGCGGTTCGATGCGCTCCAGCAGTCCGCCCAGGACTGCGGCGGCATCAGGGCCGGTTTCTGACAGTTCGCTGACGACACCCTCGGCACCAATTTTGTCGAGCTTGTCGATTGAGATCAATGCGGAACCAAAACGTTCTGGGGCAAAACCGCAGTAGTCAAGAATGCCTGACAAAATACGACGGTCGTTGATGCGAATGGTGCATCCTTGGAGTCCGAGGGTGGACAGCACTGCTGAGGTTGCCGTAATGAGTTCCACCTCGGCAAGCTGTGTTCCATCACCGATGATGTCGATGTCACACTGCACGAACTGGCGGTAGCGACCCTTCTGGGGTCGCTCAGCACGCCATACGGGTGCAATCTGAATCGCACGGAAAACGGTGGGAAGCTCTGCGCGGTGGCTGGCATAGAACCTGGCCAAAGGAACCGTGAGATCAAATCGCAGACCCAAATCGGCCAGGTCGTGTGCATCTCCAGATTGTGCTGCTGCCTCGAGCGCCCCGCGGTCGAGTCCGCGCTTGAGCACGCTGAAGGCGAGCTTTTCGTTATCTCCGCCCAGACCTGAGTGCAAACGTTCAAAATCTTCGACGACTGGAGTTTCGATTTCTTCAAAACCGTGGCTGGAGTACACATCCCGGATGATGCGCAAAGCGCGTTCGCGCTTGGCCTTATCTGCGGGAAGGAAATCCCGCATGCCGCGGGGAGGAGAAACGTCACGAGCCATGTATCTATTCTGCCTCTCGAATGTCTTCCTGCAGTTCACGCAGCCGCACACGCAGTGCTTTCTCAGCGTCAATGCCCTGCTCGCGGGCAGAGGAGACAATGCTCAGCAAAATACTGCCCACCTCGTCTTCGCTTTCCCAGATGGGCGGATCAGGCAGGTGCTGCTTCTCTAAACCGACCTTCTCAGCTTTGCCCAGAAGTTTCTCGGCGAGCGCGAGAGCAGGCATGGATTGTGGGATGCCGTCGAGCGTGGAGGTTCTTCCGGGCTTTTCTGCCTTCTTGAGTTCATCCCACACTTGAATGACTTCGTCAGCAGTTTCGAGTTTGTTGTCGCCGAACACGTGTGGATGCCGCCCAACCATCTTGGCGGTCATGTGGGCGGCAACGTCTTGAATATCGAATTCTTCACCCGGGGTGGTGGATGCCAGATCTGCGTGGAAGATGACTTGATAGAGCACATCCCCGAGCTCTTCGATCATCTCGTCACGATTGCCTGACTCTATGGCATCGATGAGTTCGTAGGTTTCCTCGATGAGGTATTTGATCAGTGACTCGTGTGTTTGCTCGGCATCCCAAGGGCAGCCTCCTGGTGCTCGCAGCACGGCCATGACTTCGATGAGTTCATCGAGTTTGGATTGGTCTTTCTTCTCTTCACTCATGAGTTGCTCTTGAGGTATTTCTCACGAATACCCCAGCGATATGCGGTCACATAGGCGATGGCAACGATGAGTGCGGGGGCAACAACGATGGGAATGTAGGCGAATTCTCCGCCCACAGTAAATGCCTGTAGGAAGGCGAAGAGGGCAAACCCAATTCCAGATATTCCAGGCTTATTCCAGCCCACAACGATGAAGAATACGAGGGCAACTGCTGGCAACAGGTGGGTAAATACTGCCCAGGTGTAAATCAAACTGGGGTTGGATGCTCCGCTAAGCATGGGTTCTTGTCGTGCTTGTGACTCATCCCACCATGCAGTGAAGTAGAGGGCTGCGACGGCTAACGCAAGGATGCGAGAAACCCATATCGCTGCGAGATAGCGCGGGCTTCTCACTTCACGAAGTGAGGAGAAGATGGGGTTGGTCATCAGTTTCCCTCCAGATGTACAACCCCATCTTCTCACCGAGACTGAGAGACACAGACCCGGTTCACTCGTCCGACAATAAATTGTCGGTTTTGGCTCAGGACTCTACGTGGTGAGACGTCCTCGTAGCTGAGCCAATTCTTCGGTTAGTGCTTCAGGAACACGGTTACCAAATTGTTCGAAGTATTCCTCGGTGAGGTCACACTCCGCAGTCCACATATTGCGATCAACATGGAACAACTTTTCCAGGGCGTCCTCTGAGACATCCACGCCATCGAGGTTGAGTGTTCCTGCTGCGGGAACACGACCCATGGGGGCGTCTTCGGTTGCCACGTCGCCGTCTACGCGGCGTGCAATCCACTCCAGGACACGAGAGTTCTCGCCGAACCCTGGCCAGAGGAATGAGCCGTCAGCGTCTTTACGGAACCAGTTGACCTGGAAGATTGCGGGAGCCTTGTCGCCGAGCTGCTTGCCAATCTCGAGCCAGTGACCCCAGTAGTCAGCCATGTTGTAGCCACAGAAGGGAAGCATGGCGAAAGGATCGCGGCGAAGATCACCGACAACACCTTCTGCTGCCGCGGTCTGCTCACTCGACATCGTTGCCCCGATGAACACACCGTGCTGCCAGTCGAAGGCTTCAGCGACCAGTGGGATGTTTGTTGCACGGCGGCCACCAAAGATAATGGCGTCCAGGGGTACACCAGCAGTTTCGTACCACTCGTCCGAGAGGGTGGGGCACTGCTGAATGGGAACAGTAAAACGTGAGTTGGGGTGTGCGGCGGGACGTCCTGCATCAGGAGTCCAGTCGTTGCCACGCCAATCAATGAGGTGCTCAGGAACGGACTCCGTCATACCCTCCCACCAGACGTCGCCGTCATCGGTGAGTGCCACGTTGGTGAAGATGGTGTTGCCGCTGACGGTATCCATCGCCACAGGGTTGGTCTTTTCACCAGTTCCTGGTGCGACACCGAAGAAACCTGCTTCAGGGTTGATGGCGTAGAGACGACCGTCTGAGCCTTGGCGCAACCACGCAATGTCATCACCGATGGTTTCTGCTTTCCATCCGGGGATGGTGGGGCGCAGCATGGCCAGGTTGGTCTTGCCACACGCCGAAGGGAACGCAGCAGCCATGTGGTAGGCCTTACCCTCAGGCGAGGTGAGCTTGAGAATGAGCATGTGCTCGGCGAGCCAGCCCTCTTGCAAACCCATGTATGAACCAATGCGCAGCGAGAAGCACTTCTTAGAGAGAAGAGCGTTTCCACCGTAACCAGAGCCGAAGGACCAGATCTCGCGAGTTTCTGGGAAGTGGCAGATGTACTTGATGGGGTTTGAAGGCCAGGCAATGTCCTCGATGCGACGACCGGTGGCATCAACCAGTGGCATACCAACCGAGTGGACAGCAGGAACCCAGGGGGTCTTCTCGTCGATTTGCGCCAAAGCATCAAAGCCCATGCGAGTCATGATGCGCAGGTTGAGCACAGCGTAGGGAGAGTCCGTAAGTTGGATGCCGACCTGCGAGATCGGTCCACCGTAGGGGCCCATGGAGAAGGGAACGACGTACATGGTGCGTCCGCGCATAGACCCATCGAAGAGTCCACGCAGTTCTTCATTCATGAGATCTGGGTCACGCCAGTTATTGGTGGGACCTGCATCTTCTTTCTTGACGGAACAAATGAAGGTGCGGTCTTCAACGCGTGCGACATCATCGGGGTCAGAGCGAACCAGGAACGAGTTGGGGCGCTTTTCTGCATTGAGGGGAATCATGGATCCCGCTTCAACGAGGAGCTTGGTCAGGCGGTGCCATTCGGCATCCGAGCCGTCGCACCATTCAATACGTTCAGGCTTGGTCAGCTTGGCAATGTCTGCAACCCAGTGCAGCAGGGCACGCTGAGTGACAAAGGGAGGTGCGTTGAGTTCAGTAGCGATGGGCACCTCAGGCTGTGCGATGGGCTCGGTTCGAGTGAGGTCTGCAATCGACATCTGAGTCTCCTTTGTCTCATCCAAGTCTCGAGGGAAGAAAAAACTTGGTGATATTTCAAGTATTGAGGAGAGATATGAGAAAGATTCACAAATTTCACTAGAAAAAAGTGGGCTTTTTCTCGTATTGTAAAGAAATGGCCGCAGACATGATGATTTTAGGCAAACGCATCAAACATTTCCGCATCAGCTCGGGAATGACCCTCGAACAACTGGGAGACAGTGTGGGGGTTGTGCCCAGCCAACTCTCCCTGATTGAGAACGGTAAGCGAGAGCCCAAGCTCTCGCTCCTCAATGCCATTGCCACAACCTTGGGTGTGAGCGTGCAAGAACTGCTGAGCACCGAGGCTCCAGATCGCCGCTCAGAACTCGAGATTGAACTCGAACGATTGCAGCAATCTGAGCTGTACACCTCCTTGCAACTGCCTGCCGTGCGCAGCACCAAGGGCCTCAGCGATGAAGCGCTCGAGGCTATTGTTGGCCTGCACAAAGAAATGGAGCGGCGCGAACGCCTCTCTATTGCCACGCCTGAGGAAGCACGTCGTGCTAACACCGAACTGCAAGCGGTGATGCGCGAGAAGAACAACTACCTGCCTGAGCTCGATGAGCTGGCAGAAGATCTCGTCAAGCGTGCTGGCCACGAAAGCGGTGCTCTCATGCACCGCACGGTGGCAGAGATGGCCAACCTTGTCGGGTTTGAACTCATCTTCGTCGATGACCTGCCCAGTTCAGCTCGTTCCATCACTGACCTCGCCAATGGTCGTATTTATTTGCCGCCTGCCTCTATTCCTGGCGGTCACGGATTGCGGGCCATGGCGCTGCAGGCCATCGCACACAGATTGCTCAACCACCAGAAGCCCTCAAACTACGCCGAATTCTTGCAGCAGCGCCTAGAAATCAACTACTTTGCAGCCGCGGCCTTAATGCCTCGCTCACGCTCTGTGGCGTTTTTACAAAACGCCAAAAAGGACCGCAACATTGCCATCGAAGACTTCCGCGATGCCTTTGGTGTTACCCACGAGGCAGCCGCGTTGCGCTTTACCAACCTGGCGACAGAACATCTTGGTTTACGCACACACTTCCTCAGAGTCAACCAGGGTGAAGGTATTTTCCGTGGTTACGAAAACGACGGCCTGCGGATTCCCGCCGACGTGAACGGATCCATCGAGGGCCAGGTTGTGTGCAGGAAGTGGCCGGCACGGATGGCATTCCAGCGCACCAACCGCACGAACGAGTTTTATCAATACACCGATACTCCTGGCGGAACTTTCTGGGACTCCACCCAAACAGGTACTGGAGAAAAGGAAGAATTCTCCATCAGCGTCGGCGTTCCATTCGACGACGCAAAGTGGTTCCGAGGTCGCGACACCGAACGCCGTGAAGTATCGACCTGCCCCAATGAGAACTGCTGCCGTGTTCCTAGTGACGAACTCGCCCAGCGCTGGTCCGGGAAAGCATGGCCCAGTGCGCGCATGCATGCTCATGTGCTCTCTCCCCTACCTTCGGGAACCTTCCCCGGTGTGGAGGAGACAGAACTGTTTGCGTTCTTGGAAAAGCACGCCAACGCAGGAGGCTAACGCCTCATTCACAGCCCGATAGTCTGAAATCATGGCCCGGGTAAGTATGAAGACAATCTTCAGATCAGAACGCTATGCCGCCATCTCTCTCGCTGGCGCTGCTGCACTGGGCTTATTTCTAGCCAATTCTGTGGCAGGCCCCGGGCTCATTGAACTCAGTCACTCTTACGTTGGCTTCCCTGCCATTGGGCTTGAGCTGAGTATCGCTCACTGGATTACTGATGCTTTGTTGGCAGTGTTCTTTTTCATCATTGCTGTTGAACTTCGTCATGAATTGACCGTGGGCGAACTGAGCTCATTCAAAAAAGCTCTCGCTCCAGGAATTGCGGCTCTCGGCGGTGTGATTGTTCCAGCGCTCGTTTATTTATCCATCGCTGGAGCAGATTATGCCCGAGGCTGGCCTATCCCCACCGCGACAGATATTGCTTTTGCCCTAGGGCTCATTGCACTTGTGGGTCGAGGTCTCCCCGGTCGATTGCGAGTCTTTCTACTTGCCTTAGCCGTCATCGATGATCTCATCGCGATCTTGATCATTGCCGTGTTCTTTACGGCCAGCATTGACTTCATTGCGTTAGGCATGGCTGTCATTGCCGTGTACTTGTTCCGGTTCATTAGTTGCCAAGGGCGAATGAATTCACAGCTTCAAGCAACTTTGTTGGTCGTTGTTGCGTTGTTTGCGTGGTATTTCACCTACCTTTCCGGCGTGCATGCCACCATCGCTGGAGTTGCCCTAGGTCTGGTTCTTCAACCTCGCTTGGCTGGTCAAGCTGCTCACGCCTTGCAGCCAACAACAAACGCAGTGATCCTGCCCCTCTTCGCCTTCGTCTCCGCGTTGGTTGTTATTCCTGATCTTGCACCCAGTGAGCTCAGTCCTGCCTTTTGGGGCATCGCTGTTGGTTTGCCATTGGGGAAGATTATTGGAATTACTCTCGCCGGCAGCATCGTGGCCGCAATCATTCACCGCGGTGAAGCAACCGAAACCATCGTCAAAGGGTGGGACTTATTCACGATCTCTGCCGTGGCCGGTATTGGTTTCACCGTCTCGCTGCTGATGAATGAGTTGGCTTTTGAAGGAAACTCGCTTATTCGAGACGAGGGTGTGCTGGGTGTGCTCATCGGCTCAGCCATCGCCATCGTGATCGGTGGAAGCTTGGTTATCTGGCGCTCTCGTCACTACCGGAAGAAGAACTAGCATCTGACTTCGCTGGAACGGGGAAGATAGCTTCGAGCAGATTCCCTGTCCAGGCAATCAAATCAACATCCTCAGGTAGAGGAACAGTCATCACCCGAGCAGCGGGAACATATTTTGCTCCTGGATACATCCTCGCCAATCTCACCTGCAGCGAGTCCGGAAGATCAACCGGGGTAATGCGCAGGTTGGAACCCATCACGACAACCTCACTCAAGCTGGACTGGTGAGCTCGGCGACGAAGCCTGGAAATAGCTATCAGGTTGTGAACTTGAGCTGGTGGTTCACCGTAGCGATCGGAGAGTTCTTCGAAGACCTGATCAATCTGTTCTTCACGTGAGAGGGGACCACTGGCAACCGACAGCTTTTGATACGCCTCAAGACGCAAACGCTCTGAATTGACATAATCATCAGGAATGCGGGCATCAACCGGCAGTTCCAGGCGAAGCTCAGTCTGGCCTTCTGCGACGTCGCCGCGGAAGGCAGAGACCGCTTCGCCAATCATGCGCAGGTAGAGGTCAAAGCCCACCCCGGCAATATGACCTGACTGTTCTCCGCCGAGAAGGTTACCGGCACCGCGAATTTCGAGGTCTTTGAGCGCAATCTGAATACCAGAGCCCAGTTCGTTATTGGCTGCGAGCGCGTTTAACCGGTCGTGGGCTGTTTCACTCAGGGGCGTTGTTTCGTCATAGAACAGATAGGCATAGGCACGTTCTCGGCCACGGCCAACACGACCACGCAACTGATGCAATTGGCTCAGGCCATATTTATCTGCTCGATCAACAATGAGCGTGTTGGCATTGGCGATATCTAGACCGGTCTCAATGATGGTGGTGGAGACCAAGACATCGAATTTGCGTTCCCAGAAGTCGATAATGACTTGTTCGAGTTGGTGTTCGGAGAGTTGACCGTGTGCAACACCCACGCGCGCTTCAGGAACAAGTTCTGCGATCTGCGCGGCAACCCGGTTGATGCTCGAGACACGGTTGTGCACAAAGAAGACTTGGCCTTCGCGCAAGATTTCTCGGCGGATTGCAGCCGCTGCTTGCTTCTCGGAGTAAGGGCCCACGAAGGTGAGAATAGGGTGACGATCCTCAGGTGGCGTGGCTAACGTCGACATTTCACGAATACCGGTCACAGCCATTTCTAGTGTGCGTGGGATGGGGGTCGCACTCATGGCAAGAATGTCAACGTTGGTCTTGAGTTTCTTCAGTGCATCCTTGTGCTCCACACCAAAGCGTTGCTCTTCGTCAATGATGACGAGGCCAAGGTCTTTGAAGGTGACGCCCTGCGCTAAGAGGCGGTGGGTTCCGATGACCACGTCCACGGTGCCATCGGCCATGCCAGCCAAGGTTTCCTTGGCTTCTTTATCTGTTTGGAAACGACTGAGTGCACGTAAGTGAACCGGGAATCCGGCAAAGCGTTCTTGGAAGGTCTCGAAGTGTTGCTTCACCAGCAGCGTGGTGGGCACCAAGATGGCAACTTGCTTGCCATCTTGGACAGCCTTGAACGCTGCGCGAACCGCGATTTCTGTTTTTCCGAATCCCACATCACCTGAGATAAGACGGTCCATGGGGATGGGCCGCTCCATATCTGCTTTGACTTCGTCGATGGTCGTGAGCTGATCAACGGTCTCGACATAGGGAAAGGCTTCTTCGAGTTCGCGCTGCCAAGGCGTATCGGGGCTGAAGGCAAAACCTTTGCTGGCCATGCGAGCGCTGTAGAGCTTGACGAGTTCGACCGCGATGTCGCGGACAGCTTTGCGTGCTTTGTTCTTGGCTTGACCCCAGTCGCTGCCACCCATCTTGGATAGCGCGGGAGACTCTCCGCCAACATAGCGAGTGAGTTGATCAAGCTGATCAGTAGGGACATACAGTTTGTCGCCGGGATAGCCACGTTTGCTGGGTGCGTACTCAATAACTAAGTACTCACGCATGGTCTTCACGGCGTTGCGTCCACCGGAGGAAACTTCACGCTGAACAAGCTCAAGGAACTTACCAATACCGTGAGTTTCGTGAACGACAATGTCGCCAGCTTCGAGTTTGAGCGGGTCAACCACGTTCTTGCGTCTGCTGGCGAGTTTGCGTGGTGCTCGGGCGTCATAGCTGGCAGCGCGGCCATAAAACTCAGATTCCGAAATAACGGCAAGCTTGGCTTCCTCGAGCTCAAACCCTGCCTCCACAGATGCTTGAACCAGGTATGCCACCGCAGGTTCGAGCTCGCCAGGAAGCTGCTCAACCATGCGGGCAGCAAGATTCCGTTCAGCCAGAACTTGCCCAGCACGCTCAACTAGGCCGTGACCTTCGGCCGCCACAATGACGGTCCAGTTGTTCTTGAGTAATGACTCCACGTGCTCAGCAGCACCATCAATGTTCCCAGCAAAGCTGGGGACAGCTTTAGCGTTAATTCGTACGGTCAGAATCTCATCAAGGTCGAGCTCTTCAGGCAGCGGTTCTGACGCATCAGGACCGTGTTGGAAGGCACTAAATGTCCACCATGGACCACCCGTGTAGTGTTCACGCAGTTGCGTGATGGTGAGGAAATCGCCGGCCGAAAGATCAATAGGAGCTTGTGCGCCAGCACTTGCTGCATTCCATGCCGCATCGAGGAATTCACGGTTTGTCTCGGTGAGGTTGATGGCACGAGTCGCGATGCGTTCTGGTGAGAGCAACGCGATAGCGGAACCCTTGGGCAGATAGTTGGTCATTGGAACAAGGTTGTCCACCAGTGCTGGAGTGAGAGACTCCATTCCCTCCACCGCGATACCCTCGGCAATCTTGGAGAGCATGTGGGAAATACCGGGGAACTCGTGTTCCATCTCCCGGGCACGTTGACGCACGGGTTCTGTCAGGAGAAGTTCACGGCTAGGCGGAAGCGCGACGGTATCCAGATCACCGTCGAGGGATCTTTGGTCAGCGACCGAGAAGGCCCGAATGCTGTCAATCTCATCACCGAAGAAGTCCACACGAATGGGGTGGTCGGCCACCGGCGGAAAAACATCCAAGATGCCGCCGCGCACAGCAAACTCACCTCGCCGGGTGACCATATCGACACGGACATAAGCCAAGTCCACTAAGCGTGAGGCAATCTCGAGCAGATCATTTCCGCGAGAGCCCACCTTGACGATGATGGGGTCCACCTCGGCAAGATTGTCGGCAATCGGTTGCAGCACACCTCTCACGGAGGTAATCATGACCAACGGTGTCTTGCCATCCCAATCCCGCAATTGGCGAATGGCATCAAAACGTCGCCCCACAATTTCTGGGCTGGGACTCAAGCGCTCATGAGGCAGGGTTTCCCAGGCAGGGAATTCAGCCACCGTCGCGTGAGGAAGCAAACTTCCTAAAGCGGCAGAAAGCCGTTCAGATTCACGTTGAGTTGCGGTGACAGCCAAGACCACAGGCGGCTCACCTTGCTCAATGCGGGTCTCAATCAAAGAGGTCAGCAGAGGAGCATTGAGACCTTCTACGAGAGAAAAATCCGCATCTTTGTTGGCGTATTCCAGAGCCTCAGAGATATTTCGGGTACGCGAAAGGGCGCGCGAAAGCCCGTGAAATACCATGCAAGCTAGTTTACGCAGGTCACCAGATAGCTGAGATTCGTGCGAGTTGGTCCGCAGTGCATGAAGTCGTGTATGCCCCGGTTGAATAGCCAAGTTTTCCGATCGTTGCGCAATCCGCCATGTATTCCACGGCACGCTTTGCAGCGTCTACTTGTTGCTGAGGTGTCGAACCTGCGGGGGCAGTGAATTGTGGGGCTTGAGCCAAGCTTTCATCAAGAATTCTTGAGCCGTAGGTCCACCACTGACGCGCGTGTGCTGCTTCATGAACCAACACAGAAATCCCGATTGTGTTGGCATAAATTTCGCGTTTTGCTGGATCAAGTCGAATTTCAACCGGGGTTGAATTGGTACCACCGACCCAGGCTTCACCGCAGGCGTAATACTGAATGCATAAGTCTGGGACCCAGGAAATATATGAATTTGGGGCCAATGCCGCTACATATGCCTCAACACTAAACGCAGCGGAAACCACTGGTGGTGGCGTTGATGGGGGCGCCGGTGCACTTGGTGCAGTTCCTCCACCGGATTCACTCAGAGTGCTTTTCGCCGCAGCATTACGAGCCGCGGCTCGGGCTGCTGCTGCCTGAGCCGCAGCTGCAGCGGCCTGCTCTGCCGCTACGCGCTCTTGCTCTGCTTGCCACGCGGCCTGTGTTGCCTGAACGGCTTGAATACCTTGGCCCAGGGCAATGACGTTATTGGCGAGGGCTTCAACATCTTTTTTATTTATCGTGATCGAGTTTTCTGCACGGTCACGCTTGAGCGTTGGAAGTAATTCTTCCCAGACATCCCTTGTGGAAAGCGATTTCAGTTGCGTCTTCAGCTTGGCCACAGTCTTTTTATTTGCCACAAGTGTCGCTTGGGCAGTTGAGATGCTCTTTTCTAGGACCTGCCGTGCATTCTCATCAAGAACTTTCCCACTGGAGTCATTGAGGATGGTTGTTGCATTGGAGATGGCAAGTTCCAAATCGGCAGAGCGTTCAGTGAGAGCGGTGATCTGCTCTTTGCCGGCAGAGATAACCTGCTGGGTTTGTTGCTGCGCAGAAGCACGGGTTTCAACATAAACCTGTGAACCCCAACTGGCAGTGGATCCAATCAGCACGGCACTTACTGCCAACGCGGCAATCATTCGAGTGCGGGCAGAAAAGGACATATTCATCAGGATAAAAGCTTAAGCTTTGTATCCGCTGAAAGCTTTAAGCAGGTGAATTAAAGCGCTGCTGCGCAGCAAGAATTCCCTCGGTAGCAATCATGTCCACCGCATCACAGACGTGCGCTAAAACGTGTGGCAACACCTCACGCTCAGAGGAGTTAAAGTTCGACAGCACAAAGTCGGCGGCATCCTGGCGTCCTGGCGGACGCCCTATGCCGATGCGGACGCGGTCAAATTCGTTTGTGCCGATGGCGGCAATAATGTCGCGCAGGCCATTGTGGCCTCCGTGACCGCCATTGCTTTTGAGTCGCACCACATCAAAGTCAATGTCGAGTTCGTCATGTAAGACGATGAGATTCAAAGGCTCAATGCCATAAAACTTGAGCAGGTTAGCAACGGGGCCACCTGAGAGGTTCATAAAGGTGTTGGGCTTGGCCAGAATCAGCTTGGGGCCTCCGGGGCGCACCCAACCTTCTGCAACAAGCGCGTTGGCTTTGTGGGACTTGAATGTTGCCCCAATGTCGCTGGCTAACTGCGACAGTGCCATCTGGCCCACGTTGTGGCGATGGCCGGCGTAGTCGGGCCCGGGGTTACCGAGCCCGACTACAAGCCAGGTATTACTCACTGGAGTAATTACTCAGCAGCCTCAGCTGCTGCAGCTGCACCAGAGAGCTCAGCGTCAGCAAGTGCTTCAGCCTTCTCTGCGTCGTGCTGCTCAGCGTGGATTTCTGCCTTGTGCTCAGCGTGAGCTGCTTCGTCAGCAAGTTCAGCTGCGAGCTCAGCACCGGTTTCACCGGAGTCCTTGGCCTTCGCTGCGTGGACGTGAACAACGAGCTGCTCTGATTCGCCGGCAACCTTGACGTCTGCAGGAAGCTTGAGATCTGCGAAGGTCACGCGGAATCCGGGAACAGCTCCGTCGATGTCGACCTCGATGAACTCAGGAATGTGAGTTGCTTCAGCCTCAAGTGGCACTGCCTTAGCGTCAAGCTCCAGGGTTGAACCAGACTGCTGAGTTCCCACGATGTGGATTGGAACGTCAACAACAACCTTCTCACCCTTGGTGACGACAACGAGGTCGATGTGCTCGATGATCTGACGTACGGGATCCTTCTGAGCATCCTTCACCAGGGCGAGCTGGCTCTTGCCATCGATCTGGAGGTCGAGAACTGCGTTCTTCTTACGAAGAAGCAGAGATACCTGACGTGCGGGAAGAGCGACGTGCAGAACCTCTGAGCCGTGACCGTATACAACGGCAGGAATCTGGCCAGCTGCACGCAGACGGCGAGCAAAACCCTTACCGAACTGAGTGCGGACCTCTGCGGGAACCTTGTTATCAATTTCAGCCATGATGGCCTCCTTCTTGTGAGGCCGTGGCCTCGTCTCGTGTTTTCAACTCGAACGCATGTCAGCGTGAGGAAACGGCAAGAGCCACATTCCACCGCGTCGATAACGGATATCCAAGAGATATCCCTCGCCGAAGTACGTCTTTACTGTACCGGGAAAGCCGTAACAGCGCGAAATCGAGGAAGGAGGCTAGCTCAACTCGGGTACGATTGAACACAGAGACTTTTTCAGTGAGACGACTTTTTCTCTACCTTTTCCCACCTTTTTCATTTCTCAAGCTAGGAGACGCATTCGTGAGCGCGAAGGCAAACATCGGAGTCGTAGGACTCGCCGTCATGGGTTCAAACTTGGCACGTAACCTTGCCAGCCGCGAAGGCAACACCGTTGCTGTCTACAACCGCTCCTATGCACGCACCGAGCAGCTCATCACCGAGCACCCCGAAGCAGGGTTCATTGCCTCTGAGACGATCGACGACTTTGTAGCTTCCTTGGCAAAGCCCCGCACCGCGATCATCATGGTTCAGGCTGGTGCTGGTACTGATGCTGTGATCAGCCAGCTCGCTGAACGTTTCGAGCCCGGTGACATCATCGTTGACGGTGGTAACGCACTCTTCACTGACACTCTTCGTCGCGAGGCAGCTATCTCCCCCACCGGCATTCACTTCGTCGGTGCTGGTATCTCCGGTGGTGAAGAGGGCGCGCTCAAGGGCCCCAGCATCATGCCTGGTGGTTCTGCAGAGTCCTACAAGACCCTCGGCCCCATTCTTTCTTCCATCGCAGCTGTTGCCGAAGGTGAGCCTTGTGTTACTCACGTCGGCACCGACGGTGCTGGTCACTTTGTGAAGATGATTCACAACGGTATTGAGTATGCAGATATGCAGCTCATCGCTGAGGCATATGACCTGCTGCGCAACATTGGTGGATTCACTCCAGCAGAGATCGCAGACATCTTCACCGAATGGAACAAGGGCGAGCTCGAGTCCTACCTCATTGAGATCACCGCTGAGGTTCTCAAGCAGGTTGATGCCAAGACCGGAAAGCCACTGGTTGACGTCATCCTCGACGAGGCAGGTTCCAAGGGCACCGGCGTCTGGACTGTTCAGACCTCTCTGAATTTGGGCGTTCCTGTTTCCGGTATTGCCGAGGCAGTATTCGCTCGTTCGCTTTCTTCGCAGCGCGCTCAACGTGATGCTGCCAACAACCTGCCTGCAGACACTGTCCCTTACAACGTTGCCGACAAAGCCGCGTTTGTCGAGGACGTTCGCCGCGCACTCTACGCATCCAAGATTGTTGCCTACGCTCAGGGCTTCGATGCGATTCGCGCCGGTGCCAAGGAATACAACTGGAACATTGACCTAGGTGCTGTGTCCAAGATCTGGCGCGGTGGTTGCATCATTCGTGCACAGTTCCTCAACCGCATCGCTGAGGCGTACGGCAAGGACGCAAACCTGCTGTCCCTCCTGCTTGATGGCTACTTCACTGACGCTGTTGCTAAGTCACTGGGTGCATGGCGTCGCATTGTGGCTGGCGCATCACTGGCTGGTTACCCCATCCCTGCTTTCGCTTCCTCGTTGTCCTACTACGACGGTCTGCGTGCTGAGCGTCTGCCTGCTTCGGTGGTTCAGGGTCAACGTGACTTCTTCGGTGCACACACCTACAAGCGCGTTGACATGCCTGGCACCTTCCACACTCTGTGGTCTGGTGATCGCTCTGAGATCGAAGCTGAGCCCAGCACCCACTAACTCCTAACGGGGCTTCCCTCCCCCACACTGTCGAAGGAGACATCGATGAGTGATCGCATTGTGGTCATCGGTGAGGCACTCATTGACCTCATCCAGCAAGTAGATGGCAGCTACCAGGCGAAGCCTGGTGGTGCACCAGCAAACGTATCTATCGCCCTTGCCCGCTTGGGTGCTCATGTCAGCTTTGCTGGCCGCATGAGCACTGACAAGTTTGGTGAAAAGTTGCACGGCTGGCTGAGCCCAGAAAACATTGATCTCTCACTCGTCGAGCGCACCAGTGACCCCACCTCACTTGCCGTTGCTTCATTAGATGAGCAGGGCAAGGCGAGTTACAGCTTCTATCTCAAGGGAACTGCCGACTGGGGATGGACTCTGGGGGCGTTCGTTCACCTCGAAGTCGAACCACCTGCAGCTTTGGTGATTGGTTCTGTCGCTACAGCAATTGAACCTGGCGCTTCGGTGATCGAGAACTTGGCAGGACATCTCCACTCCACCCAAGGCTCAACGGTGGTCATTGACCTCAACATTCGTCCAGGTCTCGGTTTCGAACGAGAAAATGAAACAGTTCGCGTAGAGCGCCAAATCAAACTCGCACACATCGTCAAGGCTTCAGATGATGATCTTGCGTGGCTCTTCCCAGACCGCTCACCTGTTGACACTGCACGGCACTGGGCAGCTGCAGGACACCACGTCATCATGACTCGCGGAGCTGACGGGGCAACATTGTTCACTCCAACAGGTGACACCGTCAGCGTGAAGGCTCCTGTGATTGAGCTGGTAGATACCGTGGGGGCTGGCGACTCGTTCCTGGGAGCAACACTGTATGGTTTGCAGCGCCGCGGTGCACTCGGAGCTAATGCTGAAGAGCTCTTGGCCAAAGTCACCTTGGATGACTGGATTGACCTGCTCACCCTGGCTGCAAAAGTCGGTGCGATTACCTGTTCACGTGCTGGATGTAATCCTCCCTCCCTCGCCGAACTAGGCTTGTAAAACTATGTTTGCTCAAATTCTGATCACCCAAGGCATTCTGCTTGCTTGCGTCCTGGTGGGTTGGTTTGTGGGCAGAGCAATCCACCGTTTTGCAGACAATCGATTCACCGAAGGCTCACTCCAAGGCCATGAGCTCGGTCGCCTCACCGACACTCTTGCCTTTGTCGGCGGTGCCGTTGGTATTTTGCTGGGTTTACTCCTGAGCTTTGGCGTCACCGAATTTGATGACACGAAGAGCAATATTCAGGCCGTTGCTCGCAGCAGCGTGGGAGTGTTCACTTCCTCAGAAACGCTCGAAGAATCGCAACGCTTCGAAATACGTCGTGACACAGTCTGCACACTGCGCTCTATCTCAACTGATGACTGGCAAGCCATAGGTAATGGCACGACTGGAGGTTCACAGTCCACTGAAAAGTGGTTGCTGAAACTCAATGCGGATGTGAGCACAGTCACCCTTGATACCAATCAGCAACAGGGTAGTTACCCAGTACTTCTCAGTAGCGTCTCGGACATGACTGATGCTCGCGAAGAACTCGTCATGGGAAACACTGCCATGATTCCTGAAGTGGTCTGGATGGTGATTTTCTTCGCCAGTTTCATCATGTCCGCATTGCTGGCAATGCACCTTGCGGACCGAAAGTGGCTTGCCCGCATCTCTGCCGCCATGGCCTGGGGGATGCTTGCAGTGATTCTTCTGGCTCTTACCGTGCTGGACTCACCACTGGCCCCAATTTTTGGAACACCCACGATTGAGCCCACCGCGATTACGCAAGCACTTTCGACAATTGAGGAGTCCTACCCGGGCTCAGCACTCATGTCTGTATGTCCGGAGGCTCCCGCAAGCTAAATTTGTTGAGCTCTGTGAGAGTGCTTAGGCAGCCCCATCAAACATCGAGGTAACAGAACCTTCTTCGAAGACCTCGTGGATTGCGCTAGCAAGAAGTGGCGCAATAGGCAGGATTGTGAGCTTGTCGAAGCGCTTTTCTTCTGGAACGGGAAGGGTGTCGGTGACGACAACCTCTGAGATGAACTCAGACTGCAAGATCTCACACGCTGGGTCAGAAAACACTGCGTGGGTAGCAGCAACAACAACACCAATAGCACCGTTAGCAACCAGTGCCTCAGCAGCTTTGACGATGGTGCGACCGGTATCAATCATGTCATCAACCAGCAAACAGACGCGGCCTTCAACTTCACCAACGATTTCGTGCACAGTCACCTGGTTGTGAACTTTAGGGTCACGACGCTTGTGAATAATCGCCAGTGGAGCACCCAGCTTCTCCGACCAAATATCTGCCACGCGAACACGGCCCATATCTGGAGAGACCACGGTCAGGGTTGCGGGATCCAGCTGTGCGCGGAAGTGTTCGAGGAGAACGGGCATCGCAAAAAGGTGATCCACGGGGCCATCGAAGAATCCCTGGATCTGAGCAGCGTGAAGATCCACGCTCATGATGCGGTCAGCACCGGCGGTTTTGAACAGGTCAGCAATCAGACGAGCGGAGATGGGCTCGCGGCCGCGACCCTTCTTGTCCTGTCGAGCGTAGGGATAGAACGGCGCAACCACAGTGATGCGCTTGGCAGAGGCGCGCTTGAGCGCGTCCACCATAATCAAGGTCTCCATCACCCATTCGTTGATGGGGGCGGTGTGTGACTGGACTACGAAGACATCCGCGCCACGAACACTGTCGTCGTAGCGGGCATAGA
Source organism: Aurantimicrobium minutum (assembly GCF_002355535.1). NCBI lineage: Bacteria > Bacillati > Actinomycetota > Actinomycetes > Micrococcales > Microbacteriaceae > Aurantimicrobium > Aurantimicrobium minutum. The sequence goes on from NZ_AP017457.1 coordinate 1,046,433, forward strand.
TTTCCCCGTTAGCAAAGGTGCGCAGATCCGTGCCCGAGACATGTGTTTTGAGCTGAGCAGCAACCTCAGTGGCGAGCTGGGGGTGTGCTCGCCCACTCACCACAACAAGCTTCTTCTTTGTCGGCACGGAGAGTTCGGACATTGAAGGCCTTTCGGGTGAGGTTTCTCTGGTGAGAGGGAACTTATTTGGCCTCGTCCGCAGCTTTCGCTGCGGCGGTGCCGGGACGGTTGGCTTGAACCCAGCCGTCCATATTGCGCTGTGGAGCAACATTAATGGCGAGAGCTCCGGCTGGGACATCCTTACGGATGACCGCACCAGCGCCACTGTATGCTCCATCGCCAATACTAATTGGCGCAACGAATGTGTTGTGAGAACCAGTTCTCACGTGGGAACCCACGGTGGTGTGACTCTTGGTCACGCCGTCATAGTTCGCGAAGATCGTGCCGGCACCGATGTTACTGCCTTCACCGATGGTGGCATCGCCAACATAAGACAGGTGGGGAACTTTGCTTCCCTTGCCAATGCGTGCGTTCTTGGTCTCCACGAAGGTGCCGATCTTGCCGTCAGCTTCGAGGTAGGTTCCTGGACGCAAATAAGAGAACGGGCCAACGGAGGCGCCGGCACCAATGACAGAAAGTGTGGCATCGGTGCGCTTCACCACAGCACCTTCACCCACTTCTGTATCCAGCAAGGTTGTGTCGGGACCTATCACTGCCCCGGTTTCCACAACAGTTGCACCAAGAAGCTGTGTTCCAGGCTTAATTTCAACATCGGGAGCGAGCTGAACCTGGATATCAATCCAGGTGGTGGCAGGGTCTGTAATGGTCACTCCGGCTAGCTGCCAACCGCGAACAATCAAGCCGTTGAGCAATCCCGCTGCGCGCGAGAGTTGAGCGCGGTCATTGATTCCCTCAACTTTCCACGAATCCAGAATCTCGACAGCAGCCACTGTTGCACCTGCTTCACGCAGCAGGCCGATGACATCGGTGATGTATTTCTCGCCCTGCGCGTTATCGAGGGTGAGGTTACTGAGCTGTGCACGAAGTTCTGGAGCAGAGAACACATAAATTCCCGCGTTGATTTCATTGATGGCTAGTTCTTCAGCCGAAGCATCCTTGTGCTCAACGAGTTTTTCAAGGTTGCCATCTGCCGAGCGAACTACGCGGCCATAACCGGTGGCATCTTCTAAGACGGTTGAGAGGATTGTGGCTGCGGCTTGCGCCTGACGGTGCTGGTTGATCAGCCCCTGCAACGTTTCGGCATCCAAGAGTGGAACATCACCGTTAACAACGAGAACATCACCAGCAAAACCGGAAGGCAATGCTGCTACAGCCAGTTCAACAGCTCGACCGGTTCCAGGAATTTCATCCTGGTCAACGATGATGCTCTGAGGCAGATCAACCTCAATGACCTCAACTAAGCGGTCACGTTCGTGACGCACTACGGAAACAACGTGAGCTGCATCAAGCTGGCGTGCGGTAGCAAGAACATGGCTGACGACGGACACTCCACCAAGCTTGTGTAACAGCTTGGGAGTTGAGCTCTTCATTCGAGTTCCTTGGCCTGCCGCGAGAACAACGATTGCTAGCTGTGCGTCGGCCAAAGTTTCTCCAATGTTGTTATGGGGAGCTCCGCCACCAGGACTCGAACCTAGACCAACAGATCCAAAGACTGTTGTGCTGCCATTACACTATGGCGGAATTGTGAAATCCAGCACTGGATGTCACTAGTACAGTCTGCCAGATTCCAGAAGGGATAATGGTTTCATGGCACCAGAGAATGATGAAGTCGATCGCATTGTGCGTTCGTGGAAGCGCGAACGCCCCGATCTCGACTTTTCTCCACTCGAAGTTCTCTCGCGTGTTGGGCGTTTAGCGAAGCTTTTGGACCGGGCCCGTAAGGATGCTTTCCACAAGTCCAAGCTGGAATCATGGGAGTTTGATGTTCTTGCAGCGCTGCGCCGTGAAGGCGCCCCCTATCAACTGAGCCCGAAGGCTCTGCTGAAACAAACCCTGGTTTCCAGTGGAACTATGACGAACCGTATCGACCGCTTGGTTGAAAACGGCTTGGTGATTCGTCGGGAGGACCCCAATGATGGTCGTGGAGTCCTGGTGGAGATGACCGCAGCTGGACTCACCCGAGTCGATGCAGCAATCACGCGTCTAGTTGATGCGGAGGCTCTGCTTTTGGCGTCTCTTTCCCGCTCAGAACAGCACCGCTTGGCCGAATCTCTGCGCCGACTCAGCATTGATGTGGTTGAGCAGGACTCAACTGATTAGTTAGTAGCCCAGAAGCTCACTGAGCTCAAGCCACCGCATTTCCAAATCTGCAATAGTGCCTTCGCACTTACTGATTTCTTCCGCCAGTGCACCCAAGCCAACGTAGTCATTGGGGTCATGCTCTGCCATCTTGGCGTGGATTGCTTTCACATCCTCTTGTTGCTTGGCAATCTTGCGCTCAATGGACGCAAACTCTTTCTCTGCGTTGCGCAGCTCCGCACCACTGAGAGAACTTTGTGGCTTGGCAGGAGCTGACCCCTGCGTGGTCGTTGCAGCTGGTGCAGCCAGCTGTTTGGCGCGGATAGCCAAGTACTGGTCAACGCCATTGGGCAAGTGGGTGAAGTGCCCCTCGAGAACCGCGTATTGATTATCGGTGATGCGCTCGAGCAGATAGCGGTCGTGAGAAATCACGAGCAGAGTTCCAGGCCACGTATCAAGCAGGTCCTCCATGGCCACAAGCATGTCAGTGTCGAGGTCATTGGTGGGCTCATCCAAAATCAACACATTGGGCTCGTCCAGCAAAATCAACAGCAGCTGCAACCTCCGCTTTTGACCACCGGAAAGATCTCTCACGGGGGTTGCCAGCTGGGCAGAGGTGAAACCCAGACGCTCCAAGAGTTGCCCTGGGGTCATCTCCTTGCCGCCGACGGAGTAGGTCGTTTTCTTTTCCGCAACCACCGCGCTCACCCGCATGTCTTGAACAGCTGTGAGTTCATCCAGTTGCTGGGTGAGGGTGGCAATTTTGACGGTCTTTCCCTGCTTCACGCGTCCAGACGTTGGCTGAACGTGACCGGAAACCAATCCCAAGAGCGTTGATTTGCCGGCACCGTTGACACCAAGGATTCCGGTTCGCTCCCCCGGCGCAATACGCCAAGTCACATCCCTCAAAACGTGCTGATTGCCAAAGCTCACGCTGACGTTCTCCAGATCAACCACGTCTTTACCCAGTCGTTGCATGGCCATGGAAGCCAGCGAGACCGTGTCGCGAACAGGTGGCTCATCTGCGATGAGGGCATTGGCAGCCTCGATGCGGAACTTAGGCTTGGCTGTGCGGGCAGGAGCACCGCGACGCAACCAAGCCAGTTCCTTCTTCATCAAGTTTTGGCGTTTTGCTTCGCTGACCGCGGCCATGCGATCGCGTTCGACCCGTTGCAATACATATGCTGCATAGCCGCCCTCGAAGGGCTCCAAAATGCGGTCGTGAACTTCCCACGTGGCCGTGGAGACTTCATCTAAGAACCAGCGGTCGTGAGTGACGACAACAAGACCACCTTGTCCTGCAGGCCAGCGTTTCTTGAGGTGACTAGCAAGCCACGCGATACCTTCCACATCCAAGTGGTTGGTGGGCTCATCGAGGAAAATGACATCCCAGTCGCCGGTGAGCAGCGCGGCCAGTGCAACGCGGCGACGCTGACCACCCGAGAGATCTCCCACTTTCGCATCCCAGGGAATACCGGCGACAAGCCCTGCCAGCACATCACGAACTTTGGCGTCTCCAGCCCACACGTGTTCTTCGATACCGCCCACGATTGCTTCTCCCACCGTGAGGGAAGGGTCAACCTCGTCGGCTTGATCGAGCATTCCGAGGGTGATGCCTCCGCGGCGGGTGACACGGCCCTGATCTGGCTCTAGTCGTCCTGCCAGAATTTTCATCAGGGTAGATTTTCCGTCACCATTGCGACCGACAATGCCGATACGATCGCCATCGTTAATGCCGACTGTGACGCCCTCGAAGATGACGCGGGTGGGGAATTCGAGGTGGATGTTTTCTCCACCGAGAAGGTGTGCCATTAGTCGTTCACGAGTCTGGCACCGTGAACGGGACCAGTTACTCGAACAACCTTGTGACCGGCAGCGCTCAAGGTGACCTGCAGGTCAATAGCTGACTCAACGTCTTGCGCGAGGAAAGCCAGTGTGGGGCCAGAGCCAGAAACAATACCCGCGAGGGCCCCATTGCTTTCACCCAGTTCGAGAATGTCAACGAGTGCTGGTTGGAGGTGCAGTGCAGGTGCTTGCAGATCATTACTGAGGGAGTCTGCCAACATGACGGGATCACCTGCGCGCAGCGCCTGCAGAACGTGGGTGTCCACTGTGGGAGATTGCGGTGCGGGCTTGATGTCTGCAACGTGACGTTCACGGTGCGCATCAAGCTCACCATAGACGGCAGGAGTGCTCAGCCCATATTCAGCCAAGACAAGAACCCACTCAAAATGTTCGTGACTGGTCAGTACGGGACTAAGCCGATCGCCGCGACCAGTACCAATGGCGGTGCCACCCATCAACGCAAAGGGAACATCTGCTCCCAGCTGCGCAGCAAGTTCTAGGAGTGCATCCTTACCCAGGTTGGTTCCCCACAGTGCGTCACAGGCGACGAGTGCTCCGGCAGCATCTGCTGAGCCTCCACCCATACCGCCGGCGATAGGAACATTCTTCTGGATTTCGAGGCGAACCCCGCCGCGATACTTCGCAGTGCGGGCGAGCAGCTGAGCAGCCTTGATGGCCAGGTTGGAAGCATCTAATGGGATGCCACTGAGATCAAAGTCGCCGGTGAAGCTGACCGAGAAATCATCAGCGTGATAGGCACGAATGTCTTCGTAAAGTGAAACAGCCTGGTAGGTGGTTGCCACATCGTGGTAGCCATCTTCCATCACTGCGCCAACGGCGAGTGAGACATTGATCTTGCCGGGGGCTCGGACGTGAGCCATCTCGCGGACGCCAGTGTCGGTCATAATTCCAACCTAACTGGCGCGGGCGATAGATACGAATTCAGCGATGCCCAACTGCTCCCCACGCAAGGTGGGTTCAATGCCAGCGCGCTCAAGAAGTTCTGTTGCCTGGGCGCTGGAACCACACAATTCCGACAAAGCTTGGCGAAGCATTTTGCGACGCTGGCCAAAGGCGGCATCAATAATGTCGAATGTGCGGCGGCGAAGTGCCTCGTCACCGGGCTCTTCTGAATCGCGTTCAAAACCGACCAATACAGAATCCACGTTGGGTACTGGCCAGAACACTTGTCTGCTCACGGTTCCTGCAATACGCCATGCGCCATACCAGGCAGCTTTAGCGCTAGGGCCGCCGTACACCTTCGAGCCTGGCTCAGCAGCTAGGCGGTGCCCAACCTCTGCCTGCACCATAACAACTCCAGAGCGAATACTCGGGAAGTGCTCCAGGAAGTGAAGTAGCACAGGAACGGAAACGTTGTAGGGAAGGTTCGCAACCAGGCGCGTGGGCTCATCGGGGAGCTCCATGATCTTCATGGCATCTTCGTGGATTACGGTGAGCTTGGCGTCCGGAGCCATCTGTGTAAAGGTCGCCGGCAGCTGCGCTGCAAGACGACCATCAATCTCGACAGCAACAAGGGAGGCTCCTGCTTCCACGATGCCCAGACTGAGTGATCCCAGGCCTGGACCAATCTCCACCACCGAGTCCCCTGCTTCAACGTGGGCTACTTTGACAATCTTGCGCACCGTGTTGGCGTCGATGACGAAGTTCTGTCCCAGCTTTTTGGTCGGGGTGACATCCAGTAATTCTGCAAGGTCACGTATTTCGGCAGGACCGAGTAGCTTCACGCTCATTCAACAAGCCCGTCTTGCCAGGAGCCGTAAACCGTTTCGGTATTGAAGGCAATCTGCGCACACAAATCACCTAAGTCCACCTCGAGCACCTCTGCCATGGCACGCACCGTGTGCGGGGTCAAATAGGGTGCGTTAGGCCGACCCCGAAACGGAGTGGGGGTCAGAAATGGTGCATCTGTTTCCACGAGCACAAGTTCACGCGGAATGACTTTGAGCGCCTGGCGAAGTTCTTCATTCTTTTTGAACGTGATTGTTCCTGAGAAGGAGAGATACCAACCGTTATCGGCAGCGATGGCGGCCATGGCAGCATCCCCCGAGAAACAGTGGAACACGGTCTTCTCCGGCGCACCAACACGCAGCAGAGTTTCAATAACCTCATCGTGGGCATCACGATCGTGGATCTGCATGGCGATGTTGTGCTTTTTTGCAATCCCAATATGCGCTTCGAACGAGCGATGCTGGGCGGCAAGGCCTTCTGGTCCTGTCCGGAAAAAGTCCAGCCCTGTTTCGCCCACCGCGCGCGTGCGTGGCCATGCAGCTAGCTCATCAATGACCGCAAGGGCCTCGTCGAGAGTGCCAGCTGCTTCATAGTTCGGAGCTTCGTTGGGATGGATAGCAACTGCTGCCAACATGCGTGGTTCTGCTGCGGCGACAGTCGCTGACCATTTCGACGTCTCGACATCCCCGCCGACCTGGATTACGCCGACAATGCCAACCTCTGCAGCACGTTCGAGGTGTTCGCGGTAATCGATCGGTTGATCACCATCAGAGATCTCAAGGTGAGTGTGATTGTCATAGACCGCCACCGGAAGTGGTTCTGGCAGTGGTGGGTAAGACAAATCACGCTTCTGTCCGTGCTCCGAGGTGGTACCCCGGTGGCGAATATATGCCGATTCGGTCATACGTTGTCCTGAGGATTACTCAGCAGCCGACTCAATGCGTGGGAAGAGTGCCTCCAGAGTGCCCACGGTGGTTCCCACAGGAATCTGATTCCAGCTTCCAGCCTCACGAATGGGCTGTGCAGTCAACGCACCAAGGCTGCCTTCAACTCCGAGGGCATCCCATAGTTTCTGAGTTGCCTGAGGCATAAAGGGAGAAAGGAGGACAGCAAGGGCCCGCAAACCTTCGGTCGCAGTATTGAGCACCGTAGCCAAGCGTTCGGCCTGAGCAGGATCCTTGGCAAGCGCCCATGGCTCTTGCTCGGTGATGTAGCCGTTGAGTGCGTCAACGATAGCCCAGATCGAAGTTACGGCCTCGTGAATGGCAAGACGTTCGATTGCAGCGTCTGCTTCAGCGACGGAGGCAGCAACAACATCCACGATGGCTTTATCTGAAGGTGTGAGCTCACCTGCTCCAGGAACAACACCTTCGAAGTAGCGCGAGACCATGGCCAGTGTGCGCGAGGCGAGGTTACCAAAACCATTGGCAAGTTCTGCCTGGTAACGGGCAGAGAGGTCTTCCCAGCTGAAGGAACCATCCTGGCCAAAGCTAATGGCACTCATGAAGTAGTAGCGGAAAGCATCTGAACCGAAGGTGTCGGTGATGTCGTTCGGCGCAATACCGGTGAGCTTGGACTTGGACATCTTTTCGCCACCAACAAGCAGCCATCCGTGGCCATAGACCTGGTGAGGAACTTCCACACCGGCAGCCATCAACATTGCTGGCCAAATCACGGCGTGGAAACGAAGGATGTCTTTGCCCACAATGTGGGTGGCAGGCCAGAGAGAAGCAAGCTTCTCTTCGTCATAGCCATAGCCGGCTGCCGTGATGTAGTTCAGCAGAGCATCGAACCACACATAAACAACATGGGATTCATCCCAGGGAAGCTTGATACCCCAGTCGAAGCTCGAGCGTGAAATGGAAAGGTCATTCAGACCCTGCTTCACAAACTGCACAACCTCGTTGCGAGCAGACTCTGGCTGCACAAAGTTGGGGTTTGCTTCATACATGTCCAGCAAAGGCTGAGTGAAGTCACTCATACGGAAGAAATAGTTCTTCTCGTGCAGGTTTTCAACCGGCTTGGAGTGAATAGCGCAGACCTTCTCACCCGCGAATTCACCGGTGCCCTCAACGAGGTCTGAATCCTGCTTGTATTCTTCACAACCTACGCAGTAGGAACCTTCGTATTCACCGGTGTAGATAAACCCAGCGTCATAGAGATGCTGCAGGAACTTCTTGACGTTGTCCTCGTGGCGAGCGTCGGTGGTACGAATGAAGTCGTCATTGGAAATGTCGATGGTGTCCAGCAAAGGCTTCCAAGCAGACTCCACCAAGCGGTCAACCCACTCTTGAGGAGTTGCGCCATTTGCGGTTGCAGTCCGCAGGATCTTTTCACCGTGTTCGTCAGTACCGGTGAGCATCCAGGTACGGTCTCCGGCCTGACGGTGCCAGCGTGCGAGCACGTCAGCAGCAACCTCGGTGTAGGCGTGACCAATGTGGGGCACGTCGTTCACGTAGAAGATAGGCGTGGTTACATAAAAGCTTTTGCCGGCAGACATAGCTTCTATTCTATTTTGCTCAGCTCAGCCCTTGAACCACGCACAAGCCCTAGGTGGTGGGGTATGCCAGCACTGGCCCTGCCAGTGCCACACCAACCTCATCGCCGCGAGAGCGTATCTCTTGAGGCGCAACACGAACATCGAGCCTGTCCACGCCTCTCTGCAAGGTCAAGAGGGCGTCATGGCCGCAATATTCAATGGCGGTGACTTTCCAGTCCCCCGAGTCGGTAATGCGTAATGACTCAGGTCGAATTAACACGTCAAGCGTTTCCTGCTCCGAAGGTTCACCACTCCAGGTGAACGGTGTTGTTCCCAAAATTGTCTCCACCTCGTCACCGCGTCGGGTGCCCACCAGGTGGTTTGCTTCACCAAGGAACTGTGCCACCCATTTGCTTGCAGGAGTGTTGTAAACCACTGAAGGTGATCCAACCTGCTCAATACGTCCCTGGTTTAGTAGAGCAACTGTGTCTGCGATAGACAGCGCCTCTGTTTGGTCGTGGGTGACCAACAGTGCCGTTGTCGAACTGGATTTGAGGATGGCTTTAACCTCCGCGCGGAGGTCAGATCGCAAGACAGGATCTAGCCCGGCAAAAGGCTCATCCATCAACACCAGCTGGGGTTGTGCAGCCAGTGCACGAGCTAACGCAACACGTTGGGCTTGACCGCCAGAGAGTTCGCTAGGCATTCTGTTGCGCAACGACGTGAGGTTGATCAGTTCTAACAGTTCGTCCACACGGCCTGATTGGGCCTGCTTTTTCACTCCTCGAGGAGTTTTAGCTAGAGAGAACGCAATGTTCTCTGCCACTGTCAGCATGGGGAACAGTGCCGCATCTTGGGGAACCCATCCGATGTTGCGCTTTTCTGGAACCAAGTGGATTCCATGCATGGTGAGAATGCTGCGGCCCAGACGAATTGTTCCGCTTTGTGCACGCTCGAGGCCCAGGATTGTTCGAAGCAGGGTTGTCTTGCCGCATCCGCTGGGGCCAGCTATCGCAACAAAATCTCCCTGCTGGGCTGCAAGGTTGATGTCAAAAAGGACTTGAGTGTGCCCGTAGGAGACGTTGAGGTCTGTGATTTCTAGAAAAGCGCTCATGACTTCACCTCCTGGGTAGTTTCCGAACGCACCAACAACAGTGTGGGGATGGCTGCAATGATCACGAGCATAAGAGCATAGGGCGCTGCTGCGCCATATGAGGCAACATCTGTCTTAGCCCACAACTCTGTTGCCAAGGTGTTCATTCCGGTAGGACGCAACATCAAGGTGGCAGGCAGCTCTTTCATGGCGGTGACTCCAATCAATAGCCACGCCACAAGGAAACTCGTGCGGGTCAACGGTAAATACACCGACACCAAACGCTGCCTCGTGGAATATCCCAGGGAAGATGACACATCTACCAGGGACGTTGGAATAGCGCGCACAGATTGGCGAATAGTTCCCACCGCTTTAGGCATGAACAGCAAACCGTATGCGCAAGCCAACAAGAACGCCGTCTGATACAGCACCGGAACCGTCGACAATGCAAAAAAGACCAGAGCAAGGCCGACAACGATTCCTGGTAGTCCCAGTGGGAGATATCCCAGTGATTCGATGGTGCTCACAATTCTCGAGCGGTATCTTCCCGCCAATATTCCTATCGGCAGAGCTAACAACAGACCAATGGTTGCCCCACCGAAGCTCAACACAACCGTGTTGACGGTGGCAGAAGCGAGATTATCCCAGCGGACTTCCTGCAGCGCGTTGACATCAAACATGCGCACCACCATCACCCCAACAGGAATGACAGCACCAACCACGGGAGCAATTAACAAAACAATCCCAAGCCAGATGTTCTTGCCAGTTAATGGGTGCAGGCGTGAGCGTGCGCGAGTAGAGGTTTTCGAGGTAAAGAGTCTTCCTCGAGCACGGCGTTCAAAAAACACTGTGACAAGTGCCAGTGCAACCAGAATCATGCTCAGCAACGCGGCTAGGTTACGGTCATAGCTAGCGCCATAGGCCTGCTGTATTGCCGTGGTGAGGACGGGAAAACGAAACAGTGCCACGCCACCAAAATCAGCGATGGTGTAAAGGAACACGAGCAATCCACCGGCCAGTGTTGCTCCGCGAATTTGATGCCAGGTTCCGGGCAGGAGTGCTTTCCACCCGGGTGCTCCCAAGGTTCTGGAGAGGTCATCAAAATCTGTTGTTCCCGCGCGCAGTGCAGCAGTGACCGGGAGGGTTACATAGGGAGTGGTAACTGCAACGAGCACGAGCCACGAACCCCAAAAACCCTGCGTGGTGGGAAACGCAGCAAGCAACCCGTAGGCCGCGAGGTAGCTCGGCACCGCTAGCGGGATGGTGGCCATCACCAGCCACCATCTGCGCGCAGGAAGGTAAACGCGGGCTAGGAAATACGCACTAACTAAACCCAGAACAATCGCTGTGGCTGTAACGGCAACACCAAGTGACAGGGTGTTCCACAGCAATAAAGCCATGCGTGGCCTGTTGAGCAGTTCAACAACACTTTCCCAGCCGCCGCCAAACGCACGTTGCGAAAGATAGATCAAGGGAATCAGTGTCGTTAACGACGCGAGTGCGCCCGCCACTGTTAACCACAGTGGCGGGCGGACGACGTTAACGAGGGTGCTCACCTATAACAGCCCGTACTTGGCCAACAACGCTTGGGTTTCAGCTAATGAAGCAAGGTCTGCCAAATCGAGTTGGGTATTTGCGAGCTCTTCAAGAGCAGGCAGGCCTTCTGGGGAAGCAACCCCCGGCACCAGCGGGTATTCAAATGTTGTTGTGGCGAAATACTTCTGTGCTGATTCGCTGACAAGGTACTTCACAAAAGCTAGGGCATCTGCATCCGTTGCAGAATTCTTGAGAATTCCAGCACCGGTGACGTTCACAATTCCACCAGGGTCGCCGGGAAGGAACTTAATCTGAACTCTCATATTGTCCTGGCCCAGCTCAGCAGCGCGCTCGAACCAGTAGTAGTGGTTGATGAGGGCAAGGTCCAGCTGGCCGGCGTTAACCAGATCCAGGGTTGCTCCGTTTTTCTCTGTCAGAACAGGTGAGTTCTTGGCCATATCGGCAACCCACTGCTCTGCGACTTTTTCACCTTCAAGAACACGAAGAGCGGTGACAAAAGATTGGAAGCTTGCGTTCCCCGGCGGGAATCCCACAAGACCTGACCATCTGGGGTCAGTGAGTTCCAGGACGGAATCTGGAATCTCGGATTCTGTGTATTTTTCACTGTCGTAGGCAATGACACGGGCACGCCCGGTCACTCCAACCCAGGTGTCATCTGTGGAGGTGAATTCTGTAGGGACTGCATCTGTGATGTCCGCAGGTAGGGTGGCCAGCAATCCTGCATCAGAGAGTGCACCCAGTGCTCCTGCATCTTGGGAAAGGAATACGTTCGCGGGAGTTCTCTCTCCCTCCTCCAAAAGCAATGCCGAGAGTTCGGGAGTGGAGCCATAGCGAACATCAACATCGATTCCGGTTTCTTCTGTGAATTGCTCGATCAGTGGAGCAATCAGTGCTTCATCTCGTCCGGCATATACAACCACGGTGCCATCTGCAGTGGCCGCTGGTTCGGTGGCACAGGCGGATAAGCCAACTACCAGGGCGAGTGCAGTGCCGGCAGCAAGAAGCGAGGATTTCAGGGAGGAGATGTTCATGAGGTCTTTCAGAGCTAAATCGCACGATGTTCGCGCACAGTATTAGGTAAGGCTTACCTAACTAATTCTAGGTTAGGGTAGCCTAACCTCATCAGCAAGTGATTTCTTTCACCTAGTAGAAAGTGCGGCTTGATATAGCTCTCGCTTAGACAAGCCCGTTTCTTCTGCAACCTGGGTAGTCGCCTCTTTCAAGCGCATTCCGTCAGCAACAAGAACCTGAACCTGAGCAAGACCATCCTCCAACGTGAGAGTTGCTGCGGTTGCCCCGCCCACTACGAGAACAATCTCGCCGCGGACGCCTGCGGCAGCCCAGTCGGCGAGATCTGCCAGGGTCCCCCGCTTGACCTCTTCATACATTTTGGTGAGTTCTCGACAGACCGCCGCCGGGCGGTCAGCACCTAACTCATCACGGGCGTCCGAAAGTGATTCAGCAATGCGGTTGGGAGATTCGAAGAAAACCATCGTGCGAGATTCGCGAACAAGTTCCCGAAAGGCAGACTTACGCTCACCCTGCTTCCGCGGAAGAAAACCTTCAAAGGTAAAACGGTCTGTGGGAAGCCCCGCCACGGCGAGCGCGGTAATCACTGCACTTGGCCCCGGAATAACAGTGATGTGAATCCCTGCCGCCGCCGCCGCTTCAACAAGGTGAAAGCCAGGATCACTGACGGTGGGCATTCCTGCATCGGAGAGCACAAGGACGTCGTTTTCACGGGCAATCTCAATGATCTCTGGGCTCTTGGAGGTTTCGTTGTGGTCATGCAGGGCAATGAGCTTGGGGCGGTTCTCAATTCCTAAAGCACCCAAAAGCTTGGACGTGGTGCGGGTATCTTCACTGGCGATAACGGTTGCCTCACTAAGGGCCTCAATGAGCCTGCTCGAGGCATCACCGAGGTTGCCAATAGGGGTTGCCGCCAGAATGATCACTGTCCCAGTCTGGCAGGGTTCCTTGTCGGTAGGCTAAACGGGTGAAAAGGGTGTGGGCATCTATCGGCCACTGGGCGGGACCTTTAGTAGTTCTGTTGGTGGCTGCCGGGTTGCGCCTATGGAATCTGGGCAATCCCCACTCTCTCGTTTTTGATGAAACCTTCTATGTGAAGGATGCGTGGACGCTGTGGAATAACGGTTATGAATCCACGTGGGGAGAGAACCCTGACCCGCAATTCAATGCGGGAGTCACGGATGGGTTTACCGATGACCCTTCCTATGTGGTCCACCCACCCCTGGGTAAATGGCTGATTGCCCTGGGAATGGCCGCATTTGGGCCTGCGAACGCTTTCGGCTGGCGTGTGGGTGTGGCGGTGGCCGGCATCCTCATTGTTCTTCTGGTGATGCTGATTGCACAGAAGCTTTTCCACTCAACTGTGCTGACCATGGTTGCCGGAGGCCTGATGGCCATCGATGGCCACGCCATCGTGTTATCTCGGGTGAGCCTGTTGGATAACTTTGCGGCGCTGTTCACCTTGGCAGGATTCTTATTCATCCTGCTCGATCGACGGCAGAATCTTCCACGCCTGATGGCGTGGATTTCCAGTCGAAAAGCCCAAGCAGAAAACGCAGAGGGTCCTTCGTGGGGGCCAACGCTGTGGAATAGGCCCTATCTGATCCTTGCTGGTCTGGCTTTTGGTTTGGCCTGTGGCGTGAAGTGGTCAGGTCTCTACTTCTTGGCCGCCTTTGCCGTGTATGTCGTTGTGATGGATGCGCTGGATCGGCGTCGGGCTGGGTTGCACTTTTGGCTCTCTGCTGCCGCGCTCAAACAAGCTCCTGCAACTTTTGTCTTGATGGTTCCCATCGCCGCAGTGACCTATCTTGCGACGTGGGCGGGTTGGATTCTCACCTCCGGCGGGTATTACCGCGACCTTGTCACCACCAATCCCGGCTTGCGCTGGAGCGGACCCTTGGCGTGGGCACCAGATTGGTTCCAGAGTTTGTGGGCGTATCACGTCTCCGCCTACCAATTCCATGTGGGCCTGGTCACCCCACACTCCTACCAAGCCAACCCGTTGACCTGGCTGTTGATGATTCGCCCCACCAGCATGTACTACCAGGGCGCAAGTCCGGGAGAGAACGGGTGTGACTTTGACTCCTGCTCGTCAGTGATTACTGCCATCGCCAACCCGCTCATTTGGTGGGGTGGTGCAGCTGCGGTGGGGTACCTGGTTTACCGTTTCGTCCGCTACCGCGAATGGAAGGTTGGCATCATCCTGATGGGAATGGTTGCCGGCTACGTGCCCTGGTTGATGTATCTCAACCGCACCGTTTTCCAGTTCTACGGCATCATCTTTGAGCCCTACATGATCTTGGCTATCACCTTTGTGGTGGGGCTGATTCTGCGCACAAAAGATGACTACAATCGTTCCACCGGAATAGCCATCTTGACCGTGTTGGGCATCGTGGCCGTCCTGCTGAGTATCTTCTTCTATCCGCTGTGGACGGGTATGCAGATTCCTTATTGGTATTGGCAGATCCACATGTGGCTTCCCAGCTGGATTTAAGTTGTCCCACCTACCGGACAGGATGCTTCAGTAAATATGGCACTCACCTGCCCAAGCACTCTAGGCTCAAGCTTGTGACAGCGTACGTCTCAGCCTTTGACCTGTTCTCGATAGGTATCGGTCCCTCCAGTTCTCATACTGTGGGCCCGATGCGTGCTGCCCTGGACTTCGTTACCCAGCTCAGAGCGCAAGGTCTGATTGAGAAGGTAGTCTCCGTCAACTGCAGCCTGTACGGCTCACTCGGCTCCACCGGTATAGGTCACGGCACCCCCGGTGCTGTTGTTGCCGGTTTGACTGGTCTGGCACCAGAAACCTGCATGCCCGATGAGGTTCGTAACGCGTGGGGCAACCTCGAGACCGACCCCACACTCGATCTGGGCGGAAGCCACACCATTGCCTTCACCGCAGGCGACATCAGCTTTGAGCCCCGCACTCGCCTTCCAGGCCACCCCAACGCAATGACCATTCGCGCCTTCGGAGCAGATGGCGTCCCGCTTCTCGAACAGACCTACTACTCCGTCGGTGGTGGCTTCATTCGCCGGGATGGCGAAGAAACCAGCTCCATCACCACACAATGGCCACTGCCCTATGGAACCTCAGCAGCGCTGTTGGCACTGTGTGATGTGCAGAACATGACCATTGACCAGGTCGCCATGCAGAACGAGCTTTCTCAACACACTGAGGACGAAGTCAATGCACGCCTGGATGCCATCTGGGACACCATGCATTCCTGCGTGCAATCCGGACTCACCTCGGCTGGAACTTTGCCCGGTGGGTTGAGCGTGAAGCGTCGCGCAGCTGAACTGCGCGAACACCTCGTCACTGCTGATGCTGCCAATAGCCGTGACACCACCATTGAGTGGCTGCACGCTTTTGCATTGGCCGTCAACGAAGAAAACGCAGCCGGTGGCCGCGTTGTTACTGCTCCAACCAATGGTGCTGCTGGAATTGTTCCTGCTGTTGCCAGCTACTACCTCCGTTTTGTTCCAGGTGCGAACCAGGAAGGAATCCGGCGCTATCTTCTCACCGCGACTGCTATTGGATCCCTGTTCAAATCCAATGCTTCTATCTCCGGTGCGGAAGCTGGCTGCCAAGGCGAAGTAGGCCCCGCCTGCGCCATGGCCGCAGGTGGCCTCTGCGCCGTCCTGGGTGGAACACCACGCCAGGTTGAAAACGCTGCTGAAATCGCGATGGAACACCACCTCGGTCTCACCTGCGACCCTGTGGGAGGTCTAGTTCAGATTCCGTGTATCGAGCGCAACGCCATTGCCAGCTCCACCGCAGTCAGTGCAGCACGTCTGGCTCTCCACGGTGATGGCAACCACCTGGTCTCGCTCGACACGGTGATTGAGACCATGCGTCAAACAGGTCTCGACATGTCCACAAAGTACAAAGAAACCAGCGAAGGCGGCCTCGCCGTCAACGTGATTGAGTGCTAACTAGAGCGATGTTGCAAGCTGGCGAATATCGCCAGCATGTGTGCCACAGCAGCCACCAATCAGGCGGGCTCCCTGACTGATCCAGGTCGATGCATAGGCAACAAGAGCGTCCGCGTCAGCGTTCTCCCACACTCCACTTTCTGAATTCCAGGTTCCGCCACCGTTTGCATAAATCACCACAGGCAGTTCAGTAACCGTGCGAATCTCAGCAATGGCTGCAGAAACCAAGGCAGGGTCAACGCAGTTGACGCCAATGGCCGCAATCGCCGGAGATGACGCTGCTATCTGCGCTGCCTCCGCAAGGCTGTGGCCTGCCCATAACCTTCCATCAGGTCCGATGGTGAAACTCATCCAACCCAAAGCGCCAGGGAACTCTTCAAGCGCATCCACGAGTGCCTGTGCTTCGAGGGCATCAGGAATGGTTTCAATGGCAAGCAAGTCTGGTTCTGCCTCCTGCAAGACCGCTAAGCGTTCTGCGTGGAATGCTCGAAGCACCTTACTGCTCAGACCATAGTTGCCTCGATATTCGCTGCCGTCGTGCAAGATGGCACCATAGGGCCCCACCGATGCCGCGACGAGCGCAGTGCTTCCGGCAACTGCAGAGCGGGCCACGTCAACGCTGGCGCGCAGGGCGCGGTCAGCATCTGCTGCGCTCAACCCTACTTCTTCAAATCCCGCACGGGAGATTTGATAGCTGGACGTAATCACAACCTGCGCCCCGGCATCCACATAGGCTCGGTGGGCAGCCTGAATGACCTCTGGGTTATCGAGAAGTGCTTGTGCTGTCCAGAGTGAACCTTCCAGCCTGCAGCCTTGGTGCTCGAGCTCTGTGCTCATTCCCCCGTCGATCACGACGGGGGAAGAGACAAACTTCACAAACTCATCGTGTGTCAGCATGAGCCGAGCCTAGACAGTTTTCTAACTGAGAGCAGTGGAAGTTACCTAGTTGGTCAAACCAAGGTATTCCTCAACAGGAACAGATGCCTTCTTGTTCTTGAGGAGGAGATACATCGTGATACCAGCAAGGGCCACAACAACCGCGATGATGGAGATAGTGGAGACAAATGCCGTGGTGTAAATGCCGGCCAGATCAGACGTGCTTACAGCAGCAAGATCAGAGTTTGTTGTCTGACCTGTTGCCATGTAGGACGTAATGGCATCCCAGTTGGAAACACCAGCAACAGCACCCTTCGTTGCCGAGCTCACACCAGAAAGCGTGAACAGCGAAACCATAACGGTGCTACCGGTCAAACCAAGTGCATAACCGAACTGTCCCACAGCAAGCTTGCTGGAGGTAACAGGGCCGTAGAACTTGGCAGGAGCCAAGGTAATGAACAGGTTGCCCTGGCTGGTGGCGTTCATCATCCAACCCACAGCAGCAATGATCATTCCGGGAAGGAACATCAGGTAGCTCGAGGTGGGGCCAATGATGAGGTAGCTGGCAAAACCGACAACCATGAGAATGTAGCCGGCAAAAGCGGTGGTGCGAGGTACTGAACCCTTACCAAGCAGAGCACCAGCGATAACCGAGCCAACAATTCCAGCTGCGGACATGGGCAAGCTTGCCGCACCCAGAAGAGCAGCTGGGATGTGGGTGACGTACTGCCACATGTTGGGAAGCATCTGACTCATCGATGCAGTAGCCATGTTCCAGAAGATACCCATGACCACAGCACCCAAGAATGCAGGGTGGCTCAGTAGCTTGATGGGGAAGACAGGGGACTTCGTGCGGTTTTCACGAATACCAAATGCTGCGAGTGAAATCAGAGCAACAATGATGGGGACGTAGAACGAGGGGTGGCCAAAACCATTTGTTGCACCACTAATGCCGTAGAGCAAACCAGCGATACCAATGGCCACAAACAACATGCCCAGATAGTCGACCTTCGCAGGTGGCAATTTATCAATCTTGGGCAAAATCGGCTTGACCAAGAAGAAGCCAATGGCTGAGACCACAGGAAGAATGAGGTAAGCCAAACGCCAGCTGGTTGCAATCAAGACACCAGCCAAGACCATCGCAACCACGGGGATGATTCCGTTAACAATGTTGTAGGTGGCCATTGCTGGGCCTAAAGACTTGGCGCTGGAAACGTTGCGCAGCATGCCGTAGGAAGCACCAAATGTCACACCCAGTGCAACACCGGTGATGATGCGGCCCAGAAGATAAAAGAGCACCGCAGTGTCTGCCTTGGGGTCAATCAGACCCGCGCTTGCGGTCATCAGCTGACCTGCAGCAGCAACCAGTACCGAGAGGGCAAGCAGCAAGCGGCGGCCATAGCGGTCTGCGAGCATACCTCCGGGAATAGCGGTGGCTGCAAGAGCCAGGGTCGAAATACCAGCTGCAAGCGACTGGGTAGATGCCGAGAAGTTGAGTTCATCAGAGGCCTTAACCAGTGCCAACGAAGAAAGAATGGGGTCTGCTACCTGGATTGCTCCGAGCATTCCCAGCAAAATAACTGCAGAGCGGCGAAATCCTTGCTCTGGTGCAGTAGACGACGCAGCGGTTGACGACACATTTCCTCCTAGAAAGTGGACCTGTGTAAGTGTGTCACATTAGACGGCAGGTATAAACACCCCTCGCGTAGGCTGGATAAAGACCATGGACGCCGCACTCATCACCTACCCGCCTGACTTACCCGTCAGTGAACGGCGCGAGGAGATACTGGCAGCCATCCGCGAAAACCAAGTGGTCATTATTGCTGGGGCTACCGGCTCGGGAAAAACAACCCAAATCCCCAAGATGTGCTTGGAACTAGGCCGCACGAGCATTGCCCACACGCAACCCAGGCGTATTGCTGCTCGCGCTGTTGCAGAACGCATTGCTGAGGAGCTAGGTGTAAAACTCGGTGGCCTTGTCGGCTACCAAGTGCGCTTCACTGATCAAGCAAGTGCTGAGACCGAAGTTAAAGTCATGACCGACGGCATTTTGCTCAATGCCCTGCAACGCGATCGGCTTCTCAAAAACTACGACACCATCATCATCGATGAAGCGCATGAGCGCAGCCTCAATATTGACTTTCTCTTGGGCTATCTCAAACAGATACTCCCCCAGAGACCTGACCTCAAAGTCATCATTACTTCTGCCACCATTGACCCGGAAAGCTTTGCCGCACACTTCGGCAATGCTCCGGTTATTGAAGTCTCTGGCCGCACCTTCCCCATCGAGATTCGTTACCGCCCCCTCGTCCAAGACAAGGTCAGCAGTGACGACGTCGACGATGACGAACTCGCCGATGACAAAAACACAGCGACCGCGGTACCGGAACATTCAGCACGTGATTACCTCGACAGCATCATTGCTGCACTCAACGAGCTCGATAAAGAAGCGCCCGGAGATGTCTTGGTGTTCCTCTCGGGTGAGACAGAGATTCGGGATGCTCAAGAAGCCATAGAAGGCCACATCACTGCCGGCCGGATGAAGGCCGGCACCGAAGTGCTGCCACTATATGGCCGTCTCTCCGCAGCAGATCAGCACAAAGTCTTCGAACCAAGCAAAGTTCCGGGCTTAAGAAAACGCATCATTCTGGCCACGAACGTGGCCGAGACCAGCCTCACAGTTCCTGGGATCAAATACGTCATCGATGCCGGAACAGCACGCATCTCCAGATACTCCCCGAGAGCCAAGGTGCAGCGACTTCCCATTGAGGCCATCTCTCAAGCCAGCGCCAACCAGCGCTCTGGCCGATGTGGTCGAACCAGCGACGGTATAGCAATACGCCTCTACTCCGAAGAGGACTTCGAGCGCCGCCCAGAATTCACCGACCCCGAAATCTTGCGCACCAATCTCGCCTCGGTGATTCTGCAAGCGGCCTCACTAGGTTTGGGAGACATCTCCCAATTCCCCTTCCTGCAAACACCCGATTCTCGTGGCGTGAAGGACGGCCTCGATCTCCTCAAAGAACTCGGGGCCATCCAGAACACCCCCGGGGCAACCAAACTCACCAAGATTGGTCACGATTTAGCTCGCCTACCGATCGAGCCACGCTTTGCAAGGATGGTCCTCGAGTCTCGCCACCACGGGGTCACCAGAGAAGTCATGGCAATTGTGGCAGGGCTCACAATTCAAGATCCAAGAGAACGTCCCTTAGAAAAGCGACCACAAGCAGAGCTTTCCCATGCCCGGTTCACAGACCCCACCAGTGACTTCCTCACCCTCTTAAACCTGTGGAACTATCTGGAAGAGAAGCAAAAGGAACTGTCCTCGAGTGCTTTCCGCAGGATGTGTAAAGCAGAATTCCTCAACTACCTGAGAGTGCGTGAATGGAATGACGTCTATCGCCAACTTAGAACACTCACCAAACCTTTAGGCCTCACCTTGGGTGAACCCAAGATTGATCCAGACGGCATTCACAAGTCTCTGCTGGCAGGATTGCTCTCCCACATCGGTCTCAAGCAGGTCAGTGATAACAAACTCGCAGATAAGCGCGGTCCCAACTCAAACCCACGCAAACAGCAGCATGAATACCTGGGATCACGCAACCAGAAATTTGTCATCTTCCCCGGCTCTGCCCTAGCCAAGAAACCCCCTGCAGCTGTCATGAGTGCTGAGTTGGTAGAAACAAGCAGACTCTTTGCCAGAACCAACGCAGCAATAGATCTCAGCTGGGCAGAAAAGATTGCCGGTGACCTGTGTAAGCGAAGCTATAGCGAACCACACTGGGAGAAAAACCAAGGCGCTGTTGTTGCTTATGAGCGTGTGACGCTCTTTGGTGTCACGCTCGTTGCCCACCGCAGAATGCAATATTCACGCATCGACCCTGAGCTGTGCCGTGAACTGTTCATCCGCCATGCACTCGTCGATGGCGAATGGGATTCCAAACAAGCATTCGACAGAAGCAACCGTGCGCTCCGCAGGCAACTAGAAGAACTCGAAGAACGTTCACGAAGAAGAGACATCCTCGCTGACGACGAAGTCGTCTTTGCCTTCTATGACCAACGCATCCCTGCAGATGTCTTCTCCACCCGAACCTTTGAAGGCTGGTGGAAGAAAGAAAAGAACACCAACCCCGACCTGCTCACCATGCAGCGCTCTGACCTTCTGGAAGAAACAGAAGCGGAGCATGACGAGAATGAATTCCCCTCACAGTGGGTATACGGCGACCAAACACTCACCCTGAAATATCGCTTCGAGCCGGGCCGCGAAGATGACGGCGTGACCGTTGAAGTCCCACTGCCATTGCTCGCCCGATTAGATCCAGAGCCTTTTGAATGGCTCGTTCCAGGCTTGCGTCTAGAACTGATCACCGGGCTGATCAAGACACTGCCCAAGAACATCAGACGACAGGTCGTTCCTGCCGCAGACTGGGCCGCCAAGGCAGCTGCCACGCTGCCTGAGACACCGCAGGGCAACCTCCTCACAACAGTTGCGAAAGCACTGCAAAGTCTTAGCGGAGCTCTTGTCAGCGCAGCTGACTTTGATCCGCTGCGACTTCCCGATCACCTGCGCATGACCTACAGAGTGATCGGCAGCACCGGCAAAAAACTGGGCACAGATAAAAACCTAGAAAAACTTCAACGAGGACTAGCCGAGAAAACCAGAGACGCGGTTGCTGAAGTAGCCGAGCGTGTGACCTCACCTCTAGAACGTGACGGTCTCACGAGTTGGGACTTTGATGAGCTTCCTCGAACAGTGGATGCCCAGCACGGAGGCAACACCGTGCGTGCCTATCCTGCTCTGGTAGTCACGAACCCTGGAACAGCACGCCAAGAGGTCAACATCAGACTCATGGCCACCGAGGCTGACCAGCGCAGAGAACACCCATTGGGAACTAGAGCACTCACCATCGCGGCAATTCCTTCTCCAGCAAAGTATGTTCAAGAACATCTCACTGCTGCTGAGAAACTCATCCTCACCCAGAGCCCCTATCCCAGCCTTAATGCACTCATCGCTGACGCCATTGCAGCCAGCGTGGACAGCGTTCTCTACTCCATGCGCGAAGACGGAATGATCTTCCAAAAGGCAGAGTTTGAAACTCTGAGGGACCGCGTCCAAGGCGCCATCATGGACAACATCTTTGATGCCGTCTCCCAAACAGCTCGAATACTTTCCGCGGCCAAAGAAGCCCAGAAAGCTATGTCTCAGGCAAACCCCATGACATTCCTCGCCCAACTCACCGAAGAGAAGGCTCACCTCGAGAACCTGCTGCAACCAGGCTTCATCAGCGACGCGGGACTCGCACGACTACCTCGCATACTGATTTATGTCCGCGCCATCACAATGCGCATTCAACGCATGATCGAAGACTCAGGTCGAGACAGAACAGCTTCAGTTGAACTCACTCAAGCACTCACTCTCTATGAAGCAGCAGGAGGCAAGATTCCTCTTGCCCCACACTCCCCTGCACAGATTGTCAAAGCACGCTGGATGATTGAAGAATTTAGGGTTAGCCTGTTTGCCCAATCCCTGGGCACGGCAGAACCCATCTCACTCCAGCGCATCAAGAAAGTCTTGGGATAAACAAGAACACCCCGCTCCAATGAGCGGGGTGTTCTGTTGGGAAAACTACTAGTTGCTCTGCTTGCGTCGAGCAATCAGCACCAGTGCACCACCGGTGAGAGCAAGAGCCAAACCACCGAAGAGGTATGGTGCTGCGTCAAAACCGGTTGTAGCAAGAGTTGCTGTCCACTGCGCATACAACGTTGCATTGGCAGAGAAAGGGAAACTAGCGCCATCTGCGTATGAAGTACCAGAACCATCAGCAGCAGTGTTCCAACCCGCAAATGTGTAGCCAGAACGAGTAAACGCATTCGCACTCAGAGCAGTAGCAGTACTTGCCGACTGATCAGCCATCGCACCAGAACCACCATTTGAGTTAAAGGTGACAGTTTTTGAAGCTGAAGCTGTAGTTAGTGCAATAGTTGCAAGGGTTGTGGACCCTCCGCCACTGGAAGTTTGGTAGTACGCCTCAATTCTGTAGCCACCTGCTGGTGCGCTTGCATCAAAGAGGATTGATCCAGTGGCAAAGGAGAGGCTTGCTGTACCGGCTGGATCTACGTTGTTCGGCGTAGCGTAAAAGAATGCGCGGTTAACTGTCGAGTTCAATGCGACGCAAAATCCGGAAACGGATGCTCCTGCTTGAAAAGAGATTCCAGAAGTGGAGCATTGAGTGGGGCTAGAAGCGGAAACCGTAATTGCAGAGCCAGGTGCTCCAACTTGTGTGACGAAGGATCCACCGTAAATCCGAATTCCAAATGAATAGACACTGTTCGGAAGCGAATCTAAATTAACCGTGAAGCTGCTGGTGTTGTTTCCACCGGCAACAACGACGTCCGATGGCGTGACATTCGTGGCTGCGTTTGCGGGAATCGCGGCCCCGATGGCAATAAGGAATAAAGACAAAATTGAAACGGCAAGAGCCTTGAGCGATAACTTCTGCATAGCTCCATCCTAGACAAAAGTTTTATTTTCTTTTGGGCAGAAAGCAAGAACACCCCGCTCACAAGAGCGGGGTGTTCTGTTGGGATAACTACTAGTTGCTTTGCTTACGACGAGCAATCAGCATGAGTGCTCCACCTGTGAGAGCAAGGGCTAAACCACCGTAGAGGTAAGGCGCTGCGTCAAAACCGGTAGTAGCAAGAGTTGCAGTCCACTGCGCATACAACGTTGCGTTGGCAGAGAAAGGGAAACTATCGCCGTCTGCGTATGCAGTACCAGAACCATCAGCTGCGGTGTTCCAGCCGGCGAATGTGTAGCCAGAACGAGTAAATGCATTCGCACTCAGAGCAGTAGCAGAACTTGCCGACTGATCAGCCATCGCACCTGAGCCACCGTTTGAATTGAAGGTGACAGTGTAGCTGGATGATGCTGACGCAAGGGTGACTGTAACACTGTCCACGGCTGTTCCGCTGTTACTTGACGCTAGGACGAAATCACGTGCTGCAGCCGTGTTTAGTTTGCCAACGGCGAAAGTAACAGTTTTCGCACCCGTAGGAATAGGAGCCGAAGTATTTCCATCAGATCCGTACAGGGTAATTACATTTCCCGATACGTTACATCCCGTATTAGTGATATTGATGCCAGTAAGTGTGATTCCTCCGCAAGTTGGCCCACCGAAAAAAGTAGGCGTCCAACCTGTAGGTAAAGTAATCACAAACTGGCCTGTGGCGGTAATTGTTGTTGCCGCAACAGTAATTGGATATGCGTTGGTTCCAGAAGTTCCGATTGTTCCTGTGGAAGTTACTGAAGCGGAGGTAAGTGTTCCAGCATTTGCTGGCAAAGCAGCCCCAGCAACAACAAGACCCAGAGACAAAATGGCAGCGCCGAGAGCTTTGAGAGAAAACTTTTTCATACAAATATTCTAGACAAAACTTTTAGTCTTTTGTCACCTATCGGGGTACAGAAAAGGGCCCTCCTGTAATCAGGAAGGCCCTTAACTCTGTTCGAGTATTTAGGCGGTTGCGCCGTTGGACTCGTAGCTGGTGTTGGTCGACTCGAAGAAGTTGACCAGCTGCAGGGTGTCGTTGGCGGTTGCCATCCACTTTGCAGGGTTGGAGACCTTGTAGTGGGCCTCGAAACCGAGCTCCTCGAGACGACGGTCTGCCAGGTACTTCACGTACTGGTTGATGTAGTTCGAGTTCAGACCCAAGATGCCGTTGGGGAGGAGGTCACGGTTGTATTCCTCTTCCATCTCAACTGCGTTGAGGATCATGTTGCGGATTTCTTCTGCGAACTCTGGGGTCTGCAGGTCTGGGTTCTCTTCAAGAACGGTCAGAATCAGGTTGATTCCGAACTTGAGGTGAAGAGACTCGTCGCGGACGACCCAGTCCATGAGAGATCCGAAGTTACGCAGCAGGTTGCGCTGGCGGAAGCTCAAAGCAACCATGAAGCCCGAGTAGAACCAGATGCCCTCGAGGATGACGTTGTAGGCAACAAGGTTGCGAACGAAGTCCTTCTTGCCCTCGGTGGTGGTGATGTCGAGAGTCTGCTCGGTCATGCGCTTGATGAACTTGACCTCGAACTCTTCCTTGCGCGCCATGGAAGGCACCTTGACGTGAGAGCTGTAGGCAATCTCACGGTCAATGGGGAAGGTTTCGAGAACATACTCGAAGCTCATGCAGTGGTTTGCTTCTTCCCACATCTGCTTGGCGAGGTAGAGGTGAGCCTCGGGAGCCTTGACGTAGGGGTACACGCCGAAGGCGAGTGCCTTGTTCACGAGCAGCTCGTTGGGGTTGAAGTAGCTCATCAAGAAGGTGATGGCGTGACGTTCTTCATCCGTCATCTTCTTGAAGTCAGCGATGTCTTCACCGAGCTGAATTTCGTTGGGGAACCAGGTGTTTGCAACTGCCTGGTCGTAAAGGTCCATCGCCCACTTGTAGGTGACGGGCTTAAGCATGAGTCCATCCTGGACTCCGGTACCGAGAATACCCATGGTGTTTCTCCTTAGTTCGTCGTAAAAGTGTGGTGTTTCTGTAGTGTCCCGTTTTTCTAAAGCTGATGCTCTAGTGGGGTGCGGCGGGGTTGATACAGATGGTGCTGGTGTTGCAGGGGTGTCTGTGGATGGGAGCGATCTGCCTACTGGCAGGACTCGCACTGAAGTTCGTCCATCGGGTCGACGGGAACGAAGTACTCGTCTACGGGGGTTGTGTAGTTCATTAGTTTCCACCTCCCGCTGCGCCGAATCCGAAGCCTTTACGTGCAGGTGCTGCCACAGCAGGCTCTGCTTCTGCAACAGCCGAGACTGCGTGTGGTTCTGGGTTTGAACCGGAACCGCTACCAAAGCCAAAGCCCTTCTTAGGTCCACCACTGGCGTTGATGTCTTCTGCCTTGTTCACCTTGACGGTGGACTGCTCAGCCGTGTGACGTGGCTTCATGTGCAGGTAGTAGGTGGTCTTCACGCCACGGTTCCATGCTTCGGAGTAAATCTCCATCATGTCGCCGAGGTCACGAGTTTCCAGGTACATGTTGCGGCTGATGGCCTGGTCGATCCACTTCTGTGCACGTGCCGCAACCTCGAGGAAGGAGAAGGGCGAGAGCTGGAAGCTGGTCTTGTAGACAGCCTTGATGTGGTCTGGAATCTGCGGGAGGTTCTGAACGTCACCCTGGTTACGCAGCAGGTCTTCACGAACGGTCTCCCAGATTCCGAGCTTCTGGAGGTCAGCAACAAGGTTGCGGTTGACCTCAAGGAACTTACCGGAGCTGGTTGCACGGCTGAAGATCTGTGAGAACTGGGGGTCCAGACCTGGGGTGGTTCCGGCAACAAGACCGATGGATGCGGTGGGAGCGATAGCCATCAGAGTTGCATTGCGAACGCCGCCCTTGACCTTCTTGCGCAGTGCATCCCAGTCCAGGGTGGTGTTGCGGTTGACGGTGATGGGAACACCACGGTCTGCTTCGGTGAGGTCGATGCTGTCGAAAGGTACGAGACCCTGTGACCAGCGGCTTCCTTCGAAGTTCTTGTAGGCGCCACGCTCCTGTGCGAGCTCGACCGATGCTTCGATGGCTGCGTAGGAGATGTGCTCGGTGATGACGTCGATGAGGTCATAGGCCTCTTCGGACTCGTAGGAGTAACCCATACGCTCCACAATGTCGGTGAAGCCCATGAGACCCAGACCGATGGCACGGTTTTCCTTGTTGGAGAAGTCTGCTTCATCCACAGAAGAACGTGTGATGTCGATCAGGTTGTCGAGCTGACGAACAGCAAGCTTGGCGCTTTCGGCAAGCTTGGCGAAGTCAACGGTGTTCTCGTCGGTGAGATGACGAGACAGGTTAATTGATGCGAGGTTACATACCGAGACGTTGTCCTCGTCCTGAGGCAGCGTAATTTCGGTGCACAGGTTGGAGGAGTGGATGGTTCCAGTGTTGTTGTTGAGGGCACGCAGGTTGATGGTGTCCTTCCAGGTCAGCCAGGGGTGGCTGGTGGACTGGAGGGAGATCAGGATCTGCTTGAACTGCTCGCGAGCACCAATCTTCTTGTAAAGGTGCATACGTCCTGCTTCTGCCTCGGCTACATAGAAGTTGTAGCGCTCGGAGAATGCCTTGCCGTAAAGCTCGTTGAGGTCAGTGACCTCGAGTGGGTCGAAGAGGTACCAGTCGTCATCGTTCTGGACGCGCTTCATGAACTCGTCAGAGATCCACACAGCGGTGTTCGCGGTACGGGTACGACGGTAGGGGTCACCGGAGTTCTGACGCAGGTCAAGGAACTCGGGGAAGTCCATGTGCCAGTTCTCCATGTAGAAGCAGAGAGCACCGAACTTCTTACCACCGCGGCTCACAGCACGCAGGATGGAGTCAATGGTGTGCATGAAGGGGATAGGACCGGTCGAGGTGGTGTTGTTCGAGCGGATAGGTGAACCCTGTGCACGGAGCTTGGTCACGGACAGACCGATTCCACCGGTTCCCTTGGTAAGCCACATCACGTCGCGAGTGGTCTTCGCAATGTGCTCCATGTCGTCCTGCATTTCCAGAACGAAGCAGTTAGCAAGCTGTGGGTAGATGGTTCCGGCGTTGACCAGAGTAGATCCAGCTGCGAGGTACTCAAGCTGGCTCATCTTGTTGTAGAACTTGATGGCGTGCTCGGTGGGGTTCTTCTCGTTGAGAGACAGACCCATGGAGATACGCATCCAGAAGTACTGAGGAACCTCAAGTGGGTCACCGTTACGACCCTTAATGGCGTAACGGTTGTTGAGGGTGACAACACCGATGTACTTGAGCAGGTCATCGTGGCTGGGGTCAATCTCAGCTGCGAGTGCTTCGAGGTCGAACAGTTCGGTCAGTCGAGGGTCGAGCAGACCTTCCTCGACGCCGCGCTTCATGTTCTCTGCGAAGTGGTCGCGGTGCAGCTTCTTCAGCTGTTCGGGGGTCGAGAAGTCTCCGAGTACACGCTTGTAGATGGTCTTGAGCAGCAGACGGGCAGCAACAACGTCGAATGCAGGGTCATCTTTGACGTTCTGCAGAGCAACCTGGATGACTGCTTCGTCGAGTTGCTGGGTGGTGATGCCATCAAAGAGGGTGATTTCGAGTTCGGTGGCAATCTGGGTCACCCACGCAATGTTGTCGTGGAGGCCATGTGTTGCCTCTTCAATCGCCATGTTGATCTTGTTGGCGTCATACTGTTCGCGCTGTCCATTGCGCTTTACGACAGTGATTCCCACGTCTTTTGTCTCTTCCTCGTAAATTTTCTGCTCTAGGTGCTTGACCACTATATAAGGGGTTGGCTCGAAAATGAATCCCCTACATGTTGTGGGCGTGTCATCCCCAGTTGTGGATAACTTTTCCTCGTTTGTGCACATATTCACACCGTTTTTCGTTCATTTTTTACGTGAAATACATCTTCTGGCCACCCACGGACACTCTCGCGAGGATTTTGCGCTCATTCGCACCCTTATGACCCGGCGCATAGACTGGAGAAACTGTGAAAACATATGCGGAACTGCTCAAAGTACGCGGGGTCACCCGCGTTGTTTTGTCGCAGCTTCTTGCGCGTTTCCCCCACGGAATGCTCTCTATTGCATTTCTTATCCACGTGGAACGCATTCACAACTCGTATGCCGCGGCAGGTTTAGTAGTTGGTGCCATCAGTTTGGGCGAAGCTATTGCTGGGCCGATCAGTTCTCGCTTGATGTCGCGCTGGGGCATGCGCCCCCTCCTGAGTGTGATGGCCGTGGTCGCAGTTGTGCTGTTTTGCGCCATGGCGATTATTCCTTTCTCTGTTCCGGTCATGATTCTTCTGGGCTTTATTGCCGGATGCTCTTATCCGCCGATCCAACCGGCTGTGCGCACCATCTACCCCAAACTGGTTCCTAACCGTTTGCTCACTCCCCTGTTTTCTCTCGATGCCACCGCCCAAGAAATCATTTGGATTGTTGGTCCGGTACTCACCACCTTTGTGGCGGTTCAGTTTGGCAGCACCGAGGCAATTCTGACCGCGATGGCATTCCTTGCCGTGGGTGGGGCATGGTTCATTACTTCACCCTCAGTAGGTCAGGTTCGTATTCCACCGAGCAAGCGCCGTCTCGGAGGGGTACTCACTCGCTCACCCGTCATTATTTCCATGACG
This sequence comes from Aurantimicrobium minutum, assembly GCF_002355535.1. NCBI lineage: Bacteria > Bacillati > Actinomycetota > Actinomycetes > Micrococcales > Microbacteriaceae > Aurantimicrobium > Aurantimicrobium minutum. Next base: position 1,075,372 of record NZ_AP017457.1, read on the forward strand.
TTAGGGCTCACCCTGGTGGCAACATTCTCTGCTGTTGAGGCAGGAATTATTGGTCTATTCGGGAAAGAGGGCCCTGAGGCTGGCTGGATTCTGGCAATCTACGCCCTGGGTTCGCTGGTTGGCGGCCTCGCCTGGGGTCACCGGGAGATTGCGCCCTGGTCTCTAACTCGCAGACTCTTAGTCATCACTGGCGGGTTAGTCGCAGCAACTTTCGCAAGCGACTTTTGGTGGCTGTCGTTCACCCTGTTTATTTCTGGGCTTGGAGTTGCCCCCGCGCTCACGGTTCTGTTTACAAACATCAGCGCAACCATGAAATTCAGCGAGACAGCCGAATCATATGCATGGATTGGGACAGGTCAGCTCATTGGTGTTGGTGTGGGTGCGGCTGTAGCCGGTTTCTGCATAGACCATTTCGGAGCACCCTCTGCCATCATTGCTGCAACAGCTTTTGCCGTTATCACGGCACTCGGTGCCGTAGTCACCTATCGATGGAGCCCCGACCTCCGAGGCACGACGGGAGTTCCTCTGCCCGATACAGGCCCGGTCGAAACAATCAGCTAGCTCTGCTGGCTTAGAGGGCGAGTGAGGCTCTGCGAAATGCTTCAGTCAGAATCTCGGGGCTAGTTCCCATATTGACGCGGATGTGACCTTCGCCGCCGGGACCAAAAACGTGCCCGCTACTAAAGGCAACCTTGCCCTTTTCTAAGAACACCTGTCCTGGGTCATCACCGAGGCCCAGCGCACGGCAGTCCACCCACGCTAAGTAGGTTGCCTCCACGGGAGTGTATTTGGCGCCAGGAAGGAAGGTGGTCACCAGTTCCGTGACGAGGTGGCGGTTGCGATCGATGTCTTTATTCACATCGGCCAGCCACTGGTCTCCTCCGTTCAAAGCGGCAAAGTGAGCAATAGTGCCCAGATGGCTGGGGCCTTCCAAATACTTGGACTTCATGGAACGAACAAACTCAGACGAAGCCGGGTTGGTCACAATGAGCGCTGCCTTCAACCCGGCAAGGTTGTATGACTTGGAGGCGCTGGTTACCACAATGGCATCAGCTGCTTCAGGAATGTCCAAGATAGAAACGAAGGTGTACCCAGGCATAGTCAGCGGAGCGTGAATCTCATCCGAGAGAATACGAATGCCGTGCTTGGCAGCCAAGGTTGCCAGCATGGTGAGCTCTTCACGGGTGTGAACAGCACCACCCGGGTTGTGAGGGTTGCTGATCAGCACCATGCCACCCTTGCCCAGAGCTGCTGCTTCAGTAAATGCCTTCTCTAGGCTTTCTGCATCGAAACGACCTTCAGCGGTTAATGGAGCATTCACCACTGTTCTGCCCGTACCGCCGACAATCATGGCGAAGGGGTAATAGACAGGAGGAGTCAACACAATCGGCGCCCCCGGTTCTGTCAGTTCCAGAATGACCGAGGTCAAGCCACGAATGACATCAATAACAGGGAGGGTGTAGGCGGGATCTACGTTGAGGTCCCAGTGACGCTTCGAATACTCCGCGAAAGCTTCACCATAGGCATCTCCGTGGGCATAGCCGGTGTCGCCTTCGGTCAGTGCGGCATTGACTGCCTCGGCGACAGACGGCGCAATAGTGCTGTCCATCTCCGCCACCCACAGCGGCAACACATCCGGCCCGTATTGTCTCCACTTAGCGCTGGTGCGGGTGCGAAGCTGGTCGAGGGAATACGTGGTGAACGGAGTTGCCATGTCCTTCAGCCTAGGGCTGGAGGCGTGTTATCTGCCAGAGGCCATCTACAAGGTCGTATCGGATACGATCGTGGAATCTCATAGAACGTCCCTGCCAAAACTCAATGGCATGCGGCTCCACATGAAAAGCACCCCAGTGTTCTGGCCGGGGAACAGTCGTGCCTTCTGGATACTGCTTCTCGAGTTCAGCCAGCTGCGCATCAAGTTCTGCGCGCGAGGCAATCGGCTCAGACTGATTACTCGCAGCGGAGGCAAGCTGCGCGCCCTGTGGGCGCCTGTTCCACATTTCATCGCTCAGGGCATCACTGGCTTTGATCGCGGTGCCATAAACGATCACTTGGCGCTTGAGGCTATACCAGGGAAACAACAGGGAAATACTGGGGTTGGCCAGGAGCGCCTTGCCCTTACGTGAGGTGTAGTTGGTGACAAATTGGAAACCACTCTCGTCTAAACCTTTGAGCAAGACTGTGCGGGAACTCACGCTGCCATCGGGGTCAATCGTGCTGGCAACCATCGCGTTCGGTTCAAAAATATCTTCTGCTTCAGCCTGGGTGAGCCACTGCGCAAACTGCTCGAGAGGGTTTGCCAGGGCAATGTTCTCATCGAAGGGAACATTGCCATAGTCGGTGTGACGCGAAAGAGATTCCATGGTTAGGCCTTTGGTTTGAGTTCGCCACGAATGAGCTTGTGCTGTGCGGCTTGGGCAACGGGACGGATCGTAATCATGTCCATGTTCACGTGTCCTGGAAGCTCAAGTGCGTGCACGATAGCTTCGGCAACATCTTCGGCAACCAGTGGTGCTTCTACCCCTGCATAGAGTGCCTCAACTTTGCTGGTGTCACCTGCGAGACGGTTGAGTGCAAACTCGTCGGTCTTGACCATGCCCGGGGCAATCTCCATCACGCGGATGGGCTCACCGGCAAGCTCGAGGCGCAAGACTCCCACCACAGCGTGGGCAGCAAACTTGGCTGCGTTATATCCACCGCCACCCTCATAGGGAACAAAACCAGCTGTGGAGGTCACTGTCATAATGTCGGCGTGCCCACCAGCAGCCGCCTGGCGTAGCAGCGGCAGCAGGGCACTAGTCACCCGCTGCACACCCAACACATTCACATCAAACATCTTTTGCCAATCGGCAGGATCGCTTTCTTCCACGCTGGATGCGCCAAAAGCGCCACCGGCATTGTTCACCAGCGCGTGCACAGGACCGGAGTGAGCGAGGAAATCCCGGAGAGAGTCAACATCCTCTTGCTTGGTCACATCAGCAACGAAGGTGCTGATCCCAGCATCTGCTTCGAGTTCAGCGAGGCGGTCTGCACGGCGGGCAACACCCACCACATTCCAGCCGTGCTGGGCAAAAAGCCGGGCGGTAGCCTGGCCGATACCTGAACTAGCTCCAGTAATGACTACGCGACGAGTGCTCATAGAGCAAATGTACCGCGGAAGTCTGAGCGGATTTACTTAACCGGCGCGACGACGACGCAGAACTGCGTCCAGATCGAGCTCTGCAGATGCAGTGGTGTCCACCACACCCATACCAGCTAGGCGTGAAGCAACCTCTGGTGCAGGTGCTTCGGTACGAACAGGAGGAGTGGTTGCGGTACGTCGCAGCTGTTCAAGTCCAGCCTGATCCATGCTCATGCGCTCAACCAGTGCAGATTCTTGTGCAGATTGACGCATGCGCTCGGCAGCAATCTGTGATTGCACGACCGCCTGCGACAGCGTGCCCTCAGACAGGTGCAAGGGACGTGGCAGCGCAGTAGGAGTCCAGCTTCGTGACACCTGTGCAGGCTTGAAGTGGGACTGGTCAAAGAATTCAGAGGCGTAACGGTTCGACGCCGCAGGTGCTGCCTGAACGGTGGTCGAAGAAACGACAACTTCTTGGATAACCAAAGCAAGAGCGAACGCGAGGCACGAAATAGCGAGGGTTTCCCAGCTTCCGCCGGTTGCCAAGATGATGGACCCAGCAATGATGCCGACCACTGTTGCAGCTAGGAAAAGGGCACTGGCAAGACGGTTGCGGCGAGCGCGGCGAGCGGCAATGACGGCTTGCTCGTCATAGCCCACAGCACGTGCTGCTGCCTGGCGCATTTCTGCGCGGGCTGCTGCTTCGGCTTGTCGGAGGACACGCTTTTGTTCGATCACGGCGCGAGCTGAAGCTTCCACGCGAATCTCCTCAGGGACATCGGCAGTTTCTGCCAGAGCGCGGATGGTTTGCTGCATGCGCACGGCGTTGCGTTCGGTCGCATCGAAGTTCTTGCGACGTAAGTAGGTAGGGATGAGATACATAATCCACAGGGCGGCCGCGATTGCGAATACCAGCCCTCCGCCAAGAAAATCACCACTCATGACTTCTAAGGTACGAGTGAATCGAGCCGGAGTGCTTTAAGCCCGGGGTGTGTTGTCTGAGGTGGGTTAGCCCAGTAAGTCGTAGTCAGCTGCCGGAACGGTGCCGATTCCTTCGGGAACCATGCCGCTCTTCCATCTCTCGAGCACTCCACCGGGGACTTCTTCCTGGGTGAGGGCAAAAGCAAAGTGGTCGCGCCAGTCTCCGTTGATGTGGATATAGCGGCGGCGTAGACCTTCGTAGCGGAAGCCGAGTTTCTCCACGATTCGCAGCGAGGCGGTGTTTTCTGGACGGATGCAGATTTCCATCCGGTGGAGTCCGAGGTTGTGCAGGCAGTAGTCGGTGGCAAGTGCAACAGCAGTGGGGGTCACACCTTGGCCGGCAACGCGCTCGGCAACCCAATAACCCAGCTGTGCCGAGGAGAGCGAGCCATAGGCAATGGCGGAAACATTGAGCTGGCCCACCAATTCCCCGTCGTATTCAATGGCGAAAGGAATACCTGCCCCCACGCGTGCGTGGGCGAGCAGGTTGCGTATTCCTGCTTTGGTGTCGAAGCTAACAAAGCTTTGCGGAACAGTGGCTTCCCACTGGCGCAACCAGGCACGGTTGCGCATGAGTTCTTCTTCGAGCTTTTTGGCATCACGAGTTTTGATTCCCCGAATACTCACACGGCCTTCACGCAGTGTGGGAATGATGGCTGCCATGTCTCTAAGCCTAACCACAGGAGTGTGCTTCTTGGCTGGCCAATAGAATATGGATATGTCTGAGGATCTGGTTACTGCAAAGCAGGCTTTGCGCGCCGAGATTCGTGACCGTCGTCGCGTGATGCCTCAGCATGAACGTGATGAGGCCACCGCAAAGCTCACTGAACACCTCAAGAATCTTGTGGCCGCACGGGGCGTGAAACGCCTATCGTGCTATTTGGCAACACCGAGTGAACCCGAAACCAGGCCTTTTCTTTCCTGGGCTTATGACAACGGAATTGAAGTCCTTTTGCCAGTGAGCCGCGATGACGGTTTATTGGACTGGGCTATCGCCAATGACTCCCCCGATGAGAACGTAGGCCTATACGGAATTCCCGAACCCACCGGTGAACTCATTGGCCCCATCGCCATCAACGATGTTGACCTGATTATTGTTCCGGCTTCTGCCGTGGACAAAAAGGGTGTGCGCATGGGCTGGGGTCGCGGCTATTTCGATAAGACCCTGGGCTCGATGGGGAAACGCCCACCTGTTTATGCTCTTGTTTTCGACAGTGAATATGTTGATTCTCTGCCTCAGGAAGTACACGACCAACCGGTGACCGGTGTGGTTACCCCTTCCGCCCTGATTACCTTCTAACGCGACTCATTCGGAGATCTTGTGCCTACTTACTCTTACCGTTGCACGCAGTGCGATAACGCGTTCGATATTCAACAGTCCCTCAGCGAGGACAGCCTGACCGAATGTCCCAGCTGCACAGGAAAGCTGCGCAAACTGTTCAACATGGTCGGGGTGACCTTCAACGGTTCGGGTTTTTATCGAACCGATTCACGTCAAAGTTCAAGTGGTTCTTCCACTGGCAGCAGTGGAAGCAGTAGCTCCTCTGGTGGAAGTAGTTCTTCGACGAACTAACCCCAGTGGGGTGGCTTATCTCGTTTGAGCTGTTCGTCGTTGCTGAGCTGACGCTCTGCCCAATCTTCACCGGTCTCCTCGAGTGGAGAATCCACAAAAGCTGGGTCGACTGTGGCACCTTCTGGTTGCCACTGAACTCGGCGGTTGGTGCGCGAACGAGGCTTGGGCTCTTGTTCAGGCTGGGTAGGCATTATTTCTCGGGCAGATCAATCGGTGCCGTGATGGCATCAGGTTCACTGCCTGGTGCAGAGGTGACTTCCGTGATGGTGACATCTTCTTCGATGATGTCTTCAACCAGGACGGTGTCGCCCACCTGCTCAATGACGACCGTTTCGCGCAGCTCGATGGTGATCTCTTCTTCGACAACTTCGCTGTCGGCACTGTCCACAACGGTTTCTACCTGAGTTAAATCGATTGGACCAGTGAATTGGTCGTCTTCTGTTGGCTCCACGCCGATCAGTGCCGCAACGCGTGTGGCAACGGCTTCGGGGTCAGCGAAAAGTTCAAAAGCGTGAATACGGATGTAGTGCCATCCGAGACGACGCAGCATTTCTGGACGCAAACGCAATGATTCACGCAGTGAGCCCTTAGCGAGAACTGCATCGGTCTCCACTGCAACAGCTCGGCCTTGATAGGAGGCAGCCAGAGCAATCTCGCCGGCATGGTTGAGAGAGACGTGCAGCCCACGACGCTGCAAGCGCTGAGCCAAATCAATGAGCATGGGTTCTGGTGAGTCTGTGCCCAGCTCAGTGGTGTGAGGCTTTTCTGTCTCAGTGAGAACTTCAGCCAGGGCACGCATTCCGTCGGAGAGGCGACTTTCATCGATGTCACCGGGACGGAAGCAGGAAACAATCTCCATGGAGCGGCGAGCACGCGTCATACCCACGGCGAGCAAACGCTCACCGCCGGGAAGTGCAAGGGCACCAAAGTCAGACAGCAGTCGACCGTGTGGGGTGCGACCGTATCCAATAGAGAAGATCACTCGGTCACGGCTTTGTGCAACGGCCTGTTCAAGCGTCATCACGGCGAAGGATTCAGCACGGTCCTCAAGAATGAACTCGACTAAATCGGGACGACGAGCAAACGCCGAGAGCACAGACTGTTCAACGCGAACCGCATGCTTGGGGCTTGCGGTAATAACCATGAGAGATTCGGTGGGGCGCTCTGCAGCATGCTCAAGAACAAGCTCCACCACGCGTGAAACTTCCGCGTCCACACTTTCCACTGCACCGGTGGAAGAGTCCGGCATGCCTGTTCCGTCGGCGATGTAGTGCAGGCGCAGACTGGAGTGGCCCAGGAAGGTTCCGGCCCAGGGCAAAGAGGAAATCTTTCCACCATAGAAGCGGCGGTTAACAACATCGGCGAGGTCTTCACCACCGGCACGGTAACTCTTCGTGAGTGTGCGTGCTGGCAGAATGCCACTGAACTGTGCCAGAGCAGATTTACTGTGCCAGGCGTCGGCGTCGGTCACCGGCGGAAGAGGGTTTTCAAATTCCCCCATACCGGTTTCAAAACGGGACGGAGTCTGAGTAACAGGATCACCAAAGACCACAACGCTACTGCCGCGACGAATCGCCCCAGCGTTCTCGGCAACCGTGGTTGCACCGGCATCAACGAGGAACACGGCATCAAAACTGACAGTGTCAGGAATGAGGTGGGCCTCATAGGGTGAGCACAGCCACACTGGCGCAATCGACTTGGCCAAACGTGGAGCAAGTTCAACAAGTTCTTGTGGGCTGAGGTAGTCACCGCGCAAAGCCTGACGTAAACGCTCTGCTTCATCGGGAAGATCAACTAGGCCGATCTTCCACAGTTCAGCTAAACGTGCGGCAAGGAGTCCGCCGTTTGCGGATGCGTGAGCGTCGTCAACCAGGCGGAAGTCTGATTCGAGACGATCCAGAATGCTCGTGTTAGCACCGAGCAGTGCCTTATCGGAGGTGAGCATGCCCTCGAGCACAGACTGCCACCAGGCGAGTTCGAGTTCGTCTGCGACTTCTTCTTCGGGGACATGACGTGCAGAAAGGTCCGCGAGGAGAACATCCAGATCAAGCTCACGCAGGTGAGCCAAGAGCGCGGTGCGCTCTTGCAAGTTATTGAGAACTTCCGACTCTGCTGCCAAACCTGAAACCTTATTGGTTAGTGCAGCGATAGGAAGCTTGAGGAAAGACTGTTCTGTGCCGTTGAGTCCAAGTGCAATATCAAGAACTACAAGCTCGGCAACGACCTTGTCGTAGGCGCTTTGCAGATCTGCAATACCAACGGGAACCTCGGGAACAGCACCGGCCACAACATAGCGCTGCCAGAGCACGCGCTGCTGTTGAATCTCGATGAGCGCCTCGTGCATGTCAGGAACGTTTGCTCCAGGGCGCACATATTCGTAGGCAAGCTTTTTCAGGCGACGACGATCTCCACCGCTCATGCCACTACCGCGTCCAGAGGTCGCGGTGATGAGTTCTGTCAGTGGGCGGTCATAAACCGAGGGCAAGAACTTATCGAGCGTTTCGCGAATATCAACGAGCAAGGTGATGTAGGTACCGAGTTCTTCGAGGTTCTCGAAGGGACGCATCTTGGTGCGGCCAAAGACTTCCTCAGCACGCTCAAGCAATTTAGGAAGCTCAGTTTGGTGAAGACGCTTCGCCTGCTCGTGTGCTGCGGTGGTCTCCTCCGCAGTGGGGAAGTTTGCTCCGTACCATGGTGAGTCATCAGGGCCGTAACGGAATTCACCCAGGGCTGCCGCCTTGATGAGACTTGCTGCTGCTGCCGGCCTGGAGTTAGCTAGTCCTTCAATTGCGCGGCGAGGCAAGCGTGCAGTGGTGGAAGGCGGCGTGGGAAGCAAGCTCAGGTGCGAGAGTTGCTCGAGTGCATCCAATACCGAAACACCCAACACGTCGTCTTTGCGAGTGAGTGAGCCGCGGTAGTCCAGCAGAACCTTGCGCAAACGAAGCAGGGCGTCGTCCACGTCGGTGACGTTGGGACGTGTTGCTTTCTCATTGCGCAAGATGGCGTTGATGAGATCGCGACGCAGGGTTCGTGGTGAAACAGTGAGACCTTCGAGACCGACCTGTGCCAGGCGGTGCTGCACAGAATCCAAACTGGAGCGACGGGCACCCACCACCAGCACACGCTTGTGTGCAGCAGTGAGAACACCGATGGCGTTCACGATGGTCTGTGTTCCACCGGTTCCTGGAAGAGTTTTGACCACCATGGAATTACCGGCGGCAATTTCTGCCACGATGCTCTCTTGTTCTGAATCAGCATCAAGAAGGAGGGTGTCAGTTGCTGGGGGGCGCTCATCCTGACCGATAACCACAGCTTCTTTATGGCTTTCAGTCAAACGAGTGCGGGCGGTGATGTTGCCAGCCAGGGCATCCAAGATGGGGTGTGCCAGGTCACGAACGTCAGCAACCATCGCAGCAGAGAGATCAGCAAAGCTGGAGGCAACCAGTCGAGGCTCGACCTCGAAACTGGGGACATGTTGGGTCAGTCCGCGCAGGCGCTCCATCACCGGCAGCGGGTTGAACATGCCATCAAGGTTGGCCAGCGCCACGAAAGAGTCCGCATCTAAGGCAATACCCAATTGGCTCTCGAGAGCGCGAGCTAATTGTGGGTTGAGGAAAGGCTGGCCACTGAGTTTGAGTTCAAAATCTTTGCCATAGCGACGCAAGGTCATCGGGCGCAGCAGGACCGGGCCACAATACTCTCGGTCTTGGAACGTCCACTTGGCAATGCCAAGAGCCAAATAAACAGATTCGATACTGCGCATGGAACGCAGTTCGGTGCACTTAGCCGTCACGGCTGCCGCAGCCAATCTGGCATTGCGCAGAGCAAACTCTTCGCGAATCAAACTTGAGAGCAAGGTGGGCTTGCCAGAAATAAATGAGGGCAAACCGCCAGGGTGAATTGAGGTGAGTTCAATCCTGGTGCGGGGAGTGTCCACAAATTGAATCAGTGGTGAGGTACCACCAACCACGGAAAGTTCTTCACGCCACTGGTTCCACACTGGCTCTGCAACGTTGATGTTGGAGAGTGCGGAGTTGAGGCTGCCGGCCGTGGGAGCAAGCAGATCTACTGCTTCATCTTTCTCAGCAGAGAGCTCAGGAAATGGGTCGTCATCGAGAGAGATCTGCTCGCCAATATTCGAGGCAGTCTCTTCTGGTTCTAACGACTCGTCGTCAGAGCGTCGATTCCGTGGCCACACATCAAAAACACTATGTCTGCAGGGGGAAGAATCCCTGTAGTGACACCTATTTTTGGCACCTTTGGAGCGTTTAGTCAGCTGCCGCTAATTGTCCGCACGCACCATCAATTTCTTTACCTCGAGTGTCTCGAAGCGTGGTGGGAATACCACGCTCTTCAAGACGACGAACAAATTCACGCATAATCGACGGTTCTGACGAAGTCCAGATGGATCCCGGGGTGGGATTGAGCGGGATCGGGTTGACGTGAACCCACCCACGTCCGCGCGCATTGAGCTTCTCTGCGAGAAGATCGGCGCGCCAGGCGTGGTCGTTCATGTCTTTGATAAGTGCGTATTCGATGGAAACGCGACGACCTGTCTTTTCGTAATAGGCATAGGCAGCATCGAGGGCTTCATCGACTTTCCAGCGCGAGTTCACCGGGATGAGCTCATCACGCAGTTCGTCATCTGGTGCGTGCAAGGAGAGGGCAAACGTCAGTTGCAGACCTTCGTCTGCCAGCTTGTGAATTGCGGGGGCGAGTCCCACTGAAGAGACGGTGATGTGACGCGCTGACATACCCAAGCCCTCTGGTTGCGGTGCCAGCATGGTGCGCACCGCCGTCATGAGTCGGTTGTAATTGGCCAATGGCTCACCCATGCCCATAAACACAATGTTGCTCACGCGTTCAGGCTGGCCTTCGTCAGATCGGCGCTTACCACCAAGCTCACCAGCGGCAATCACAGCATTAGCGCGGACGACCTGGTCCACAATCTCTGCCGCAGACATGTTGCGAGTCAAACCCGCCTGGCCTGTTGCACAGAATGGGCAGTTCATGCCGCAACCTGCTTGGGAAGACACACACAGCGTGATGCGTCCGGGATAGCGCATGAGGACGGACTCAACGAGAGCTCCGTCAAACAATCGCCACAAAAACTTGATGGTGTCGCCGTTATCGGTGCTCAGTCGCTTGACCTCCGTCATCAGCGGAGGCAGCAGTGACTCCACTAACTCAGCACGTCCTGCCGCAGGCAGGTCGGTCATTTTTTCAGGATCACTGGTGTAGTGAGAGAAGTAGTGCGTACTGATCTGCTTGGCGCGGAAAGCAGGAAGACCTAGTTCGGTCACCTTAGCTTTGCGCTCCTCAAGTGTGAGGTCAGCTAAGTGAACAGGGGGTTTTGCACCGCGCTTGGGCGCTTCGAACTGAAGTGTGGGACGACCCTCAGCGTCAACGTTCTGGGTCCAGCCTTCGGGGGTGGGCCGAACCTGGGGTCGCTGCTGTGCGCGGTCGGTAAGGTTCCGTGCTCCACGCTTTTCAGTCATAGAACTAGTGTGGCATGAGCTATACCCCCGGGGGTATAATGAAGACAGAGTTTAAGGAGTTCCAGATGTGTAGAGAAGTCACCTGCCGTAAGTGCGGAAAAGCAACCTGGGCTGGCTGTGGCCAGCATGTAGATCAAGTGATGCGCGGCATCCCCAAGAACCAACGCTGCCAAGATCACGAAGCTGAACCTGGTTTCTTTGCCAAGTTATTTGGCGGCAAAAAGTAACAGAAAAAACACAAGCCCCGAAAGGGGCTTGTGTTGTGTGTGCCCCTGAAGAGACTCGAACTCCCAACCAACTCCTTAGGACGGAGGTGCTCTTCCATTGAGCTACAGAGGCGTGTATCTCATTCTACGACCCGCTGCAGTTAGGCAGCTGGGGCGAGGTAGTCATCCCATGCAGTGTCACGGTGCTCAAGCCCCATGGCAAACCAGCTTGGCCCAGCCGGCATTCGTGGAGTGATGCGCAAGCGCCACCCCATCTCTTGGGGGGTGCGATCAGACTTGATGTTGTTGCATTTGAAACAGCACGCCACGAGGTTTTCCCACGACTCTGCCCCACCGCGTGATTTGGGAATCACATGGTCAATGGTGTTGGCGCTCTTGCCGCAGTAGGCGCAGTGATGTCCGTCTCGCCGCAGCACTCCGCGCCTGGTCAGTGGAACCCTGCGGGAATAGGGAACACGAACATAGCGGGAGAGAACAATGACGGAAGGACGATCGAAGCGAGCCGTGATGGCTTCAACGGGGTGCTCGCTGTCTGCACGCAAGACGGTCGCTTTCTGACTCATGACCAGCATGAGCGCTCGACGGAAAGACACGATAGCAAGAGGTTCATATCCTGCGTTGAGTACCAGTGTTCGCATGTGGGGCCTTTTCGAGTTGGGGCCTGCATGGCGTGCAGGCTACTTGCCGAATGGTCGCATCAACCGTGGGTGGTCAAGAAACACAAAAGGGCACCGTCAATACAGACAATGCCCTAGCGAAGACGCGCTCGTATGAGCCCGCCTATTCGGTCGTGTAGTTGCATGTAACCCTCCGCGATTTCTCACGATGCTTGAGAGTTAGAGTATTCCTCTTCGAGAACACAGGCCAGTGCCACGCCGAAATGTTATTCAGCGTTCACGAAATGTTCTGGCGTTAGATACCGATGCGAATGATTCGGTAATCAGAGGTCCAGATCTTGCGCAGTTGCACAGTTCCACCAGGGACTGGAGCATCCAAAATCATTCCGGGGCCACCCCACAGACCAACGTGACCGGGCATCCAAACAATGTCGCCAGGCTGGGCGTCCGCTTCAGAAATGGGGGTTCCCATTGCTGCCTGGGACTGCGAGTTGTGGGGAAGAGAAACACCGAAGGTTCCATAGACGTACATCGTGAAACCGGAGCAGTCGAAACCAGCAGGAGAACTTCCGGCATAAACGTAGGGAGTTCCGATGTACTTCATGCCTTCAGCAAAGATGCCAGCAAGGCTGAAGTTAGGGTTAGGCGGATTAGCCATCACCGACGCATAGGAAGAACCACCAGAAACATTCGTTGCTGCACGTGATGCAGCCGTGATGGCGTAGCCATCACGGCCTGCTGTAATCGACGCGGCATCTGCCGAGACTTCAGCATCTTGCCCGGTGCTGCGCTGGTAGACCGTCGAGGCAGTGTTTTCGAGTAGTTCCTGATCACGAGTTTCAGGGTTGAACGCATAGGCAGGAATCGCAATTGTTGCAACGATTCCAGCAGCAACAGTCATGACGCCCGCGCGGAACAATCCAGAGTTGGAGAAAGAACGGCGCTCGCGTGGCTTAGTGCGATCCTGGCTAGGAGTTACCGCTTGAGATGCAACTGCCATGGCAGAGGTGGCAGATTCCTTGACGGACGAAAATGCGCTGCGAGCGCTTTTCTTAAAGCTTTTTTTGTTGGCGAGCTTGCGTGCTCGACGCGACATAATTTTGTCGTTACCTAATTCGGCCAAAGTTGAAACCTCCGGCGCCCCAACAAGCTAGGTTGCTTACCCCGTCACGATGCGAAATTCGCGTCATTGTTCATACCGAGAGACGGGGGTTGGGACGTCTCGTTATGAGTCTTCCGCACCTTAACTGTGGTGTGAAAGCTTCCCTAGACTACGCGAGGACGGCCTCAAAGTCACATCAGCGACACGACAAAGTCACGGATTGGTAACGCAGTGAATTACTACAGGCTGTGTTCGACGAAAACGTGAACCGCAACATCTAGGGGTAAATCGAGGGAACCGGAGTAACCATCAGCCCTGACGCGGACCCGATCACCGTCACGAGTGAAGAAGATTGTGGAGCCAGGAATCAACCCTGCTTCTGCGAAATCGTGCAGCAACTCTGGGTTGATTTGTGCAGGTTCACCCAAACGTCGAACCACACCGGTGCTTTCTTCTCCCGAGGCCTGCAGCAGATCCAACAGGTTAGCAACACCATCAAGGAAGCCTTCGGCAGGAGTCAGACCTAACTCATCCAAACCTGGGATGGGGTTGCCGTAGGGAGATTGGGTTGGGTTGCCCAGCATCTCGAGAATGCGGCGTTCCACCTTGTCGCTCATGACGTGTTCCCAGCGGCAGGCTTCGTCGTGAACGTATTCCCACTCCAAACCAATAATGTCACTGAGCAAACGTTCCGCTAGGCGGTGTTTGCGCATCACATGCACAGCCTTAGAGCGCCCCTCATCGGTGAGTTCAAGGTGGCGATCATCAGAGACGAGCACTAAACCGTCACGCTCCATGCGTGCCACGGTCTGAGACACGGTGGGGCCAGAATGGCCCACGCGCTCAGAGATGCGCGCGCGCATGGGAACAATGTTCTCTTCCTCGAGTTCGAGGATGGTGCGCAGATACATCTCGGTGGTGTCGATCAGATCCGTCATAGTCACTACTTTACCGAGCACGCTCCGCCGGAAAAATCGCCTTCGGCCAAACCCTAGAATTATGTAATGGCAGAGATCACCATCCCCAGCGAACTTCTTCCCGTTGACGGCCGTTTCGGCTGCGGACCATCCAAGGTTCGCCCTGAGCAGGTGGCAGCTCTTGCTGGCCGTGGTGCAGAGCTTCTGGGCACCAGCCACCGCCAAGCTCCCATCAAGAACATGGTTGGTCGCGTTCGTTCGGGACTGTCTGAACTGTTCAATCTGCCCGAGGGCTATGAAGTTCTGCTCGGTAATGGTGGTTCTACCGCGTTCTGGGATGCAGCTGCGTTTTCTCTCATCGAAAAGCAGAGCCAAAACATGGTCTGTGGTGAATTTGGCGGAAAGTTCGCGGCAGCAGCCAAAGCTCCGTGGCTAACCGCCCCACAGGTGATTGAAGCACCAGCAGGTTCACGTGCTGAACCACAAGCCACCGCAGGTATTGACCTTTACGCTTGGGCGCACAACGAAACCTCGACAGGTGTGATGTCTCCGGTGACTCGCGTTCACGGCGATGCGGGCGCACTCACTGTGGTCGATGCCACCAGCGCAGCCGGCGGCATCAAGATTGATGCAGCTGAAACAGATGTCTACTACTTTGCTCCGCAGAAAAACTTTGCTTCTGATGGCGGCCTCTGGTTTGCCCTGTTCTCCCCCGCCGCCATTGAACGGGTTGAGCGCATTGCTGCCAGCGACCGTTACATCCCTGAGTTTTTAAGCCTGAAGAACGCCATCGATAACTCACGGCTCGAGCAGACACTCAATACTCCTGCGGTTGCAACCTTGGTTTTGCTCGAAGAGCAAATCAACTGGATGAATGCTTCCGGTGGTTTGGACTGGGCAGATGCGCGCACCAAGGAATCTTCAAACCTGCTCTACAGCTGGGCAGACCGCGTCGACTACGCGACCCCCTTCGTTTCCAATCCTGAGCACCGTTCTCAGGTTGTTGTCACGATTGACTTCACCGATGGCGTTGACGCTGCAGCTATCGCCAAGATTCTTCGCGCTAACGGAATCGTTGACACCGAGCCGTATCGCAAGCTGGGCCGCAACCAATTGCGTGTGGCAACGTTCACAGCAATTGAACCCAGCGATGTCGCGGCCTTGATTAGCTCGATCGAATACGTCGTCGAGCGTCTCTAGTTTGAGCTAGTTTTCACCCTCAGCGCTGGCGCTGTCATCGAGGTCATCGATATCGACTCCGTCGATATCCCCACCATGGGTGGGAGCTGAGACGAGGTCTTCCTCGTCATCGTCTTCCTCGTCATCATCATCTTCGTCAAGGTCGTCCTCGTCGAGGTCATCATCGTCCTCTTCAAGTTCGTCATCCTCACCGTCATCACTGTCGTTGAGATCTTCCAGTTCGTCATCGAGGACGGTGCCATCAAGTGCACCCTCGGCAAGATCGAGCAGCCCTTCAGGGAGCTCTTCATCCAGCTCAATACCTGCAGCAGCTGCCTGCTTTTGTGCTTCCAAGAATTCAGCAAGGCGCACAGACCATGGAATCCACTCGGGGGCAACGAGTGCACCCTCGGCAGGCAAAAGCTCAGCTTCCATCACCGTGGGGTCTTCACCCTCGAGCGTGGCCAGGCTGACATTCCAACGCCAGTTGGGATAGCCATCAAGCTTGCAGGCGTATTGCAGCGTGGCTATGCCATCGTGGTCGATGGTTTCCACCTCAAGTTCGCCAATGCTTTCTGGGGTGGTGATTTCGTGCAGCGCGGCAAGAGCCAGGGTTTGGTGCAGCGCGGTGAGTTGAGGGAAAGCTTTAGACATCAAAGTCATCTGCTACGCGGCGCAGCAGCGCAGCAATCTTGGCGCTGTGGGCCTTGTCTGGGTAGTTTCCACGCTTGAGGTTGTTGCCAATGCCGTCCAGCAGCTTGACCAAATCTTCCACAATGATAGCCATGTCATCAGCTGGCTTGCGGTCCAGCTTCTCGCGACCTGCGGGTGCATCGAGAACACGAACGGACAGTGCCTGTGCACCGCGCTTGCCTTCAGCCACACCAAACTCGAGGCGGGTTCCGGGACGAACCTTCACACCTTCAGGCAGGGCGGAGACGTGCAGGAATACTTCCTGACCGTCGTCTGTTGAGATAAAGCCGAAGCCTTTTTCCTCGTCGTAAAACTTCACTTTGCCGGTTGGCATGGTTTCCTCCTGCGTTTGGTGCAAGCTCCAGTTTACTCAGGAGTAACAAGTGGCACCTATCCTTAGAAGTATGGCAACAGAAGACACCTACGAAGCAACCCGATTAGAACGCATCCTCGGCACCATGGTTGTGTCCATCGTCGCCGTCTCCGTATTGGCATTCCTCGCCATCATCACCGCAGGAATCACCCAACTTGATCTGACCAGCCCGGTCGGCGAATTCATCCTCGTGCTGCCGGGCATTGGCTTGCCCATTGCGTTCTTACTGTTGATGACCTTGATTATTGTGAACATCATTCGTCGCCGTCGTGACGCCTCCAAGAGTTCACGCTAAGCCGCGCACTCAGTGTCTTCTTCTCTCACTCTCTCCAAACGCCTGCGTGCGCTGGATGATCAGCAGCTTCAGCAATTACTGAGCTGGCGACTCAGTTCTGTTTCTGGGCTCAAGGATTACTTCGACGTTGCTGACGCACTGCTGGGCGACGAGTCGCTGCAGCGCGCTCTGCAACGCATCCCGGTGACGCTGTTGCAAGAACTTCGTGAGATATCTCACACCCCTCGCCCCGCTTCAGCAGAACTGTCTGCGTTGCTGAGCTCAGAACTTCTCGGCGATGAAGAAACGGTGGTGTATCCCGAGGTTGCTCAGGCTGTGAACAACCTTCCTGAAATTCCCACCACAGCTGTTCCAATCTCCCCCGTGCTGCAGGTCTCACCCGTGAAAGTTTCAGCAGCCATAGAGCAGTCACTGGCTATTGTGTCCTCGCTGGAGGATGTGATTGCCAGCGTGGAATCTCACCCCGTCAAGCAACTTGCTCGTGGTGGCCTCAGCGCACAGGATCAGCAGCGTCTGTCTTCGCTGCTTCCTCCGCAGGTGAGCAACCCCCTGTCTCTGCTTGCGCTGAGCAACAAGGCAGGACTTCTTGCCCTGGTCTCGAACATGTGGATTCCTGGTCACGCAGTGGCAGCATGGCAACAGGCCCCATTGGCAGGCAAATGGATCAGCATGGCCTCAGGCTGGTCAACATCTTTATCGCCTCAATTGCGTGAAGCACTTCACGCCAACAGTGATTGGGGACACCCTCTCACCAACTGGGTTACAGCAACGTATCCACTGGGTCATCAGTGGCTCGACAGCGAGATGCAGGCGGCTGTGGAGCATGCTCACCTGCTGGGCCTTGAGGTGCAGGGCATCGTCACCGAGATTGGTCGTGCCGTAGTGTCCGGTGGCTTTGCTGCCGCCGAGAAGGCGGTCACAGCGCTCATTCCTCCCTATGCCACACAGGTCTTCGTGCAGCATGACTTCACGGTGATTGCTCCCAGTCCCCTGACTCCTGAAGATGAGCAGTTCATGAGGCAGCTGTGTGTTGTGGAGTCGCGCGGCATCGCCAGCACCTACCGCATCACTTCTCACGGAGTGAATGCTCTACTTTCGCAGGGCTTCAGCGCTGCAGAGATTGTGAAGCGTCTTGGCGCCCTCGCCGCGACAGATATTCCTCAAGCCGTGAGCTACTTCATCACCGACCTCGGTGAGCGTTTTGGATCCATCACCGTAAGCCAGAGTGTTTCTGGCGCAGTCGTCACCGCAATCGATCCGTTGGTGCTGCGCACCATCGCAGCCGATCGCGCATTAACTGCGCTGTCATTGCGTCGCGGTGATGAGAACACGCTGGTGTGTACGCACTCTGCTGAGGTGGTGCTCAATGCTTTGCTGGAAGCTAAGTATTCGGCTCAACTGGTCGACAAGGCCGGAAACATTGTTTCCTCACGACCTGTGCGCACACCACCTGAAGTTCTGCCCGACGCCCCCTCTGCCACGACCTCATTGATTGAACGCCTTCGTGGAAGCCGCGAAGCTGGCACGACCGATGATGCCACCTGGATTGCGCGTCAGCTTGATCTTGCAGTGCGCAATAAGAGCATTCTGATTGTGAGTGTCAGCATGCCCGATGGCGAACGTGAGTTCACGATTGAGCCCAAGGGCTTCTCCAATGGGCGCCTGCGCTGTCTGGATCGAACCACCGAGGTGGAGAGAACACTTCCTGCAAGCCACATCACCTCTGTTCGCTTGGCCTAGGACGGTCAACTGGCTTGCTCCAACGGGAGTAACGTAGAGAGATGCCTGAAGGACCGCTCATTGTTCAAAGCGACCGTTCCGTTTTACTGGAAGTCGCTCACCCGCAGGCCGCAGATGCCCGCCATGACCTAGCTGTCTTTGCCGAGCTTGAACGTGCTCCCGAGCACATCCACACCTATCGCATAACCCGTTTGGGGTTGTGGAATGCGCGGGCTGCTGGACACACCGCAGAAGAAATCTTGGGCACGCTCGAGAAGTATTCGAAGTATGCAATCCCGGCCACTGTCTCGATTGATATCGAGGAAACTGTCAATCGTTATGGTCGGCTCACGATCGAGCGGGACGCTGAGGGTGTGCTCATTCTTCGTGGCACAGACAATGCCGTGCTGGCTGAAGTATCGCGATCGAAGAAGGTCTCCGACTTACTGGTGGGTCGCCGCGAGGATGGCAGCTACGAAGTAGCTGCCTGGGCTCGAGGACAACTCAAGCAGGAACTTCTCAAGCTGGGGTGGCCGGCAGAAGATAATGCCGGATACAAGCCCGGTGCACACCATGACATCGATCTCGCCACAGATGGGTGGGCACTGCGTCACTACCAAGAGAAGGCTGTGTCCAACTTCCTTGAGGGCGGTTCCGGTGTTGTCGTGCTTCCCTGTGGTGCGGGAAAGACCTTGGTTGGTGCCGGCGCGATGGCTGCCACAAAGACAGACACGTTGATTCTGGTCACCAATACTGTTTCTGCTCGTCAGTGGCGGGATGAACTTCTCAAGCGCACCTCACTGACGCCAGAGGAAATTGGCGAGTACTCCGGTGCAACCAAAGAGATCAAACCGGTCACCATCGCGACCTATCAAATCCTCACCGCTAAGCGCGGTGGAGAATTTGCGCACCTGGCTCTGCTGGATGCGCTCGACTGGGGTCTGGTGATCTATGACGAGGTTCACCTTCTGCCAGCGCCGGTGTTCAAGCTGACGGCGGAGCTGCAAGCTCGACGCCGTCTGGGCTTGACGGCGACGCTGGTGCGCGAGGACGGCCGTGAATCAGACGTTTTTAGCTTGATTGGTCCCAAACGTTTTGACGCGCCCTGGAAAGAAATTGAGCAAGAAGGTTTCATTTCTCCAGCCGAGTGTAAAGAGATCCGCATTGACCTCGATCCTGACGAGCGTTTGATCTATGCGGCGGCCAGTGATGCAGAGCGTTACCGCCTGGCCGCAACATCTCCGCGCAAGATTGAGATTGCGAAGAAACTCATTGCCGCCCACCCCGGTGAGCGTGTGCTCGTGATTGGTCAATATCTGGACCAGCTCGCTGAGCTTGGGGATGCCTTGGGGGTTCCCGAGATTTCTGGTTCAACTCCGGTTGATGAGCGTGAACGCCTATTCAATGCGTTCCGTGATGGCAGTGAGCCTGTGCTGGTGGTCAGCAAGGTGGCGAACTTCTCGGTGGACCTGCCGGAAGCCAGTGTTGCTATTCAAGTTTCTGGAGCCTTTGGCTCACGCCAAGAGGAAGCTCAACGCTTGGGTCGTCTGTTGCGCCCCAAGAAGAGTGGTTTCACCGCGACCTTCTACACCTTGGTTGCCAGAGACACGGTGGATCAGGATTACGCGCTGAACCGTCAACGTTTCTTGGCTGAGCAGGGGTATTCCTACGAAATTATTGACGGTCACACCATCTAGTTTCTGGCAATCTCCCGCCTCAGCACTGGGAATACGCCTGTCCACAGGTTGCGTACAGATACCTTCATAAAAACTCTCAGGTTACGTTCAGGAAACAGTCAGATACTAGAGGCATGGAAAATCCAAAAATCCTCATTGTTGATGACGAACCCAACATTCGCGACCTACTGACCACCAGCCTTCGCTTCTCCGGGTTCAACGTTCAGGCAGTCGGAAATGGTGCCGCAGCGATTTCTGCAGTTCTTGCAGAAGAACCTGACCTCATCGTCCTCGACGTCATGCTCCCAGACATGAACGGTTTCTCCGTGACCAAGCGCCTGCGCTCCTCCGGATATACCGCACCCATTCTTTTCCTCACCGCCAAAGATGACACCCAAGACAAGATCACTGGTCTGACCGTCGGCGGTGACGACTACGTCACAAAGCCATTTAGCCTCGACGAGATCGTGGCCCGTATCAAGGCGATTCTGCGTCGTACCATGCAAGCAGATGAAGAAGCACTCATTCGTGCCGGTGAGATCACCATGGATCAGGACACTCACGAAGTCGTTGTCAACGACAGCGTGGTAGAACTGAGCCCCACCGAGTTCAAGCTGCTGCGTTACCTCATGCTCAACCCCAACCGCGTGCTGAGCAAAGCACAGATCCTTGACCATGTGTGGGAATACGACTTCAACGGTGATGCAGGAATTGTGGAGTCTTATGTCTCCTACCTGCGCCGCAAGCTTGATGCCGTTTCCACCGAGCCACTGATTGCTACTAAGCGTGGCTTCGGTTACATGCTCAAGGTTGCCAAAGCTTCCTAACACAGCGCCTCCAACGCCATAAGAAAGGGCGAGACTCCCTCCCAGGGATCTCGCCCTTTCAGCATTTACACACCTCACCTGCTTAGATTGCTAGTGATGCCTTTCAATCTCACAGACACATGGAACGCCATCTCCTTGCGCACCAAGGTGACCGGCGTCACTGTGTTGTTGCTGACGATTGGATTGCTGGTTTCGGGCATCGGAACCATGGCCATGCTCAAGCCCGCCTTGATCGGTCAGCTCGATACCCAGCTCAAGGCTGTGGAGCAGGACCTTTCGAGTGTGTTGCAGTTGAGCAAAACTGGCACAACCCAGCAAACAGCCCCCACGGACTACTACTACGCGGTCTATAGCGCCAGCGGAATTCTGCTGGAGCAAAACTGGTCAGATAAGCCCGCTGCCAGCCGTCCGGATTTGCCCAACGGCATCACTGTTGCTCAGGCTGGAACTCTTGACGGTGCCATCTTCCCCATCAAGTCTGAAAACAATCGCACCCTTTTCCATGCGATTGCCGTGCCCGTCACCTTCGATGATTCCACCGGAACACTGGGCACCGTAGTAGTTGCGTTATCCACCGCTAGCGTGGACCGGCTGATGACCACCTACCTCTCCATCTTCTTAGGCCTCGGGATTGCCATCGTGATTGTGGGAGCGTTGCTGACACGCTTCTTGGTAACCACGACCTTTGCCCCACTGCGTCAAGTGGAAGAAACAGCTGTAGCGATTGCTGACGGAAACTTGAGCCTTCGTTTGCCTGCGAGTGCACCCACCAATACCGAAGTGGGGCGACTAAACCGCTCCCTCAACATCATGCTTGCGCGCATTGACCGCGCCTTTGCCGATCGTGCGCGCACGATTGATCAAATGCAACGCTTCGTTGGTGATGCAAGCCATGAGCTGCGCACTCCCCTGGTTTCTGTCCGCGGCTATGCCGAGCTTTATCGCATGGGTGCTCTCCAAACACCCGAGGATGTGGCTCAAGCCATGGACCGCATTGAGAAGGAAGCCATTCGCATGGGTGCCCTCGTTGAGGACCTCCTGGAGCTAGCTCGCATGGACGAGAGCCGTCCTCTCGAGATCAGCACCTTTGACCTCCTCACGGTTGCCCAGGATGCTGCGTTAGATGCCGGAGCTTTTGATCCTGAGCGCACCATCACCGTCAGTGGTGACTCGGTCGAGATTCAAGCCGAAGAAAACAAGATTCGTCAGGTTGTCACCAACCTGATGGGTAATGCTTTGCGATTTACTCCGGTGGGCTCACCCCTGGAACTTGTTGTCTCACACAACGACGGGGCAAAAAACGCCACTATCTCCATCGTTGATCACGGTGAAGGAATCCCCAAGCAACTGCGGGAGAAAATCTTTGAACGCTTCTATCGTGCCGATAATTCTCGTGCGCGCGAGACAGGCGGTAGTGGTCTGGGTCTAGCCATCGTGGCCTCCATCGTGAGGGCACACGGCGGAGACATCAAGGTCACCGCAACCAAGGGTGGCGGGGCAACCTTCTCTGTCAGTCTTCCTCTCGTCCACACCCCTACCGAGCTCTAACTCCTCCACAGAAGCAGCTCAGGCACCCTGACTGGATATTCTCGCGCTCTATCGTCAACACCAGAGCGCATCCGGTCCGCAGCACTCCCCCTCATGCTTAGGGATCGGATGCGCTCTTTCCATCACGAACATCCAGGAGGAGAAGCCATGCCTATGTTTCACGTCGACAGCGATGCTGTCAGTACCGCGAGCGCCCAAGCCCAACAATCCATAGCCCGCATTCAGTCCGAGGTCACAGCTTTGCACGCACAGCTCACCAACCTGCAAAGCTCCTGGAGCGGTTCTGCCGCGACCGCTTTTCAAGCTGTGGTGTCAGAGTGGCGATCAACCGCGGCACGGGTCGACGAGAACCTCAACTCCATCAATCACGCACTTTCCCTCGCTGCGCAGCACTATATGGACATTGAGCTCGCTACTGCGCGCATGTTTCGCGGCTAGCAGGATACAAACTAAGAACGCCTCCCCAATCGGCGGGGAGGCGTTCTTTAGTTGGTGTGTGACTTAGAAGTCCATTCCACCGGAGGGGTCACCCATAGGTGGAGCAGCCTTCTCTGGCTTCTCAGCGACTACTGCCTCAGTGGTGAGGAACAGTGCTGCGATAGATGCGGCGTTCTGCAGAGCAGAGCGGGTTACCTTCGCAGGGTCGATGATGCCAGCAGAGAGCAGGTCAACGTACTCGTCGGTTGCGGCGTTGAGGCCCCAGCCGATGTTGAGTGAGCGAACCTTGTCGACGACAACGCCGGGCTCGTGTCCTGCGTTGAGAGCAATCTGGCGAAGTGGTGCTTCGATAGCGACGCGAACAATGTTCGCACCGGTTGCTTCGTCACCGGTCAGTGAGAGCTTCTCGAAAGCAGTCTTGCCAGCCTGGATCAGTGCAACACCACCACCGGGGACAATACCCTCTTCAACAGCAGCCTTCGCGTTGCGGACAGCGTCCTCAATGCGGTGCTTGCGCTCCTTGAGTTCAACCTCGGTAGCAGCACCTGCCTTGATTACTGCAACACCACCGGCGAGCTTAGCCAGGCGCTCCTGGAGCTTCTCGCGGTCGTAGTCGGAATCGGTGTTGTCAATCTCGGCGCGGATCTGAGCTACGCGGCCAGCGATCTGGTCTGCGTCTCCAGCACCCTCAACGATGGTGGTCTCGTCCTTGGTGATAACAACCTTGCGAGCCTTACCCAACATGTCGAGTTCAACGTTCTCGAGCTTGAGGCCGACCTCTTCAGCGATAACCTGACCACCGGTGAGGATGGCGATGTCCTGAAGCATGGCCTTGCGGCGGTCACCAAAGCCTGGAGCCTTGACAGCTACAGACTTGAAGATGCCACGAATCTTGTTGACAACCAGAGTTGCCAATGCTTCACCGTCAACGTCTTCAGCGATGATGAGCAGCTGCTTACCAGTCTGAATAACCTTGTCCACGATGGGCAGCAGGTCCTTGATGTTGGAAACCTTGCTGTTGACAATCAGGATGTAAGGGTCTTCGAAGACTGCTTCCTGACGCTCTGGGTCGGTGACGAAGTATGCGGAGAGGTAACCCTTGTCGAAGCGCATACCTTCGGTGAGCTCGAGCTCGGTTCCGAAAGCGTTGGACTCCTCAACGGTGACCACACCTTCCTTACCAACCTTGTCGATAGCTTCAGCAATCAGTGCACCGATCTCGGGGTCAGCTGCAGAGATAGAAGCGGTAGCAGCGATCTCTTCCTTGGTCTCAACCTCTTTAGCGTTGTTGATTAGTTCCTCGGAAACAGCTGCAACAGCCTTCTCGATACCGCGCTTGAGCGAGATGGGGTCTGCGCCAGCAGCAACGTTGCGAAGTCCTTCGCGAACGAGTGCCTGAGCGAGAACGGTTGCGGTGGTGGTTCCGTCACCAGCAACGTCATCGGTCTTCTTAGCAACTTCCTTGACCAGCTCGGCGCCGATCTTTTCGAAGGGGTCGTCCAGTTCGATTTCCTTAGCGATGGACACACCATCGTTAGTAATCGTGGGGGCGCCCCACTTCTTCTCGAGGACGACATTGCGTCCACGTGGGCCAAGGGTGACCTTGACGGTGTCAGCGAGGATGTTCAGACCGCGCTCTAGACCGCGACGTGCCTCTTCATCAAAAGCAATTAGTTTTGCCATGGTTGTTTTTCGTCCCTCCCGGACGTAACGAATACTGCAAAGGATTAGCACTCAGTTCTTTCGAGTGCTAATTCAATATTGGCACTCTCTGCACCAGAGTGCAAGTGTGTACGCTCAGTGCGAAATAGATAACCCCCAGCATGTGCTGGGGGTTATCTGAAGAGAACTCTGAGTTCAGCTCTAGGGGTTGATGGTCACGCTTCCACCGGGAACGTAGGAATCGTTGGGAACCATTTCGATCCACGTGTTTCCAGGTGCCAGACGCACGGTCACACCGTTATCTCCCTTGAACACAATCGGCGCAGCAGTTGCAGCTTTGCTCCAGGTTCCGTGGACAGCCTTGCCGCCAGAGAGAACCCACATCTCGCCACTATCAACCATGCGGGTGCGAGGAACGCCGACGAATTCGTCCACGTTCACCTTCATGACAACTACGTTGCTGGTGCTCAGCTGAGCTCCGGTGAGGTCAAGGTCGGGACCTCCCCACTGGGTGCGCAGGTATTTGCCCGACGCAGCATCGTAGGTCCACATGTTGTCGGACTGGTTACTAAAGACCAACTGCACAGACGAAGCAGGGCTTCCGTCCAAAGCTGCAGTGGAGGTTGCCAGGGAGGAAGAGTACGCCCACTGTTGCGCCGGTGGGGCAAGACCAGGGTTCGCGGCAATAACCTCCTGAGCACGCAGCATCAGGTTGTAGGGAGCAACGTTGTAGTCGTTGCGGAACATCGCAGGATCATTCTCGGTGACGTTGACCAAACCGGTGTCGACGGCCAGGTCACGCGTTTCCTGTGCTCCATAACCGGAGTAGGCGATGATTCCGCCAAATGGTGCAGCAATGTCAGCATCCATGGGGCGCAGAGAACGAACAGGGCCAACAACCGCAGGAACGTTCGAGTTCCAAATCGCGACGTAGCGGGTGATGCCACCTTCGACGATTTCTTCAAAGACCACATCGGTCTGGTTGAGACCATCCTGTGGCTCACAGTTGTAGACGTTACAAATCTTGACAGACAGTGCGGGCCCCACCGTGGTGCCCTCGGGGAGGACAAGCCCGGTCAACGGAGCATAGGCAACGGGTGCTGGTGCTTTATAGGTGGATTTATAGCTGGGTGTGGATGGGGATGGAGATCCACCAGAACACGCAACCAGACCGAACGCTAAAGCGCTCAGCGCAGCTATACCGACAGCACGAGTGAGAGTACGCGAAGTTTTAGTCACGACCACAGACTAACGCCGCCCACATTTGTGGACGGCGTTAGCTCGGGCGTGCCCGAATATTACGAGACTTAAGCCAGTCGAACCGACTCAGCCTGAGGACCCTTGTTTCCGGTACCAACCTCGAACTCTACCTTTTGACCCTCTTCGAGGACCTTGTAGCCGTCCATGGTGATAGCGGAGTAGTGGACGAAAACGTCCTGCTCGTCGCCATCTACGGTGATGAAACCGTAGCCCTTTTCAGCGTTGAACCACTTAACGGTTCCAGTGGCCATGTGTAACTCCAATTGCAGTATCCCAACCGACACACACAAATCGCTTGTGCCGTTGCTCTCACACTACTGGTGAATTGGGAAGTTTGGTTAGCCTAACCTCACAATTAATGTCGCATTATGGCAACGATTTAGCCGGCGTAGTCAGCACCAATGACCAGCGTGATTGCTGCAGAACTCTCAATGTACTTGTCTGTGAGCTTGATAGTGCCGTATCCCAGCGACTGCGCAACACCTCGTGCTGCCCCCTCCAAGGAAGGGTTTCCGTAGTAAATGAAGGTCTCTTCTGTGGTTTCACTGGCGTTAGATTTCGCACCAATGGTCCAGCCTTCAGCAGCCAGCTGATCACCAACAGCAGTAGCGACACCGGTTGCACCGGTTGCATTGAGCACGTTCACGACAGAGGCGGGATCAATAGTGGGGGCTGCCGTGGGCTTGGGAGTTGCTGACGGTGCCGTGGTTGGCAGAGCAAAGATGCTCTCAAAATCTTTCATGCTGATGCTGTCGCTGGAAACGATCAACGTTCCAACACCACCGACGACAAGAACACCGGTAGCTAGCGCTGCCCAGGCAAACTTAATCCAGCCAGCACCGGGGCGCTTCGGAGCACGGTGAACACCGCGACGATCTGATGTGATCACCAGATCATCAAAAATGTCCTGCTCGTTCTTTTCAGCCATCTCAGTATTCTTTCAGTTCTTGCCTGAAGATTCAGGGTTAACGCGCCTTTGGCGTGAACGGTGACGTTCTTGCCTGACGCGTTGGAGCCTGTTGACCAGCTCGGGGTCATAGGCCAACGCATCTGCAGAGGCCATTATCGCGCCCAGAACTTGGTAGTAGCGAGCCGGAGACAAACCGAAGGTTTGTCTAATGGCATCCTCTTTGGCGCCTGCGCGTTCCCACCATTCACGTTCGAAATCGAGAATGGCACGATCACGCTCGTCTAACACGGGCCGACTATGGGACTCGAACCCACAACCCCCGCTTTACAAGAGCGGTGCGCTACCAATTGCGCCAAGTCGGCTTGTGTGAGGTGAAACTCACCTCACAACCCATTAATCCTAACCTGCGGCAGGAGTAGCGGGTGTCGTCGATGCAGAGTCACCGGCAACTTGGGTAATGAAAGCAAGGAATTCCTTGGGGTCCACGATGGATCCGGTGTAGACCTTGCCATTGACCAAGATGGTGGGTGTGCCCACACCGTTAGCACCTGACTGCTTTGCTGCATCAGCCATGGGGCCGTTCAGTGCGTAGTCAGTTGCCTGCTTAGCCCAGGGGATAAATGTCTTGTCAGCGATGCACTTATCAATCTTGGTTTGGTTCTCTGGCTTCTGCTGTGCAATCAAAGCCTTGATCTCGTCATCATTCCAGCCAGGAGTTCCTTCCTGAGGCTGGTTGATGTAGAAAGCCTGGTTGACTGCCCAGAAGGTGTTGGGTGAGTACTCGGCAACACAGGCTGCAGCTGCGGTTGCTCGCAGTGAGT
The DNA here is from genome assembly GCF_002355535.1 of Aurantimicrobium minutum. Classification (NCBI taxonomy): domain Bacteria; kingdom Bacillati; phylum Actinomycetota; class Actinomycetes; order Micrococcales; family Microbacteriaceae; genus Aurantimicrobium; species Aurantimicrobium minutum. The sequence continues at coordinate 1,102,809 of NZ_AP017457.1, forward strand.
ACTGGGTTCCAGCCGAACGGCTTGCCAACATTCCAATGGGGTGAAGTTCAAGAGTTGCTGCGCCTGCTTCAACAAGTGTTTGGAGCTGCTGAGCATTTGCTTCATCAAATGCCTTACATGCAGGGCAGAGGTAGTCCTGGTAGACAACGATGTTCACGGTTGACGATCCAGGAGTTGGAGTGGTCGCAATAGGGTCTGAACCGGGAGAACCCGCGTCAGAAAGAATTGCACCCATACCGGAACCGCTGAGCACGATACCGTCGCTGGCCATGTTGGCAGGTCGTGGACCTTCCTTCGATCCCGAGGTTGCCAAAGTCACAATAAAGATAGTGGCGATGGCGATAATGCCCAGACCAATACCGCCCTGTAGGAACAAGCGGCGGCGCTTCTCTGTCTTGACCTGCTGTTCGCGAAGTACTTTAGCTTTTGCCCGAGCAGCTTCACGCTGCTGGTTTCGAGTGGGTCGGTTGCCGTGGGCTCCGGTGCTCATTCTCGTTACTCTCCAAAATGTGAGGGGACTCGTGGACAGTAAGTCACACGTGCTGGAACTACCTTAGAGGGGAACTCTGTGAAATTACTAAACGGCTGCTGAACGCAAACGTGCAATTTCATAGAGTGCAACGCTGGCAGCAATACCTGCGTTGAGTGATTCAGTGCTGGCGGAAATAGGAATCGAGACGATGGCGTCACAGTTGTCCGTGACAAGCTTCGACAGCCCCTTACCTTCATTGCCCACCACGATCAACAGTGGGCGGTCTGCAAGCTCAAGTCCAGGAAGCATGGTGTCTCCACCGCCGTCCAAACCAATCACGAAAACGCCCTGGTCCTTAAAGGATTTGATTGTTGCGGTGAGGTTCGCTGCCATGGAAACAGGCAGACGCGCTGCCGCGCCTGCGGAGGTTTTCCAGGCAGCAGCAGTGACACCCACCGAGCGACGCTGAGGCAAGATGATGCCGTTTCCACCGAAGGCAGCGGTCGAGCGAATGATTGCTCCGAGGTTGCGTGGATCGGTGATGCCATCGAGTGCCACAAACAACGGTGTCTTGTTTGCGTCAAACGCTGCTTCTAGAAGATCGTTGGGGTGAGCGTAGTTATAGGGCGGAACTTTGATGGCAACGCCCTGGTGGACGGAGTCATACCCACCCATACGATCAAGCTCAGGCTTCATCACTTCCATAATGGGGATACCGCGCCGGGTCGCAATGGCAAGCATTTCCTTAACGCGGTCATCCATCTCGATACGCGTGGCGATATATAAAGCTGTTGCCGGAATCTTGGCACGCAGTGCTTCAAGCACCGAGTTACGACCAGTAACGACCTCAGTATCGTCAGCAGCTTTGCTGCGCTTAGGCGCAGCCTTGCGCTGACCGTCCATGGTGTTGCGGTTGAGCTTGCCCATCGCGGCAAGCTTTTCGCGACGAATCTTTGCTTTTCCAGCGGGGTGCCACTCGCGGTCTTCAGCTTTTGGAGTGGGACCCTTGCCCTCGAGGGCACGACGACCTAAGCCACCGGTTCCCTTGGAGGGACCTTTACCTGATTTGCGGACTGCTCCAGCCCGAGGCTTACCTGCCATTGAAACTCCAATGTGCACCACTAGGGGTGTCTTCGATAGTGATTCCTGCTGCAGCTAAACGCTCACGCAGAAGATCTGCGGTTGCAAAATCTTTATTCGCTCTGGCCTCAGCCCGAGCTTCGAGTAGTTCGGTCATCAACAGCTCTAGAGCTGCATCACCTTGGCTTGAGTTTCCAACCCACTGTTCATCCAGTGGGTTCACACCCAATACATCCAGCATCACCACAACCTGTGCTGCATGTGAGGAAGCAGTGGCAACATCCCCCGCATCCAAGGCTGTGTTGCCGGAGCGAACCAGCTCAAACAGCACCGCGAGCGCAGCAGGAATGTTGAGGTCATCGTTCATGGCATCGCGGAAGCTGGCAGGAACATCGGCGGAGCCGATGTGTCCTGCCTCACGCTGTGTGCGCGAGAGGAATCCTTCGATGCGGTCGAAGGAAGCTTTTGCTTCCTCGATAGCGCCATCGTGAAGTTCGAGCGTGGAGCGATATTGGGCTGAACCTAAGAGGTAGCGCAAAACAACAGGCTTGGCCTGTTCGAGCAGGTCTTTGGCAAAGACGGAGTTGCCTAGAGACTTACTCATCTTTTGACCGCCAACGGAGACCAGGCCGTTGTGCAGCCAGTACTGGGCAAAACCATCACCGGCAGCACTGGACTGCGCGAGTTCGTTTTCGTGGTGAGGGAACCGCAGGTCGAGTCCACCACCGTGAATATCGAAGCTGCTACCGAGATATTTGGTCGACATAGCAGAGCATTCGATGTGCCAGCCAGGTCGTCCTGGTCCCCAGGGGGAAGACCAGGAGGCAGACTCGGGGTCGCCTTCTTTGTGGCCTTTCCAGAGTGCAAAGTCTTGTGGTGCCTTCTTGCCACGAGGATCTGCATCTGCGGCAGCTTCCATCTCGGCAGGCTTTTGGTTGGTGAGCTCACCATAGGCTGGCCAGCTGGCGGTGTCGAAGTACACGTCTCCGGAACCATCTGGTGCAGGGTAGGCGTGGCCACGTTCAATCAAGCGCTCGATGATGGCAATCATCTCGGGGATGCTTGCGGTAGCACGGGGCTCATAAGTAGGGCGTTGAATGCCAAGCAGGTCATAGGCGGCAGTAAACTCTGCCTCCATGCGGTAAGCCAAAGCCCACCATTGCTCCACCCCGGCGGCACGAGCGTTTTCTAAGACTTTGTCGTCAATGTCGGTGACATTGCGCACCAAAGTGACGTTGTATCCCTCGTGGGTGAGCCACCGGCGCAGTTGGTCATACACCAGCGCGCTGCGCAGGTGTCCTACGTGGGGACTGGACTGCACGGTGGGTCCACACACGTACATCCCGACCTCGCCGGCAACACGGGGAGTAAAGTCCCGAAGGCTTTGCTCCTTCGAGTCAAATAAACGCATGCTCACTCTTCAAGCCTATCGGCGCAGCGCCTCAGCGCTGGCGAACGAGGGCTGTTGCGATGGCGGCAATACCGTCGCCTCGACCGGTGAAGCCCAGACCATCAGTGGTGGTGGCAGAGACGGTGACAGGTGCACCAACCCAGCTGCTCAGCACGTTTTGTGCTTCCTCACGTCGCGGACTAAACCGTGGCTTGTTTCCTACGATCTGAACGGAAACATTGATGGGGTCAAAGCCGTTTTCTTCGAGCAGTGCGACGGTTCCGCGAATAAACACCTCTCCCGAGGCATTGGCATAGGCGGGGTCGTCGGTGCCAAAGCGGGAACCGATATCTCCCAATCCAGCCGCAGAAAGCAGTGCATCACAGATGGCGTGTGCCACGGCATCGCCATCGCTGTGTCCGGAAAGTTCCTTCTCACCTGGCCAGTGCAATCCTGCAAGCCAGAGGTTCTCGTTTTCTCCAAAGGCGTGCACGTCTATCCCTGTGCCCACGCGGTGACGATCGGGAATTCCACCGAGTACTTGATGAGCACGGTTGAGATCCCATGCTGTGGTGATTTTGAAGGCAACTTCATCGCCGGGAATGGTCGTCATGACTCCTCCGTTGGCGGCAAACACCGATGCGTCATCGGTGAAGTCAGCTGAACCAGCTGCCGCATAGGCTGCATCGAGTTCAGCACGTGGGAAACCCTGTGGAGTTTGAGCAATACGGAGTTGTTCGCGGTCGGCAATGCCCAGAATGCCGCCGGTGACATCCACCTGCTTGAGGGAATCCACGACGGGCAATGCTGGAATAACTCCGGCACCGGTTGCTTGTACAGCCATATCAACATCAGCAAAAACGCTTGTTGGAGTGAGTGCCCGTGCGGCGTCGTGAACCAACACGACCTGAACACCAGAATCAACAACAGCCAACCCGGCAGCAACAGAATCGTGACGGGTTGCCCCACCGGTCACCACAGAAACCAACGACTCCATACCTGGAGCAACCTTGTGCACAATGGCGTGGGCGTCCTCGATGAAGTCGGCAGGTGCCACAACAACAACCTGGACGGGGTAGGGCAGCAAGATGATGGAGCGCAAACTGCGCTCTAAGAGCGTCTGACCCGCGAGATCGACAAAAGCTTTCGGAAGCGCCGCACCTAAACGTGTGCCACTGCCGGCAGCAACAACAATGACTGCTGTGGAGACGTGCAGGTCACCAGACATGCTGAATTTGCCTGCCCTCTCGCGTGATTAGGACGCGAGAACTCCATCAAGGAATTCAGAAGCCTGCTCTTCGTCGGTCTTCTTAGCCAGAGCGAGCTCAGAAATAAGAATCTGACGAGCCTTAGCGAGCATGCGCTTTTCGCCAGCGGAGAGACCGCGGTCCTGGTCACGACGCCACAGGTCACGAACAACCTCAGAAACCTTGATCACGTCACCGGAAGCAAGCTTCTCGAGGTTCGCCTTGTAACGGCGAGACCAGTTGGTGGGCTCTTCAGTGAAAGGAGCACGCAGAACTTCGAAGACCTGCTCGAGTCCTTCTTTGCCAATAACGTCACGGACACCAACAAGGTCAACGTTTTCTGCGGGCACCTCAATGGTGAGATCGCCCTGAACAACGTGGAGCTTGAGATACAGTTTCTCGTCACCCTTGATAACGCGCTTTTTTACTTCGGTAATCTTTGCTGCGCCGTGGTGAGGATAAACAACTGTTTCGCCAACAATGAACTGCATAGGTGTGGGACTCCTTGTATTGAACCCCTAGTTTACCACGGGTATCTGACACTAAAATCTGCCCTCCGCTTCCCACTGAGCGGTGCTGCAACTTCGGTTCTCAATCGCGCCATACGCTAGAGTCAAATGGAAGAAATGGCGGGTAAACCTGTGCACAAGGGCCGCCTCAAAGCTCGGGAGGCTTACGCCGTGAAGGTTCGTGTTCTTGTCGCTGCTGCACTCGCAGTTTCCGTCGCGTTGGGTACCGCAGGATGTAACCTCATCCAGCACCAGGCAACCCGCATTCAATACACTCCCAGCGATGGTGTGAACGTTAACGTGGGCGGTCTTGACCTGCGTAACCTCATGATCATTAGCGACAACGGCAAGACCGGTAACTTCCTGCTCAACGCGGTGAACAGCTCGGGCAAGGACGTCAAGCTTCACATCTCTTTTATCTCAGACAACACCATCATTGATGGTCACGTTGACATTCCTAGCAACGCCAAGGTTCCCACCTCTTTTGGAACCAAGGATGAAGATCGCATCATCCTCGGTGGCATCAACACCATCCCTGGTGGACTGCTCGAGGTTGCATTCGAAGTTGACGGTGACATGAAGACTACTCTTGTCCCCGTTCTCACCTCTGGACAGCCTGAATACGAAGGCTTAGCTCCCAAGAACGTCATTACGATCTCGAAGTAACACACTTAAAAAAGTGACCAGGTACCCCTGGTCACTTTTTTTTGTTTAAGCGTTGGTGTTTTCGACCCGCTCAACAATCTTTTTGAGCGCTTCGATTTCTTTCTTGGTCAACTTGTCAGGATTCTTTTTTGACTTCTGAACAATGATGGACTCTGTCAAGGTGATGTCCACGACAGGTTCTGATTTCCTGAACCAACCAAATAGCTTCATGTTTTTCCTCAATTTCTGGTGATGTGGCGATCAACGGCACAAAGCCGCCTGGTATTGAAGAAAACTTCGGCGTTGAAGTTCTACTTTTTGTTTCCCTGTGCAGCAACGGCAGCAGCACCTGCTGCGGCAGCTTCTGGGTCGAGATACTCTGCTGGGCCAAGTGGACGGAAGTTCTCGTCCAGCTTGTACACCAGAGGAATACCGGTAGGAATGTTGAGTTCTGCGATGTCCTCATCGGAGATGCCATCAAGGTGCTTCACGAGGGCACGCAGAGAGTTACCGTGTGCAGTGACAAGAACGGTCTTGCCTGCGGCGAGGTCCTTGGTGATGTCGGACTCCCAGTAGGGAAGCATGCGCTCAATCACGTCTTTGAGGCACTCAGTTGCAGGAATCTCTCCATCAATGCCGACATAGCGTGGATCGTTGACCTGAGAGTACTTATTGTCATCCGCGATGGGTGGTGGGGGGACATCAAAGGAGCGGCGCCAGGTCTGGAATTGCTCAGGACCGTACTCTGCAAGAGTCTGTGCCTTGTCCTTACCCTGTAGTGCACCGTAGTGACGCTCGTTGAGGCGCCAGCTGCGCTTGACTGGAATCCAGAGACGGTCAGCGGTGTCCAGTGCAAGGTTTGCGGTCTGGATAGCACGGCTGAGAACAGAGGTGTAAAGAACGTCAGGAAGGACACCTGATTCTGCAAGAAGTTCACCCGCGCGCTTGGCTTCGCCAACGCCCTGTTCGCTGAGGCGAACATCTACCCAGCCGGTGAAGAGGTTCTTCTGGTTCCAGTCACTGTTTCCGTGTCTAAGCAAAATCAAAGTGTGCGTCATACCTCCAGTTTATTGGGTGGTTAACTGGTCACTATGCCCGTGGGAAACATCACGCGTGGGACAACCAACGCCAATCGCCTGCGCCGCGTCGACAGGTGGATTTCCACCTGGCCCGCGCTGCGCAGCACGAGCGACCCCCTCGTGGTTGACCTAGGTTATGGCGCCAGTGCGGCAACAACCACTGAATTGGCCAGCAGGCTCGCGAAAGTTCGCCCGGATGTGGAAGTACTCGGACTAGAAATTGACCCTGAACGTGTCACAATCGCGCGCGAGGAACTTGCCACATGGCACGCCACTGGTCTTGTTCCCAATGAGGTTGCTTCCTCCATTTCGTTCGCCCGCGGAGGTTTCGAAGTTCCTGTTGCCGGCAATAGAAAGCCGGTGATTATTCGAGCGTTTAATGTGTTGCGTCAATATGACGAGTCCGAGGTGCAGTCGGCCTGGGATCTCATGCTCTCCCGGCTGCAACCTGGCGGAGTCCTGGTGGAGGGCACCTGTGATGAGATTGGTCGCATCTCCAGTTGGATCGCTGTGACAGAGTCTGGACCACAAACCTTGAGCATTGCACTCAAACTGGATGCCATCGAAATGCCCTCGATCGTGGCGGAGCGTTTACCTAAATCTCTCATTCACCACAATGTTCCCGGGGAGCGCATCCACGACTTTCTGTCCGCCGTGGATAAGTTCTGGCTTACCCACTCCGCACTGAGTAGTTTTGGGGCCACGCAACGCTGGATTGCCACAGCACAGAGCATGAAAGATGCCGGTTGGCCGATCACTGGCGGCAAGACAAGGTGGCGTTTAGGTGAGTTGACGGTCGCCTATGACGCGGTGAGAGCAGGTTAGCTCTCGCGCTTGACTGCGCCCAGGCGCGGCAAACGTGGAACGTTTGCTGTGCGCCCTGCCTCAGGCGGAACAATCACGACCTGTGTTGCAGGAATTACCTCGCCTTGGGAGTGCACACTGAGCATCGCGTCGACGGAGGTGTTGCGTTTGAGGATGGCTAATGCAACCATGCCCTCCTCATAGTGGCGAGCTGCGGCAGTGATGTGGCCGACCTCGTTTTCGCCATCCATCACCGGGTCACCGGTTACAGGAAGCACTTCGGCAACACCGTCCAGGCTGAGGAACACTAAGCGGCGGGGTGGGTGGCCAAGGTTGTGGACTTTGGCCACGGTCTCTTGTCCGCGGTAGCAGCCTTTGTTGAGGTGAACAGCTGAGCGAAGCCAGTCGAATTCGTGTGGCAGGGCGTTCTCGTCTGCCTCGGTGGTGATGCGCGGACGCCATGCGGCAATGCGCAGGGCTTCGAGGGCGTCGGTCCCGGCAAGAATGACGTCACCGACTGCAGCCGCCTGGGCAAGAGTGGTGAGTGCTTCGCGGGGAATGACTGCTTCGGCATAGTTCCACTGGCTTGCTGGGTGGTCTGCGGAATATTGCCACCCGCCTTCGCTGACCTGGTTCCACGGGTCCTGCCACACCACGGGGGTTCCAGTGTGGTTGAGCACGAGTGGCTGGATTGGTTCAGGTATGGAGTCAGCGAAGTAGCCAATAGTGGCCAGTTCCTCAGAGCGATCCACGATCTCAACCTGCTTCATAAAGCGCATTTTGATCAGCCACGCTGTCAGTGCTGGAGCACGGTCTTCATCCACTAGCAGCCACGTGTTCTCGCCATCTTCGAGGATGCGCATGGCGTGCTGGAGGTGACCATGAGGATCCAGAAGCAAAGCTTCTGAACTCTGTCCTGCTTTGAGGCTGTCGAGGCGTTGGCTCAGCAGGGAGTCCAACCAACTCAACCGTTCAGGGCCCGACAGTTGGATAACACCGCGGTGTGAAAGATCCACTAGTGCTGTGCCGGCGGTGAGTGCACGCTGCTCACTAAATGTGTTGCCATAGGCGCGTGCAACGCCAGTGCTCCCAACGATGGCAGCAGGTAATTCAGCTAGGGGTGAGCTGGATGCCGACGATAATGCGTCAGCCATTGTCTGCGCTTAGCGCTGTCCCTTGAACAGCTTGTAAACGACGATGCCAGAAACCCACGCGATGGCCAGGCCTGCAAGAGCAAGGAGGCCAATGAAGAAGAGTTCAATTGCGAGAAGCATGTTCCCATCATATTCCGAGCAGGTACCTACAGCGGTAATACCGCATTCCACACTGAGGAAGTATGTAACCTAACTGAAACACAGCTCATTTACAATAAAACAACAAGCCGAAGCGAGGTGATGATCATGGCAAGCATCCTGATTCTCACTGCGCGCTCCAGCGTGGAAGTTCTTCCCGCTTTGGGTTTGCTATCCCACACGGTTAAAACCATTCCTGCGGAGCCTGCTCAACTTGTCTCAGCACCGCACTGCGATGTGGTTATGGTTGATGCCCGTGCTGATCTGGCCAATGCTAAGAGTCTGTGCAAGATTCTTACCGCCACCGGTTTGAGCTCTCCGCTGCTTCTGATCATCACCGAGGGTGGTCTGGCTGCAGTCACTGCAGACTGGGGCATTACTGATGTTGTTCTCGACACGGCAGGTCCTGCTGAAGTTGATGCTCGTATTCGTTTAGCTCTTGGTCGCGCTGAGCAGGAATCTCCCTCAGAAGCTCGTATTTCTGCCTCCGGCATCGTCATTGATGAAGCCTCTTACTCGGTCAAGGTTCACGACAAGCCGTTGGATCTGACCTATAAAGAGTTTGAACTTCTGCGCTTTTTGGCAACCCATCCCTCACGAGTGTTCACCCGGGAACAGTTGCTCAGTGAAGTGTGGGGATATGACTATTTCGGTGGTACCCGAACAGTGGACGTACACGTGCGTCGTCTGCGCGCCAAGCTGGGCGATATGGAGCAGGTTATTGGCACGGTGCGTAACGTGGGCTACCGCTTCAATGTGGCTGATGAGAGTCACGATCGCTCTTCGGTAACCTCCTAGTTTCTTTCCGGTCACCTGCGCGTGCCAATATGAATGTATGGCCCCGCACGAAATCGATTCGGACTCTGTCGACGTTGACAACGACTTCGACGAGTTCGTTGCTGTCGCAACCGGATCGTTGCCTTCTGATCGCTTCCTCGATCGGGAACTGAGTTGGCTTGCGTTCAATCAGCGAGTATTAGAACTAGCCGAGGATGCCAACCTTCCCCTGCTCGAGCGGGCAAACTTCTTGGCCATCTTTGCCAGCAACCTTGATGAGTTCTTTATGGTGCGCGTGGCAGGTCTCAAGCGCCGCATCATGACCGGCCTGGCAGTGCCCACCAACATTGGTCGGGCTCCAGCTGATGTGTTGGCAGATATCTCTGCCCGAGCCCACGAACTTCAGCTGCGTCATGCTGCGGTGTATCAAGACAGCGTCAAGCCTGCACTCTCTGAGGCGGGCATTCAGATCGTGACCTGGGATTCACTCGACGCTGCCGATCACGACATCTTGCACGACTACTTCACCGACCAGATCTTCCCCGTGTTGATGCCACTGGCAGTGGACCCCGCACACCCCTTCCCCTATATCTCTGGTTTGTCGTTGAACCTGGCTATTCGTGTGCGCAACAGCAAGACCGGAACCGAAGAGTTTGCACGTTTGAAAGTTCCCCAGATGTTGCCCCGCTTTGTTCGTGTGGACAGCCGTGAAGCTGTCACTAACGTGCGCTACATCGCTTTGGAAGATCTCATTGCAAACCAATTGCAAGACCTCTTCCCGGGCATGGAGATCTTGGAGCACCACACCTTCCGTGTGACGCGCAACGAGGATGTCCAAATCGATGAGGACGAAACCGAAGACCTCATCCAGGTTTTGGAAAAGGGTCTGCTCAAGCGCCGCTTTGGTCCCCCCATTCGTCTTGAAGTAGCTGAGCAGATGGACCCCACCACCTTGGATCTGCTCATCCGTGAACTCGATATCACCGAGCAAGAGGTCTATCGCCTGCCAGAACCACTGAACCTGGGCGGTCTGTTTGAAATTGCGGGAATCAAACGTCCCGAACTGCACTACGCACCCCACGTTCCCACCACAGCTGCTGGGCTCACCGCTGCAGACGCGAATGAGCCACGGAGTATTTTCTCCTCGATTCGCCGAGGGGATGTGCTGTTGCACCACCCCTACGAATCGTTCTCAACCAGCGTGCAGTCATTCTTGGAGCAAGCGGCTGCTGACCCCAACGTCTTGGCTATTAAGCAGACGCTCTATCGCACCAGTGGTGACAGCCCTATCGTGCAGGCACTTATTAATGCCGCCGAGGCCGGCAAGCAGGTTCTCGCCCTGGTAGAAATCAAGGCCCGCTTTGATGAGCAGGCCAACATCAGCTGGGCGCGCAAGCTAGAAAAAGCCGGCGTACACGTTGTCTATGGTTTGGTGGGACTGAAGACCCACTGCAAGCTTGCTTTGGTGATTCGCCAAGAAAAGGGTGAGCTCAAGCACTACAGCCACATTGGTACTGGAAACTACAACCCCAAGACCTCCAGGCTTTATGAAGACTTTGGTCTGCTCACCGCAGATCCTGTTGTGGGTAAAGACCTCACCCGTTTGTTCAACGAGCTCTCGGGTTATGCCATTGAAAAGAAGTTCAAGCGCCTGTTGGTTGCTCCCCTGCACCTGCGCAAGGGTCTGCTCAAACTCATCAACGCCGAAACCAAGAATGCCCAGGCAGGTTTACCTGCCCGCATTCGCATCAAGATCAACTCGATGGTGGATGAGAAAATCATTGACGCTCTCTACCTCGCCAGCCAAGCAGGCGTGAAAGTGGATGTGTGGGTGCGCGGTATTTGCTCCCTCAAGGCAGGGGTTCCTGGCCTGAGCGAGAACATTCGTGTGCGCTCTATTCTGGGTCGCTATCTCGAGCACTCTCGTGTGTTCATGTTTGAGAACAACGGTGACCCCCAGGTTTACATCGGTAGTGCCGACATGATGCACCGCAACCTCGACCGTCGCGTTGAAGCGTTGGTTCGTCTGTCTACTCCAGAACACATCACTGAACTTTCTGAGCTGTTTGACCTTGCCCTCGATGACACAACAAGCTCATGGTGGCTAGAGTCAGATGGTTCCTGGAAACGTCACGTTGCCGACGCGGCTGGAAACACCTTGGTGGATCTGCAAGATCTGCTCATGAAACAAATTAGTAAGCGTCGTCGCCCCGGAGGACATAGATGAGTTCCAAGCCTTCTGCCACGGTTTATGCGGCAGGCGCTGTCCTGTGGCGTCACATCGGTGACGATATTCATGTACTTGTTATTCACCGCACCGAACACAAGGATGTCTCACTGCCCAAGGGCAAGGTTGATCCGGGCGAAACACTTCCTCAAACGGCTGTTCGCGAGATTCGTGAAGAAACCGGCATCAAGGTTTCTCTCGGTGTTCCTCTTGGCGCAACTGAATACGTCATGCCCAATGGCAAGAACAAGTTTGTGCAGTATTGGGCTGCTGAAGTAACCACCAAAGCAATCCAGAAGTCTAAGTTTGTTCCCAACGGTGAAGTGGCTGCTTTGGAATGGCTCCCTCTTGCTACCGCCCGCGGTGAGCTCAGCTACGACCCGGATAAAGAAATCCTCGACAACTTTGCTGCCCTCGTGAAAGAAGGGGTTACCAAAACATTTGCTGTCGTAGTCTTGCGCCATGCCAAGGCCACCTCGCCGTCAGACTGGCGAGGAGAGGACTCCTCTCGCCCGCTGACCGAGCGAGGACTCACCCAAGCACACGGCATTGTCCGCACCATCACAGCTTGGAAGCCTAAGCGACTGGTATCGAGCACCGCAGTGCGCTGCAAGGAAACCATCACCCCCACCGCCAAAGCACTCGGTGAAGACGTGAAGTTCACGAAGAAAGTAAGCCAGGACGCCTACGAAAATGGCAGCTCCGATGTGCGCAGTGTTGTGGGAGATATCGTCCGCAAGCGCAAGAGTGCGATTGTCTGCACACACGGTCCGGTTGCCCCTGCCGTCATTCGTGAGATTGCCCTAGCAACAGGCACCCCTCGCACCTCGGCACTTGATGAGGCAGGCCTACTCGACACCGCAGCATTCAGCATCGTGCACCTCAGCTCAACGCACCCCTCCTCAGGCATCATTGCTGTGGAGACGCACTCGTCACTGCTGTAACTCACAGGCATGAAAATGCCGAACCGTAGTGAACGCCTCTCGGCGGAAGGCCGCTCGCAGCGGCGAAATATTGGAGCCCGGGGTTACTACGGTCCGGCACAACAAGAATAGCAATTAGTCCAGAGCGTGGTCACGCCACAACCGGGCACACACAGCCAATTCATGGGCAGTTTGTGTCAATCGTGCAGCTTGTTGAGTGAGTGTCCCAGCGCGCTCAGGATGAGTCAGATCGGAAAGGTTGGCAGTTGCGGTACAGCCGGCTGAAACGATTCGACAAAACGCTGCTGCACGATCGAGTGCTCCACTGAAATCTCCGGTGAATGCTCCGTGCAAAATCGTGTCGGCTAACGTCACCATCTCATCAGGACCTGCTGGGGTAGGGGCACCGGCAACAACAACATCGGCTGTGCTGAGCTGTTCAAGACCTTCACTAAAGAGCACACTCATCTGGGGTGCCTGGGCACGAATGAGGTCTCTAATTAAGTACATCCGCCACAGTGCACCGGGTAAGGAGTGTGCGCTTGAGCGGGACCACAGTTCCGCCAGAGTATCGATGCCGTTCTCATCGGCGAAAGTGACAACCCGCTGCACCACGTCTGCCGAGGCGCCCTCCTGCACACGAGATAACAATGCCCGCGCTGTGTCATGAGCAATGGCCGAAACTTCGGCTGGATCATCCCCGCCCTGAAATGCGCTGAACTCATGGCCAGCAAACAATGCTGGTTTTCGATAGGGCGCAGACATGTATTCATTCTGCCGGAGACTAGGGTGAATATATGGACACAATCGTCTTCGCCCTCATTCTGGCATCAGCACTTCTCATCATTTTTGTCAAAAAGCGTTGGGTCGTTGTTCTCGGCTTTGCAGTGGCATTTATTGCCACAGCATTCCTGTTTTCACACCACGTCACCAGCACCCTTGATTTGAGCTTCTAATGAGTGAGATTCACGTCTCTGCCTTGCAGACCGAAACCGGCAACACCACTGTTGTGGTTGGTGACACCCGCGTTGTTGTTCCCCCACCCACCAAGCCTCACCACATCCTCTTAGGCAAGCTGGGCTTCTGGGCACAGATCGGATTCATGCTTGCCTACATCGGAGTTCTCTCCGGTGCAATGTTCTACTTCCAATTCGGCTTGGGCGAATTCCCCTGCCCACTGTGTATCACCCAGCGCATGGGCATGATGCTCTCTTCACTGGGTGCGCTCTATGTCGTGGTGAACTCACTGCGAGGAACGCTCTCACCCTCTGGCTTCATGACTGGTTTGGGCTTTGCCATCTTGGGTGCACTCCTGGGTGCCACGATGTCGATTCGCCAAATCTTGCTGCACATCATGCCCGGTGACCCCGGCTACGGCGGAGCCGTGCTGGGTCTTCACCTCTACACTTGGGCACTGATCAGCTTCGTTGTGGTGTTGGTCTTCGCTGGTGTCCTGCTCACCTTCGGAACTGAATTCCTGCCTGTTCGCCCCAGCTCGAGCTTTGGTCGTGTGGTGGCATGGGTAGTAATCGGGATCTTCCTGTTCACCATCGTGGCCAACCTGATTGCGGTCTTCGCTCTTGAAGGCTTCAACTGGTACCTGCCAGATGACCCCACCAGCTATGAACTGTTCAACCAGCTGGGCTGGAGTAAATAGACACTTCTGGTCTGTTCTAGACTAGATACGTGCTTTTCAAGCACGGCGGGCCTCTAGCTCAGTTGGTTAGAGCATCGGACTTTTAATCCGAGGGTCGTGGGTTCGATCCCCACGGGGCCTACCAAATAAACAAAGGGAAGTAGCCGGATTGGTTACTTCCCTTTGTAGCATCTGGGACCCTATCTGGGACCCTATCTCACTCTTTTTAATGTCCGTGGGACCTTATACAGTTATGAGTGCCAATCAAGAGGCCATAACAAAAAGGGGGAAATAATGGCTGTTTTAGTCATTCCACTGAAAGATACTGAGTGGATTTCTGGGGTAGGTGAGACATACAGACTTGCCAACTGGAAGAAGCTAATTGGCAATATAAAGCCAGGGGTTGAGTATAAGCAGAAGCTAATGGTTCATCTCGTTCCAGAACCAACAAACAAATATGACAAAACTGCAGTAGCTCTCCACGTAAACAGTATTCATGTCGGATATTTGCCAAGTGATCTAGCTGCAAAACACTTCAACAAAATAAGCGCCGTCTACAAGCGGAAAGATTCCCTTGTTGCATATGGTTCAATATGGGCAGTGAAAAGAGGTAGCGACCTGAACGTCAACGTGTCAGTTAACCTGCCCGAGTCAATCGACCTAGCATCATTGACAAACCTAGAAGATGCCCCAAGCCAGCCGACTCGCTCTTCAGCCTCCGAGGTTTCTAACATTATTGAGCTGCCTTCTTCGCAAAAAGAAACTAAAGCTCCTACAACTACACTTCGTGAAAAAATTGCAGCAGATAAGAAAGCATCAGCTCTATTCCTGGTATTAATTATCCTTTTCAAGGTATTTGTTACCCTCTTTGTTGCAGCTGCAGCCCAGGGGATTTCTGGTACACCAGTTGCAGCACTAATTGTGTTTGTTGCCGGATTTGTCTGGATTGTCTTTGGCAAGAAAATCAAAGCAGCTCGAGACGCTAGGAAGAAGTAACCCATGAGGAAGATTCTTGGGATAGCTGCAGGAGCAATTACTGCAGTAGCTTTCACCATCTGGGGAGTGGCATCAGTCAACACAACACCCGAGCCTGTACAGACACAGCAAGTAGTCGTCCAGGATGCACCAATCTCAACAAGCATTGATGCAGTTCAAGCTCCAGCAGTCGACAACGCCACGCCAATACCTGAGCCGCCAAAGAAATGCCCTGAGGGAAGTCAAGCAAACTCAGGCGATGCCAGCGGGGACACATCTTGCTACTGGGAGATTTGTTTCCACCTGACCCTCCCAGACAGTACACATCCAGAATGTAGCTCCGACTTCAAACCATAAAGAAGAAGCCCCCACCCAGACCGAAATCTGAGTGGGGGTAATTCTTTATCTACTGGCAGGACTCACACTGGAACGCATCCATCGGATCTACGGGGATGACGTATTCACCAACGAAGTCAGAGCTTTTCTCTGTGCTCATAGCTTTGTAGAAGTGTTAGCTGCAGGCATCACGTTGAGCACTACAGTGACCAAACCAACAATTTGAGCGAGCTGTTCCTGAGTCAGGTAGCCATAGGCTGCCAGGAGAGCACCGACTGCAATCAGCACTCGGTAAATATAGGCACGCACTTCCTGCGTGAAAATTGACTTGAGCTTTTCCATAGTTCTCCTTTACTTAACAACCCACGTAGCAAACGCTGCAATGAAACCGAGCAAACCGATACCCATTGCAATCCAGTTAGTTATGTGGACTCGTGGTCCCTGGCGTTGCTTCAGAAGCTCAATCTCAACATCATGCTCAGCGAGCTTTTTCCAATGCCTGTCAGTCGTGTTTTCAAGACGATCTAACTTGTCGTTCACGGCTTTCACCATTTCTTCGAGTCGCCCTACGGCAACAAGTACGTCACTAAGCGATGGTTCAGGCATTACGAACTCATTCGTTTAGCAATTTCATCATTGACAGCCTTAGCAATTGCTTTACTGAATGCAGCTGTGTCAATGCCTGACATAGAAGAAGATCTGTTAGAAAAAGTGTCTTTGTACCATTCACGAAATGACTTGAACTCTGCTTCTTGAGCAAAATCCCATTGGTGCATTCCACTTTTTCTCAATACTCCCAGGCGGTAATCATCTGGAATGTGCGTAACAACATCAGTACCGAGGTTATACACGTACATGTTTCCCTCTGCGTTTGTGCGTGCAATAACAATCATGTTTTGTTCCTCTTCGTCAGTTGGGAAAATGTTTACTTTAGGCCGAAGAAAACCAAGGACATAGTCCATAGTTCTATTCAGTCTCTTCACGTATGACTTTCCTTCGGACCAGTAGCCTGTTTCCATGGTTCCGAAAGTTGACCCATCCCAGTCACGTTCAACAACACCAATGTGTCCATTTTCAGCCTGGTATGGTCCGTAGCGGCCAACAAAAATATCTCCCCTTTTCGGGTTCTCAGATACTTGAATGAAGAACTCAACCAGAGGCGGTTTAGCAGAGAACTCTGTCCACCATTGGAAGGCTGACTGAATGCCAGATGGAAGTGGGTATTGCAATGCTCCAGCTTCATACAAGTTAGCTAGTGCAACACATTGATCTGCGCCGTTATTGAATACGTTTGTCCCCGAGGGTATTGAGAAAAACTCCTCAATACTCATCGGGGATATGCCAACAATTCTCATTTTTCAAGAACTGCTAGTCGAGCTTCAATAGCACTCAAGCGTTGTGCTTGCTTTTGTAGTTGCGGAATGATTGCCACTGCAAGTCGCTCATAGTGGACACCTGCAGGGCTACCATCCTCATTGAAGTAGACAAACTTTTCCAAGCCGACTTCAAGAAGTTGTTCCGCAATTACACCAACCTCAATCGGCGCTTCTTTTCCTAAAGCTTCAACTGCATCGATGTACCTAAAATCAACAATTTCAGCATCAAGAATTGCGTCTGCATCAAGAGTTGTCGGTTCAATGTCTTGTTTGACGGTTCGACTTGAAGCTGTCTGCCCGAAAGTTCCGTCAACATTCACCCACACGGCACGATAGGCGCCGTAAGTTACTGAGGTGTTGTATACACCGGTTGACTTTACGCCACCCCAAACGTTTAAGTAACCGCCTGTGAGGTTATCTGAAGCGATTGTGAATGCCCCGTTATTCCAGTCGCCTTGCCCAAACTTTGAAGTAGGGATTGTGGGAATGCGGTTAAGGTTCAACGTTCCGGCAACAATTGCACCAGCATCGTGCGTGTGACTAGAAGCAGCATATGAACCTGCAGGCTGCTTGCTATCAAGTGCAGCCTGCAAATTAGTTACGTCACCAATTACGTGATAGTGAGAAACGTCTGCTGCACCAATGTTGCCAGGGGTAATACCCAGCGCACTTCGTGCCGAAGCAGCTGTTGATGAACCAGTGCCGCCACTAGCTACTGGAACAATTGGGAGTCTTGCTGAGTCAACTGTCCCTGAAGTTATGACAGAAGCATCAAGTGACGTAGGAGTTACAACCTCCCAAGTGCTTCCAGTGAAGGTTTCTAGCTTGCCAATAGTTGTGTTGAATCCAGTCAAGCCAAGGAATGCAGGTTTGCGATTTGCTGTCGTCCACACATTCTCAATAAAGGTGCGCTTGTCAGTTACATTTCCTGCACTAATAGTTGTTACAGATGCGCCGACAGCAACATTTGCTAACAACAATTCATAGATTGCGGTATCAGTTTGAGTCAACGAGGGGGCAGAAGGCGATGCTGCAGGAGTACCTGCAATAACTGCAAGCACAATCGAATTAGCTGATGGATCAAGACGCAAAACAATTGAATCAATTCGTGGAGATGATGCCGCAGCTGAAATTACCAAAGTCTCTTCAGCAGTTGATTGGTACATATGCCCACGGACAATTGCTTGTGATAATCCGCCAGCTACCTTGACTTTCACATTCATGCCTGAAGAGTCTGCATAAACCATCAGGTTGTTATCACCTGGTACACCGTTTACACCCTGACCTATGTTCCGCAGGAGTCGTGAATACTGTGTTTCAGTAGTGTCGACGCCTTCGAATGGCCAACTTGACTGGGTCATTGTTTCTCCTTAAATAAGAAAAGCCCCAAAGGGCCATAAATGTCTTGGGGTTTTCTTAGGTTTTGATGATGTAGTTCAAAACTATGTATGGCTGCAAGTTACTGTGCGCCTGTGATGCGTCTACGGCAGCAGCATTGTTTACAGTCAAACCAGTTGTGCTTGAGTTATTTGTTGCAGTTGTGTTTTGGTTAGTTGCAGTTTGGTTTTGTGTAGTCGAGTTCAGCGCATAACCACCGCCACCAGTTGACACATTTGCACTTGCATAACCACTTCCATTTGTTAGGAAGGCATTATTCGATGAACCAGCATGGTTATGTGCATTTTGAACATGTGTATGTGGATTCTGCGTGTGGTTGTGCCCAGGATCAGTAATACCGTGCCCATGTGAAGGTAACCCAGATTGAGCAGCAGTTAGTGTTACTGTTTCGGCGCCGCCAGTTGCTCCAAGTGCTCCAAATGTTCCAGAAGTACTCTTACCAACAGGAACACGAGTCTGCAAATCAGGCAAGTTGAAGCTTGCTCCAGAGCCACCGTAGGTGTACCCAATAACAGCAAACAACGATGCGTAAGTGGTCGTTGAAAGGGACTGCCCCTGAGCCATCAAGAACCCAGAAGGAGCTGACGTTCCTGCATATTGCAAGATTGCGCCAACAGGAGTTCCCACACCATCGTTACCAGCTGGCAAAGTCAAGTTCAAAGTTTGACTTGGTGCAGTGCCAGTGATGGTTGCAGCAGCTGCAGAACCTGCAGCACCTGTCGTAACTGTGCCGATAGAAAGCGAGTTTGCTGGACCAGCAGGACCCGTAGGACCAGCAGGACCTGTTGCACCTGTCGCACCTGTGGCTCCAGTTGCCCCCTGGGGAATAGTGAAATTGAATACTGCTGCAGAGCTAGTGCCCGAATTAGTTACAGACGCGCTAGAACCGGCAGACCCAGTAGTCGTTGTACCGACACTAATTGTTGCAGCAGAACCAGCAGGACCAGTCGCACCTGTAGGGCCTTGAGGTCCAGTCGGTCCGGCAGGGCCAGTTGCTCCCGTGGCACCAGTCGCACCAGTCGCGCCAGTCGCGCCGGTAGCTCCACGAGGAATAGTGAAGTCCAAAACAACATTCGTAGACGAACCAGAGTTCGTCACAGAAGCGTTAGAACCGGCCACGCCAGTCGTAGTAGAACCAACATTCACCGACACAGTAGCTAAGCCACCAGAACCAGACTCTTTACGCTCCAGTGCATTCACACGCTTAGTAGTCGTAACCTGCTTCTTGGCAACCAAAGCGTCATAATCGACACCCGTAGGCTGACCAACAGTCGCGCCTACACGGACGCCATCAGCCTCAACGCTCAAAGCCACCTGGGTGACAACAGCAGAAACCTCTTGACCACCGACAACGACAGTCACAGAGTCGCCCAAGTTCCAGTCGAGACCGTAACGCATAGTCGAATCAGACGAAGGAACAACATCAATAGATGTCACAGTCGCGCCAGACTCAGCCAAAGCCTCAAGCCCAGCCTGCTCCAGCTCAGCAGTAACAGCAGTATTGCGTTGATCTATAAACGTCTCGATGCGTCGACCCCACAAGGTTTCAGCAGCTAAAGATTCAGAAGTATCAACCTCAATAAAGGTACGGTCAGTACCTTCTCCCTGGCCTGCAACGATGGCGCGAGAAAGCTCCATGATGCCGTAACCATAAGCGGTAGAAGCCAGAGTGTTGTTCTGGACATCCATACGGATTTCACCAGTACGGTCTGCAGGAGCAAACACTGAGAACTCAAGCTCGAGGTCATTCTGTTTGATATCAAAACCAAGCCCGTCAACAACAGCAAGCTCAGTCAACAGCTCGCCCAGAATGTCAAAACGTGCCGACTTAGTAACCAGAGAACCAATCGCAGTATCTGGAGCCAAAGCCAAGTTAGAAATCGCGCGAGATGCAGGAGCTACACCAGGCAAAAGGTTACGTTCAACAAAGCCATACATGGCCGTTGAAGCAACCTCAGAAGTCACAGTGTCATAAGCAGAAGTTTGCGCAGTAACATCAGCAGTCGAAGGCGTAGGGTATGCCAGACGCTCACCCAAAATGACAGAATCATCCACACCACGAATAGTCATTACCCCGTGAGGGTCACCAGCCTCAGACACATTCTCAACAGCCGTCGTAGGGCCAGAAAGAATAACGCCAGCAGTCTGGTGAGTAACCAAAATACCTGCCCCAGGAGCAGCCAAAGCCAACCCAAGAACATGATCTGCAGGGAGAGTAATTTCCCACGAGCCAACATTGTTGAAACGCAGGACAGATTTCCAGCCAACAAGGTCAGTTGGAAGGAGCTGTCCAATACGATTCAATGATTCGTCGCGGACTTCGAATGTCAGCTCGTTGATGTTCATTAGTGAACTACTTCCTTACGTGGTTGGTAGTAGAGAGAAATCAGAGTGTTTGCGTCAGCACCCACAGCCTCAACAGTCACCGAAGAATTACCGGCAGGTAGAGTGAACAGTTTCGGAGCGACAGCAAGATTCGCATACTGATTCACGCCATCTTCATCTACGACAGTTCCTGCAGCAGTGTTCACCGTAATAGTTGAACCCGTAGCGATAGGAGCCGCGTACTCGAAAGACAACCCATTCTGAGACGTAACAGATACAGCATCTGCAGGCCCTTGGAAACTCCACACAGGGTAAGCCTCAACATCGCCCAAGTTCTCAATCTCAATCTCACCGATTGCCTGAGAACCAGTCACACGCAATTCAGCAAGGTCAGGAATCAGAGAACGGCCAGTCCCAGGGACAGCAACCGAGAACGATTCAGCCTGCTGACGAATCCAAAATGGGTTAGCGAACTGCATCGAAAGAACCCAGCGTGACCAGGCAACATTCGCATCCTCACCCTTAGTGGTTTCAGCACCAGCGACATAGTGTCCCTGAGTCAGCTCCCACACCTCACCAGTTGAGTATGAAGCGCGTAAAACAGTCCCACCAGACTTGTCATGCAACAAGTTAGAAAGACGCCTCAGATTTGATTCCACAGTCACACGGTCAGTTCCAAAAACAACAACCGGTAGATCCATTTCACGAATGCCACGCTTAGAGAAACGCCACACTCCACCATCAGAAGCAGAGTCGTCAATCCGGACTGAAGTCGACGGGATGCCCATTCCAGACAATCCAGTTGTCAGAACATAATCTCCAGCGTCAGTGAAAACAATTTCGTCACCGTTCGCTCCAACAAGCGAAAGAGTTACGTTTACCATCCAACGACCTTGGCCCTTCTCATAGCTGTAAACAGTGCCTGCTCCGCATCAAGCGAAGTATTGGGTGCAGCGTTGTAAACGATTGTCTGACCAGATGCTTTATCCAGGGGAACAACTGATGCACCCCTGTTGAGGTTCAAAAGTTCAGGACCCTTCTCACCAACAAGCACAGTTCCAGAACCAGTAATCGTTCCCCCGTTAGCAAGCAGAGGAATCTTGTTCAGCTTGAACCCGATAGAGCCACCGGTTGCTTTGCTGATGAAACTTCCAACACCGTTCAGAGCACCAATAACGCCATTGACCAGGTTCAGGATTGTGTTGATGTAAGACTTCACAAGCCACACAACACCGTTGAACACGTTGCCAATAACCTGCCCAATACCGTTGAACACGGCACTGAAAACGTCACCAATAGCTTTGATACCTGGAGTAATCCAGCCAACAAAACCAGCCCATACGGTACTAATCCACTTGACTACTGAATCCCAGTTCATGGCCAGCAGAATGATTGCACCAATCAAGGCCATAATTCCGATGATGATCCATGTGATTGGGTTAGCCAGCAGTGCAGTGTTCATCGCCCAAGTGGCAATAGTGACACCGACAAAAGCTGCCGCCAAGATTCCAAGCGCGATAGCGAGTGCTTGAACAACGACAGGGTTATCTGCCATCCAATTCATCAAGTCCGCACCAACAATGGCGAGCTTTTCAACAGCAGGCAAAACAAGTAACCCGAGAGTCTCTTGGAAGTTCGCAAACGACTGAGACATCTTGTCTGCGTTCGTTGCAGTAGCCTCAGCAGTTCCACCAACCTGAGTCTCAAGCTCCTTCATCATCAAAGCCTGAGCACCAGCCATGTCACCAGCGGTAACCATGGCCTCAATCATGGCTTTCTGTTCATCAGTGAACTGAACACCCATACGACCCAAAGACGCCATGCCCTGAATCGGGTCATTCAACGCCTTACCCAAAGCAACAGCGTTACCCTCAGCAGAACCAAAACCTGCAGCAGCCAAGTCCATGGCAGCCATAGTGGCGCGGTCAAACATTCCACCCATGTCGCCTGCAGTTGCTGCAAGCTCCTTGAACGTCAACAGTTTGGCCTGAGTGTTCTTGATAGCGTCCTCGTCAAGACCCTTGTTCAGAGCCTGTGCTTGAGCTAGATCAATGAGTCGCTGTGAAACTTCACCAGCGTTCTTACCGAACAGCCCCATCGAGGAAGCAATCTGGTTGATACGAGCGTTCTGCTCAACCTCAGCTTGAGCTGCACCAACGATGTCTTTAGTGAAGTTACCAATAGCGACACCACCAACGATGGCAGCCATAGGGCCAGCGAGAGACTTCAAACTTCCCATCATGCCCTGGCCCATTGATTGACCTACAGGGCCACCAATGTTTGAGAACTCATTCTCCAGTGCAGACTGTGCTCCCGTCATCGAGGGAACAATTTGAACGTATGCCTCCGCTATACGTGACGCCATCAGGACTCCTTTGGATTCATGCGTTCAAGATTGCGGAGAACATCCGCACGTGAATGAGTGGTCTTTCCAGACCGTTTGACGTTTGAGTCAGGCCACGGCCTTTGAAGAGGTTTGATTTTCTTCTTCGAATTGATCTGATGTGTCAGGTCAAACAGTTCAGCAATGAGCATCCACTCGTGAGTGACTGGATATTTCCAATCGTTGAGTGCTGCTTGAAGCCAAGAAGAAGGGTCGCGGAACAAGATTGATGTGAGGTGTAATGCTTCACGCCAAGAGATGCTCTCTCCGACCTCGTCCCAGGACAGGTTGTAACGACTCCGAAAGTCTGCGCGAATCTCTGAAGGATAAGACTCGGCAATCTCTAGGAGCCGGAAGATTCCCCCATTGTGACCCCGTTGGTCCAGGCTTTGATGATGTCGCCAACATCAGAAAGTGGCTTTTCATCGAGTGCTTTTAGTTCAGCTGAGTCCTCGCCAAGGGTTAGCTCGAGAACGAGGAACGCTGCATCAACATCGTTCTCTGCTTTGCGTGATTTACGCACAACACCCGAAGGGATGTTTTCAAACTTGGGGATGGCGAAGTCTTTGCCTTTGTGTTCGAAGTGGAACTTTTCTGCGGACATGATGTCTCCTTAGTGCGGTTTGTTAGGAAGTGCGGACGATGGGTAACCAGGGCCGGTGAGTCCGCACAACACCGGCCCTGGAGTTTGTTACTCGAACTCGCTAAAGAAAGCGTCCGAGGTGCGACCGTCAGTCGCGTAAGCGGTAACAGTTACGCCGTACATCAGAGCCTCACCGTTAGCGATGGTCTGAGCTTCAACAGCAAGAACTTCACCGGAAGGAATGTAGTGACGGATTACCTTTGCACCGTCAACAACGTCGATAACGAAAGACTTGCGTCCGCCAGTAGATGCTGGGTTGACTTCAATCTTTCCGCCGACCATGGTTGCACCGAAGTACAGTTCCAGAACTGCTTCGTTAGTTTCGAGCAGTGAGAAGGTGAAAGTCTCGGTTGCTTCAGTAACAACTTCACGGACGAGGTCAGCGTTCTGCCATCCACGGATTTGGTTGGTGGACTTGTCGAGAGCGTGAGCGATACCGTCAGCGGAAACGTATCCAAGCTCGGTGAAACCGGTGAGTACTGAGTCTGATGCGGTTGGTGCGGTTGCAGTGGTGGCACCGACGTAGCACTTGCCTGTAATTCCCACCACAACTGAATCGGCTGAGAGAGCCATGTTTTCTCCAAATGGTTAAACGAAAAACACCCTCGGTCGAGAGTGTTGAGGTGGGCAAAGCCCAATCTGAGTGCGGTCAGAAAATTAGACGTCTGAAGCTTTCACAACGAGTTCGAACGACATGTATCGCTGTTCCTCAGTAGCTTCGTTATCTACACGAACTGGAGACATCACAGTCTCCACAAGTTTGATGTCGCCCCAGTTATATGTCCGCATAAGAGACTCGACTAGACGAGCTAAATCACTAGCGTCAGCGTAAGTTCCTGCGAACACATTCACTCCAAGACGTTCAGTCTTAGTGATTCCACGAACACGCTGGCCTCCGCCATCTGCACGAACCATGACGATACGTGCAGGGTAAGGGGATACATCAGGAGCAGGCTTCTTGGTAGCAACAAAAACGTTAGAAGCGAATGGGAAAGTTGACGCGCTCAGTGAAGATTTCAAACGCGAAACAATCAGTTT
Source organism: Aurantimicrobium minutum (assembly GCF_002355535.1). Classification (NCBI taxonomy): domain Bacteria; kingdom Bacillati; phylum Actinomycetota; class Actinomycetes; order Micrococcales; family Microbacteriaceae; genus Aurantimicrobium; species Aurantimicrobium minutum. The sequence continues at coordinate 1,127,364 of NZ_AP017457.1, forward strand.
TTCCACATCAGGAAACATGGTCGCCATTATTTCTCCAAACGTGAAATTGTTTGAGCAAGCCTGCCCGTAATTGATTCGCGAAACAGTGCACCAGGTCTAGTGTCAACAACGTTCGCCACATACTTAGTGCGACGCATCCAAGGCTGAGCTTCATAGCCAGAACCTGCACTTGCAGCAAAGACTTCAGCAGCCTCGTCAACAGCACTCACAATGCCGTCCTCGTGCATCAGAGCGATGATTCCCTGCTTGTCCAGCTTGATACGTGCCTTAGCCATCTCGACGCCTTAGAGCTACAACTACGCCTTTAGAGACGTTCAACATTGACGTCCACTCCTGCGAGAAACCATCCTTGACGTAACGGTTACCCCGAACAACAAAGATGTCTTCGTCCTGCACAGTAGAACCAGCAGGCATGTACAACATCATTTGAGTGTCAATGGGTGAACCCTCGACAGTGACCGGTTCATTAGTTGAACCCCAGCCGACCAGGCATCCAGGAACAGTCACTTCAGCAGTCGTGAAAGTAGGGTTTCCATAATCATCAACAGCACCAAGAGTGCGCCTGATGATAGTTACTGACTCGCCCATGTTCACCGTCCAAAGTGAGTAGCGTCACCACGGTAGTGAGTGAACTTGCCGTTACCCATCAGCGATGCAGTACCAATGTGCTTCTGTCGGTAAGAGTCAGCGACAGCCTGCTCAGCAGGAGAAAGCATGACCTGAGAACCAACAGCCCAAGACGCATACTCTTGCGAGAACGGCCCAGTTGTTTGCTTAGTGATACCGGAAGCAGCGTCAGGAGCAATCGACAAAGTACGAGCAACCATGCCAGCTACGACAGCCACCACAGGTTCAGGGATAGTTGCCGAACCATGCTCGTAAACAATCTTGAGAGGGGTAGATGTGTAGACGTCAAAGAGCGTCTGGAATCCATCCCAGGTGTAGTCAACGGGAACACCGTTGATGTCCTCGACAGAGATGATCTCGATGACGGGACGTTGAAGGAGACGCACGACGCCATCCTTCGGGAATACGCGAACTGTTGATTCGCCTACTTCAAATTGCTGTTCTGACCTGTTGACGAAAAGTGCGGACGCATCCTCAAGCCAGGCAGTCGCTTTTGCTTCTTCAGCAGTAGTGAGTTCACGACCGAGTCGTGCTTCAACATCTGCGATGGTTGCGAGAGCCATTCACGCGCCTTTCGTTCAAGGTAAAGAAAGTATTCAGTTATGTGGAAGGTGAGGGCCGACCGAAGTCGACCCCCACCTGTACGCGCCAGATTAGGCAGATACGTACTTGTAAACAGCGGTTGGGCGAGTAACCTTTGCGCCGTAAACGTTCAGACCACGAACGATGTCGCTGAACTTGCTTGGGTTACGCAGAGACTCAACCTTGTCAATCTGAGAAACGAAAGCAGCAGCTGCAGAGTGGTAACCAACTGCAACAGGCTTGGTAGCCTCAGCGAAAGCAGGAGTCTCGATAACGTCCATACCGAACAGGCGTGCAACCTGGCCGTTACGGAGTTCGTTAGATCCACCAGCAAGAGCTACGTCAGACAGTCCGCCAACGAGCAGGTCAGCGAAAGCAGGGTTTACTGCAACGAAACGGTCGCCAGTTGGAACCTTAGCCTTAGCCATGAGGGTACGAATCTTCTGCAGAGCAGCCTTAGCCTCAGCGAAGGTGTCAACAGCTACAGGAGTTGACTCCTGTGCAGAGGTAGCACCTGCAATGAGCTGAGCAATAACGTACTCTTCAGCATCTTCTGCAAGGCCCTTACCGGCTGCAGAAACCCAAGCGTCGAACGAACCTGCAGCCTGAACTGCGTCAACGTCGTCAACGTTTACAGAGAAGGCACGCTCCTGGTCAATGAGGAGAGTAACCTCAGTGTCAGCGAGAGCCTCGGGGTCGATAACGCGACCGGCACCAGCGTAGTCAACGATGGTTGGAGTGGTTGCGTTGATGATGTGAACAGTGTTGCCCTTGCGTGCATCGCCGGAGAACTGAGTGTTCAGGGTAGGGATAATGAGCTGGTTTGCGAAGAACGATTCCTGTACGCCTGCGCTCCAGATTTCTGGGATGAAGTTGTCGATAGCCATTAGCTATCTCCTTTCGATTATTGTTTTCCCATCAATGAATCAAGACGTCCGTCTTTACGGGCCGCCAAAATGTCTTGAGGAGTCATGGTTGCAAGCTCTTCACGAGAACGAATCTGTGCAGAGCCGGATAATGTTTTGCCTCTAACGCCCTGGCCCAAGTCTGGGAGTGGAGTTTCAGCAGGTTTGGTGTGCGCCTCGACCCATGCCTGGATGGCTTCGGTGTCGATGTCGCCTGAATCGTCGATGAACGCTGACTTGTTGAAGTCAAGAATGGCGTTACCCTCAAGGGTCTTACCGTTCAGAGCTGACTTCAGTTCTGCATCAACAAGCTTTCCTGCAAACTCAAGTCGCACTGCCCGTCGCGTCTCTTCACGAGTCGACTCAATAAGTCGCTCCTGATCCGACAAGGATGCTTTCTTGAGAGCTTCAAGTTCTTTAGCAGCTTCAGCATTAGCTTTAGCCTGAGCCTCAGTCTTACGACTCATGGCTTTCCACTTTTCAAGTTCAGCTTTCAAATCCTTTTCAGGAATCTCTGCATCTTGAACTTCAATAGCTTCTTCAGGTTCAGCAGTTTCGATGATTTCTTCTGACATGGGTCATTTCTCCGTTTCGGATAATGTGCGCTCATTGCGAGCTAATCGGCAGCGGTTGCCGAAATCTGAGTTACCCCCACGTGCGTGGAGGTGGAAGGTCGCTGGGTCCAGTGAAGTTCTGACCAGAGACAGTTAAGACAGGGCCAAGTTCGCCATGTTCGTGGATTGTTATCTTCGAGTAGTCAACGTTTCTGGCAGCTCTATCGCTAACCCCGAAACGTTCAGCAATCGATGCGTGAACAGCGTCCAAGCGTTCCTCGTCAATAACCTGTCCAACATCTGTCGTGCCATAGATGGGCATCTCGCCACAGTCACAGTTGTTGTGGATAGGTTGTAGATCACCGGAGTGGTATCTCTGCGTTGACGCGACATAACACAGTGCACAGTTCTCAGCTCCGGAGAGCACTCGAACATAGCCAACAATGTTGGAGTTACGGCCACGAGAGAGCAAACCGGCAGACCTGCGAGCCAACTGCACTTCCGTTCGCATGATGTCCTCAACGCGCAAAGCAGCTTCTTCAAGAGCTTGCGTCATGGACTTGTCTTGCGACAGTGCAGTTCGTAACGTCACGAACGGACGAGTGTAAACCTGCACCACATCAGCACCATTACGGAGCGCACCAGTGGTGAGCTGTTCTGGTTTGATAACTGGGGCCGTGAACTTCTCGCCCTCAAGCTTTGCAATTTCCCGATAGAAACCGGTTGCAAGTTTCGCTGCTTGAGCCTTCACCACAGTCATGTCCTGAATGGTTGCGTCGATGAACATTGGAACGTCATCGTCACGCCATGAACCAAGGTTGAGGAAGCGTTCTTTAGCCTGGTTACCTGCCGCATCAATAAGCCGTCCAGACAGCGTCTGGTAGGCGTCTGCGAGTTCTTTACGGCTGGGCAACCTGACCACCTAGCATCGCCTGCGTGAGGATAGCTTCGCCTGCGCGTTCAGCTTCCATCTCCGCAATCTCAGCAGGTGAGAACTGTCCAATCAAAGACATACGTGAGCGGAATGGAATGTCTTGGAACTTCGAGTTAGCGTCTCCGCGTTCAGCGAGAGAGTAACGCTCTGCAGGCTTCCAGATAGGTTCAAGGTCGAGCAGGTTAGCTCGCTCCTCGTCACCCATCCAACGGAACAACAGCGACATGACCTTGGACCAGGAAGCGGTCACTCGAGCCATACGATCTTCAGCTTTGAACACCAAGCCCTCACGTGCGAGAGCTGCACCTTCAGCAGATTGGTTTGCCCCATCTGGTGAGAGGTAGTGCATTGGTGTGCGAGTGAGTGCAGCGAAGTCTTGAATGTCAGCGCGAACTCCAGAGATGATTCCCTGAATGTCAGTCTGCTGTGACTCCCAAATGTCAGCTCCTTCTGGGAGCATCCACAAGGCACCAGGACCAGGCTGGAAAATGCCGTCGTAGTCGACCTCGTTACCGTCCATGTCGAACTGTGGAAGGTCACCCTTAATGGCACGCTGCTTGAACGCTTGAGTTGTGACAATGACTAGGCGTTGCAGAATCATGTGATTGATTCGGTCAATCAGGTCAAGGTATGGCTCAAACTCGCCCTTCTCGTTCAGGTTCTCAAACTTGACCACAGGGACTTCACCCAGTGGGTTATCGCTTGAGAGGTCCTCACGGTATACCCAGTTATCGAGCGAGAACAGAGAACCCTCTGCAGGCTTGACATAAACCTCAATACGAGTGGGGTAGTAAAAGTATGCGAAATCCATACCAGAGTCGTCATCACGGAAAACCTTTGCAGCTTCTGTAATCAGTCGAGGGTCAGACTCGTGATGCTTAGCTTCCAGCTCTCGAGGGTCCTCAACCGTGACGACAGGCATCCCACCAGGAACGATAGGAGGTCCCACGATGGCGTAGCACTCACCATACGTCAGCATCTTGTCGTGAATGTCAGCAGACAACACATCAAGGTTGTTAGCCTTCCACAGACGACGAGCCTGAATGTCGCCATTCTCATCACCATCAGCACCAGTGCGGAACCCACCAATGATCATGCGTTCACGAGTTGCAGCGACAGCAAGAGACGCAATGTTCATGCGTGCCTTCTTCTGGAAACGACGGTACGCCTTTGACGCACCTTCAGCTCCTTCAGGAAGTGGTGCATCCCCATCGACATAACGCTCAAGGAGGTTGAATCGTGCTTGGCCTCTGGCGATGTCACGGACTAGATACTGCTGGCGTGAGTCCAGTTCGGTCGCCATAAGTTCTCCTTAACGAATACGACGGGGCACGAATGTGCTCCGTGTTGCCTCCCCCTTTGAGAGGGCCTGCAGTCTCGCCTGATATGCGAGTGTTGCTGCAATAGCAGCGTCAATTTTGTTTCTTGAATCTGGATGCTCTTTCGCGATGGTCAAACCACTTCGACCAATACGACGACGAGCGTTGAGAATGTGCCTGGTCAAAGCGCGGTCACCATTGTGGGTAAGTTCCCCATCAACGACTGCGTTCTGGAATTGCTCCAAAGCACGCACAACCAGGTAAGACCTGTTACCGGTCATCCACCATTCGATGGGATGATTCAGCGTCGACTTCACTTTCAGCTTCTTACCGAAAGCAGCCTCCCACCCAGCGATGTAAGACTCCCACTTTGCAGGGTCAGCAAACATGCCAACAACGTTGAAATCTTCAAATGCTTTACGCACCTCGAAATCAACCTCTGCTGCAGGGACTTCCCAATCATCACCAGCAGGGCCGTCAGGTTGTTCCCACACTTTGATTTCAAACAGGTGGCCGTCAGATACACGGCAACCAATCAAAGCCGTCGCATCAGCAACACCCCTAGAACGCTTACGCGAACCATCGAAACCGAGAGTGATTTCATCACGCTTAGAAACCTCGGAAGGTTTCATGCATGCATTCCACTCCACAGCAGACAGCCACGCATCACGAGAAGAAGTTGGCTGGTTGAAGTAGTAGCGACGCGAATCCTGTGGATCGTTACGTGGGTCATAGATTTCCGAAATGATTCGGTCAATATCCATAACCTCAGCAAACGGCCCATACACATCCTGTAAACCGGCACGAACTTCATCCTCGTTAGTGAGGTCAATGTCCGCGTCAGCTTCACGATGGTCGAACAGAAGTCTTTGACGTTTGGTCTTACCCTCAGCAATAGCCTTAGCAAGTTCGTGAGTTTCCTCAGCGACACTCTTTTCACCAGGCATGTACATCGTGGAAGTCTCAAGCGACCATGGCTCAGACTGTTTACGCTTCGCAAGATTACGACGCACAGTCGAATACATGCGCTTAAGCTCAGGCCGAATGTACAAGTGAGTTTCATCAAAGACAACGAAGGTTTCTTTTCCACCATCTTTAGACGAGTTCGATGCAGTCGACGGCACAATCTCCCCACCACCAGGTAGGAACGTGCGAGTCAGACCAGCACCATCACGAGGCATACCGGCAGCTAAGGGACCCATCGTCAAATTGAAATGCACGTTGTCATACGTGTTACCGGCCTGACCTTCTTCGGTCGCCAGACAACGAATCACAGGCTCAACAACCATGTGACCTACAGGGTCGCCAGGTTCGTACTGAAACGTGAACTCACAGTTCGGCACCAAACACCCCTGCGAGGCACACGAATATGACTCGCCTTGTTCAGCCCAGTGGTCGAACCTAACGTTTGTGAGAGCCTCAGCCAAAACAATAAATCCGGCAAGTTCGCTCTTAGCTCGACCTTTAGGCCGTGACATAAACGCAGAGTCATAAAGACGACGGCCATCCTCACCGACCGCATAACAGTCCACGATGAAACCGGCAAACTCCGCATCAAGTTCAATAGGTAGACCGGCAACGTCACCAGGTCCATGAACACAATGATGTTCAATCCAGTCACAAATAAAGAAACCTAGAGAACAATCACGATCATGTTCAGTCGAGCGAATCAGCTCACGCATTATCCAGCAAGCGACGACGACGAGTTGAAATGTCAGTCACATCAGCCAACTCTGCAGCCACCTGCTCCACAACCTCGACAGGTTTCTTGTAAACCATACGAGCCTTGAAACGCGATTCAGCAGTTTTCAAAATCTCGCCAGCCTCACGCTGACGCTGCTCAGTCATAGCAGAAGCAATTCCACAATTCGCAGAATCAACCACATTCACAGCAGTATCAACCACAAAACCCCACATAGCCTCGTCCCAAGCAACAGCATGAGGAAGTCGCTTAACCTCCTCAAACCACCGGAACGTAGCATCCTGCAAAGGAACAGTGACCTGCCCATCCTTCGTCACAATCGTGCGATACGCAGGAAGCTCCAAAGGCCAAGGCCCCTCAAAAGGAACATCCAAAAACTCTCGAGTCTCAACACGAGACGGATGACGAGTAACAGACTTCTCACTCGGAGTACGACCAGGAACAGCCATGATATTGCCTCCCATTTCGGGTGAAAGAAACACACCCGTTTCGGGTGCATCGTAAGAAAACTATTCAGGCCCGAAGGGCCTCGCGCGTGACAAGGGTTTGGAAATTGCACACACAGCGAGCCACAGCATCTCCCCGATGATTTAGCTGGGGTGGGGAGGGGTTCCCTACCCTATCCAGCCTGGGTGAGACTCCTTTGGTCGTCTCTCTGTTATTGGGGTTCGTGCTTGGTTGCCTTCTGCTGAGGACTTCTTTTTGTGGTGCCAGGTGCAGAGGAGTCTGAGGTTGTCGAGTGAGTGGTTGTTTCCTCGTTCGATGTGGTCGACGTCTGTGCCGTGGTCTGGGCATCTTGTGCCGTCTCGCATGAGTTCGGTGCAGCGTCCTTGGTCTCGTTCTATGACGAGTTGTCGGAGTTGTGTCCAGTTGTGTGGGAGTTGTGAGCGTCTGTTGCTGTTTTCCCATTGTCCTGACATTTGGCTCCTTTGTGCTCCCCAAGGAATCGAACCTTGTACCTCCCCAGTGGTTTGGGTGCTCTGCCAGTGAGCTAGGGAGCGCAGGTCTCTTTCAACCTGCGAACGTGGGTGTTACCTGCCGCGGCATATCCGGTAACTCCCAAGAGCAGAGGTCTGACACATCTTCAAATGTGCTGGCATGCTCTCATTTCTTGAGTGGATCAACCGTCCGGATGTCTCTCAAGAAGCTATTCAAGTTCAGGTTGGAACACATCAAGTGCGAGGTTTAGTAACCCGTTGAGTGTGTAGGTGGTTGTTCTGGGTGAGTAGTCGATGCGGATGTCTGCGTCGATGTCGTTTGCTGGTGCGTTGATGTCGGTTACTCCGCAAACGAGTACCCAGTCTCTAGCGATTGTGTCCTCGCCGGTGATTGCTTGGATGTGTGCTTGTACTGCGTCTAGGAGTTGCAGGTAGGTCTGAGTTGAATCAGCCATGTGCTCTCCTGAAAGTTTGTGTGTGATCTAAGCCACCGGTCACACTCGGTGCAGATGCGCGGTCTGTCAGCTCTCACTATCGGTGGAGCCTTTGCCTGTCCCACAGGTTGTGTGGGAGGTTTGTGATGGCCGGTTAGTGTTCACCCATGCGTGCATGTTTATGAATCTGCCCTGGTGGGTAGTGAATGACTTTGTGTGCAAATGGTGTTGCTTCACCGGTCTTTGAGGTGGTGAAAGACGAGAAGCACCATCCTCTATATATGAGTGTCCGGCTTTTCCGGAATTAGTTCCAACTTATTTCTCTCGGCGTGTCGCAAATAAGACACTTACTGTTTTTCCCCCTGAATTGCCAACATTATGTCGCAAGTCCTGCATGCTGTTTTTGCACTGTGTGTCTTGCCGTAATGAACTGTCTCTTGATCCAAAATGTCTATTGCTCGCTGTCGTTCTGAAGCGCGAATCTGCTCAATCCAACGGTCAAAAGCTTCAGGAGCATGTGTCATAGCTATCCAGGTGCCACGTACCTCGTCAGTATTAGGTGTCCAAATGTTGCTCATGCGTCTTTCCCCCATCCTGTCCCCTTGAAACTAACGCCAGCCACCGACGGTCTGCGCGTCATCTCCTTCAAACACTCGTCACACACGATGCGGACAGTTGCCGTCATAGAGTGCAGCACCTCCGTGGACTCTCCACACTCACACTGGTAGATGTAAATCGGCATCAGATGACCGCCAAACTTTGTAAATCAAACCCGTCGTCGTTGATAGCGAACACAAGGAGTCCAGGGTCTGAGTCCTGACCTGCCTTGTTGCGGAACCAATCAGATCCGTTATCGATGGTTGGTGCTTGTAGCCACCACTTAGAACGGGCCGTGTATGGGTTTCGTCCTGTGGGGATGATGGTTAGCACGTGGTAGTGGCCTGAGAGCAGGATGTCAGCTGACCCGATGGGTTGCCCACCGTGTTGCTGTTTAGCCCAGTACAGTGGTGCTCCTCCTGGGCCGTATTGGTTTCCGTGGACTACACCGAGTGTTGTTCCCCGTACTGAGTGGATGATTGCTTCATCGTATGGAGCTGGATAGTGCCAGGTTGCATCCAATCCTGCAGCTTTGGCTATCTTCTCCACCTGCTGGTGAACGAACAGGCCGAGGTCGTCTTGTGGGTTTCCAAGGTTTTGTTTGCCGTTACGCCATGCAGTGTGGTTGCTGGGGACTGTCAGAACGTCGACATGTCCGAACCTGGTCATTAGTTTCACAAACTCGTAAACCTCTGTTGCAGCCATGTCCATCTGTTGTGCCAGTGATAGGTCGTTAGTGAACATAGGGTTTCCACCGGACTCGAAACCTTCGAACAGGTCTCCCACCTCTGCGAGAACTAACGATTCTGGTTTGTTGCTCTTCAGGTAGTGCTCAAGGCGTGAGCGAGTCTCGTGCAAGCGTTCCAGGAGTTCTGGAGTGCCCCCACGTGAGCCGGTTTTACCAATCTGCATGTCTGAGAGTGCAACCACGACAGTTTGCTCTTTGCGGTCACCTTTGACTTTGGGAAGTTTGCGTTTGGCTGCAGCCTGGTAGAGCGTGGGCAGGTCCAAACTGGTTTTCTTGGGTCGGTGCTTGAAGTAGTAGCTGACGCGCCATTCACCATTTGGGAGCTGTTTGCGCCACTGGTTGACTGTGCCAACAATTTCAATCTCGTCAGGGTCATAGCCGAACTGAATCAATAGATCGTTGTCTGTTGCTACTGGAGCGATTGGTCCTGTGACCATCTCGCCTTCGTCGCCACGGATGACATGGCGTGCACGCCACTCTTCAGGGAACTGGGCATATTGCAAGTTTTCTTCATGCTCACTAAACGCCATGGTGACGCTCCCTCCAGTTAGTCAAAGTGACGTAAGAGATTGGGTAACCCTCGTGTCTGAAAGTGTCCATGGCTTTCTTCTGTGAGGCGTTCAACAGAATCCTGATTGCTGCTTCCTTTTCTGGCTTGTCCAAAGTGTTCAGATAAGCATCAAGGCGTTCTGCAGCATCCTTACGCTGCGTAATGACCTTCTTTTCTTGCTCGACAAAGCTCACTTGTTTTCTCCGTTTCTTGATGCTGTCCCCCGCGGTCGACCGCGCTTCACGCTTGATTCGACTCTCAAAACCTCCTGAGACTGGACTTCAGTCACACCATTGACGCCAACCCTGGAAGGTAGTCGCCCAGATTTCACCCAGTCATACACACTGGTTTTCTTGCGTCCTACAAGGAACGCTGCTTGCTGGATTGTCAACCATTCACGCATTGACGGCCTTCTTCCCATCAAGCTCAGACACGATTTCAAACGAGGACTGATCTAGTTCGTAGTCGCATCCATCTGTCACACATTTGACCTGTACGTGGTCACCGATGTTCGCTGGCGGTATCCACAGCAGTGAGTTGTTATCACATCTGATGCAACGGAACCTGGTCACTCTGTGTGCTCGTTCTTCAATGGGATGTGACCGGAAAGCCACCTCAGCCATGCGAGTGAACATGATGGCGTCCTGTGCCCCGTCGACGCGCGAAACCCACTCGTCTGTGTTGCCCGTATATGACTTCAAGAACGATTCACACTCGTCAATTGACAAACGAGTTGCAGGGATAGGGATATACCCTTCAGCTGTCGTTCTGACACCTGCAGAGTCACGCTGGACGGCCCTATCAATGCCACCGATGATGTTGGCAAAGTGTGGCCACCTATTCAGCACAGAGAGTAGGTGCTCCCAGCAGTGCCAGCACAGCAATCCATGTTCTGCCGGTCTGGGGAGACAGCCGCGACATTCACGACTGCCCCTCCACCCGTCACAGTTCACTGAATGCTCACCAACAAAAGTGCAGGAACGAACCCCTGCCATGTTGTTTGTTATGCAGACAAGACTCACTTTGATTCCTTTGCTCCGTGGCAGCACACTCCAGCGATAGCTGAGTGGCCATAAGGTGTTTTACATTTGCCACAGCATGGACCCATCGAGGTGGATGCTGCAGTTGTAGCTGGCGCGTATCTCATGGCTTAGAACGGAGCGTCATCGTCAGCAGGGACATCAAGACCGACAGAGAGTGAAGCCTGTGGCCCCGTTGGTCCCTGGTTACGGTGCTTGACTGTTACAGATTCAACCCAGTCGGTCTGAATCGAACGTCCATCGGATCCATCGCGCTTCTTGAACTCTTTCTCCACGATGGTGGCAGTGACTTCAACAAGGTCACCCTGGCGAATGTCAGCAGCGGTCAAGTCTCCCCACAACGTCACGCGAATCTTGGAAACGTCACCTGTCTTGGAGTAGGTGTTGTTTTCCTTGTTCTTCTTTGCGTGGTTGACGTAGACAGGGAACTGAAGCTTTGATGTTCCGTTAGGTGTCTTGCCGTGTTCTGGTTCTGCAACTACTGAACCGGTGAACGTTGCCTTGATCTGACTCATTTTGTTTCCTTTGTTTGTATTTGGTGCTGTTGTTTGTTTGGTTTGAGGTGAAGTTCGCGTCGAAGTTCTGCGACTCGTCCTCGGCTTATCTGGAGCCGGAGAGACATTTCCCCGTCTGTTGCTCCGTTCCGGTGCAGAATGGCGATTCTGTCCCTGGTTGAGAGCTGTCTGGAGAACTGTGAGAGGACTGTTCCGCGTATCCACTGCTGCAATGTCATTCCTCGTGCTTCAGCTTTGGTTTCTAGGAACCAGACGTCTGCAGCTTCAAGGTCAAGAGTCACTTTCACTCTGTCCACTCCCCTTCTGGTGGGTGAACGGCAAAACCTCGTTCTGTTAGCCATTCACGCGCCTTGGTCATCTCTTGCCAACGTGACTGGTGATAAAGGAACCAGTGCTTTACGCAGACACCTGGCATGTCATAGAAATGAGGCTTTCCGTGGTTGGTTTCCCACAGGTACTGGTTTGGTGACCATTCGCCACAGTGCTCACACTGAACAGGCTGTGAAGCAATCTCACGCAGCCTCTGCTGTTCTGCAGCTTTCTCTGCCTCGATGCGTTCCTGTTCCTGGTCCAGCTCGTCAAAGATAGATAGCTGATTCATGCGGCGTACTGCCTTCCAAACAAGTTGGCTAGATCATTACGACCATGACGCCAACAAAGCTTGTACAACGCAGACTCAGAACGGCCCAAAATGTCTGCAATCAGCAAAGGATGAATCCCAGCATCAAGAAGCCACTCGACCTCAGCAATCACTTCCTCATAAGTCATGCGTGCCATTAGTCATCACCTCGAGCACAACGGTCACAAGGAAGTGGGTAGCCATAATGCTTGGAACACATCTGAGCCTCAAGTTGAGCCTTAGTAGGAGGCTGAGGAACGCCAGGAACAGTTCGCTGACCTGCAGGCGTCTTGATGTAGTCGCGACGCATCCACACCTTCCACGCTTTCTCCCAATCCAACTTGCGAGCATTAGCTCCACCAGCTGAATGCCAGTAGTCCATGAACTGTTCAGTCGCTGACTTGATGTCCATCCCTGGAACACTCCCCTGCGCCCATGCAGACATTTCTGGAGTAATTGAGAAATCTTCAGGGAGGCGTCGAGCACGTTTAGTGCTCTCAACACCTTTAGGTGTTGAGGGATGGGATGGGATGGGATGGGGAAGGCGAACTTCGTCCGAACTTCGGTCAATGTTCGCCCGAACATCTAGCGAACTAACACGCTTGTTTGCACGAACTCGAGCCATCCTGGAACGAGCAGCCTCACGCTCAGCCATCACAGATTCACGGGTTGGCTGATAGTCATGCCAGTCGTTGAACTCAAAGCCACCATCAACCTGATGCCATAAACCAGCATCAACAAGACGATGTGAAAGCTCACGGCCACCAAAAGCATGAATGATGCCATCAGGAACATGCCCGTCAGTCAGCTGTTGAGCGCACCAAGACAAAGACCTGATCCATAAACCCATAGCTTCATTACCGGCCTGCATAACCTTTGGGTGAAATGCCAGGTTGTCATCTACACGACCCCAAGCCATTACTCGCTCACCTCCCGATAGTCACGACCATCGACAACGATGAAAGAGCCTTCATCATTGAGCAGACGCCACTGGTCAAAGTGCTTGAAATGAACAGCTGTCCGGTATGGGTCCTCCCACTGCTGCAACTTCACTCCGAGGAGGCGTGCACGTTCCATGAGGTTGTCCTCAAACTGGCCATTGCACGTGTAGCAGGCAGTCAAGAAGTTAGCGAGGTGGTCACGCAGTTTAGATCCACCTGCCTGGCGGTTCTTGCGGTGGTGAACTGTCAGTCCGGATGTTGTTCCGCACCAAACACACTGCTCACCATCACGCTCAAAAGTCATGCGCTTTTGTTTCATCGAGACAGCCATCAGCTTTGCCCCCATTCCAAACGCATAATGGGAGAAAGAGAACGACCAATCTCAAGACGGTCACGCAAAGCCTTCAGCTTGTCCTTAGCCTCTTGCAAAGCAAGCTCTGCAGCTTTCCATTCAGCCTCAAGCTGTAACGTCTCCAGCTCGCACACAGCACGTCTGAGGTCAGCTGTCAATGGCTTACCGTCAGCGTCAGCTTTGTTGCTGAACATGGCAGTGTTGAAAGCACGCTTGTACTTCAAACGAGCCTCAACCTCAGCTTCACCGAGTGGACGCAAAGTCTCAGTCATGGTGTCAATCTCTTTACCGATGTTGGCAAGTGTTGACAGGACAGATGCAGGAGTGAGCTGGCTCATGCGTCACGCTCAATCTCGTCATTACCGAGGGCAACCTGCTGTTCAATGCCTTCCTGGACGTCAGCAGGAGCAACTTCAGTACCGACCAGTGTGGCTTTCACAAGTGCAGTCAGCTGACCCTTGTTGTACAGGCTCAAACCAAACTGGTCACCCAAAGCAATCGCTGCACGCTTGATGCTGAGCGAGATTGCAGACTTGTAAGCCAAATCGTGGCCACCAGCCCGAGTCTGATTCTGAGCATCACCAGTAGATCCGTTCTCAATCACACAAACGGGCTGACCTACCTCGTTACGGATGCTCAAACGAACCAAAGCTCTGTAACAGACATCCCAGCGACCAGTCAGCTCACCAGAGTCCTTGATTCGAGGCTCTTCAAAGACAAGCTCCACTTTGACAACTTCAATATCGAAGTTTCCAAACCCAAACATGCGACTGAAATGAGCCATGATGTCCTGCTGAGAGACATGTGAATGTCCCTGAGCCTGCAAAACACGCTTTGGGTTGATTGGTTTGAGGAGCTGTTCAACTTGCTTGGGAGAAAAGACTCCACGGTCATCAGAAAACATCGTTTCCCTCTTCCTTTGGTGCGGTTATACGAAGAAACGGCTTAGCCTGGGAAACCTTCACAAACTGTTTGAAAAGGTCAGGCTGTGCAGCCTTGAAACTTGCTGAGTCAAAACGCTCTGCAGGTTTCGGAGTAGACAGGGAGACACGTCCAAAAGGTGTGTCAATGGCAAACGAGTCACGTTCACCAATACGCAGACGGATAGCGTCCTCAACAAAAGCAAGCTCATTTCCTAGCTCGTTGATGCGAGACTTCAAACGAACATGCTCACGAACGAGTTCTGCATAGTCGTCAGGGTCGTCTAGGTAGCCAGTAGGAGCATCAAGTGCAGCCAAGAACTCGTCAGCAATAGCCACCAACTCATTGATTCGAGCCTGGTCACGCTTGATCCATTCCTTCTGTGCAGGCTTAGGCACAAAATCTTCATGCTGTTCCCACACGTAAAGGCATTCCATGCAGTCATCACCGACGACATACATTTGGAACTGCATCTGGTCGTAATAACCATTTGCGATGAACCCTGCAGAACCTGGAGCAAGCTCACCTTTGCCCGTCTTGATCTCACCAACGAGGACGATGCCATCAGAGAGATACAGAGCATCTGGAGTAGCTAGGTGACGCTTGTTCTCCTGTGCATGATACAAAACATCTGAGCCGAAGAATCCTTCAGGCTTGAGCATTGTTTCGACCAGGATAGGTTCACGCTCCAGACCCCATTCGGTGTACTTGTTTCCGAAGAAGTCACGCTTACCGGTGCGCTTTGACTCAATGAGCTTGTCGCGAACTGATGTGCCACCTTTTGCGAGGTCACGGACCTCGGTAGCAGTCACACCTGTGCGACGGGCCTCAAGCCATGATGACTCGTCGACGTTCTTATCTGCGATTGCACGCTCATAGATGGTGCTCATGCTTGTTCCTCAATCTCTAAGTGCATGAAAGCGACAGCGTCAGGGTCATAAACAATGACCGGCATGACCTTGTGCATCAGCTGTGGAGTGTCATCGGGGACAACTCCTGCATCAACAAGGCCGTCACACATTGCTTTGAGTGTTGGAACAAGGTTGTCTGCATCCCTGCGACGCTTATCGTTCACAACCCATGTCAAAGACACAGTGCATGCCTTCATGGCTGGAATGCCTTCAGCTTTGAATGCTGTGCGCTCACGAACCTCTTTAGTTAGTGCTGCACGTTGACGCCAATGGATCCGTTGGTTGGATGTCAGAGGTGGGCGTTCGTAGTCGAACTCGAGGCGATACATTATGCGCGACCTCGCAGAATCTTGACTGCTGAGAACGCCATGACAAGTGCACCCAAGAGAGTTGCCCCGTTGTTTACTCCGAGGAATACTGCTGGGACGCATGCCAGGACAAAACCTGCAATGAATGTGAGGCTCATTTCTGGCCTCCCCAAACAAGCTGAGTTGCCTTGAATGAAACTCGCTTGAGAAGTGGAAGCTTCTCGACATGCTCTGCAGACTTGCTCCAGCCGAGGTAGAACCCCTTCATGTAGGAGTCGTACTTTTCACGTTCAGCCTGAACTAGCAGCTCAATCTTCTGCTCTTCAAGCTTGGAGTCCAGCAGTGCCATGAAGTCACGGTCACGTTTTTGTTGTGCGGTTAGTTTTGCCATTAGAGAGTCACCACCAAAGCGAGGATTGTAAGAAAGAGGACGAGTACTGCGACGACACCACAGCCGATTGCGAGGCCGTTGTCGTCCTTGTAGTCGTTCATGCGAGGTCCCAAACTGCGAGAACGTGGTGACGGCTTGAGGGACGCTCTGAAGGCTTGTAGCCAACACGCTTGAGATTGAAACGCTTAGCAGCGTGCAAGATCACTGCACCGATTGCGTTCCCGTGGTGAGGAGGAGTGGACAAGTTAGCCCAAACATCATCAGAAGTGAATGGTCCCTTGTTTGCAAGAGTCTCAATCACTTGATATGCCTCTTCTTTCCATGAATCATCAGCCTTTTGGAGGACTAATGCGATACCCTCGTCACGAAGGGTTTTTCCGTTCTGCATGGTTTTCCTTTCAACTTCCCTCCAGTTCCAGCTGGAGGGTTTTTCTTTGTGCGGTTTAGGACCAGGGCCGGTGGAGGCACTCGGGGGAGAATGAGGACCGACCCTGGTGGCTTAGTTCTTCGACCCGTATGTTCGTGAGTCGATGAATGCTTGAAGGTCGTCTGCTCGGACTCGCTGTTTTGCGCGAGTGGAGCCAAGTTCTACGACGCGGATTTGGCCTGAGTTGATTAGCTCGTACATGAATGTGCGACCGATGCCCAGGACTTCAGCTGCTTTAGCTACTGGGTAAAGACGAACTGCCTCGTTCATGCGTTTACCTCCAGAGTGACTAGATCAGCGACTGAGGTTTCGAGAGCGTTAGCGACGCTGTACAGCTCTTCCAAGGTGAAAGAGGTGCGTCCCTGCACGCGACGGTTGAGTGTTGCCAGAGGGATGCTTGTCTGCTCTGCCAGCCACCGTTGTGAAAGTCCCTGGTCGTTGAGATGGGTCAGGATTCGCTGTGCGACCTGGCCTGATTTATTCCCGTTCTGTTCCATATGGAACACTTTAGTAGGAAACTCACAGCTTCTTGCACATCGCTTGTTTCGGCGTGTCGCCTATGAGACACTAAAGGTATGCCAACAGGTAGCAAGCCGGAACCAAGCAGCTTCACAAAGGCGATAGCAGTCCGCATCAACAAAGAGAAAACAGACCGAAAGATGACCAACATGGCCCTCTCAAAAGAGTCTGGAATCTCTCGTCCCCTCCTTGTAAACATGCTTCAGGGGACCAAACATTGGGACATTGACCAGCTCGATGCAGTGTGCGACGTCCTCAAGCTCAACATCGTGGAAGTAGTCTCGACAGCTGACAAAGAAACTAGGTATCTGAATGTCAGTCCCCTCCGGCAAAATCAAAACCTCGAGGCAATCGACCTCGACCAATACGAGAAAGCAGCAGACCACAACAACCACGATTCGGGGGAACCAGAAATACCATGACCAAACCTGGGGGATACAATCCGTTCGAGCACGCTGAACGGTTGGGGATACAAATCGTTTACAGGAGGCTAACTACGTCAAATGGCCTGTGGGTCCCAGACCTTCACGCCATCTTCTTACAGCCACGCATGAGAGCCGTCCACGAACGCTCAGTCCTCGCCCACGAACTTGGACATGCATGCCTAGGCCACAGACACTCCACCCCCAAACTTGAACGGCAAGCCGACCACTTCGCAGCACGCCACCTCATAGACCCACAACACCTCGACTACGTCCGCAGGACCAGCTCAGACCCAAACGTGTGGGCAAACGAAGTCGGAGTGACACTCAACCTCCTCGAAGTATTCCTCAAATCCGCATAAGGAAACCCAATGGCCAGAGCATCAAAAGGTGAAGGCTCCATCGTCCGCGATGGCGACGGCTGGCGTGCCCGAGTAACAGTCGACGGCAAACGCAAATCTGTCCGCGCCAGCACAAAAGCTGAAGCAGCACAAAAGCGCAGAGAGCTACTCCAGCGACGCGACGCCGGAACCCTCACATCAGGTTCATCACCAACATTCGAAGCCTGGTCAACACACTGGCTAGAAGCCATCGCAGAACTAGCACCAATGACACACCAGGGATACCGGTGGTACCTGAACCACTACATCAACCCAGTCATCGGATCAATAACTCTGGAAAAGCTCAAGCCAGAACACCTGGAAAAGCTCTACAACTCCATGCGAGACGGCACACACCAGAAACTCAAGAAGCCAGTCAGCCCAGCGACAGTCAGACAAGCTCACTCCATCATTCGACGAGCACTGAAAATCGCTACCCAGCGAGGCCACGCAGGACGAAATGTTGCACTTCTGGTCAGCATCCCAGCAGTACCAAAAGCACAAACAGAAGCACTCTCAATCGCTGACGCCCAAGCCATCCTCGCAGCTGCAGAAAACTCCCCCTACAGAGCACGATGGGTCATCGCACTTCTGCTCGGACTACGACCAGGAGAAGCACTCGGACTCACCTGGGACAACATCGACCTCGAGGCCGGTGAACTCCACGTTCGCCACCAGCTACAACACATCGCAGGACGCGGCCTAATCCTCAAAGACGCACCCAAGACAGATGCAGGTCACCGAACTGTGAAAATGCCTCAATTCCTCACACAGCTCCTTGTAGAGCATCGCGCACAACAGCTCCGCATCCGCGCTGAAGAAGGTGACGACTGGGTTGGATGGCAATACAACGGCAAACCAATTCCACTCGTATTCACACAACGCAACGGCATGCCAATCTCCACACGCCTCGACGATGACCACTGGCGCGAACTCGTATCACAAGCCGGACTGCCACACACCCGTCGATACACAGCACGCCACACAGCTGCCACCATCATGCTCGACCAGATTGGGGACGTTGCAGTCGTCGCTGCAACTCTCGGACACTCAGATCCATCGTTCACATATCGGGTGTACGTACACGCTCTGGAAGAAAAGAAAGTCACCCTGGCTGAACGCCTCAACGCCTTCGCTCCGAAGTAGTCTCTGGGACCCTATGTGGGACCCTATGAGCCGAATATCAGCGGATTTCAGCGAACAGTCAAAAAATAAATATGGCCCCTGAACAGGGAAAATATACGCAGGCGAACACTAGCGAAAACATTGAAACTACACTTTTAATCCGAGGGTCGTGGGTTCGATCCCCACGGGGCCTACAGCTGAATCCCTCACCAAACGGTGAGGGATTCTTTGCATTAACCCGGGTTGCCTCAGCTCACGTTGTGGTTGCGGTTTTTCAAAAACAGCCAAGAAAGGAATATCACGAGAGCTGGGTAGATCGCTTGGCTAGTTGTGACAACCCGTTCCCACAATCCTGCCGTGTGGATTTCAGGATTCGTCCACACGCTTAAGAACGCGAAAGCGATAGCTCCAAGAACGAGCGTCCCAACAATAGACGCAAGCGGTCGAACGATGGGGGGCCATTGGCGACCAAACCGCATGCCAAAGACTGGCCATATTGAAAAAATCACAAACGAAATGGTGGCAAAAACTCTGTGAGGCTCTGAGACGCCTACCAACGGGGTGGGGAAAATCGTGAGACCAATTGTTGCCAGCCCGCCCAGAAAAAACAACACGCGAGCAGGTTTGGCTATCACCTTGAACTGCAGAGCAACAATGATGTCGATTAGTGCACCCAGGAGAAAAAAGCTTGACTGGAGATATCTCACCGGAGATTCCGGTGATGCCAACTCACTAATTGTTTGGGTTATCGGGTCATAGCCAGGCCAGAGGGCAGCGGATAAGCTCCAGCCCAGTACTGACTGGACAGGCCCCAAGACGGCCAAGAAAAGCAGCAATCGACTGACCAGTTGCGGTTGCTTATCAGCTTGAGCCATGTTGCCCCTTTCGCATGAGAGCTTACGGGGCTATCTATGCACCTGCACAGGAAAGTTAGTGCCGGTGGTGGAATGGCTGAAGTGCGTCGTCAGGGATCTGACCAAAGCGCCCATAGTTGAAGTCTTCGAGGGCTTGAATTACTTCCTCTTTGGTGTTCATCACAAACGGTCCATAAGCAACGACTGTCTCCTTGATGGGCAAACCACCAAGCAGGAGAACATCCAGTGCTCCGTTACGAGCATCCTGAGTTTTATCTGCAGTGAGAACAACACGATCACCATCAACCATGACAGCGAGGCTTCCTGCGCTGATAGGTGCAGCACTTCCACCCAGCTCACCTTCACCCACGGATCCTTGACCAGCGAGGGTGTAGGCAAGGGCATTGAACTCTGGGTTCCACGGAATAGACACCGACGCTCCGGGAGCTAACGTGACGTGTGCAATAGTCATGGGAGTCTGTGACTTTCCAGGACCCACATGTCCGTCAATCTCACCTGCGATGACGCGAATGAGTGCGCCGCCATCTTGACTGGAAAGCAGCTCAACGTCACCACCGGCAAGGTTTTGGTAGTTCGGTGCTGTCATCTTCTTTTCTGCCGGCAGGTTGATCCACAACTGGATGCCGTGGAAGAAACCACCAGACATCACCAGCTCATCTGGTGGAGTTTCGATGTGCAGCACACCAGAACCAGCAGTCATGTACTGGGTCGCACCGTTTTCGATAATGCCACCACCGCCGTGGTTGTCTTGGTGCTGGAAAGTGCCATCGATCATGTACGTGAAGGTCTCAAAACCACGGTGGGGGTGCCATGAGGTGCCACGTGGTTCGTACGGTGCATATTCAACTTCACCCATCTGATCCATGTGAATGAAGGGATCAATGTCTTGGTAGGAGACTCCAGCGAAAGCACGGGTCACGGGAAAACCGTCACCCTCAAAAGCTTGAGGCCCTCGAGTTACCGACTTAATTGCACGTGCTCGGCCAACGGCAGGAGCCAGGTGGGGAAGCGTGAACGTATCAGCGGTGACTGCGGGCATTGTGTTCTCCTTAGTGAGATCCACTACTGATAAGTCGAATAGTTCTTCAAGTATTCCCTGTTAACGATCAATGGCACCCCGAAGGGTGCCATTGACTGAGTTAAGAAACCGAAGTTACTTTTTGACTGCTGGCTTAGCTGCAGGCTTTGCAGCTGGCTTAGCAGGAGCCTTCTTTGCAACGGGCTTCGCAGCAGGCTTGGTTGCAGGTGCCTTCTTGGCAGCTGGCTTAGCTACTGGCTTGGCAGGAGCCTTCTTTGCAGCAGGCTTCGCAGCAGCGGTTTTTGCAGCAGGCTTCGCAGCAGGCTTAGCAGGAGACTTTGCTGCAGGCTTTGCAGCTGGCTTAGCTGGAGCCTTCTTCGCAACAGGCTTCGCAGCAACCTTGGTGGCTGGCTTTGCAGCAGCAGTTTTAGCTACTGGCTTCTTTGCAGCGGGCTTCGCGGCTGGCTTGGCAGGAGCCTTCTTTGCAGCTGGCTTAGCAGCAGCGGTCTTTGCAGCAGGCTTAGCGGGAGCCTTCTTTGCTGCTGGCTTAGCAGCTGGCTTCTTTGCAGCAACAGTCTTCTTAACTGCTGCGGTGGTCTTTGCTGCGTCTTTCTTGATGGTGGCAGCGGCATCCTTGGATGCTGCGGTCACATCTGCTGCAACGTCTTCAACCTTGACAACAACTTCTGCTGCGGTTGCACCGGCCTGCTTTGCGCCGGAACGGAATGCCTTCTTGAGCGAGGCGAGGAAAGATGACTTAGCCATCAGGAGAACACTCTCTTTTCATATTGGGTGTGCGGGGGAAAATCCTGGTTAAGAGTAACTTGTGAGTTTCCTCGGAGCTTGCTGGCTAGTCGCGAGCCGTCACATTCGGCTTGTGAACGAACTAACATAGGCAGGTGAGTTTTTCCCTCCCTGCCTCGAACTACGTCAGCGTGACCTGGGGCGTTCGACCCGAATCAGGTGGGCTCACTGTCACTCTGTTACACCGCGCTGGAATCTTGAGCCAGGCCGGTGCTGGTCATGTGATTGTTCTGACCTTCGATAGCTATCCACACTATGACCAAATCGAAGAGCAGATGCGGCAGCTCGGTCGTCTCGATGGAGACGTCTCGATTGAGAACATCTGGGATTGGTTACGCACTGAACACATTCCCTCACGACCTACTGGACCTTCACCCAAGCTCAATGAAGCCTTTACACCCCTGGGTGACGGTGATGAGTTTGAGGAGCTTTACCGAGACGGTGTTCTCTACAGCCGCATCCGCTATGCCGCAGACGAGCTCACCATCTTGCAAACCGATCACTACCGCGCAGATGGAACGCTGATGCTCAGCGACCGCCGGGACTTCCGCGAGCGCGGAATCCGAGGCGGACGCCGCATCATTGTGTGTGACCACGCAGGTGAACCGTTCAAGCTGTGGAAGTTCCAGAATGATTTCTATCACTGGGTGCTTGATCGCAGATTTGGATCACAACAGACCACCTTCGTGATTGACAGCAAGACGGCAGTGGGAATGTTTGTGGGTTATCGTCGCCGCAATGCACTGACGGTGCACGTCATTCAGGGCGCACACATTGAGGGCACAACTTCTGATGGTCGCCCCATTCTTTCAGAAGTACGACACAAGAGCATTCGTGAGTTACCGGGATTCGATCTGGTTGCAGCTTTGACCAAACGTCAGCGCAAAGACATTACGGCCGTCATGGGGGCAAGCCCCAATCTGGTAGTGATTCCAAACTCGGTGCCATTGCCAGATCCTGCTTCGATTACGGTTGAGCGCCAAGTGAACCGGGGACTCGTTGTCGCTACCTTTATTCCTCGTAAGCGTGTGCATCTTGCGATTGAAGCAACTTCACGAGCACAGCTGATGGTGGGCTCTGGGTTGAGTCTGGATGTCTATGGCGATGGGGAGACGCGTCCCGAGGTCGAGGCAGCCCTGGCGGAGCACAACGCCGGTGAGTACACCACCTTGCACGGCTACAGCACCACGGCTCTGGAAGAAACAAAGACAGCTTCTTTTATTCTCATTACCTCTGAAACGGAAGGCACACCCCTTGTGTTGTTAGAGGGTATGGCAGCTGGGTGTATTCCGATTGCTTTTGATATTCGCTATGGCCCCAGTGATCTGATTACCCACGGTGTTAACGGCTTCCTCATTCCTGACGGGGATGTCACAGCAATGGCACAAGCCATTGCCACCTTGCAGCAGCTACCTGCTGAAAAAGTAACGGCCATGCGTGAGGCAGCCATCGCAACCGTGCAGGGTTTCAACGACGAGGCCGTGTTACAGCTGTGGGGCAAAGAGTTGACGAAGGCGTGGAAACATAAGTCTGCAGCCTGGTGGCGAACACTGCGTAAATGGCAGGCTTGGAATGCTGCCCGCCACTATGAAAAAACCAATCCTGAAATTGGGCCCAAACTTCCTCCGCCACCTCGGCGTTAACCTTCTAGGCTTGGGAGCATGACTTCTCCTGATGCCCAGATCATTTCTGTTCCCACCTATGGCACTCCGGTCGTTGATGACTCGTGCTACATCGCACCAGGCGGTCGCCTGGCCGGCGATGTCACGCTGCACGCCAACGTGGGTATCTGGTTCAACGCGGTGCTGCGTGGAGACTACGAACCAATCGTGATCGGTGAGGGCTCCAACATCCAAGACAACGTCAGTGGCCACGTCGACACTGGCTATCCCCTCACACTGGGTAAGAACGTGTCTGTGGGACACAACGCGGTTATTCACGGCTGCACTGTGGAAGATGATTGCCTCATTGGCATGCATGCCACCGTGATGAACGGTGCTGTGATTGGCAAGGGTTCTTTAGTTGCTGCCGGTGCGCTCGTTCTGGAGGGAACAATTGTTCCTCCGGGTTCACTGGTTGCGGGTGTGCCAGCGAAGGTGCGCCGCGAACTCACTCCAGAAGAGCAAGAGGCTGTGCGAAACAATGCGGCGAACTACCGTAAACGCCTGGAGATTTACAAAGCTGAAGCAACAGCGTAATTACTTTTCATTGATGGAAGTTATTCCGGGTTATGTAATAAGTCGGAAAAACTAGGCTCCATTTTCCGACTTACGCGCAAAGCCGGAAAACCTGATTCTTCATTCTTTTGAGAATTTAAGAAAGCGCCTGTTCCGCAGCCTTCACCACATTCGCCAAAAGCATGGCCCTGGTCATGGGACCAACTCCGCCGGGGTTTGGTGAGAAGTGGCCAGCAATCTCAGCAACCGCGGGATCAACATCACCGGTGAGCTGTGCTTTGCCCGTTTCTGCATTCTCAACACGAGTAATTCCCACGTCCAACACAGCAGCACCGGGCTTGACCCACTCAGGTTTGATGAAGTGAGGAACACCCACAGCGGCAACGACAACATCGGCGCGACGAATGTCGTCCTCGATGTTGACGGTGCGGGAGTGAGTGAGTGTCACCGTGGCATCTACGCCCTTGCGTGTTAGCAAGAGTCCTAGTGGGCGCCCCACGGTCAGCCCACGGCCCACCACAGTGACATGCTTGCCTGACAGTGGAACGTCATAGCGAGTGAGCAATTCCACAATCCCGGCAGGAGTGCACGGAAGTGGCGAAGCCAGCTCACCTTCAATACCCATAACCAAGCGCCCCAAGTTCATGGGATGCAGGCCATCAGCATCTTTCGCAGGGTCAATCAACTCAAGAGCAGCATGCTCATCGAGGCCCTTGGGCAATGGCAACTGCACGATGTAACCGGTGACAGCAGGGTCTTCGTTGAGCTGCTTAATGGCAGCTTCAACATCAGCCTGAGTGGCTGTTGCAGGCAAATCAATTCGAATCGAATTGATACCTACTTCAGCACAGTCGCGGTGTTTACCCGAGACATACGAATGCGATCCAGGGTCATCGCCAACCAGCAGCGTTCCCAAGCCAGGGGTAATGCCCTGGGCTTTGAGTGCTGCGATGCGTTGTGCGAGTTCACCCTTGACGGCAGAAGCGGTAGCTTTTCCGTCGAGAGTGACTGCTACCACTGCTCGAGGCCTGGGTACAGTGGGAACTTCTCGGTGAGAACCTTCACGCGAGCCTTGAGCGCAGACACATCTGCACCGGGCTTGAGTGCCTCAGCAATGATGTCTGCAACCTCGGTGAACTCAACGTCGCCGAAGCCACGAGTTGCCAATGCAGGAGTTCCAATACGCAAACCCGAGGTCACCATAGGTGGACGTGGGTCGAAGGGAACAGCGTTACGGTTCACGGTGATACCGGCAGCGTGCAGAACATCTTCTGCCTGCTGGCCATCCAGTGGAGAGTTACGCAGGTCAACGAGAACCAGGTGAACCTGGGTTCCACCGGTGAGGACGTCCACGCCGGCTTCCTTCATATCTGCCTGGGTGAGGCGCTCAGCAATGATCTGGGCACCACGAAGTGTGCGCTCGGTGCGGTCCTTGAATGCAGGTTCCATTGCCAGCTTGAAGGCGGTTGCCTTCGCTGCGATGACGTGCATGAGTGGTCCACCCTGCTGTCCAGGGAACACTGCAGAGTTGAGCTTCTTAGCCAGTTCTTCGTCACGGCTGAGGATCAAACCGGAGCGAGGACCTGCCAAGGTCTTGTGCACGGTGGTGGAAACAACGTCAGCGTAAGGAACGGGGTTGGGGTGCAAACCAGCAGCAACCAAACCAGCGAAGTGAGCCATGTCGACCCAGAGCTTGGCGCCGACCTCGTCGGCGATTGCACGGAATTCAGCAAAGTCGAGCTGACGTGGGTAAGCAGACCATCCCGCGATGATCACAGCAGGCTTGTGCTCGTGAGCGAGCTTGCGCACGACCTCCATGTCGACCAGGAACGTTTCAGGGTCAACACCGTACGCAACAGGGTTGTAGATGCGACCAGAAAAGTTGAGCTTCATGCCGTGGGTGAGGTGTCCACCGTGTGCAAGTTCAAGACCCAAGATGGTGTCACCAGGCTGAGCAATCGCGTGCAGTACAGCAGCGTTAGCGGTAGCACCGGAGTGTGGCTGAACGTTGGCGTAGGCAGCACCGAAGAGCTTCTTTGCGCGCTCAATTGCGAGGCTTTCAGCTACGTCAACAAATTCGCAACCACCGTAGTAGCGCTTGCCGGGGTAGCCTTCGGCGTACTTGTTGGTGAGGACAGAACCCTGAGATTCGAGCACTGCACGAGGAACGAAGTTCTCGGAGGCAATCATCTCGAGGAAGTCGCGCTGACGGCCGAGTTCATCCTGCAGGACTGCAGCAATCTCGGGGTCAACCTCGGAGAGCGGGGCGTTGAAGGTGTTATCTGAAGACACAGTTGGCTCCTAGGTGTAGACCGGGACAAACCCGGTAACAGGTTTTTTCGTTATGGCCCAGGCGTTCGGCCACATCCGATCCGTTAATCGCTCCCCGATGGAAACCCATCTCAACGCCAGTTGCGACCGTGTCAGTCTACCAAGCTTGAAGGCAATAATCTTGATACATGTCTGAAGCTACGCACTGGGTACTCACCTTTGTTTGTGCCGATAAACCCGGCATTGTTCACGCAGTATCCGGCGCCATTGTTGCAGCCAATGGAAATATCACCGAGAGCCAGCAATTCTCCAGCGATGACACTGGAACTTTCTTCATGCGCTTGCAGGTAGAGACCACAGCTAGCCGTGAAGAATTTGAGCTGGCACTGCAGCCAGTCACCAGCGCATATGACATGGACTGGCGCTTGGATGTGGTTGGTCGCCCCCTGCGCACCCTCGTGCTCGCCACCAAGGCAGCGCACTGCCTCAACGACCTCCTCTTCCGTCAGCGGGCAGGACAACTGCCTGTCGATATTCCTCTTGTGCTGAGTAACCACACTGACCTGGCAGATCTCGCCGGCTTCTATGGCATTCCCTTCGAATCCATGCCGGTGACCTCACCTGAGCAGAAAGCGGCATTCGAGAAGCGGCTGCTTGAGGTCGTGGAAGAACATGACATCGAATTAGTTGTGCTTGCCCGCTATATGCAAGTTCTCTCTCCCGAATTGTGTAACAAGCTCGAAGGCAAAATCATCAACATTCACCACAGCTTCTTGCCTGGCTTCAAGGGAGCAAACCCCTACAAGCAGGCTCACGCTCGCGGTGTGAAACTCATTGGTGCCACTGCCCACTTCGTCACCACAGACTTAGATGAAGGCCCCATCATTGAGCAAAACGTTGTCCGGGTGGATCACTCCCGCACGCCAGAAGAACTCGTCGCCATCGGTCAAGACGAAGAAAGTCGCACCCTCACCCAGGCTGTGAAGTGGTTTGCTGAAGACCGCGTGCTCCGCGACGGTCAACGCACCATCATCTTCAAATAGCAACATCTCTCGTTCACCAAAAGTTAAGACGTTAGTTTTCCATTCGCGGGAATAGTTTCGTCGCTGTCGGGTTAGCCCCACTGAGAGAACTCTCACGGATACCCCAACACGAAAGAAACATTCATGACTATTACTGCTGAAACCATTCCTGGCTACAAGGCTGGAACCTGGACCATCGACAAGACCCACTCCTCGGTCGGCTTCTCTGTTCGCCACCTCATGATCAGCAAGGTCAAGGGCACCTTCGAAGACTTCGATGCCACATTCGTAACCGGCGAGAACCCCCTCGACACCACGGTGTCTGCGGTTGCTCAGGTTGCCTCCATCAACACCAACGAAGAAAACCGTGACGGTCACTTGCGCACCAACGATTTCTTCGAAGCAGACACCTACCCCACCATCTCCTTCGTCTCCACTGGCGTGAAGGTTAAGGATGCCGAAGACGGTGAATTCATTGTTACCGGTGATCTCACCATCAAGGGCATCACCAAGAGCGTTGACTTTGAATTCGAACTCGGTGGCTTTGCTACCGACCCCTACGGCAACTACAAGGTCGCTGCTTCAGCTGAAACCGAGATCAACCGTGAAGACTTTGGTCTGACCTGGAATGCAGCATTGGAAACCGGTGGTGTTCTCGTCGGCGAGAAGGTCAAGATCACTCTCGACTTCCAGGCCGTGCTTCAGGCCTAGCTCAACCTGGTGTGGGGTGATGTCGTCTCCATCGCCCCACACCCCTTCGGGAATATTTCCTGCTCCCGTAACCTTATCTTCAACACAGCACCTCAAAGGACCACCATGAGCGAGAACACCACCACACAGCCCGTCCTGTTTATGAGCCATGGTGCGCCCATGCTGGTCGATGACCAGCGCTGGTCTGGTGAACTTGCTTCGTGGGGCCAAGAACTGGATAAACCCAAGCAAATCTTGATGGTCTCCGCGCACTGGGAAGAAGCTCCCCCCACCATCAGCTCAACCCAGGAGCACACTCCCCTGGTCTATGACTTTTATGGGTTCCCCAGCAAGTACTACGAGATGCAATATGACACTCCTGCAGCAGTAGAGCTAGCCACAGAAGTTCTTGGTGTGCTCGGCCCCCAGGTCCAGCAGGACCAGGGCCGAGGCCTCGACCACGGTGCCTATGTTCCACTCACCCAGATGTATCCCGATGCGGATGTTCCTGTGTTGCAGTTATCTTTGCCGAGTTTGAATCCGGTGGAACTTTTCGAGATGGGGCGCAAGCTTGCTCCGCTGCGTGATGCCGGAACAATGATTATTGGCTCGGGGTTCACAACCCACAACCTGCGCTGGTTCAACCCCGGTGCCGGTCCTGATGTGACACCACCCCAGGCCTCAGCCGAGTTCGATCACTGGGCAGCCGAAGCGTTAGAGAACAAAGACATTGATGCGTTACTGAACTTCTGGGATGACGCTCCAGCTGCCCATGAAGCACATCCCCGCATTGAGCACTGGGCTCCGCTTTATGTCGCACTGGGAGCTGCATTAGACAGCGGTTTAGATAACACCAGCACTATTGACGGCTTTTGGTACGGACTCTCTAAGCGGTCCTGGCAGTTTGCGTAAATATAGCTACAAACACTGCCACTAACTTTCATAAGTAATTCATAGGTTCCCCATAGGGTGCCTTCAGATAGGCCTGACAGGTTTATCTCATGACCTCAACAGCTCCACTGTCCGCTGCAGCAACATCGCGTGGAAAAAACGTGCCCACGGCACGTGAAAAGCAGATCAAACAGCGCTACACCGCTCGTCTGCGTCGCGGTGATCTGCTCGAGACGATCGTCTACTTCTCTGTTGCCATCGTTCTTGCACTTTTCCTCGCAGACGGCGGAGCAACATACTTCCTGAGCCTTAAAGATGTCACCACCGGTATCGGCATTGTCACCGGCCTGGTCGGCTCTGACCTCATGCTCATCATGCTCATCTTGGCTGCACGTATTCCTGTAATTGACCGCACATTCGGTCACGACAAGGCTTTGGTCGTGCACCGCAAACTGGGCAAGCCAGTGTTGTACCTGATCTTGGCTCACATGTTCTTGCTCATGATTGGCTACGGCATTGCTCAGGGCTTGAACCCGATTGCTGAAGCAATCGACATGATTGTGAACCAGCAAGATATGTCCATTGCGTTCATCGCGACTGGACTCTTGATTGCGGTAGTGGTTACTTCTTTGGTGATCGTGCGCCGCAGGCTCTCCTACGAGTTTTGGTACATCGTGCACCTGCTCAGCTACGGCGCAATCCTGCTCGCCCTTCCCCACCAGTTCACCCAGGGAATGATGTTCGCTGAAGGAACCTGGGCTCGCTGGTACTGGATGGCACTATATGTCGGCGCCCTGGCTTCCATCACCATCTTCCGTGTGATCATTCCTGTGGCCAGCTCGCTGCGCCACGACCTGCGCGTGAGCTCAGTAGATATTGAAGCGCCCGGTGTTGTCTCAGTCACCATGACTGGTCGCGACATTAATGCTCTGCGTGCACAGGGTGGACAGTTCTTCACCTGGCGCTTCTGGGCTCCCAACATGTGGTGGGATGCACACCCCTACTCCCTCTCAGCACATCCTGATGGTCGCTCGCTGCGCATCACGGTTCGTGACCTGGGTAAGGGAAGTGCACGTTTACTCTCGCTCAAGCCCGGAACTCGCGTGAGCTTCGAAGGTCCCTACGGAATCTTCACTGATGCGTCGAGAACCACGAAGGTGGCTGTCTTTGTTGGTGCTGGTATTGGTATCACCCCCATCCGCGCCATCTTGGAAAGCTCAGACCTGGACCCTCTCGAGGCAACCGTGATTCTCCGCGGAAGCGATGCACAGGACGTCTACCTGTGGCAAGAAACCTATGATCTGTGCGTAGAGAAGTCCGCATCGCTGCGCGTCCTGGTAGGTCACCGTCCAAAGGGTGTGAACACCTGGCTTTCCGCCGAGGCCTACAGCAAGGGTGAAAGCTTGCTCACCCTGGCCCCCCAGATCAAAAACTCCGATTTATACATTTGTGGCCCCACTCCCTGGACGGACCTCGTGGTCCGTGACGCAAAGCGTCTGGGTCTTCAGGATCACCAGATTCACGCAGAAAGGTTTGATTTCTAATGCGCGCACGTAGTGCTTTCTTCGCCGGAATGGGTTCGGCAGCCATCATTGCCGTTGGATGGCAGGCAGGAGTGGGAACTCTCGTTTCTGCTCTTCCTGAGAGCCAGGCTTCTGCCTCAGGAACCAGCAACTCTGTCTCCTCAGCAACAAGCTCTAACTCGTCCTCTAACTCGACGAGCACAACCGACACCAGTGCGGCAGCACCAGCTGCCACCACGGCACCGGTTGCCTCCGGTCCTGCCGATGGAACCTATGACGGTTCCCTCGTGAACACACGTTTTGGAACTGTTCAAGTTCAGGCAGTCATCTCCGGCGGAAAGATCACCGACGTCATCGCCGTGAAGCTCACGGATGCCGACCGGAAGTCCATTCAAATTAGCCAGCAGGTTGCCCCTATGGTTCGATCAGAAGTGTTGACTGCACAGTCCGCACACGTGGCCAACATCTCTGGTGGTACTTACACAACCCAGGCTTACTTGCAGTCCCTGCAGTCTGCACTGGATGCTGCGGGCTTCACCGGCTAAGTATCATGGCTGTCCACTCGTTTGAGACCATGGGAACCATGGTCAGCATCAGAATTGCTGATGCTGATTTGGGCACTACTGATGCCATCCCTGTTCTCAACGAAGTGGAGCACAACTTCGCCCAGCTCAATGAGACATTTAGTTTGTATCGGGAAGACTCAGAAGCCTCCCGCATCGCCTCCGGCGAGCTCGCTCTGGCAGATTCCAGTGAACTCATGCGTGACGAATACGCCCGGGCTCTGCAGTGGCGTGATCGCACCGGCGGTGCGTTCACCCCGCATCGCCCCGATGGCGTTATTGACCTTTCAGGAACCATCAAAGCTGTTGCCATCGATCAAGCTGCAGGGATACTCACTGAAGCTGGCTTTGCCAACTTCAGTGTGAATGTTGGTGGTGATCTCACCACTGCAGGTAACCAGGCAGAGGATATCCCTGGCTGGATTACCGGCATTGTCGAACCTTCAGACCGCAACACATTGCTGGCAGCTGTTCGCCTGACAGATGAATTTCCCGCGATGGCCACCTCCGGTTCGGCCGAGCGCGGGGAACACATCTGGTTGCGTCCAGAAACAACCAAAGAGTTTGTTCAGGCCACTGTGATTGCCCAGGACATCATTACTGCTGACGTGTTAGCAACCGCCATTATTTCTGGCGGCAGCGAGACGCTCAACCAAATCACACAAGACTTTTCTGTGGCTGTAGTGACGGTTGGCTTAGATGGAGCCGTGCAAGCAAACGCGAGGTTCCAAGAGCTCGTAGCGCGTTAAGAATTGTCACCACGTCAATAATTTCTTGGAATCCAGCACCCACCACGGCAGGAATGAATCCAAAGGTGGCCAAGACCATGAGCACCAAGCTCAGAGAGATTCCAATCCAAATGCTTTGGGTGGCAATGCGAATGGTTTGCTGACCTATTTCAATCGATCTGGCTACGCGGTGCAGATCATCTTTCATGATCACGACATCAGCCGATTCGCTGGCAGCAGTGGAGCCCCTAGCTCCCATGGCCACACCCACATCGGCCGCTGCGAGCACAGGTGCATCGTTGACACCATCGCCCACCATCATCACCGGACGGTTCGTCACTGCCTCCACTGCTCGAACTTTATCCAGCGGCAAGCATTCTGCTTGCACGTTGGTCACACCGAGTGCATCAGCCACGTGTTGAGCGGTGACCTTGCCATCGCCGGTGAGCATGAGGGTGTGCTTAATCCCTAAGGCAGAAAGCCACTGCAGGGTATCTGGCGCATCGCTGCGCAGTTCGTCACGGAGCAGTAATGCTCCGGCGAACTTTCCATCGATGGCGACATACACAGCTAGTTCACCGGCGGCAATCTCCGCCCGCACAGCATTGGGGTCATGCTCAGCAATGAAACTGTATTTGCCCACCACTACTGTTTTGCCATCGATGTTGGCAGTGAGTCCTGAAGCAGTGGTTTCTTTCACGTTCTCACACGGAGCAATCGTGATGTTGCGAGAGCGGGCCCCCTCGACAATCGAGTGGGCCAGAGTGTGTGCAGAGTATTGCTCAGCGATCGCAGCTAAACGGATGAGTTCGTTCTCGTCCACGCCTGGAACAGTGACGACGGAGCTCAACACGGGCTGACCGTGGGTGAGCGTACCTGTTTTGTCAAAGGCCACCGTTTTGATTCGGGCCAACTTTTCTAACGTTCCGCCGTTTTTCACGATGATGCCGTGGCGAGCTGCCCGGCTCATACCGGCAATAAAGGCAACCGGCGCCGCAATGATGAGCGGGCACGGTGTGGCCACAACCAACACCTCGGCGAAGCGGGTGGGGTTACCACTGAGCACCCAGGCAGTAATAGCCAGGACATAGGCAGCGATGGTGAACGGAATCGCATAGCGATCTGCCATGCGGATAAATGGTGCTTTACTTTCTGACGCTTCGGTCACCAACTGCACAATGCGCTGATATTGGCTATCTTCAGCGCGGGCTGTCACTTCCATTCGGATGGCGGCGGCACCATTGACCGCACCACTAATCAGTGCCTCACCGGTGACGCGCTCCACCGGAATGCTTTCACCGGTGAGTGAAGATTCATCGAGTGTGGCCTCGGGAGAAAGCAGTGTGCCATCTACGGGAATGAGTTCCCCGGGCTTAATCACGACAATGTTGCCCACGTTTAGATCGCCCACGGGGCAATCCTCGGTGGCAAAGAGCGCTCCGCGCTCGGCCCCCGCACTGGAATACACCTCACGGTGGGCAATCTGGGGAGACTTATCCAACAGTGCCGTGAGCTCTTGTTTGGCTCGGCGTTCGGCATAGTCTTCGAGTGCTTCACCACCGGTGAACATCAAGACGATGATGATGCTGGCCCAGTATTCCCCTACCAGCACGGTGGCAATAATGGCGGTGACCGCCAAAACATCCACACCCCAGTGGCCTTTGATAATCGAGCGAACCATGCCGACAGATTCTTTAGCTGCCACAATGAGCGCAAAGATACTCAAAAGCCATTGAGCAATCTCATTCGCGCCGGAGAGTGCGAATGCGGCACCAACGAGGGCAACAACCCCCGTGGCACTGAACAGGGGGTTCTTCCGCAAGAAGCTGACGACCGTGTTCATCTTTCCAGTCTGGCACTGAACACCATACGCGTGGTTAAACAATGCAGGGGCTCACAGAGCCCCTGCATAACGTTGATGTGTTTACTTCGTGCGGGTGGGACCGAGAAGCAAAGGCTTGCTGGTGTCCATGGTGAAGAAGTCATTACCCTTATCGTCGACGACGACGAAGGCAGGGAAGTTCTCTACCTCGATTTTGTAAACAGCTTCCATGCCCAGTTCGGGATAGTCGATGATTTCCATCGAGCGAATGCTGTCTTGAGCCAAACGGGCAGCAGGACCACCGACCGAACCCAGATAGAAACCACCGTAAGTGCCACAAGCCTTGGTCACGACAGAGGAGCGGTTACCCTTAGCCAGCATGATCATGGAGCCGCCAGCCTTCTGGAACTCTTCGACGTAGCTGTCCATGCGGCCTGCCGTGGTGGGCCCGAAGGAGCCGGTAGGCAGACCTTCGGGAGTCTTCGCAGGGCCTGCGTAGTAGATGGGGTGGTTCATCGCGTAGTCAGGCAGGCCTTCACCACGTTCTAAACGCTCACGCATACGAGCATGTGCAATGTCACGAGCCACAATCATGGTTCCGGTGAGCATCACACGAGTACCAATAGAGCAGGCAGAGAGTTCTTTGAGAATCTCAGGCATAGGCTGGTTCAAGTTGATGGGAACACCGGGTGATGCTTCCTCGATGGCCTCAAGACCTGTCTCGGGAATGAAACGGGCAGGGTCGTGTTCGAGCTCTTCAATAAAGACTCCATCTTTATTGATGGTTGCTAGCAACTGGCGGTCTGCCGAGCAGGACACTGCAATAGCAATCGGCAACGATGCACCGTGGCGAGGAAGACGAACAACACGGACATCGTGGCAGAAATACTTGCCACCGAACTGTGCACCAAACCCAATGGTTTGGGTCATTTCGAAGACCTTCTGCTCGAATGCTTCGTCACGGAAGGCTTGGCCTTCTTTGCCACCTTCGGTGGGCAGGGAGTCCAAGTAGTGAGTGGATGCGAGCTTGGCTGTCTTCACGGCGAAGTCTGCGGAAGTTCCACCGATCACAATGGCCAGGTGGTAGGGAGGGCAGGCAGCCGTTCCGAGGCTGGCAATCTTCTCTCGCAAGAATTCCAGCAGACGCTGCTCTTCGAGTACTGCCTTGGTCTCTTGGTAGAGGAAGGTCTTGTTGGCGCTACCGCCACCTTTAGCCATGAATAAGAATTCATAGCTGTCACCCTTGGTGAGGGAAATATCTACTTCGGCAGGAAGGTTGGTTCCGGTGTTCACCTCATCCCACAGGGTCACGGGAGACATCTGTGAGTAACGCAGGTTGAGGTCGTGATACGCCTTCGCAATACCGTTGGTGATGTATTCAGCATCGCGACCATCGGTCAAGATGCGGTGGCCACGCTTAGCCATGACCAGCGCAGTTCCAGTGTCCTGACACATGGGCAGCACACCACCGGAGGCAACGTTGGCGTTCTTGAGAAGATCCAGCGCAACATACTTATCGTTGCCGGAAGCTTCAGGGTCATCCAAGATCTTGCGCAGCTGTGCCAGGTGGGCTGGGCGCAGGAAGTAGTTGATCTCGCGGTAGGCGGTGTATGCCAGGTTCTCGAGGGCTTCAGGTGAAACCTGAGTAAAGGTGTGGTCACCTAAGGTGACCGATTCAACACCGTCCGTGCTGAGCAGCTTTGAGTCATAGTCAGATGACTGCCGGTGAATAATCTGATATTCGCCCTTGTTCATGTGTGCCTTATCTTTCTCAGGGAAGCAATAACAGTTTGCCGGTGGTTTTCCGGCCAGCCAAGTCGTCGTGAGCCTGTGCAGCTTGCGCTAGCGGGTATGTTCCGCCAATACGAACGTTGAGTTTGCCGGAAATGACGGCTTCTGTGAGCTCACTCCAGCGCCAAATGCGCTCTTCAGCAGTTAAGAGGTAATTCCACAGTGTGGGCCTAGTAATGAACAGTGAGCCACCAGAATTAAGCCGTTGCAGATCAAATTCGGGCACCGGTCCAGAAGCTGCACCAAAGAGGACCATCATTCCGCGAATAGCCAAAGACATCAGCGAGCGGTCAAAGGTGGCTTGACCAACGCCGTCGTAGACGACGTCTACGCCGCGGCCGTTGGTCAGCTCCCGGACGCGAACATCGAAACCGTCATAGGACAACACCTCATCCGCACCGGCTTCCCGGGCAAGTTCAGCTTTGAATTCGTCCGAAACCGTGGTGAACACGCGTGCCCCACGCATCTTGGCCAACTGAATCAACAGCAAACCCACACCACCAGCGCCGGCATGGATCAGTGCGGTGTGCTCTGGGCCGAGAGCAAAGGTGGAGGAAGACAGATAGTGCGCGGTGAGACCTTGCAACGGCAGCGCAGCTGCCGTGAGGTCATCCATGCCCTCAGGAATGAGCAAAGCTTTCTGGGCATCAACGAGGGCATGCTCGGCATAGGTCGAGATGCCATCGGTGAAGGCAACGCGCTGACCAACTTCGAGGTTGGTGACGCCCTCACCGAGGGCGTCAATGATTCCCATCCCTTCAGCCCCGAGAACAGTGGGCAGGGGTATCGAGTAAATGCCCTTGCGCTGATAAATCTCAATGAAGTTCACACCCGTGGCCCGCATCTTCACCAACACCTGACCAGGGGCAGGTGTGGGGGTGGGAACATCAGTGAAGTTCAGTACAGAGGAGTCTCCGAATTCAGAGATCACAATGGCGTTGGTCATAGCCATCATTCTCCCACCGAAGTTAGTTGCGTGAAGTGTGGTGAAGAGTGTTACTCAGTTCATCTATGACCTCGAAGAGCACGTCGACATCACTAGCTTCGGTGCGGAAGTTGGTGAAGCAGGGACGAAGCCACACTTCTCCGTTGATCACTGCAGGTGAGAGGAATACTCGGCCATCGTTTTCGATGGCCGTACACAACTTCGCGTTGTGTTCACTGATTTGCTGGGGGTCTGTCATGCCGTGAGGAATGTGCTGTAGCGGAACAATCGAAAGCTGGGGGCGGTGAGGCAAAACTCGGAAGGACGGATTCACACTCGCTCGCGAGTAGGTGAGCTCCGCCAAAGCAATGTTGTGCTCAATGGCTGCGCGGAAAGCTCCAGCACCGTGGGCTTTGAAACCCAGCCACAATTTCAACGCACGCAGTGGGCGCGAATACTCCAGGGTCACATCTACGGGGTTGGGCTCTTCACCTTCGTGCGGCATATAGGCCTCATTGTGACCGAAGGTGGCAGCAAGAGCTGCATAGTCTTTGACCAACACAATCGAACACGCTTTGGGCACAAAGAGCCACTTGTGCGCATCGATAGTGACCGAGTCAGCTAACTCGATACCATCAAAGAGCTCACGGGCAACATCTGTTCCTGCGGCAGGAGCACCATACGCACCGTCGACATGCATCCAGACGTTATAAGTCTGGGCAATGCGGGCAATTTCACGCAGGGTGTCCACAGCACCAGTGAGAGTGGTGCCTGCACTGGCAATAATGCACATCGGCTTCACACCGGCAGCGATATCTGCCTTGATCTGCTCTTCCAAGGCAGCAGGAATCAAGCGGTGCTGCTCATCGATGGCAATCGATCGAACAGCTCGTGTTCCCAGCCCCAACAATTCCACTGCACGCTTGTTGGAGTAGTGGGCTTCACTGGAAACATAGACCGCCATCGGGACGGTGTTACCAAACTCGCGGGATTCGGGAACAGCACGGTGGCGTGCTGCGGCGAGCGCCGTGATGTTGCTCACAGTTCCACCGGAGGTGAACAATCCTCGGGAGTTGGGGAAGCCAATGAACTCTCCAAGCCATTTACTGGTTTGAACTTCGAGCATGGATGCGGCTCGGGCGTCTACGGCGAGGTTGATGTCATAGGAGGCAGCCAAGAAGTCGGCAATAGCGCCGATTTCTAATCCGCTGGAGCCGATATAGGCCAGGAAGCGGGGGCGTGACTGGGCGAGGGATTGGTCGAGCACATCGACGGCCTCGTCGAGGGCGTCGACTTCGGTCATGCCCTGCTCGGGCAGGTGCTCGGAGAGCAGCTGCACCGTCTTTTGGGTGAGCTCGGGTTCTTCTTCTCGGGCTTTGTCGAATCCTTCCCACACCTGGGTAACTGTTTCCAAAGTGGAGTGCAGAATGTCTTTGCGCGCAGCGCCCAAACGAAGGTCGTGATCCATATAAGAAGGCTATGTCGTGGGGTTGAGCCTTTTCACGCGCTGAGTGCGAAAGTGTGTCCTGCCTGTCGGACAACCTAGTTTTCTTGAACCACCCAGAAAGAACTCACGTCGGAGTCGTGTGCTCCGCGCACATACCCTCCAGGGCCGGTGGCTATAGCCTGCAAGAACTCGACCAC
Organism: Aurantimicrobium minutum; assembly: GCF_002355535.1. Lineage (NCBI taxonomy): Bacteria > Bacillati > Actinomycetota > Actinomycetes > Micrococcales > Microbacteriaceae > Aurantimicrobium > Aurantimicrobium minutum. The sequence goes on from NZ_AP017457.1 coordinate 1,164,869, forward strand.
CTCTGTGGTGATGACTTCTCCGGGCATCACGTTCGGGATTCCTGGTGGGTAGGCCGCCAGGGAATCTGCACTGATGCGGCCGATGGCTTCCTTAGATGGAACGAGTTCGCGTGCGGCAAAGAATGCTGTTCGGGGAAGAACCTTCATCTCTCCTGGAGCAGGCAACGGAAGAACTTCGGCAGCTTCTGAGGAGGTGCCTTGAGGGGCGGCAAGCGAAACCAGTGCAGAGACAAAGAAGTCAGCATCAAATTCCATGCCTGGCCCGACCAGTGCCACGATGCAGCTGTGGGAGGCAATCTCGCAATAGATACCGAATTCGTCCATGAGTGCTTCGCGCAGATCTGGGCCACTACGTCCGAGGCGGTGAACATCAATCGAGACGTGCAGTGGGTCGTGGGTAACAATGTCAGGGAATTGATCAAACCCGTCACTGACCACTGACAACAGATCAGAAGCGCGAACGGCATCGCGTAAGCGATCTGCCGAGGCGATCGCGAGCGCGATGCGGTCGTGACCGTATTCCAACTCATCGCGGGCAATATCCAGTGAGGCCAGCAGGAGCGCACTTTCACTCGTGGACTGGTTGAGAGAGAAAGCGCTCTCGAGCAGTGGCTCGAGTTGGTCTGCGAATGGCCCTTTACCCAGATGGAGCATGGCCGATTGGGTCAGCGATCCGCCGAGTTTGTGGGTGCTGGAGACCAGCACATCTGCACCCAGTGCCAGAGGGTTTTCTGGCACATCAGGGTGGAAACCAAAGTGTGCACCCCACGCCCCATCAACAATGAGGGGCATTCCTGCTGCGTGAGCAATATCTGCCAACGCAGCAATATCTGCCACAGCTCCGAAATAGGAGGGACTAATGACATAAGCAGCTTTGGCATCGGGGTTCTCGGCAACCACCTGAGCAAAAACCTCAGGGGTAATGCCGTGGTTGATGCCGTGTTGGGTATCAATGGTGGGCTGAACGAAACGGGGTGAGATTCCGCCAAGAATAATGCCGTCAATAAAGCTCGAGTGTGCACTGCGCTGAGTAATCACCGGTTGTTCAGCAGAGCCAAACTGCGCCAAGGCAAGTGCGGCCATTCTGTTTCCTTGGGAGGCACCATTAGTGAGAAACCAGCTCCGCCGTGCACCCCACGCACGCGCTGCTGCCTGCACAGCACGATCGAAAGGATTGTTTTCTCCCTTGTCCAAGCCACTGAGCAATGGTTGGGCATCGAGCAGGAGAGCCTCAGGGCCAAAGAACGCGGCAAGAGCTTCGGAGGCCAGCTCTGACGCGTTGTGACCGGGGGTGTTCAGGCGCAGGGTCTCCCTGCGAGCGAACTCTCCGAGGGCATGAGCATAAGGGGTTCTCTCTGAAGCATCCATGGTCATACTCTGACTCTGTCACCTTCTTCCCCGTGAAGGAAATGAAAACTTTACGGCCCGCTCACATAGAGAGTAGGTTGAGGCGGGCTCCGGCATTTCTGCCGAGCCTTATCCGGAATAATTACAGGGTGCACAGACGTTACAGTCTGTGGGTTCGAGAGCTCACTTTTCTCTCCTGAACCATACAAAGCCCAGGCACTCGGGTGCCGGACTAGCTTTTTTCTTAGAAAGAATTCCCCGTGACCATACAAACTCAGCAGTTATCAACTGTGAAGAGTTTGTGGCGCGTGATTCCCTATGTGCAGGGTGCATTCCCCCGTCTGTTTCTGGGCGTCTTCATTGCACTCGCTGCTGCTGCAACAGCACTGACTATTCCCCTAGCTCTGCGCTGGTTGGTAGACAACCCCCTGTCCTCAGGGGATATTGCCCAGATCATTCCCGGCGTTGCCGTGATTTTCACCCTCGGCATGGCCGAGGTGATCTTCATCTACCTACGCCGCTGGCTCACCTTAGGCCCTGGTGTTCACCTCGAAGGCAAGATGCGTAATGCCATCTATATTCACCTGCAGCAATTGCCGGTGGCCTTCCACGACAAGTGGCAAAGTGGTCAGCTCCTCTCCCGCGCGATGGGAGATGTCAGCACGGTTCGCCGCTGGATCTCGTTTGCTTTTGTGCAGTTGATTACCAGCACCATCATGTTGGTGGCTGGTTTCACCATGCTCTTTACCTTCAGTGCGTTGCTCGGCGGAATCTTCTTAGCCTGTTCTCTTCCGCTCATTATTTTCAGCATTCGCTTCCAGCGACAGTTCTCTCAGTTAGCTCGCAGTTCTCAAGACCAACAAGGTGACCTCGCCACCACCATTGAAGAATCAGTTCACGGTATTCGTGTTCTGAAGTCCTTTGGTCGCGCCGGCGAAGCCCTCGATGATTTCCTGGACCAAGCCAATATCTTGCGGGGAACTGAGCTTGCCAAGGGCCGGGCCAACGGGCGCATGTGGTTCTGGATGTTGCTCATTCCTGACCTCGGTTTCGCGTTGACCTTGCTGCTGGGAATTGTGCAGGCAGAACGCGGCGTGGTCTCGGTGGGAACACTCGTGGCTTTCTTTGCTACCGCAGCCCTGCTCAAAGGACCCATGCAATCGATTGCTCCCATGCTGTCGATCTCGATTGAGGCAGCAAGCTCCCTCAATCGTTTCCACGAAGTCATGGATGCGCCGATAGAAATCCTGGACAAGCCCGGTGCACCCCAGGCCCCTGCGGGGCCCGGTGCACTGGTCTTCGAGGACGTTCACTTCCGTTATGAAGATTCCTCCTCAGAACACCCCGACCTACTCAATGGCATCAACCTGAGAATTCAGCCAGGGGAAACCATGGCACTGGTGGGCGCAACAGGATCTGGAAAGACCAGCCTCACCGCACTGACTACGCGCCTTTTTGATGTCACCTCCGGACGGATCCTTATCGACGGCGTCGATATTCGAGATGTCTCCATTGAAAGCCTGCGCACCCGCATTGCCATGGCCTTCGAGGACGCCACCTTGTTCTCTATCTCTGTTCGAGAGAACGTGCTCTTAGGCCGTGAAGAACTCAGCGATGCAAGAACCCCAGAGGAACAACAGCAGGCAGAAGCCCTGCTGAACCAGTCTTTAGATATTGCGCAGGCAGACTTCGCCCGCCATTTGCCCAACGGCGTTGAGAGCAAAATAGGCGAGGAAGGCCTGAGCCTCTCCGGTGGTCAACGCCAACGCTTAGCCTTAGCCAGAGCTATCGCCGTTCAGCCCAGCATCCTCGTCCTAGATGATCCCCTCTCTGCTCTGGATGTCACGACGGAGGCCGCTGTGGAGAAGGCGTTGCGCCACGTGCTCAACACCACCACGGCATTGATTGTGGCGCACCGCCCCTCAACAGTGATGCTGGCCGACCGCGTTGCTTTGCTGCACGAAGGAAAAATCTTGGATGTGGGCACCCACTCCGAGCTGCTGGCTCGCTGCCCCGAATACCGCAACGTGATTGCTTCACTGGATGAGGAGAAGCAATGAGCATTACCGGTGTTCGCGGAGAAGAACGCTCCGACTTCACAAAAGCAGAAGGCAAGCGCTTACGTCAGCGCTCCCTAGCGCTGCTGGGTTCCCTGCTGCACCCTGTGCGGGTGCGGGTGTATTGGACGCTGCTTGTTGTTGTGATCAGCACGGCTGCCCAGGTTGCCGGTCCTGCCCTACTTGCACTCGGTATTGACCAAGGGCTTACCCAGGTGGTGCAAAACCATAACTGGCTCCCTGCACAGCTCATTGTGGGCGCCTATGTCATCACCGCCATCACTGGTTCCACCATGATGGCGGTCTATATGCGCTCCTCCGCGGTGATTAGCCAGACGGTACTGATTGATCTGCGCGAGCGTGTGTTCCAGCACACCCAAAACTTGAGCATGAGCTTCCACGAGAACTACACCTCAGGCCGGGTTATTGCCCGCCAAACCAGCGATATTGAAGTGCTGCGCGAACTTCTTGACGGTGGCATCAGCAACCTCTTTAGAGGTGTGCTGCTGATGCTCTTCACCGCAGGTGCTCTGATTGCTCTGGATCCCTCCAGTGCAGTGCCGCTGCTGGTTGCGCTCATTCCTTGCTTCTACCTGACCAGGTGGTTCTCAGAAACCTCTAAAAAGCAGTTCCGTGAAGCGCGCAACTTCTCTGCCCGGTTGATTGTTCAATTCGTGGAGACCATGACTGGTATTCGTGCGGTCAAAGCTTTCCGCCGCGAAGAACGCAACGAACAAAGCTACGCCGTTGCCGTCGACGACTACCGCGAAGCAAACAGGAAAGTTATTCGCCTGTTTGGAACCTATGACCCAGGCCTCAAAGTTATTGGTGTCTTCACTCTCTCTGCCGTATTGATCTTGGGTTCGTTCCGTGTGGTCAACGGTGTCATGGATGTGGGTGTGCTCTTGGCTGCAGTTTTGTACACCCGCCGGTTCTTTGAGCCCATGGAAGAGTTGGCCATGTTCTACAACTCCTTCCAGAATGCCTCCTCAGCACTAGAGAAAGTCTCGGGCATGCTCGAAGAGCGTGCCACCGTGACCGAACCCGAAGACCCCATTGCTCTTGCCCACCCCCAAGGTGCGTTGGATTTCAACCACGTGCGCTTTGGCTACAACGAGCACACCGTGGTGTTGCCAGATCTGGACCTGCACATTCCTGCTGGCCAAACCATTGCTTTGGTGGGCACCACCGGTGCCGGTAAATCAACACTGGCCAAGCTGGTGGCCCGCTTCTATGACCCCACCTCAGGAACCGTCAGCTTGGACGGCATTGACTTACGTCGCCTGAGCAATGCAGACCTGCGCAATGCCGTAACCATGGTGACCCAAGAGTCGTATTTGTTCTCGGGAACCGTTGCCGAGAACATTGCCTTGGGTAAGCCCGGTGCCACCAGAGACGAGATCATTGCGGCCACCACTGCCGTCGGTGCCCATGATTTCATCATGCGACTGCCCGAAGGCTATGACACCGATGTGAATAAGCGCGGTGGTCGCCTCTCGGCAGGACAGCGCCAGTTGCTCTCCTTTGCCCGCGCATTTATTGCAGACCCCACCGTCTTGATCTTGGATGAGGCAACCGCTTCCTTGGATATCCCCAGCGAACGCTTGGTGCAGCGAGGCTTACAAACCTTGCTCTCTGATCGCACCGCCATCATCATTGCCCACCGCCTGTCGACGGTGGCCATTGCTGACCGAGTTCTTGTGATGGAACACGGTGAAATCATCGAAGATGGCACACCTCATGACCTCATTGAGGGTGAAGGTAAGTTCGCCAGCTTGCACACCGCTTGGCGGGATTCTCTGGCTTAGGCCACGCCTCCCACCACGACATAGTCTCCGACAACATCGTGGCCGGTGCGTGCCAGCACCACAATAAGCGAGCCATAACCTCCGCGCCATTCACTGTGCAGACGGGTGTGCTCTATCTCGGAAACGGTCGTTTCCACCACATATCCCTCGTCGGTGAGAACACCAGAGAGTGCAACACCATTGATGGTGATAGCAACCTCGGCTGCCGTGGTGTTGATCACCACACGAATGGGAACCACACCCCCGGTCACCTCACCTGCGGTGGCGGAGACCGCCAGGGTGGGGGTTCCCTCACCTGTGTTACCAGTTGCGTTCCAAGAAGCTTCCCCAAGTTCAGGTGTTCTCGGTGCTGCAATACGGCGGTTGCGCTGGTGGTCAAAAGCCCATGCAAAAGCTAAGAGGTTGCTGTCGTCATAACCGCGGCCAGCGAAGGTCAGACCCACGGGCATGCCAATATCTGCCATAACGCCTAGTGGAGCAGTCACGGTGGGAATTCCGAGGTGGCGAGGAACCAGGTTGCCGTTGGCAACCCAGGTTCCATTCCGCCATGCCAAGTCAGCAGATACCTCATTAACGTCAGCATCAGCGGGGCCCACATCCGCTACAGCAGGGAACACCACAGCATCGAGGCCAAGCTCGTCCATCCAGTCTTCAAGATCCAGCTTGCGTGCCTTTTCTAAACCTGGAATACCTTCGGCCATGTCGGGAATGTCTTCGAGCGCAGGAATACCATCGCGCTTGGCGCGCACCACATATTCTTCAAGGGGAACATCCTCAGGAGCAAAGCGGTGCAGGTGGTCGTCATAACGACCGGGTACCGACCCGGTGGGTACGGGGAAAATCTTGTCTCCGTCAACCTGCTCGAGAGCATTGAGGTGAGGGTCATTATTGGCGGCTAGGAAGTCATGCCATCCCCACATGGACAGTTCCCACAACTCATGCTCGGCAAAGGTTTCTGGAACCAAACCCCTGGCAACGAGGTTGGTGGCCCCTGGGCCTCTGCTTTCGTAGTTGGTCACGACGGGGAAATCTGTTTCGATAACCTCAGCACCTAATGCTTCTAAGTCAGCCTTGGCTTTATTCCACAGCTCCACAACGGAGTCACGAGTGTGAATACGGTCAATCTCCTCAAGCTCAATGGTCTCGGGATCCTTGTTGATATACATCCGCGGAATCGCGATGCGCTTTCCGCGCAGCGCCTCTGGGTTCTCTAACCCCACATACGAGTCAGGTCGCAGTTCCGAGCTCTTAGGGGTTGGAACCCAGGGCTGCATGCGCCAGAAATCTCCGCGGACTTCCCAGTCGTCATCCACGATGAGATCCAACAGTTCCAACATGTCATCCATGGTTCGGGTGTGAGGAACAACCACATCCATGGTGGGAACTAATGGCCAGTTACCTCGCGTAGAAATCACACCCCGAGAGGGCGTGTAAGCACACAGCCCATTATTTGATGCCGGAGCGCGACCTGAAGACCAGGTTTCTTCACCCAACCCAAAGGCAGCAAAGCTTGCCCCGGTTGCTGTTCCCGAACCATTAGATGAGCCAGACCCAAAAGCAGCGGTGAGGAAGTCGGCGTTATAGGGGCTTTCCGCGCGGCCATAGAGACCGCGCTGCATGCCCCCGTTAGCCATCGGAGGCATGTTTGTCAGGCCAATCAAAATGGCACCTGCTTTGCGTAGCTGCGCGATAGTAAAGGCATCATCGGTTGCAACGAGATCGGCGAATGCCGGAGACCCGGAAGCAACCGTCAAGCCTTTAACTTTGTAGCTGTTCTTAGCTGTGTAGGGGATGCCATCGAGAGGGCTGAGCACTTCTCCACGAGCGCGGCGCTCGTCAGCAGCGCGCGCTTCAGCAAACATGCTGGGGCTCAAGATAGGGACAGCGTTGAGAGTAATTCCGTGACGATCATAGAACGCAATGCGATCAAGATAGCGAGCTACCAGCTCCACACTTGTGACCACTCCAGCAGCCAAATCATGGCGCAGTTCACTCAAGGATTTCTCAACAACGTTGTAGGACATTACTCCAGCCTAATCGAGCAAAAAATGACTGCAATACGACCTAAATCACGTTTGTTGGAAACACTTTATTCAAGCAAGTTAGGGCCTTGAGAGCACCTGATTTGGTATCTCTATGCAGCGAGTAAAGGGATGTTCTTGAGAGTCGAAGTGATGTCCTTCAGCTCGTCTTCTGGCCAAGAAATTCCTGTGAGTATGAGCTCTCTGACTCCGCTGGAAACACTGGCTCCACTGTCACGAGCCGCAACAAGGGCATAGAAAATGGCATCCCGTGGATAACCCAGCTCCAAGGTAGAAGATGCTTTAGCCAAATCGGCTGCACTTACTGACTCACTGATGAGTTTGAGTATTCCGCGTGAAGTGGTCATCGGGTCGGTCATGAGAGCCATATTACTTTCCTTTCCTTGAATTGGGCTGGGGAAGATGAAACTGCTGGCCCAAGATGTTCTGAACAACACCTGCGCCATAAATCGGAAAAGCTGAATGCGGAATAAGCCCTGAGTTTGTGGCCCTGAGTACTAGTTCGATGTAAACGCCATCAACCTCTTTCTGCAAAATAATGCGTGGAAGATGAAAAGAGACAACGTGTGGCTGTCTGAGAACGCTTTTCAAGGCGAGAGTGATGTGCTCTTCGTCCCAACTAGGAGGAAATTCAGTTTTGTTTTCTCTCTTTCGGCCAAATAGATGGCCACCTTTTTCTGCGTCACTGTCTTCACCGAACAAAACATGAGCAATGAACTCCTCACTGAGCTCCACATGTGAATAATCCAGAAATGTCATACAGACAGCTTGTGGTGAACCACACTTCAGGAACCGACTCATTTCACCAGCTGTGGATTCAGGCTAAGAAATGTTCATGTGGAGAACATCTTTCATAAACTTGCACCATGACCACACTCGTCACCACGGCAGCACTCATCCAGGCACTGATTTCACTGGGCGTCGCAGGATTTCAAATAGCAGTTCTCTCAGGTGCTCCCTGGGGTGAATACACACTCGGTGGACAGAACCCCGGCAAGCTGCCGGGGCAGCTGCGCATCGCCGCAGCTGTCTCAGCTATCGTGATGCTTGCCCAGTGTGGGCACTACCTCGCCCAAGCGGGAATTCTCACCCCAGCACTGAGCCCCGGACAGAACGCCATTGTGAACTGGTTCTGGTTTGGCTTTGCCGTCTTAGGTCTCATTGTCAACAGCATTAGCAGGAGCAAGAAGGAACGAAACCTCTGGGTTCCAGTTCTCCTGGTTAGTGCTATCTGCACACTGATTGTTGCGCTCAACGTTTAGAAAAAGCATTGACCGCTGACGGACTACTTTTTCTAGGAGGCTAGTCGAAACCAGTCGGGCAGTTGTTGAGCCTGTTCCGCAAGCACTTCCCTGTCAAAGTCGTTCCAACTTGGTAAGTGAGTTATTTTCTCTATAAATAACGGCGGAAGCGCAATAGAAAGTTCTTGAGCAATCCCCATGCAGGTGGAAAGAGCTGAGTAGGGCTCTCCAGCGTTCATCGAAATTTCAATGAGCTGTAAATGAGAATCACCAATAAATGGCCTCATGTAGTCACGCATTGCGTGTGCTAACAAAGTGGCTTCATCCATAACGAGCATTTTACGCCTCCCAGCGGTAATTGTTGAGGGGAATTTCTTTGCGCAATCCCCTGCTAGTTCGCACAACTCCTGTTCCAGAATCAGGAAATGCCGTGGAGATTTTCACCCGGTTACCTAATCTCTTGAGCTTCACGATGACAATCACCTTCCCCACTTCTCTAGCTAGCAAAATGTCATTCCCCATGTGCACTACAAGCTGCGGCAAATTAAGCACGGATTCTATGGACATCTGCACCATTGCAAGATCCCACCATGGCGGAAACTCTGTCTTTCCTTCCCGCCCTAACCCGTAGCGATGTCCGCCCTGTGAGGGATCTTCTTCCCCCTCCCACACGTGCCGAAGGAGTTCCTCGGTAACAGGAACATGCGCAAAGGATTCGAAAACCATGCGCGCCAGATTAAGGAGCGGAGCAATTGCATGAGTGAGTTCGACATCAATATGTGGACAGCCCGCTTCACTGCCAACTGTGGAGGGCGGGCCCCATAAGCAGTGAGGGGTGATCAGTGACCACCCCTCACTGGTGACGGTTCCCCCGGCAGTTTCAGCAGAGCCCCCCGTGCCGATTCCCCGTCACAAAAAGTGAGCATCACAGCAGCCACGGACATTGCCAATCCACGCGGACAAACCACACTGTCCGTGGCTGGTCCTAAAGTGCTACTGATTGAGGGAGGAACACATGGAAACAATTGCGGGAGTACTACTCCTTGTGGGGCTGGGACTTATTGGGTGGGGCTTTATTGCCTTTATCCGGGGCATTGGAAAGCTCTTGAGCTCCCCCACACAAACCCCAACCAGATACACACCACCGGCATCAGACGACATTGATGGCATGAACAACGGGGACTACTACAACGGCCCCCATGGGTATTCACCAATGACGGGATATCCAGAGACCCAATACGGTTCAGGGTTTGATCCTGATGCCGAGTGGAACCACGAAGAGCGGGATTAGGAAGCGGCCTGCCAATAAGCGGGAAGAGCATCAAACTCTTGAAGAATTGCCTCATCCATGCCCATGGGGAGGACTCCTAATTCAATGATTTTCTCGCGAAAAATGGGAGGAAGCGCAATACCAAAGTGGCGAGCAATGCTAATTCCACTGAAAATTGCAGCATCTGCTTCACCACATTGAATTGAAGTGTCCAAGTGCTGGACTTCGTTCTCAGTTACGAGAGGTCGCAAATAATCCCGCAACGCCCGTGCAACGAATTCGCTGTTGTCCATAATCAACATTCTAAAACTCCAATTTTGATAAATCGAGAGGCACCGAAACAGCTTTGCCGTAGAAGTTTGTGACAACACCTTCACCACAAACTGGATAAACGGAGTGAATAAATAGGCCTTGGGCGTTTGATCTGAGAATAACTTTGACCATTACTTCTCTCACTACTCTGAGGCAACTGAGCTCGCTTCCTCTAACGCGGATGCTCTGTGGATGTTCCAATACTGCGTGTATGGCTTGTTCCACCATGGCAAGATCCCAATCCTGAGGAAACTCGGTTTTTCCTTCTCGCCCTAACCCAAAACGATGCCCACCTTTGGTGGGATCTACTTCCCCCTCCCACACGTGCCGAAGGAGTTCTTCCGTAACAGGAACATGCGCAAAGGATTCGAAAACCATGCGCGCCACTGTAAGAAGACAGTGGCGCAGAACAATGGCCCAATAACCAGGATGTGGACAAAGTCCTACTTACCGCTTTGTGGAGAGAAGCAACTACCTCATCACAAAGAATGCTTATTGCTTATCTGCAGCTTTCCTGCGGGATGCAATAAGTAAGCCGAGACCAGCAATGAATGAGAGAACGACACCGGCACCCAGCCCGAGATATCCCACAGCATCAATATCTGTGCCCGTTGCAGGTAACGATGCAGGTGAGGTGGTTGAAGTTGGTGATGGGGTTGGTGTCGGGGTTGGCGAAGGAGCCGTGCAAGGGTTCACTGGTGTTATTGCAGTGAGATAAAAACCGACAGGGTTAACCTGAGCACATTCTCCCCATGCGTTTAATGGCGCAAGTACTGTACGAGCTTGCACAGCACTGAAATATCCATTTCCCACAGCTGTATTCGTGGTTGTGAATGGCTGTGAGTTTGCACCCACAATAGGTCCATCTACTGAATAAGCATTCACAACTTGGCCGGTTAATGAATCACCCGCCACGATTCCAGCACCAGTGCCACTAACGATTCCAGCGGCATAAACATTTGTAACCGTTACCGAGGCCGCGGTCCGACCGATAATTCCTCCAGCGTTTGAGCTAATTGAACCCAAGGAATATGAGGAATTCACGACTGCCATGAAGCTATTTGAGCCAACTATTCCTCCAGCAGAATCGAGAATGTCGCCCGTGGAATATGAGTTAGTGACTGTAGAGGTAGTAGACAAAGCACCGAGAATGCCCCCGCCAAGAAAACCGATTTGGCCCGTTGAAAACGACTTATTAATCGTTGACCCATTAGCAACCCCAACAATTCCACCCCCATTAGTCGAGATGGCACCTGTTGAACTGAGGTTAGTAAATGTGCTGTTGACGTCTTGCCAGACAAACCAGCCTTTGCCATTGGCAAGGGTGGAGTTGTTCGAATGGATTGTAAGGTTTTTGATTTCATCACTGTTGGTGTTGAAAAAGAGCCCACCGAAGTTAGTAACTCCATCAATAGTAATGGAGTGCCCCTGGCCGTCGTAGTGAAAGTTCCGTGCACCGCCAGAGCCTGGATCAATCTGCAGAATTGAATCTCTCGTAAAGTCTGCGGTTTGAACTAAGTAAGCGTCACCACCACCGGCAGGAACTCTGCTCGACCCTTGCGCGAAACATTCAAGTTGGCTATTGGTGGCGATTTGCCAGGGATTGTTCTGAGAACCATCGCCGAGGTAGGTAGTCGTGCAAGTTACTGCTGCAGCAGGCGCAGCAAATCCAACGACGCCAAAGCCAGCCAAAGTAAAGGCGCTCACAACCAGAGCAAAAAGTTTCATCGATCGAACAGACTTCATTAGTGATTTCCCATGTGGCTCGGTCGACAAGAAAAGTCAGCTTCAATGCTGACTGACATTTAATCTACTTGTTTATTGGACTATGACACCAGTACGAATAAGGCAGAGTAAAACATTCACATGAAGTGTTCTTGATTTATACGCAATTCCCACTACAAAGATGAAACGATACCAACTGAAAACAAAGGATTTTTCACCACAGCTGAAGCTTGCCTGTAAACCCCGGGGTGTTGAAGCACCTCTACTGATTGAATTTCTTGAGCAGTCTTGGTGATACCAGGACGAGTGTGCCCAAGATAACCAGGAGCCATGCGAACACAGAGTATCCGTTTACCGGAGAACCCGTTTGAGCAAGCTCTGCAGCGGCAGCACCAGAAGAACCAGAGTTGTTTTGGTTGTTGTTCTGATTGTTATTTGTCGGGCAGGAAATGGTTGGCGCAACATCTGAAATAGTCCAGTTGTTCGGACTTGCTAATAATGTGGCTCGGGCATTCACTGCGTCACAAGTGACCGCTTGGGTCGAGACTGCACCAAGATTCACATTCGGCATCACACTCTGCGAACCCCATCCAACGAGTGTGCTGGAGTAGTTCTCATTCGACATTGAATAGAACCCAACCTTTTTGAACATGTCAGTCATATTTGTGACGTTTGAAATGTTCCAAGTAGCAAGTGACCTATTGAAGCTCACAGCGGACTCAAACATGTGTGACATGTTGGTGACGTTGCTGGTGTTCCATCCGCTGATGTCCTGGTTGAATCCATTTGCATATGAAAATGCATTACTGAGATCCGTCACCGTGGCAGGAAGAGTTGCCGGAACTTGTCTGAGTTCACTGCGGTGATCAAAACCACAGCGCAAACTCGTCATGCCAAAGTCTCCCCAGCTCAATACTTTTGTCAGGGTTGTGTCGGAACCACCGAGGCATTTACCAAAACGTTCCAACTTTGTTGCTGTGATTGTGACTACAAAAGTTCCGTCATAAAGAGGAGATTGGGTGAGGGTGATATCTCCAGAACCAGGACCTTGATCAGTCACATTTTGAATAACGTCAGGACTGGATGGATCTGCATCTAAATCACCCCAGTTGATAACGACGTTTGTTAGCTCTCCTCCGAGATAAACACTGATGTTTTCATTCCATTGGGTTGTTTGAAACTCGAGCTGCATCTGATTCGCAGGAGCGGCATGAGCTGGAACAACCCCACCAAAAACCACAACAAATAATGCAGAGAATAATGCTGCCCCCACAGCACATAAACGTCTAAAACCACGAGGACTCATATTCGAAGTCTAGGTGTTTTTCCCTGTTCGACTGTTGGGCTTAAAGTACAAAGTCACGCCGTTTGGTTGCAACGTACGGCACCCACCCCAAACCTCAAATGTCTGCGGCTCGTGTCATACTCGGTACAACGTTCCAGAGCGATAGCGCCAAGTACCTAGCTAGCTATCCGGCAACCCCCCAACCATTGAGTGGGGTGCCCTAGGGGAAGAACAGATATAAGCGTATCCGCGCTCATATAAGTCAATGGAGTGCAGCAACCACTGCCTCCACAACACCAAGGAGGCACCTATGTCTGCACCAGAAAAAATCCCCAGCACCACCTGGCATGAGAAAGAGCCCATTAGCCGAGAGCTTCGCCTCTTGCGGGAAGAACTCTGGGGACCAATCCCCCCACGTGAACGCATTCAGTGGAGTAACGCTCTGCTGGATAACCCACCCACTGAACTGAGCATCATGGGCAAGCTCCAGAACACTCAGCTTCTTCACCGAGATGGCATCGTCATGAATAGGCAGTGGGTTGCTGTTGCCCGATATTGGGATGACCTGGGTATCACTGCCTATGAATGGCTCCTCCAGAAGGGCACACTCGCCAGTAACACCCCAGAGAACACCACACCCGAAGAAGACCCCTGGGGTGACTGCACAGAAGAAGAACGCAGAGCGTGGACTGCAGCAACGCTGCGGTTCCCACCCATGTTCTTAGGTGCCACGGTCATGGGTCTACATGACAAGCACGCTAAGCAAACAGGAATTACCAATAGCAAGGGCTGGATTGATCTTGCACTCGAGTTCAGAGATGCGGGATTCACACCAGAAGAGTTCATTGAACTCAACACTCAAGTGAGGAAGTTCCGCAAGCGTGGCCAGCGAAACACCATGATCACTACAACCTGGGGCAATCTCAACAAAGAATATGTCCGGCTGAAAGCCCAGCAGTGGACGAATTGGTTAGAGCGATATCGGGCAGGAGACGAGCCACTAGCTCTCACTGAAGAACTACTCTCTCCTCACTGGATCTCCCAGTGAGGAGAGGCACCACCCGCTGAAATGTCAGTGGGTGGTGCCATGGTGAAAGTAGGAGGAGTTGAGGGGAGCAAAGAAATGCCTGCGTTGGGAACAGCACTTGTAGTGAAAGACAGCAAGCAAAAAACTCTCTTCTCCACCGAGCTCTGGTGGTGGACTCCGCGAAACCTCACGGGACATGCTCTCTTCAATCGTGTAGATGTTCCTAGTTACACCGACTGGGTGGCAGATCTCACATTGATGCAGTTTGTTGATCTCAACCGACAACAGATCCAGAGCTACGGCTTAGAGCTCTGGAAATTCAAGGAAGATATCGAAGCCATGACGGCACAAATACGAAATGGCGCGTTGGAAACGGATCAGGGGAAGGTATTCCCAATTAGAAAAATTTAATCCAAATTCAATTTGCTTCCGCATTCGGAGCAAAAAGATGCGGTTGATTGCACAAACTTTTTGCCACAATTAGGGCAAAAAATAAAGTTGGAAATTTGTTGATTTTCCGACTCGACTGGGTAAAGCCAATCTGAAACTGTGCAGATTTCGTCAATTACTTCTACATTGTTTTCTGCAGTGAAAGTTACATAGCCCATTTCTGCAGCGTCAAGTAATTGTTCATTCGTGTAATGATCTTCCACATCTATATACGCCGATATTTCAAATTCTTGTTTGAAAGCTTTGAGCTGGAAGCCGGGTCGATTGTGGCTACCATAATCGGACTGTAAGCCATCTAAATCAATGAAGTGGCCTAGCTCAAAGATGATGGTTTCATCTCTCCAATCCGATGCGAATGAAATATCCAAGTTCTCGGTTTTTGCAGAAATCTGAATCTGATCTTCGGAAATACCCTCCGGGATTAACAAGATAAAAACGTTGTCTTGAAGAGTGTGAACATATTTGAGTGTTCTCAACTTTTTACTCCAATATTTCAGAGAGCTCTTCAAATCCCTCATCTTCTTTGTGGAGGATATCAAGCAACAAAGTAAATGAGTCTTCTATGTAATTCTGAACCTGCGGGTTTATTTCAATAATGCCCGTAGACACGGCATAGGCCAGTGGAAGACCCAAGTCGTTGTAATCTATGTAGTCCTTAAATCCTTCAGCATCTTTGTACTCAGTCCATAGCTCGCCGAGTATTGATGACTTGTTTTCGACTGTGGTTGGAATAGAAGCTTTAGGAGATATCGGATTCGACTCTTTAATGGCAGCCCCACATTGAGTGCAGAATGCACCACCCGAACTTGCTGTTCCACATTGCCCGCAATAAGCCATCACTACTTACCTCCCCGAAGGGTCTCCCCCGTCATTTCGCTAATTATTTCAATGAACACTGCTGAGTTCTCTTTTGTATTTGAGAGAAATTTGTTAGTTCCTCGCTCCTCATGTTTGAAGAACCAAAAAGTTCCTATCCTTGTGACATGTTTTCTCGGTTACGAGTTATCTACTTCTTTTCAATAACTTAGTCATGTACTCGGAAGGTTTCAGCAGTTATAAATCGGTTACCGGATGTCAGTGGTTCCCTGCATTCTTAACATATGGCTGTTGCGATTCCAATTGCGTTGTACCTCATTCTTGTTTTTGGCATGGTCGGTTTTTTCATCGTGATTGCAGTCGCCGGCTTAATTTCGCTAGTCATCGCAGCGATAAGTGCTCGGGGCAAAGAAGAAGCTCCTTTACCCCCGCCACCGTTCGAGCCATACATGATTTACATACCTCGCCCTGGTTGCGGGGGGTGTGGCATGGCGTTTCTTACTGATGAGGAATACTTCTGCAGATGGTGCGGAACACAACGCGAGTACCAAGAAATCGAAATTGCTTACAAGGGAAATCTGAAAAGAATCAATAGAAAATACTGAAGTTCAATGAGTTTTGATGATCAAAACAATCACAGAATTGTTCAAAGCAACTAATTATTTATCTATCTCTTGATTAGTTTCTCGGAATAAATCCGCGAGGTTATCAAATCCGATATCTTTTTCAAGCCCGCAAACATTCAAATATGTATCGAAAGTTTGATCAATGAGTTGTCTCATCTTTTCGGACTCCACAATGATTCCATTCGCAAATGCATACGCAAGTGTCAAACCCAGATCATTGAAACTAATAAAATCTTCAAATTCCACATCAAACTTGTACTCTTCCCATAACTCGCCAAGTATTTGACATCTAACCAAAAAAGAGGTTTCAGACATTGGTTTCCCTTCTCATTGATTTGTAAGAGTAATAAACCTGCTTAGCAACTTGAGATCTCGTACGTTAGTGGGGAGAAATTCAGTGAGCTCTGGTGAGTAAACCAAATATGCAGCCCACTTCGCACGTGAGATTGCTACATTCAGACGGTTCTGCATGAGTAAGAACTCAATTCCGCGTGGGACATCTACTGCAGATGAGGCGGCCAGGGAAACAATAGCGATAGCTGCCTCTTGCCCTTGAAACTTATCTACAGTCCCCACTCGAATGTCATTTAGGCCAAGAGCATCAAGCTTGTTCCTGATTAGGTTTACCTGGGCGTTGTAGGGAGCAACAACAATGACGTTCTCATTTGCCTCTTTAAGCGGCATTGACTTCTTGCCGTCATTCCAGATCTTGGATAGTAGTGACTGAACAAGTTCAACAACTACATCTGCTTCCTCCAGTGAATCGGTGGAATTATTCATGTGGAATACAGGCGTGGGGTAGAAACCGGGCTTTACCCCCTCAAGGTGCCTATCACTTGGATGGGAAGTCAGCTTTCCGTCATAGGAGAGCTCAGACACTACAGAACAGACGTTGCTGTGCATTCTCCAACTTGTATCAAGGAAGTAACCCAGTTCTGATGGAATGACTTCAGCTTCCCCCGTAAGCCAGCCAAGAGCGGAACCATCAATAGGTTCAGGGTGAGTCCCCTGCGTTACTTGGGGTAGCTGCTGTGGATCGCCTAACAAGAGCAACCGCTTTGCAGAAACTGATGCTGCAATTGTGTTTGCTAAGGAGTACTGACCTGCTTCATCAATGACGAGCAGGTCAAGTTGCCCACGCATGACTCTGGATTCATTGGCGAAGTCCCACGCGGTTCCTCCGATAACACCGCCGCCAGGTTGGGCAAGGAAATCCGCAAATTTCTCTTTCTCGAGTGGCGTCCAAGTTGTGTCAGGAAGTGCGGCAACCTCATGGGTCTTCACACCTGTGCGTGGGGCTTTGGCAATTAATCCCGATGGCACACCTGCTTTATTGACACTTCGAAGAAGATTTTCAACAGTGGCGTGAGATTGACCGACAACACCCACCTTCCAACCGTGAAGATTGACTAAGTCAGCTATAACAAGCCCACCGTTAAATGACTTCCCAGCTCCGGGAGGCCCTTGAACCGCAACATATGAGTTCTTTTGGGCAAGAAGGCTGTCACGGATTGCTTGATATGTTTCACCGTTCTGGATTGGCGTAAGTTCAGGCCCTCGAGGAGAAATTCTGCGCAGAATATCCATGGATGCGTTTTCTGGCATGCGCGGATAGGACTCAAGAAGCTCAGCACCCCACTCTGTAATTGCGGTAGCTAACCTTGTCGTGTCCGGAGGAGTGCCAGGAGTAAGTGCGAGTGGTGTGTGATCGTGGTTAGGTTCACCCTCACGCTGGGTTTCTTCCACAATGAACTCTGATTCACTCAGCACCTCAAGAACTTTTAATTGAACGGTGCGCATTGCAGCAGGGTTGGATGATTCAGGGATGGCGAGTGCATCAGAGGGGTACACCATGAAAACCATTGCATTTTCGGTGAGTTTGCTTCCTGGACCGGGTGTAGTGCGAAGGAGTAAATGTCTCCGTTGTTTCTTTTGTCGTGGTGAAGTAGTGTGCCAGTCAGTAATTACCTCATGGCTGTCAATGATGAAAACATCACGTGTATCTTCCCAGTCTTCAACAGGGGTTTCGAGACGGTTGTAGTGGGCCCACCAGAACGACTTGTTCTCTCGTCTATGAAAATCAATGGCGGCAGCAGTGAGTGCTACAGCAGTGTGGTCAGGTGTTCTTTCCGAGAGCGGGATGTCTTGAATGAGACCCATCAATGAGTCGTAGAGCGGATCCGTTGATTCTTGAGCTTCTTTGAGTTCAATTGACTTGGGAGGAATGGGGGTAACCCCTTTTTCTTGGGCTATCCCCCATAACCAATTTCGTAGGGCTAAAGTCGAACGGCAGTCGTAGGCGTTGTATCTACCGATATCGTCGAGCTTGGCTTGCGCCTCTGCCATGTGACCTTCTGCGACAAGCTGACAATAATTGGCGTACTCAATGACGGAGTCGGCTGCGGTGGCAACGCCATCTCGTTCGTCGTCCTTCATATATAAAGGTTCAAGTTTCTTCAGTGAATAGCTGTAGCTACCCACCCGCATAGATCTCTTCACAATGGGAAACAGATCTACCAAGACGTGGTCGACTAAAAGCTCATCGACGAAGGCTTCACCCACGCCGTAGCGAGCCGCCAGCATCAGAAGATGGGTGCGCTCATATGCCGCATAGTGATAGATGTGCATGTCAGGGTATTGCTTGCGACGTTCGCGGACAATGTCAAGGAAGCGGATGAGAGCCTCCTTCTCTTGGGCATGGTTATGCGCCCAGAGCGGAACAAATGCATTCTTGTCATCAACAAATCCAAAGAGATAATCGAGGTTCCAAAGGTTGCCTTCTTGATAAAGAGGGTCCCCTTCAAAGTCAAAAAAGATATCCCCTGGGCTTGGCTTGGGAAGTGCCGAAAGCGCCGAAGAATCATAAATTCGATAAATCGGCATCTCTGGAGTGGCTGACTCTCTCGTTTCAACCTGCAACTGCGCTTGTGCTTTGAGCCCAGCAAAAGTTCGGTCGGAGATTCCAGGGACTTGATGAATTGAGGTCGATGCAAGTTCTGTCATCGTCTCGATTCCAGCTGCACGAAGCTTGGCCCGCTGCGACATACGGAGGCCAGCAACCTGGAGTACATCATCGAACAACTTCACATTGGGTTCACATACGGCACAACTTCCACATGCCGAGTAAAGCGGATCGTTCCAGGGTGAGGCTTCCCCGCCCTGTTGGCGATGAACACGACGTTCCTCAATCATGTCAAGCAGATGATCGCGACGCTTAAGGAAAACGGGGAGGATATCCCTAAGGTCATGAGTACTTGTCTTGCCGTCTCCTAATAAAAGGTGAACCTTGTTCGAAGTTGCAATACCGTTTTTACGCAACTGATCTGCATAGGCTGCAAGCTGAATCAATGCAGTGATCTTTGCTTTTCGAGCAAGTTTGGTGTCATTGACCTCATATTCATTCGCAGAGTTCAGAATAAGAAAGTCTGCAAAGCCCTGGAAGTTGCCGTCGAAAAACGCCCCTTGAAAAACAACAGGAGTCTTTGAACGCAGTGCCTCAAGAGTTGCCTCGCTTACCGCTTGCATCTGCTCTAGCCATGGGTTTTCGGGATCGTTGTAACTGGGTCGCTCGAAGCTCGCTACCCCTGAGGGGAACTGCTCTATCAATGAGTCGAGCATCTTTTGCTCGTGAACATCTCCGAGTTTTCCCGCACGCTTCATCATGGGGTCGTCAGACTCTGGCACCACTATGTCGTGACCAAGCAACTTGTCGAGCTTACGAACAAGCCCCCACTCACACTCTGCAGCAGAAGTCAGATCACTTGCCGAAAAAATAATTCGGCCGTCTTCGAGTTGTTGCATGATGCCCCCAGTCCGTTGTTCTCAGAATAGCTTTAGCTACGGACAGAGTGGATAAGTCAGGAACTGGTCTTGAGATTATTCAAAAACCCGTTCCACATTCAGAGCAGAATTTTGCTGTCACGGGTTCTCTCTTAGCTCCACATTCAGAACAGAATTTGGCGCCAGTTTGTGAGCCGGTTTTCATCACACTTCCCGTGGGATTAAGGGCTGTTTCGCAAAAATGCTCGAGATCTTTTTGTGAAGAAATGACTTGAGGAAAGTTAGTTTCAACATAGAAAAACTGTGTCCCAATCATGTCGCAACCAGAACAGCCCTCTGAATCAACATCAGACGGATCGAGGACGCCATGACCCCAACATCTCTGGCATCTTCTGAATATTGATGTTGAGAGCGTAGAAAAGCGTTGAGCTGTCGAGCAAGGATTCTGGATCACTACATAACCGTTTGCATTCTTAATAAACCTTGAGAAAGACATGCCCCGTATTCGTCTTTTTCTTCAGACCAAATTCGGTCTTCAGAAATGCCCTCGGGGATATTTTCTAAACCAAAATCTATGTAGGCCAACGAATTCAAAATAACGCTTCATTCAAATTTCCTTCTGTCAGAGATAACTATTTGACACAAGCGATAAATTGATAATGAAACTTTCCCGAATCGCCTTAGTTAGAAAAAGATTTCTTAACTACAAATTTTCAAGGGCTTCAATCAAAGGCTCCCACTTTGATTCCATGGCGAGTTTACGCAGGGACTGATTGTTGCTGAGAAGTTCAAAAGTCTCTTCAGAAAATTCTGGGTCTAGTCCTTCGTTCGCTTCGAACTCTTCAATGAATTCTGGTATCCACAAGAATTCTGAAGTGAGATCTTCCTGGTTTTTTCTGATCTCCTGCAGAAGGATTTTCCAGAACTCCGCGGAAGGTTCGCAATTGTATGAGGCTTGTTCAAAAGCGTATTGCCATTCTGGCCAGAACCAACCATCGGATTTTAAAAGCGTTGCAACAAGCCAACCAGAGGAATCGATCTGGCCCAATACATCCATAATCTGGTCACGTTCAAGTGCATTAGATACCGCTGCAATCGAGCGAACTGGATCAAGATTTGACCGTTTGACTGCATACATCACGTTCTCTGAAGATACCGATGGGTTTGAAACAACTCCAAGGTCATAAAAGTTTATTGCTGCACAAGAACTTAGATCTTTGCTGAACGTGAAGAAAGATTCATCAGAGTTATTAACGCCAATAACCGTGGCAGCAACGGCCAAATCAGATGGTTCACTGTAGTAACCATCGCCACGTGTGTAATCGGGCCAAGTTACCTCTAATGCTGCGGAGAGCAAAAGTAATGACCTGCGGTCATCCTCATATTTGTTTGTCAAAGAGTAGGCCTGTTTTGCCCATGAACTGCGAATGTCATCATCTGATTCAGAGCCCTTGAAGAAAGCCGTCAGTTGAGCCTGAACTTGGGTTATATTTGAATCCTTTGCGGCGTCAAGGAGCGATTCAACCGTTGTTTCAAATTCAGACACACTTTCCCCCAAGCTTCCGCACGAGGTGCAGAACTTAGGGGCAGATGAGGTGCTTGAGTTAGACGAATGTGAGAATGACTGTGCCAACTCGTTGAGTTTTTGTTCATTCAAATCTGGGTTGATTTCGTCAATACTCTCTGTTTCTTGCATTTCCTCATCGAGGTTGACTGGTCCAGGGCGCGCGCTTTCTGCCTTTTCCCCGACGACAAACTGAATAGCGTCGCTACATGCCCGAACAATGACTTCACGGTCAATATCTATACCTGCCTCATGAAGCCCATTGTCTATTCCATTAACTAAGCCGTATATTGCTGCCGCTGGACTTTGCCGAAACGGTTCTTCAATAGAAGACCAAGTGTCCTGCTCAACAAATAACTTAATGAGACGAAGGTAGAGATCTTGGGGCTTTTCTTTTCCCCTAATGGGTTTCGAAATGTCTACCTTTTTCCATTTCTCCGAGTACTCCCAATTGACTCTGGTATCGAGTGGACGTGTTTCTCCTGAGTCGATGAGTTCGATGTATTCCTCTGCTTCATCCACAGGGCCCATATCCGCATCGATGATTGCTTGAAAATATTCTCGTGCAAGAGCAGTGTGTCCGCTTTCAAACTCAACAATGCCTAGGTTAGAACGCGCGTTCCAGGATTCGTATCCAGTATCCAGACGGATTAGGTCCTTGCACCACAGTCGTGCTTCGGCAAACCTTCTGGCCGGGATTAGGTGACTGAAGACCAGAGTGTTTGTGCACGCCCAACTTGTAGAGCCAAGTTCTGGCTGCTCAGCTAGTTCGACAAGAGATTCCTCTGCTGCTGAAATGTATGTTGCTGGCAATTTCTATCCCTCGTCCATTTCTTCAATAAATTCCTCAAGAGAACTAAATCTGGTACCACGGGGAAATCCACCGCCGGAGATAAATTCACCAAACGTCATTTCAATCAAATTCAATTGAGAAGCTGTAACAGCACTTGTTGGATTGTCATTGAGTGCACGTGCCACTTCAAGTGCATCAGGAATTTCTTCAAGGAATTCTTCAAAATCCTCAGACCAGTGATCCTTAACGTAAATAAGAATCTGAGCAATCACTACCTGCTCTTCTGAAGCTTGAACAGTTTGAGGAACAGACGAAGAGGGTGCCCCACATTGGGAACAAAAGGCACCGCTTATTTGGGTTCCGCAATTACTGCAAAACAATGAATTCCCCCAAGACTTCAAAGTGTTTTAGAGCAAGCATATCCAAGCTACGGCTGTCTGAAAATGGCTTTGAGGAATTCCTACTTAATGGCCTCATCTTCGTGGCGCGATTTTTGAATCCCTGGATCGAAGAAAAGAACTATTCCATAACGTGAATTTTGTTTTTGAACTTATGCTTGATACAGGATTAAGGCGGGGGAGTAATGGCGAGCATGTCATTTGATAAGTGGCTTCTCAATCAAGGACATCTTGGTAGTTGGACGCTCAAGCACAAGTTAGGCAGTGGCGCTTTCGGTGTCGTTTTCAAAGCTGAGAAAAACGACATCAATAACACCAAGCGCATAGCCGCCATTAAGGTCATGTCACCAGAAACACATGGCAAAAAAGACCTGGAAGCAACTTTCAAACACGAGTTCAATGTCCTCAGTAAACTCAACAGCCCCTACGTCCCCTCCGTTTTAGACAGCGGTGTTGCCCTGTTCAACAATGGTGAAACACCGGTTGAACTGATGTGGTTTGCTATGGAGTTCATTGAGGGTGGAAACCTTCAAGATGAACTCAACCAGCACGGTGCTTTGAATGACACGGAATGGTTGGAGCTTTCTCACGATCTTTTGTCGGCCCTTCAGGCAATTCACGAGAAAGAGATCATTCACCGAGACGTCAAGCCAGGAAATATTGCGCGCTTCTCCAGACGAACCATCCTTGTGGACTTCGGATTAGCGTCTTTTGTCGATATTGATGATCCGGGAGATGAACTGTTTGCATCAACTCCGGCATATGGTGCTCCTGAGCAACAGGACGGCAGTGACCCATCTCTTCTTCAATATCCTGTGGATCTATTTGCAGCTGGAGTTACGCTTGCATTTGCTGCTACACAAAAACTTCCCTGGGAAGCACCGACCAAAACGGAAGTTGAAAACTTCGTTAAGGCTAACCCCCAGCTAGCGAAGCAAGTACCACCAGAGAGAATATTTCATGTTGCCTGGCTAGCAAAGAAAATGTCGGAGGCACCCAGGCTTGAGGGGCTTACTCCCCTGCAAAAGTCGATAATCGAACCGATGTTAGCTGTGAACCCTGCTCTACGAGGCACTGCAGCACAGCACTTGGCCACTGTGCAGCGCCACTTGCCACAAGGATCCTCGCGAAAAGGCACAGCTCCTGCAAACTTCAGAGTTCCCGGAAAAGCAAAAGCAGAGAAGGTCAAACGAAACGTTGAAGGTGTTGCCTCACAGGTCAACGCAATAAATGACTACGTCGCGAAGACTCCCCCAGCGCAACGTAACTTCATCACCGTATGGGCATTTGCGATGTTCCTTGGTTTCTTTGGAGTAGACCGTTTTTATCTAGGAAAGATCTGGACGGGAGTCCTGAAACTCCTTACGTTCGGTGGATATGGAATTTGGGTACTCGTCGATGTGATTATGTTGATGCTCAACAAGACCAGAGATAAGTGGGATAGGGAACTTCTCGACTATGAAAAGCACAGCAAGTTTGTGAAAATCTGGAGTGTTCCTATCCTGGTTGGTTTGTGGATTGCCTTGAACGTGTTCTCCCAGGTTTCTCCGAGGAGCTAAACCGCAGAACGTCTTTTCGAAGTATTGAAAATACGCAGAATCCTATTGGACTGCAAAAGGGAATTAGCTCAGAAATACGCAACAAAATCGGCAATAGGTAGCGCCGAAATGGTTCAAGTGAAACTAAATTATTTTCATCCTATAGCGTGAATCTAGCTAGGGCTCTTTCGACTAACACATTGGTACGTGTATCAATCTGCTCCTTGGACCAGCTTGAAACTTCAAGTAGATCTGCGTTCAAAGCGAGGCCATTTCGATAACCGACTGGCCTGCCTGCCTGATCTTTTCGCTCTTTCTTTTCTTCGAAAGATTTGTTTCCCAGAGTTCCGTTGAAACCAGTGATGGTTAAGTTACCCAGATTGTGGACACAACTTCGTTGAATTGAAGCTGCCTCTTCTTTGCCCCCAAGCATCGCTATCCAAGATTTAGGAAGATTCTCGCCTTGAGGAAGGATGTGCTCGATAGTCCAGACGAATTGTTCTTTGTTTTGGCCAACGGCCTCTTTTGCCCATAGATCGACCAAAGATTCTTTGGTCATGGATTCTTTAGCTAGAGCTACGAGAACGAAACGAGTCGCTGCAGAGTTGTCGTCATAAACAGGGCCCCTCAATTGAGTAGCGAAAACATCATCTGAAGCAGATACAGCTTTCAACTCTTCTCTAATCGTTGAGAGGACTTCAACAGAAGTTTCGAGGTTTGACACTCGGTCGATGATCGACATGAAGATACGATCTAAATCATAGGTAGGCGGAGTGTTTGTGAGATTTCTTCGAACAGAAAAATTGGTCAATAACTTAGTTATTTCTTCCAAGTCATTCGTGGAAAGACCCAGCCGTGCGTCGTTCACAAGCAAAAACAGCAACAACATATGTGCTGGTGCGCCCTGAGCTCGCGAAAGATCCAAAAGCAAATCATCGAGAGCTTGAGGCTTTTTTCCTTCTTCTCTATTTCCTAGAATTCGACCATACGCAGAAGTTGCAATTTCCATCCTGGAAATGAATTGCTTTAGATCGCCTTTGAGTAGCTCTTCATAAACCCTGATGAGCTTAGACCTAGTAGCAATTGAGACTCCTTGAACAGCGAGGTCCCAATCATTTTTGAAGGCGTTGTAGAACTGTCTAAAGAATCGTTCCTGGCTTCCATAATCATCTCCAAGTGCTTCAAGCCAGCCGGACCATGCCTCATAGGCGTTTTCCACTGAAATATCTGAGCCTTTATCAGCCACAGAAAGCAAAGATGTCTTGATGAGGTCAATAGGAGTAAGTGGCAAACCACGATTGTTCAGAGATTCAAATAACACGAAAGCATCAGAGTGGTTCTCGACTTCAAGTTTGACCAAAATGGAACGCTTTACTCTCCCGTATAGAGAAAGTAACTCTGAAACTTCACTACCTGGTGTTGCCTCGAGATGAGACCCAATTCGTTTGCCGAAGTGGACGAGAGCTTTGGATATCCTTCTGACTCCAACATAGGTAACTTTTGGTTTCTGAAGCTCAAAACCTGCCTCGACCAAGAGTGAAACGTAATCATCGGAATTACAGTTTTGTTTTTGTAGTTGAAGTCTTTGACGAGTTGGATCCTTTAGGCACAACATCCTTCTAAGATTTGTAAGATCAGATTTTTGATCTTCATCTAAAAGTTCATTTCGAGCAGAAAGTTCCTTGTAGAGAGCTAGCAGGAACAGGGACAAAGTAGTCATTCGTTGCTGGCCATCAACCAATTCAAGAACTGTCTGGGCGGCAGCATCCTGCGTTTTATTTACGCAAATAATCGTCCCGAGAAAGTGGCCAGAATCTGAATCCTCTTCGAGTAAGTCATCAAAAAGAGCGTCCCATTGATCTTTTCCCCACGAATACTCTCTTTGGTAAGGGGGGATGTCATAAATGATGTTGTTATCGGCACTCAACAGCGCATACAAAGGAGTTTGTGACACAGATTTGATCATTTGAATTGCCTCCTGGCCTAGCTCGGTGGATTGACCACCTTCTCGGAGCGACCTTTTCAAAGATCTATTCCCCAAAACTAATCTAACTGTGAAATTAGGAAGTCAGCATATGTAATGGGTGGATATTTTGGGGCGCAGATCAGAATGTCCGTGGCTCTAAGTAAGTTGATGTCACAACATCAACCGGAGGGGAATCTAGATGAATATTCGTCACATCAACACAGCAAATCGCGAACTACACCTCATCGATATTGAAAATGAGCTCGGCACAGGTCAGGTCAAATCTGCAGATATTTCTCGCTTTTGCACCTTCTATCTTGAAGCGAACAATGTTCCTGCAGATGCACACATTGTTGTCGCATCAAGCAGTTCCCAGAACCTGCTTGAGTCAGCGTTCGGTTGGCCAGGCGCTCGCACGGTTTGGCTACCAGGACAGGACGGTGCTGACAGGGCATTACTTCAGATTGCCTACGAAGAAAATGTCGAGAAGCGCTATGACAAAGTTGTCATCGCTTCTGGCGACCACATTTTTGCCGAGGCAGCAGAAGCACTGCAAAACTTGGGTGTAAAGGTCAAGGTCTTTGCACGTGCAGTATTTGTGAGCGTGCTTCTTCAATCTGCTTGCAATGATATTGAGCTTTACTCGGCTGAAGACTTCAGTTTGGCAGCATAGAAATTTCTTTCAATTAACACTTAGAAGGACTGTCAAGTAGTCAGTATTGTGAAATACACGCGGGGGGACTGTGGATCTTTATCAGTGGGAAGATATTGGCCGAAATGGCGATTATGTAGGCCCTGAGCTACGCCAGTGGCAAAAGGAAGCACTTTGGCATTGGGAAGAAAACAATAACCATGGTGTTATCGAAGCAATTACTGGCACTGGCAAATCTCTCGTTGGGGTTGCCGCAATCAGGCAAGTTCTTGCAGAAGGCGGTTGCGCACTAGTTTTAGTTCCCACTTCAGCACTTCTAGAACAATGGCATCGTAATTTGGAAAAGGCTCTTCCGAGGGCCCGAATCGGCAAACTCACAGGTGGCAGGCATGACGATTTCAACTCCTACAACGTTCTCGTAAGTACAGTTCAAACTGCCTGCAAGAATCAGCCAAAACCAAAAAGCTTGGCATTACTTGTTGCGGATGAAGCACATAGGTATGGATCGTCCCAGTTCAAAAATGCGCTAAGTAGCAGCTACAACCGCAAACTTGCGCTGTCGGGAACTTATGAAAGACAACAAGATGATGGTGTTGAGCAATACTTGAACCCCTTTTTTGATGGGGTCATCTACACCTATGGCTACGGTCCCGCACTTCGAGACGACGTTGTTGCGCCTTTCAATCTGGCATTAGTAGCTACAGAATTCACACCACATGAACAACATGAATATGACCTTGAAACAGAAAAATGTCGTAAGGCAAAGCGCTATCTCGTTAAGAATTGCTTCTATCCAGCTGAATGGCCAGAGTTCTTTGCGCAGGTGCAAACAAAGATTAAAGACCACTCACGTGACACAGAGTCTTATTACTGCCGTCAGTATGTTGAAGGATTCGCACATCGTCGAAGCATTATGGCTGAGGCATCTGGTAAAGAAGAGCTCCTTGCAGGTATCAGAGATTCCCTCAATGAATCGAGTGGCACTTTGATTTTCACTGAAACAAAAGAGAGTGCCCGAAGGCTGGCATGGATTGCTGCACAAGCAACCACAGCAATGCCTTTGACAGGTGATGATAAGCAACAAGATAGAGAAGCTCGTCTCAAGGAATTTGGTTCCGGAAAGCTGAAAGTCATTTGCACTCCTCGAATACTTGATGAGGGTATCGATGTTCCGGAAGCTGAACTAGCAATCGTGATTGCCGCAAGCAAAAGCAAACGCCAAATGATCCAGCGCATGGGTCGTGTGATTAGGAAGAAGTCTCCACCTAGAGCTGCCAAGATTCTCATAACCTATGTCAAGGGAACTTCAGAAGACCCCATTGACGGTGGTGGGCATGAGGGATTCTTAGCTGAAGTTGAAGAGCATGCCAAACATGTTGAGTATTTGATGGGGAATAACACTGAACTAATTAAGAAATGGATAGAAACAGATTCAACTCTGGAGTTATAAAAGACTGGTTCAGTTAGACCACTGCACCCAGCAATTCAGAGGGGTATCCCTGCCAGCTAATTACCAACTCATCACGGGCTCTGCTTGCTGCCACATACAGCAGTGAGCGTTCGCGGAGTAAAAAGTCATCCAAGTCTTCTGGCGCCGTATTTTGTAGCCCAACCGGGTTTGGAATTGAACCGGCGGACACATCAAAAAGAATGACCCTTGAGAATTCCATTCCCTTCGATTTATACATCGTCATCAAGACAGGTTTCTTAGCGGCAGACTCACCAGGTTCGAGAACGACAGTAGGAACTCCACGATCATTTAGTTGGGCCCGTAATTGATCTCGTTTAGTGTTGGACCGGCACAGCACAGCTATATCTTGCTGCGGAACTCCTCCATCAATCCACGTTTTAATGAGGGCAGCAATTTGCTCGAATTGATCAACTTCTGTTTGTGAAGCAAGGAGCTCTGGAGTGGGTCCGCGTCGAGAAGATTTATATCCGTGCGTTGTCTCTTCAGCCTCTTCACTGTCTAAATACTGGACACCCTCGAGAACCCCGAGTGCAAAGTGAAGGTTCTGTTGGGTTGTTCTGTAGTTGAGAGTGAGACGCTTCGATCGTCCAGTAATCCGGATTCCAAAACGAGAGAGAACTACCTTCTGCCCATAAATTCTCTGATGAGAATCTTCGGCGATGAATAGATCATCCTGCCCTTCGGGGGCGAGTGCCCTTAACAGCTGCCAATGAATTGGGGAAAGGTCTTGGGCCTCATCAACGAGAACTGAATCAGCAACGGAAACTGCTGATCCATTCTGAAGAACTGAAACAGCTACTGCGGAAACTTCGGCAAAATTTATCCTGCCTAGGTGCGACGAAGCCTTCCTGTGAGACTCGATTATTTTCCAAACAAGAGTCCGTTTAGTTCTGTCTAAAGCTACTCCGCGACCCGGCCGGCGAACCTGCAAATACTCATCGAGCTTTGTAATTCGAGCCGGCAGAACTACTTGGAGATACTCGGTTTCATAGAAAGTTGGGCTCTGTAGCTCTGCAGGAAGAACTGTGTCCGAGTCCTCGATCGCTTCTCTCCAGCCCGTTTCGTTTGAAACTAACTTTGACCGAGGCTCCGTGGCTGCTCCAAAAACGTTCTCTGCTGATTTCCAGAAGAGTTCAGGGTTCGAGTCGCGAATTTCAGCGGCTAACTGATCTATACCGCGAACAAGTACCCCTTCTTTACCCAAGGAACTCGCGAGAGAGACGGTTGGGTCAAGGCGCTCTAAATCACGTGTGAGTGCACTTGCAAGAGCCTTAGTGAAGGTCGTCAGAATTATTCTCTTTTTGAAATCGCGGTGATGAAGATTCCGTGCTCTGTGGAGGAGCACAACTGTTTTACCCGTGCCAGCACCGCCAGTGAGACGGAATGGGCCGTTATATGACTTCTCAGCGTAGGAGCGTTGTTCAGGATGAAGGAACACTCTCCATGCTCCGAAATCTCCGCCTTCAATAATGTTTTTGAGTTCCTGATCGTTATCAATGAAAGTGAACTGCATCTTGGAAGCAGGGTGCTCAAATGCAGCAACAAAAGCATCATCACCCGGTTCGGGCTTCTCTCCGATCGCGAGATCTTCACGAATCTTGTCGATCGGTTCGCCAACTGCCAGAGCAAGTGCTGCGTTTACTTGCCACTCGTTCTCAAAAGATTCAGCTAAGGAAAGTAATTCATCCTCACTCGTGGCATGGAGCAATGCTTCAGCAGCAGAGGCATCAAAGCCAAGTGATTCTGTGAGATCCGCATGACTGAAGCCAAATTGCTTCAAGAAAGGCTGGAGAGGCACATCAGAAGTTGGATCTTCAACAATTGGCGTTACGGTTTGAGGGACATAGGAAGGAATACCGGTAGGCGCCGACTCAACAAATTCAGGTATTCCATTAATTGGGTTGACCTGGAGGACAAGCGTTTGAGCGCGACGAATTGCTTCGTCATGTGCCCATGTACCGGCGTAAACATATAGACGCTCTTCACCTGCGCGGTCAATCCGATACAGGACAGCACGAAGTGACTGATCTACTCGACCCGTCCTAGCCTTGGGATCTGCCTGTTGTTGCATCTTTTCAATGTGCAACCCAGGAGTTGTGTCGTCTTCCGCGAGCTTTTGAAGAAAAGTGAGAATTTTTGCCCGCACTGGCCCTTCATGATTCTGGTTTTTAAGCTTGCTCAGCTGAATGTTAGGCATTACTTTTCACTTCCTGCAGAGAGAGCATCCAAAATGTCTTCAGCGTTTGGGCTAACAACCCGCCAACCCAAAGATTGTAAATCTGAAACATCATCAGCAAGTGGCTCGAGGAGAACTGCCACCTTAAATTCGGACCATGCAAGATTGACAGGTATTCCGTCACCGATCTCGAGACCTAATTCAGGAAGGGGAATACCCGCCAACGCTGATAGCTCCACTAACAACGTCTTTTCTGCACTTGATGCATTTTCAAAAAGAGGCGCCCATTGGTTCGGAATATTTTCGCTGGTCGCAGGAAGGGTTATTGGTGAAGTTTTAGGAGAAGTTCCTGAGTCGCTCAACGCAAGAATGTGAGCACCATCTGAAAGTTCACGTGGACTTAATAAGTTTCCAAACTTCAACCATTGCTGCCATGCATCTTTGAAATGCGGAGCAGAAACAGCCTTGATCCGATCATCAAGTATGAGGGCTACTTCGGTTGCAGTGCTACCAGCTTCAGGCCTGTGACGTGACACTACGACGAGTGGTCCGTTGAGTATTGCCCAAGTACTTTTCTCTTCTGATACTTCAACTCCGTCTTTATCGATAAACGATATTGCCTTCGCGATGAGTTCTTCAGTAGATGAAACTGCGGCAAAGTAGTTGGGTTTAGCAACGGTGAGGAAGAAGGGTATCGCAGCGGCGACGCTCTTCCACTTATCCAACGCACTATTGGGATCAGAGATCCAATCCATAAGTTGATCAATTGGATTCGCAACTACATGATCAAGCGCAGCCGGGGAGAGACCTAATAGAGGGACAAAGGGTGCAACCGCAGCGCGATTGAACCAATCAAGAGCTGGCTCTTTTTCACCCTCACTTGCACGGCGAAGATCATCCCAAGTAAGTACGAGAACTTCATAATCCTCGCCCTTGAGATATCTGCGTTTTTTTGCGTCATCAGCAATTCTGTTGATGGCTGGTGAGGCGTGATAGGCATAGCCATCTGTGTATATTGCAAGTGGCTTGACCCCGCCGTTTTGGCTTCGAAGAATAAAGTCAGGACGGGTGATACCGACGTGAACTTGGGGTGCTAGCTCCCAAACAAATTTGTTACCGGGAATTGTGAATTGAATCTTGTTTCCCCAGGGACCAGGAATTTCTTTGAGTGCAGCTCCAAGTTTGGTGATGCGCTCTTTGAAAACTTTCCTGAACCACTGTTCCAGCATGGATTCAGGATCTTGATTACCAGGATCCGTCTCAGTGATTTCCCATTCAGGAAGCTCACCTGATTCGGTAACTCCTAATAGCTTGGCTAAGTGACGCTCTGCCACAGCGCGTGAGACAGAATCTACGCTTCCGCCAGGGGCGAAAGGCAGCAGGCAACGATGGCACGAAGAACGCCCTTCAAATTTGCAGGCGCAATCACGAACAACCTTCCATGCCCTAGAAAGCACGTCGTGGATTTGTTCGGGGCTTGCTAGGTCAGTGAGATAACCTGTGCCGCCAGGCACGGCATCGTGAATCAGAATTGCTGTGTTGTTTTCGCTGCCGTCGGTAAA
This sequence comes from Aurantimicrobium minutum, assembly GCF_002355535.1. Taxonomy (NCBI): domain Bacteria; kingdom Bacillati; phylum Actinomycetota; class Actinomycetes; order Micrococcales; family Microbacteriaceae; genus Aurantimicrobium; species Aurantimicrobium minutum. Next base: position 1,196,775 of record NZ_AP017457.1, read on the forward strand.
GACGGGTTCAACGATCGTTGCGAGCCTGAGGTGATCAGGATTACCACCAATGAGTTCCCGGAGCCCGAGTTGTATTGCTGCAGACAAGCTTGGGATTGCGAGTCCATCACCCAGGACAACAGATGGTGGCAACCTCAATACCAGCCCCTGCGTCTTGAGCGTACGAGTCAACGCAAGCTGGACAGTGTGCTCTTCAGCAGCCTCGCGGTTAATGCACCAGGCACGGTGTTCTTTGTAAGAATTGACGTTACCCTTTTGATCCAGCTTTCCGCAGACTTCACAGACTCTAAAAAGAGGTGCACTGTATTCGCCGCCGGAAACAAATCGTGGTGAGCCAAAACCTGCAGTTTTCCCGAGGTTAACCCATCTGATCGTCATATCGTTCAGAAGTTTCGCCCCGAAAGAGGTGCCCTCAACAAACCACTGACGTTCGATTTTGGATTGATCAACATCAGCAGCTATCTGAACGTCAAAATACTCTTTGTGGCGTTCATCTCGGCCGTCACTAATCGCTGATTCTTCCTTGCGGACTTCTGCGGAAACAGTTTCAAGCTCCAAGACATCGAGGATTTGGTTCGCATCAGTAATCCCCTTGCTTCCACATCGAGGACAGTTGGTTTGTAACGCAGCAGCATCTACGGCGACATCTCTAGCAAAACCACATGAGGGACAGAAGTTCCACTTCTGAACCTTGGCTCCACCGTTGCCCAAATCAACCGCATCGATTTCAATCTCGACACCTTGGGCATAGAAAGTTGCGCCAGGTGCGAGTTCGCGAATAGCAATGCCTGCAGAACGGTCATAGGAAGTGTTGCTATAGACCGTTTCATTGGTGTCAGGATCAGTCCAGCTCAAACCAACATCTAAGCGGACATTGTCGTCAAGAAGCGTGTAGTTGGGCAGAACACCAAAGCGCTCCAATGAACTGATCCAGAATTCAGAGTTCAGAACATCTTGTTGGTGAACTACCAGTTTGTAGGAAGCGTTTGCGCTCTTTAATGCTGATTTATCGTCATCAGTTGCTAGGGGGTGCTCTGCCTTGACTTTGAGTTCATCTAATGAATCACTAATGATCTTTTTGCGAATCTTGAGGGTTTCTCCCTCTGCCGTCCAATGTTGAGAAGCAGAAATAAGTGAGATTGCCAACTGACTTGACTGAGTTCCAGCAGTCGGCTCTGCCCATGCGATAAGGGAATCCTTAGATTCTTCTGAAAGCCCATCAAAACCATCGAGGAAAGCTTGGACAGTACCCTCGACATCGGACTCAACAGTGTCAATCACCAACCCAATAAATGAGTCGGATTCTGTACTCGCCAGAACATCTCGAGCCTCTTGGAACTTGTCGTTCTTTCCCTCGAAGGCCATTCGGTCGACTACGGATGCAATGAATTGTCGCTGAAGGATCTCATTTGCGTTGATGTAGGTAGCCGGTGGGCGAACTTCGCCGTTAATGACAGAGAGAGGATCCCCAAGCTTGGGCAACTGTTCCCCGCGGCCAAGAACATATGCCAGAGAAAGTGAGTTACCTGTCAAACGTCCTGCACGACCCACGCGTTGGAGGTATGAAGAAACATTCTTAGGCAATCCAGCCAAAAAGACCGTGGAGAGGTCACCGATATCAATACCCATTTCGAGGGTGGGTGTAGCAACCAGAACGTTCGGCGCATCAGGTGACTCGATCGATTGCTTAAAGCCGTTTTCATATTCAAGGCGCAGTTTGTCTTCTAAAAGACCCGTGTGTTCTCGCGCGACAACGCGGCGAATCTGTCCATCGTTATACAGGGTCCGGTAATAGTTATCTGGCTCACCTGGTGCGCGCAGAAGAGTTCCGGTACAACGCACACTCGTGCAGGGTGAGTTTTCTAATTCATCTACAACCTGCTCAGTTCCAGGTACTGGACTCTGACAGGTGTCACACACAAGTAGGTTTTTACCGGCTAGTAAAGCCTGGTCAGAAATCTCTCTGACTACCACACGGCTAGGGCTGATTTGATATGTGATCGCTCCTGCATTCCCAGCAGCACCAATCGTGACGGATGATATGACGTCACGCTTTTCTAGTTCCTCAAGCAATTGACGTGTGAGCTTTGCTCCATCAGCTGGAGTCACCCCAAGATTCTTGGAAGCCCATTTCGCATACCAACCCTTAGAAGAACCAGCAGGGTCAAGGCCTGACTCCCGAGAGCCAGCAGGGGCAGAACCAAATCGTGGGTTACCCGGTGCATCACGACCAAACGGGAATGCAGGCATCCCGACTGATCGTGGCCGACCTCCGGAAATCCACCAGCGTTCACCATTATTGGAAAGGTATTTGTTGAACCATTCGTGTTCAATGGAACCTCGAACGCGCATGTGTTCTAAAACACCGCGGACCCAGTGGACGAGAACATCAGCATCAACCTTGCCATCCGAACCAAGATGTCCGGCAGTTTCAAAGTCCTTTACAGCTGCCCGGCCAAATGATTCCAAGCTTGATTTAGCGCCGGCATCTACCTGAGCTGCAGCACTACCTGTGAGTTCAAGCGTTCTACCAAGTCTGGATTGCAGGCCGAACTCCATGGCCAAATCAAACTGGATACGGCGCTTAACTCTGCGAAGAACAGGGGCAGGAACTGGCTTCCCTGTTTTGGTTTCCCAATAAGGTTTGAATTCAGGCCGCTCAACGATTTCGGGAGCAAGCAAACGATATCTACGGAATGGATCGTTGGCGTTAGCAAGAATGACTTCTGCCAAATCTTCAATGGAGATCTCGCCGCGAGGGATAGCTTCGCGTATCGCGTTTCTCAGACTGAAAACATGTGAACGACTCTGAATGAAACCCGCTCGGTGAGCTGCGTCCTGAACACTATCGGTGAAGACAAGAGCCTTCTTTTCCTCGCTGTTCAAGTTCGGATCAGAGAATATTGTCGTAGTGCTTACGGAGAGCATGGTGGCAATTGCACTACCGAGGAATCTAATGCCGTCTGATTGCTGACAGTTGGGGCACAGATCCTTCTGTGACTGGTCGTCAGCATCTTGACCAGCCAGGGTAAGGACAGGAAGTGAACCATCTTCCAGGCCTTCTACAGTGTCAAATGTCAGTGCTTGAATACTGCGCTGTGCAACATTGAATAAATGCATTCCCTCAGTCGGAGGTTTGCCGGATGCTAAGTCCTGTTTGTGGCGATCAAACTCAATGGGGGCATAAATAAGTGCTCTGAAACGGCCTTCTTTAGTTGCTTTATGG